>DASYBB010000164.1:0-25268 GCA_036501025.1 Streptosporangiaceae bacterium
GTTCCGGGTCGGCGACGTCCGGCACGTTGTCGCGTCGCCCGAGCTGGCTCGCTCGGAGCTGGGCTTTCACGCGAGCATTTCGTTTCGCCAGGGAATGGCTCAGTTCGCGCATGCCCCGCTGCGGAACCCGGCCCGCCGCCCGCAGCTGGCCCAGCCGACCCCGCCGGGCTAGCGGCCCGGTCCGGCCGCGGCTGGCCTGCCCTAAGCGGACCTGGCCGCCGCCGGCCGGGCCAGCACCCCGTCCCTCGCCACCGGGAGCCAGATGGCGAACTGGCAGCCGGGGCCGACGTTGCGGACCCCGATCCGCCCCGAGTGCGCCTCGATGATGCCGCGCGCGATGCTCAGGCCCAGGCCCGCGCCCTCGTCGGGGCCGGGGGTGCGGGCGGGCTGGCCGCGGAACGCGACGTCGAAGACGCGGGGGAGGTGCTCGGCCGGGATCCCGCCGCACGAGTCCGACACGCTGACCCGGGCCATGCCGGCCCCCTCGTCGCCCAGCACCTCCACCGACCCGTGGGCCGGGGTGTGCCGGATCGCGTTGCTGACCAGGTTGCGCAGCGCGCGGCCGACCTCCGCCGAGTCGACCAGGACCGGCGGGCTGGCCGCCGCGAAGCCCCGCAGCTGCACCCCCTTGGCCCGGGCCAGCGGCTCCGCGCTGGTCAGCGCCTCGCCGATGAGCTCGCCCAGCTCGACCTGGCGCTTGATCAGCCGCAGCGCGCCGGCGTGGATGCGGGACAGCTCGAACAGGTCGTCGATCATGACCGTGAGGCGGTCGGTCTCCTTGCGGATCTGGGTGTGGTAGCGGCTGACCGTCGGGCGGTCGGTGACCACCCCGTCCTCCAGCGCCTCGGCCATGGCCCGCAGGCCGGCCAGCGGGGTGCGCAGGTCGTGGCTGACCCAGGCGACGAGCTCACGGCGGCTGGCCTCCAGCGCCCGCTCGCGGTCGCGGGCCTCGGCCAGCCGGCGATGCGCCCCGGCCAGCGCGTCCGACAGCCCGGCCAGCTCGGCGGGCAGCACGGCGTCGGGCGCCTCGTACTCGCCGTTGCGGCCCACTTCCTGGACGGCGCCCAGCAGCAGGCGGCTCGACTTGGACACGCGCCGCCCGACCAGCAGGGCGACCACGAAGCCGGCGATCCCGCCGATGACCACGACGGCCATGACCACGTCGAGGTCGGCCCGCGAGATGAACATCTTCTGCGCGATCATCACCGAGCCCGCCGAGGTGGCCAGGACGGTGACGGCGGCGATCAGGGTGAGGATGGTGGCGACCGACCGGGCCGCCAGCAGCCGCACCGCCAGCAGGCCGGCCGCCGTGACCACGACCGAGATGCCGGCCACGTAGTAGCAGACCGTCCACAGGTCGCCCGGGGAGATCATGCGGCCTCGGGCTCGTACCGGTAGCCGATGCCCCACACGGTGGCGATCCGGCGCGGGCGGGTCGGGTCGCGCTCGAGCTTCTCGCGCAGGCGGCGGACGTGCACCGTGACGGTGGAGGTGTCGCCGAACGACCAGTTCCAGACGCCGTCCAGCAGTTCCTCCCGGGTGAAGGCCTGGCGCGGATGGCGCAGCAGGAAGACCAGCAGGTCGTACTCGCGCGAGGTCAGGGAGACCAGCTCGGCGCCGAGGCGGACCTCGTGCGCGCTCAGGTCGACGGCCAGGCTGCCGTCGCGCAGCAGGCCGAGCGGCGCGGCGCCGGCCAGGCCGCTGCCGCGCGCCCGGCGCAGCACCGACCGGACCCGCATGGCCAGCTCGCGCGGGCTGAACGGCTTGGTCACGTAGTCGTCCGCGCCGGTCTCGAAGCCGGCCAGCTTGTCCGTCTCCTCGCCGAGCGCGGTGAGCATCACGACCGGGATCGGCCAGTGCTCGCGCAGCCGCCGGCAGACCTCCAGCCCGCTCATGCCCGGCAGCATCAGGTCCAGCACGACCAGGTCCGGCGGGTCCTCCTGGACGCGGCGCAGCGCGGCAAAGCCGTCGGGGACGCAGACGACCTGGTGCCCGTCCCGCGACAGGTAGCGGCCGACCACATCGGTCAGGGTCGCGTCGTCGTCCACGACCATGATCCGGCCCGGCGGGTCCGGGTTATTCAGCATCCCTGGCCACCTCGTCCTGGGTCGCTGGCAGCCCGGCCCGCATGGCCGGTCGGCAGGTCCCATGGACACCGTAGCCAATTCGTTGCATTCGGGCAGGCCATGGCCGATACGTCACGGCTTCGTAAGGGTCTGCGCGCCGGCCGGGCCGCTACGCTCTCGGCCTCGTACCCGCAACCGCAACCGCACCCGGCAGGGGGTCGGACCGTCCGTGATCGGTGAGCTGTACGAGCAGGCGCTGGCCGGCGTCGCCGCCCCGGAAGTCGAGCGCGCGGACGGGACCGCCCGCCCGCTCCAGGCCCGGCAGTGGCTGGCCGTCGCGCCCGGCGACGAGTCGCTGCTGCGCCGCTGCGCCGGCCCGACCCTCGACGTCGGGGCCGGCCCGGGGCGCCTGACCGTCGCGCTCGCCGAGCGCGGCGTCCCGGCGCTGGCCATCGACATCACGCCCTACGCCGTCGCGCTGGCCCGGTCCCTGGGGGCGCTGGCCCTGCAGCGCGACGTGTTCGGCACCGTGCCGGGGACCGGCCGGTGGGCCACCGTCCTGCTGGCCGACGGCAACATCGGCATCGGCGGCGACCCGGTCGCCCTGCTGCGCCGCGCCCGCGAGCTGCTCGCCCCCGGCGGCGCGGTGGTGACCGAGGTCAGCCCGCCCGGGTCCGGCTCGGCGCCCGAGCGGGTCCGGCTGCGGACGGAGGCGGGCGCGGGGCCGTGGTTTCCGTGGGCCTGGGTCGGCGCCGACCAGATCGGGGCACTGGCCGCGGCCGCGGGGCTGCTGGTCCGGCAGAGCTGGGCCGACGCCGGCCGCTGGTTCGCCGTGCTGTCTTAACGGTTCCTTACGGAGCCGCCGCCAGCGGCCCGCGGGCCGAGCCGGGCTGGCACCCTGCTGATCATGAACGGATGGCGCAGGACCGCGGCCGCGGCCGGGGCGGGGCTGGTGCTGGCGGTCGTGACGGGGATCACCGTCCGGCTGTACCCGGCGCTGGCGGCATTCCAGCCGCTCGGGATCTACGTCCTGGCCTGGGCCGCCTTCGCCGCGGGCGCGTGGCTCGTGCTCGGGGTCAGCCCGCGCCGGGCCGTGCCGGTCATCCTGCTCGGCGGGATCCTCATCCAGCTCGCCGCGATCACCGCGCCGTCCTTCGGCAGCGACGACCTGTACCGGTACGTCTGGGACGGCCGGGTCCAGGCGGCGGGCATCGACCCCTACCGCTACGTTCCGGCCGCGCCGCAGCTCGCGCCCCTGCGCGACCCGTCGCTGTGGCCCGCCGACGGGACCTACTGCGTGGGGCCGAGCCTGCCGGCCGGCTGCACCCTGATCAACCGGCCGCGGGTGCCGACCATCTACCCCCCGGTCGCCGAGGCCTACTTCACGGCGGTCAGCGAGCTGGCCCCGCCCGCGGGCCGGGCGTCCCTCCCGATCCAGGCGGCCGGCGCGCTGTGCGCCATCGTCACCAGCTTCCTGCTGGTGCGCGGGCTGCGCCGGCTCGGCCGCGACCCGCGGCTGGCCGTCTTGTGGGCGTGGTGCCCGGTCACCGCGCTGCAGGCCGGGAACGGGGCGCACGTCGACGTGCTGGCCGCGTTCCTCACCGTCGCCGCGCTGCTCACCCTGGCCCGCCCCGGCGGGCTCACCGCCCGGCGCGCCCTCGGCGGCGGCGTCCTGCTCGGCCTGGCCATCGCGACCAAGGTCACGCCGGTGCTGGCCGTCCCGGCGGTGCTGCGGCGGCGCCCGGTGATCGTGGCCGCCGCGATCGCCGGCGCCACCGCCGCGGTCTACCTGCCGCACCTGGCGGCCGTCGGGGCCAAGGTGATCGGGTTCCTGCCCGTCTACCTGACCCAGGGCGGCTACGGCACCGGCGGCCGGTTCGAGCTGGTCGGCCTGGCCGTGCCCGGCCGGTGGGCGACCCTGGCCGCGGTCGCCGTGCTGGCCGGGACCGGCCTGGCCGTCATGCGCCGCGCCGACCCGGCCCGGCCCTGGGGCGGCGCGGTCGTCATGACCGGCGTGGCGCTGGCCGTGACCACCCCGTCGCTGCTGTGGTACCCGATGCTGCTGGTCGCCCTCGTCGCCCTGGACGGGCGCGCGGAGTGGCTGGCGCTGGCCGCGGCCCGGTACCTGACGCCGCTGCACCCGCTGCGCTCAGAGCCCGGGCTGACCCAGCACTGGGCCGGCCAGCTCGGCTACGGCGCCGCGCTCATCGTCGTCGCGGCCGTGTCACTGCGGCGCCAGCAGCTGTCCCGGCCGCGGGGCGAGCGGCCCGAGACGGCCGACGAACGTCCGGGCGCGACCCTCGCGGCCTAGCCCCCGTCCTCAGCCCGCCGCCTCGCGCGCCGCCTGCTCGACCCGCGTCCAGTGCTTCGCCCAGGCGGCCGGGTCGTGCTCCGGCAGGTTGCTGGCCCCTGCCCGGTGCCCCGCGGACCCGTCGATGAGCTCCCGGACGATGTCGGCGTGCCCGGCGTGCCGGTTGATCTCGGCGATCACGTGGACCAGGATCAGGTGCAGCGTCACCGGGTTGGGCGGGGTCGGCCACCACGGCACGTGCCCGGTGGCATCCAGCTCCAGCGCGCTGATCGTGGCGTCCGCGTGCGCGTGTACCTCGCGGTACAGCCCGGTGATGTACTCCCGCGACTCCCCGGCGGTGGCCCACATGTCGACGGTCGGCTCGGTGTCCGGGTCGTCGTCGTCCCAGGGCAGCGTGCCGGAAAACGGCCGCCCGAAGGTCGCCCCGAAGTACCCCGCCTCGACGCCGGCCAGGTGCTTGACCAGGCCCAGCAGGTTGGTGCCGGTCGGCGTCAGGGGCCGGCGGATGTCGTACTCCCCGAGCCCGTCCAGCTTCCACAGCATCGCGTCCCGGGCCTGCTGCAGGTACCGGACCAGGGTCGCCTTCGGATCTATCTCAGCCATGCCGGCCAGTGTGCCACCCGGTGCCGACACGGTGTCTAATGGGCTGGGATGGCAGACACCCCGATGGCGAGCAAGCAGCCGGCCCGGCTCGGCGACGTCCAGCAGACCCTGTTCATCCCGCTCGCGGCCCGCGCCCGGGAGACCCGGCGGCGGCACCCGGTCCTGCGCGACCCGCGGGCCGTCGAGCTGGTTGCCTCGATCGACTTCGACGCCGCCACGTACGGCCAGGGCGCCGGCGGGTTCGTCACCGTGCTGCGCACAGCGATCTTCGACCACTGGGTCCGCGCGTTCCTGGCCCGGCACCCTGCGGGCACCGTCACTGAGGTCGGCACCGGCCTGAACACGCGCTTCGACCGGGTCGACAACGGCCAGGTGCGCTGGATCGACCTGGACCTGCCCGACACGATCGAGCTGCGCCGGAAGTTCTTCGCCGACACCAGCCGCCGCACGATGGTCGCCGCGTCGTTCCTGGACGAGGACTGGCTGGCGGCCGTGGCCGACCGCCCCGGCCCGTACTTCTTCGTCGCCGACGGCGTCCTGACCTACCTGCCCGAAGAGCAGGTCACCGCGGCCCTCGCCCGCCTCGCGGCGCGGTTCCCCGGCGCCCTGATCGCGCTCGACACCTACCCGCGGGCGACCTACGAGCGCCAGCACAAGCTGGCCGCCCGCAAGAACATGCAGGCGCGGTGGCAGTGGGCCGTCGACGACCCGCGCACCCTGGAACGCCTCGGCCTGCGCGTCGTCGAGTCCGCCACCATCACCCGGCCGCCCGCCGCCCTGCGCCGCCAGCTCCCGGCCCGGTTCCGTTTCCTGCTCCCGCTGGCCAACCCGGTGCTCGGCCGCGCCCTCGACGTGACCTTGTTCAGCGCCGGGACCTGACCCGCCCTAACTGCCGAGAACCTGGCGAAACTCGGCCGCGACCGAAGCCGCGTTATCCCGCAGGCGGCTGCCGTCGGGGCCAGCCGAGAGCAGCGACCTTGAGGCCGCGGGCATCACCCGGTCCGGGCATGCCGCGAACACCCGGCCGACATCCGCGGCGGTCGCTCCCTGCGCGCCCACGCCCGGGGCCAGGAACAGCCCGCGCGCGCCGGCCAGGTCCAGTTCCGCCTCCCGCCGCGTCGGGCTGATGACCGCGCCCACCGGCCCCAGGCCGTCCGGCGCCAGCGCCGCGTTGAGCAGCCCGATCTCGGCCAGCAGGCCTGCCTCGACGGTACGGCCGGCCGGGTCGGTGGCGGCCTGGACGCCGCGCCCCTCCGGGTTGGAGGACCGCGTCACGACCAGCACGGCGCTGCCCGCCTCGTGCGCCCGGGCGAAGAAGGCGCCCATCGCGCCCAGCCCGAGGTAGGGGTGGACGGTCATGGCGTCGGCCTCGAGCGGCGCGCCCCTGCCCAGGTAGGCCTCGGCGTAGGCGTCGTTGGTCGACCCGACGTCGCCCCGCTTGACGTCCATGATGACCAGGAGCCCGGCGCTGCGGGCCTCGGCCGTCAGCCGGGCCAGCGTCCGGATCCCGCGCCACCCGTGCCGCTCGTAGAACGCCGACTGGGGCTTGACCAGCCCGACCGTCCCGTCGGCGGCGGCCACGACGATGTCGGCGAAGCGCTCCAGCCCGTCCGGGGTGTCGCCCAGGCCCCACTCCTCGAGCAGGCGGCCGGAGGGGTCCAGGCCCCAGACCAGCGGGCCGTGGGCGGCGCGGACGACGGCGAAGCGTTCTGCAAACGAGCTAGTCACGCCCTCAAGTCTCGCATCCGCCCGCCCGGCCGTCGCGCGCTGGCCTGGCTGTTTCCCCTGATCCCTACCGGAGGAACTGGGACTGCGCCGGGTCGGGACCGGTCAGGGCGTGGGCCAGGCACCGGTAGGCGCGGGCGCCGCTGTCGAACGCCGCCTCGTCGGGCGGCACGACCTCGATCTCCCAGGACGCGGCCGGGATCTTCTGCGCGGTCCCGGCCCGGGACCGGAGCAGCACCGCGGCCGAGCACACCGCCCGTACCGTCGGGTCCTTGGCCACGATGGCCGTGTCCGAGGTCGACGCGGCGGCGGGCAGGATGCCGATGCCGAACGTCTCCCAGACGTGCGGCCCGGCGCAGGGCAGGCTGCGCACGGTCGTATTGCCGGAGATCTCCACGATCCCGTCCCAGCATTCCGGGCGGGCCGGGCAGCGTGCCCCCGGCGCCCCCGCCGAGGCTGCCGGGCAGCCGCTCGTCACCGTCGCGACCCCGAACACGCCGGGCCCGCTGGCCGCCCCGGCAGCGGCCGCCGGGCTCTGGCCGCGCTGCACCGGGGCGGGCGTGCGGCCCGGGCCGAAGAAGCGGGCGCCGGCGAGGAGCGCGGCCACCACGATCAGGGCGATCCCGCCGCCGAGGGCCGCGGCCAGCGCCATGGTCCGGCGCCGGCCGGCCGGCGGCGTAGCCGGGCCCGTCGGGCCGGCCAGCCCGGTGCCGGGGCCGAATCCGGGTCCGGTGCCGGGGTGGGAGCCGGGTCCGGTGCCGAGGTGAGCGCTCGGGCCAGTGCCTGGGTGGCCCGCAGCGCCCAGGTGGCCGGCGGCGCCCGCGTACGCGCCCGGCCCGGCGGGGTCGGCGGGAGTTCCCGCCTGGCTGGGCGCGGTGCTTCCCGTGCCCGGCCCGCCGGGGACCGACGATCCGGCCGGATCCCCGTAGCCGCCGGTCGCCGGTACCCCCACGGCCGGCCGGCTGCCTGGCGCGGGCGGCCGCTGCGGCACGGACGGGGCGTCCGGCGGGAGGCTCAGCACCGCCAGCGCGTCCCGCAGTGCCGCCGCCGTCGCGGGCCGCTGCGCCGGGTCGGCGGCCAGGGCCTGGCGCAGGATCGCCATCAGCTCCGGCGGCGTGCCGGGCACGTCCTGCACCGGCCGGTCGTGCAGTCCGGCGATCGTGGCCAGGCCCGGCGGCGGCTCGCCCGCCGGGAAGCGCGGCGGGCGGCCCGCCAGCAGCATGTACAAGGTGGCCGCGAGCGAGTAGATATCGGCCGCGGCCGTCGGATCCGCGCCGCGGAAGCTCTCCGGCGGCGCGAAGGCCGGGGTCAGCGCATCCCGGGTCACCGTCTGCTCGCCGCTCGCGTCGATGATCGACGCCAGCCCGAAGTCCGCCAGGCCGACCATGCCGTACCGGTTGATCAGGACGTTGGCCGGCTTGATGTCGCGGTGCAGGACGCCCGCCGCATGCGCGGCGGCCAGGGCGTCGGCCAGCCGGACGCCGATCCCGGCCACCCGCTGCGCGCTCATCGGCCCGTGCCGGCGCAGCTCATCGTTGAGCGAGCCACCCGGGCACAGCTCCATGACCAGGTAGGGCCGCCCGTCGGCGAGCATCCCGGCGTCGTAGACATCCACGACGTGCGGGTGCCCGGACAGCCGCCCGGCGGCCGTCACCTCGCGGAAGAACCGCCGGCGGTCCCGCTCGCTGAACAGCGCGCGGTTGTCGACCTTGATGGCCACTTCGCGGCCGACGGCTCGCTGCCAGCCCCGGTAGACGGCGGCGAAGCCGCCCGTGCCCAGCATGCTGGTCACCGTGTGTCCGGGAATGTCCGGGGCTGGGGTCACGATCCGCCAGCCTAAACCCGTGCCGATGGCCGTGCAGGTCACTCCGCGCCGGGCCGTCCGGGCCGGCGCGCGGGACCACCGGAGTCGGGCCAGCCGGGGAGGGCGCCGTGCACGATCGCGTGCGCGAGAGTGCCGGCCGACTCTTCGGTGGCGTGCTCGGCGGGCGCGGTGAGAAGGGCGAACAGCGCGCCCTCGTAGAGGGCAATCAGGACCGGGACGGCGCTCGCCGGGACGGGCAGGCCGAGGCGCGCATGCAGTCCGGCCGTGAGGCCCGTGGCGATCTCCTGCATGCCGGCCAGGGCGGCCGCCAGCGCGGGCCGCCGTCGTGCTTCGAGCAGCAGTTCAACGACCGCGAGGTAGCGATCGCGATGGATCGTGGTCGCCGCCAGCAGCGACCCGGCCAGCAGGTCGGCGACCTGATCGCCAGGGCCTGCGGCCGGACGGCCGGCCGGGTCAGCCGCGGTGTCCTGGTGCTGTTGCGCGGCGTGGTCGGTGTCGGCGTGGTGCAGTTCGGCGATGCGCTCGGCGGCCGCGATGAGCAGGGCCTCGCGGCTGCGGAAGTAATTCGAGGCGGTCCCGGGCGGCAGGCCGGCGGCGTTCTCGGCCGCCCGGTGGGTCAGGCCATGGACACCAGAAGACGCGAGCAGGGCGATCGCGGCGTCGGCCAGGTCCCGGCGGCGGCGGGGGTTGGTGTGCGGCACCGGCCAAGCGTATGACAGTATCCGTTCTACAACGGCCGTAGTGGTATTGACGGAGCCGACAAGGGCAGGACCGAGATAAGGGATCCTGCGCCGGGAGCTGAGGAAGGTGAGCAGGTGCGCATCGTGGTGGTGGGTGCCGGCCTGGGCGGGATGGCCGCCGCCGTCGGCCTGAACCGGTCCGGGCATGAGGTGACCGTGTGCGAGCGGGCCGGCCGCCTTCGCGAGACGGGCACCGGGATCCTCATCGCGCCGAACGGCGTGCGCGCGCTGGACGGGCTGGGTCTCGGCGCCTACGCCCGCAAACATGTGCTGCGCACCGCGAGCGGCGGGCTGCGGGACTGGCGGGGCCGGCCGCTGCTCGTCGCCGACATGGGAGCGGTCCAGGAGATGGTGGGGGCGGTGGCGATGGTGAGCCGCCCGGACCTGCTCCAGGCGCTGCGCGCGCCGTTGCCCGATGGGATCGTGCATACCGGGATGCCGGTCGAGCGGCTGGAGCAGGACGATACGGGAGTGTGGGTGACCAGCGGCGGACGGCGGGTCCGCGCCGACATGGCGGTGGTGGCGGACGGCATCAGCAGCGTGCTGCGCTCGCAGTTGTTCGCCGCCCATCCCGGGCTGCGGCGGACCGGCCGGCTGGACCTGCGCGGGATGCTCCCGGCACCGGACGGCCTGACCGTGGACGGCCTGCTGGCCAGCAACCTCGTCGACCGCCGCACCGGATCAGAGTTCGGCCTGTACCCGGTCGGGGCCGATCGCCTGTACTGGTTCACCGACACCGCGCTGAGCGGCGCGCCGCCCGCACCGGAACAGGCGCGACGCGACGTGCTGTCGCTGATGGCCGACTGGCATCCGGCCGTGCCGGCGCTGATCGAAGCCACCTCGCCGGCCGACATCTACGTTGACGCGATCGCCTGCCTGGCCCGGCCGCTGCCGTCGTTCGCCGTCGGCCGCGTCGCGCTGCTCGGCGACGCGGCGCACGCGATGCCGCCCGACCTCGGCCAGGGTGCCAGCCAGGCCTTCGAGGACGCGGCCGCCCTGGCCCGGCACCTGGACCGGGCGGACCCGCCGGACGTGCCGGAGCGGCTGCGCCGTTATGACGCGCAACGCCGCCCCCCGGCCAACCGGCTGCTCCGGCAGGCGCAGCGGATGTCGAGGCTGACGGCGCAGACAGGTGCCCGCGGCTGGCTGCGGGACGTCGCGCTGCGCGCCGTGCCCAGCCGGCTGGCCGCCCGGCAGGCCGCCAGCGCTTACGGAATGACGAAGCGCGACCCCCAACCGGGGCCGCGCGGCTGACGGCCCGGCCCTCGCCTTCCCGGCGTTCACGGGCGGCGGCCGGCGGAGGGGATGCGCCACCGCCCCGCCAGCCGCAGGCCCCGGCGGCCGGGCCCCGGGGGGAGTGCCCAGGCCGCCGCTCCGCTGGCCCGACACCGGGGAAACGCCGGACCAGCACTCCGGCTGGCCGGGCACCGGGGGAATACCGGGCCAGCACTCCGGCTGCCTGGGCACCGGGGGGAGCGCCCGGGCAGCCGCTCCGGCTGGCCGGCCCGCCATGCCGGGCCGGCCAGCCGGGATCCTGCCGCCGCTGTTACCAGGGACCGCCCGGCGGCGAGGCGCTCGGGTTCGGCACCGGGGGTGCCGTGGGCGGCATGGTCGGTGCCATCGTGGGCATTGTCGTCATCGTCGGCGGGGCCGCGGTCATGGTGGGCATGGCCGACATCGTCGGCTTGGCCGACATCGACATGCCCGGCATGGGCACGGGCGTTACCGGCGGCGCCGGCGGTGCCATGAAGTGCCCGTCGGCCCACAGCACGCCGTTGGTCCGCCCGGCCGGGCCGGTGAAGAAGCCGACCAGGTCGCCCGCGTCGTTGACGCCGTTGATGGTGGTCCGGCCGCGGCCGCCGGGGGCAGTAATGCTCCGGAACCCGGCCCGGCGCGTCCAGGTGAACCCGAACGACTTGGCGTTGTCCCCGCTCCCGGTCATGTAGGTGCCTGCGACCTCGCCGGAGTCGTTGATCCCGAAGGCCTCGGTCGCGGACGCGCCCGGGAACATCAGCCGGGTGATCCGGCCGCCGGGACCCTTCACGAACGCCCTGGTGACGCCGCCCGGCCCGGTGTAGAAGCCGGAGATGGCGCCCGCGTTGTTGATGCCCGTCGCCGTGTCGCTCACGCCGCCGGGCACGATCACCGAGTGGAACCAGTGCCGGGTGATGCTGTAGGCGTAGCCATGCGGGTTGCCCTTGGCGTCGGTGTAGAAGCCAACCGTGACGTCCGAGTTGTTCACGCCCAGCAGCTGGTTGACCGGCGGGTTCGAATTATGCCGGGTCGGGAACGCAACGTTGTGGAACGTGCCCGCCCAGCTGTAGAAGCCGAGGTTGGCGTTCATCTGGCTGGCCGTGTTCTGGCCGGACCAGAAGCCGACCGTCACGCCGCGGTCGTTGAGCCCGGTGACCTGGGTCTGCACGGCGCCGGGGACGTTCTCGTTCACGAACTGCGAGCGTTGCCGGGACAGCTGCAGCAGGTAGCCCTTGTTCGGATGGCCCTGCGCGCCCGACCCGAAGTATCCGGCGATCTCGCCGTGGTTGTTGATCCCGAGCAGCTGGTTGAAGGTCGGGTCGTTCTGGTTGTTGAGCGTGCTGAACGACCACATCGGCCGGGAGCGGAACTGCCCGGCGCCGCCGCCGGAGTGCTGATGGCCGGCCTCAGCGCTCAGGCTGATGCCCGACGGGCCGCTCATGGTATGAACAACAATGCCGCCGCCTGCGACGGCGGCAATTCCCAGCGCAGCCAGTGCTATCGGACGGCCCATCCTGGCCCGCGGCCGGAAAGAATCTGACCTGGCAGATCTCGCTTTCACTGAGATCCCCTTCCCACACATCTTGATACGTAGCTCATGGGTTCCGCTCCCCAAGCTGGCATCACAATCACGGGTAGGGCTACCGACCTCCTTTACGGCGGACTGCCGTCATTACCGACGATCCGCGAATGAACGCAATACTGACGTTAGCGGCTGTGTGGGGCCATTTCTCAGGACCGGGCTCCGGGTCCGCGGATCGTAAGATCTGGCCCCATGGAGCCATGACAAACGGGCGCGGCGGCCTCAGTGATTCCTGAGGCCGCCGCGCCCGTGAGCGTGCGCTACTGGATCGGTTTTACTCTCCGGACGGGTTGTCGAGACCGTGGCCGTGACGCCCGCGGCGGTGCCTGGGCGGCGTCGGCTGGCCCCCTCCCGGTCCGGTGTTGGTGGTCGCCGTCTGAAGGGCGGTGTTGAACGTCGCCGCCGTGGCGACGCCGTTGCCGTCGAGCGTGACCGTGACGGTGTCCTTCAACCCGTAGTTCGAGCAGTTGAGGTTGGCGAAGGACATGCTCAGCCGGTTGGCCAAGAAGGTGAACAGGTTGTTGCCCACCGCCGGCACCGGAGAGGCATCCGTGGCCAGCACCGCCTGGTTGGCGGCCAGGAACGGCGTCTGGACGTTCTCCATCTCCTGGCAGAAGTTCGCCGGAGTGTCCGAGACATTGCGCGGGTTGACCGCCGACTGGCCGATCTGCGCCCGGTACAGGTTGGTCTTCTGGACGCTGAAGGCGTCGTTGACCAGCACCATCTCGTCATTCTCCGGAATCAGCGCGATCGGCGCGGTCTGGTCCTTGGCCGCGGCGAGCTCGTTGAGCGCCTGCGAGCTGCTCATCATCCCGCCCTGCGAGAGGTCCGGCGCCTCGAACGGCGTGCAGCCCAGCGTCGGGTCGAGGAAGTCAGTCAGCAGAGCGTTGTCGCTGCCGTTGACGAGCTTGGTGGCATCCGGCAGCGCGGCCGTGTTAGCCGCGTTCAGCTGGGCCGTCTGCCCGGTCCCGGTGAGCAGGTAGATGCTGGTCACGTTGTCGCTGGGGTCCTGGTCGATGACGTCGAAGCCGCGCGTCGTCGGGCACGGCTGGCCGGTCATCGGGGACGTGCCTGCGGCCGGGACCGTCAGCTTGCCCTGCTGCTCCGCCCGCGCCGCGGCCTGGAAGAACTGCGACCCGTTGCAGAATGACACCTGGCCGAAGACGGACCCGTTGAGCCCGTCGATGCAGCTGCCCTGCTGTAGCGCATTGGCCGTCGCGCCCACCTGGGTGAGGTCGGTGCCGTTGAAGCCCACGTCGATCGTGACGATCGCGCCGGCCGGCAGGGTCGGCACGACCGGCGCGGCGGCCGGCGTCGTGCCCTGCGTGATGACCAGCGGCTCATAGACCGACAAGGCTCCAGTCGCCGGGTCCAGAATGGTGGCCTGCACGAATGCGCCCAGGGCGCCGGCGTTGGCCATGTTGCAGCCCGACGCGGCCGGCGACATCCCGTCGGTTCCGGTGAGCTGGTACGGAGTAGACAGGCCCTGCGCCGTCAGCGGGTTGGCGGGCACGATGATGTCGCAGTTGACGTTGCCCGCCGCGGCCGGCGCCGTAGCCGACGCCGAGGGCGTCGGGGTGGTGCAGGCACTCGGGCTGGCCGAGGCCGACGCCGTGGTCGACGGCGTCACGGTCGGCGCGGCGGTCGAAGTCGGAACGGCGGTCGAAGTCGGTGCAGCCGAGGTAGAGGTAGTTGACGTTGCGGTAGAAATCGGCGTCGGCGTGCTGGTGTTGGGCGGTACCGGGTGGCGATGCAAACGGCTGACCGGGAGCTGAGCCGCAGTCACTGCGGCGCTCGTGGTCGCCGAGACGCTCGGCGCGGCTGAACCGGTCGGCGCGGCGGTATCAGTTGGCAGCGCCGAGGCGGGATCTGTGGCCGCAGGCGTGGTCGTCCCTGGAGTGGCTGACGACGAGACGCAGGCAGCTCCGTTGGCGGCGTCGCTCGTGGTAGCGAGCTTCGCGCCGGAGTTCGACGAGATAATCAATCCCGCCACGACTCCCAGCACCGCGACGACGGTCCCGACTATTGCACCCAGGCGAGCCCGCGGCCGATCTTCGAATACCTGGTAATACCGCGCGACCCCGCGCCGGTAGTTCCGGGCGTTACGACGATACGACATGGGTGAAGCCCCTTTCATTCGGACCCGCTCTCAAGGGGACACAGTAGACCCAGATATCGGCCCGTGAAACCAAATCGAGATAATCGGAACAAAGTCCAATATGTGCTAGTTTGTCCCGTTGTGCCGAGGGGGCTTATATCAGATACGCCCGGTATGCGTCTGGCGTTTATCTATTCGGTCAGACTCTTGTAATAACTTGGCTGACCACGCCGTGACAGCGGAAGAAATGCAGGTCAGAGCTGGTATGGGAGCTGGTCGCCCCCTGCATCAGCCCAGGCCCGCCGCGCATTCCCGGCTCCCATCGCAATGACTGGATTAGCGCGAGCAAAGCATTCATTGCCTGCTCATGAGTGAGACGCGCCAAGCGCCCTCGTGGTTGGCCCGATCACGATGATTGCCGGATTACTTATCGGTGCCTCGCCGGGAGCCGGGCTGGCCAGCCCGGCCAGCGTGCTGTGCCGCACGCGCTGGGCGGCGGTGCCCGCGCTCTCGATGCAAGCGGCCGGGGTCGTCGGCGGCTGCCCCAGGGTCAGCAGGTGTGCCGCGATGGCCGGCAGGTTCCGCACCGCCATCAGCAGGACCAGCGTGTCGGTGCCGGCCGCGAGCGCGGCCCAGTCGACCCGGCTGGCCGGATGATCCGGCGGCAGGTGGCCCGATACCACCGAGAACGACTGGCTGACCTCGCGGTGCGTCAGCGGGATGCCGGCCAGGGCCGGGCCGGCCGTGGCGCTGGACAGGCCCGGGATGACCGAGCACGGGATGCCCGCCGCGGCGCAGGCCGCTGCCTCCTCGCCGCCGCGGCCGAATACGAACGGGTCGCCGCCCTTGAGCCGTGCCACCCGCCGCCCCGCGCTCGCGTGCTTGATGAGCAGCTCGTTGATCTCGTCCTGGCTGAGCTGATGGGCTCCGGGCGACTTGCCCGCGTCGATCAGCATCACGCCGGGCCGCAGCTCGCCCGTCAGCCGGGGATCAGCGAGCCGGTCGGCCACCACGACATCGGCGGCGTGCAGCGCCCGCCATCCGCGCAGCGTGATCAGGTCCGCGCCGCCGGGCCCGGCCCCGATCAGCGTCACGGCCCCGCCCCCGGTGCCGGCCAGTTCCAAGGCCTCGGCCGCATCCTGGGCCTCGGCGGGCTTCCGAGGCTCGGCTGGCCCGTGGGCCTCGGCGGACTTCCGAGGCTTGGCTGGCCCCTGGGCTTCGCCGGGCTTCCGGGGCTCGGCTGGCCCCTGGGCTTCGGCCGGGTCCCTGGGGTCGGCGGTCCCGCTGGGGGATGCGGACACTGAGCCCCGGGCACGGGCGGCGCCGGGCCCGGTGGACCGGGCGAAGGCATCGGCAATGCGGGGATGGTGCTCGGGGGCGACCACGGCGATGCGCAGCCACTGATCGCCGAGCCCGGGGAACGTGTCGCCGCGCCGGACGGCGATGCCGAGGCCTCGCAGGCGCTGGCGGACCGCAGTAGCGTCCGCTACGCGCACCAGCAGGAACGGGGCCTGCCCGCCCGCCGGCACCTCGACACCGGGCAGTTCATCCAGGGCCGCAGCCAGCGCCTGCCGCCAGCTCGCCGCCGTCGCGGCCTGCCGCCCGACCCAGGCGACGGCCTCGGGCTGGCTGCAGGACTCCAGCGCGGTCAGCGCCAGGCTGTTGACCGGCCAGGGCGGCTGCGCCTGGCGCAGCGCGGCCAGCAGGCTCGGCTCGCCCAGGACATAGCCCACCCGCAGCCCGGCCAGCCCCCACGCCTTGGTCAGGCTGCGCACCACCAGCACCTGAGGCAGGTCGCGCCGGGCGCTCAGGCTGGCCGGCTCGCCGTCGATGGCGTCCGCGAACGCCTCGTCGACGACGAGCACCCGGCCCGGCCGGGCCAGCCGCTCCAGGACGGACACCGGGTGCAGGCGTCCGGTCGGGTTGGTGGGGTTACCGAGCACGACGAGGTCAGCGTCGTCCGGGATGTCCTCCGCGGCGAGCGTGAACGGCGGCTCCAGCAGCACCCGCCGGACCCCGTGACCGGCGTCGCGCAGCGCGGCCTCGGGCGCGGTGAACGACGGGTGCACGCAGACCGCGTGCCGGGGTCCCAGCGCCCTGGCGATGAGCGTGAACGCCTCTGCCGCCCCGTTGGTCAGCAGCACCTCCTCGACGCCGCGCCCGTGCCGCCGGGCCACCGCCGCGACGGCGGCGCCGGGCCGGGGATAGGCGCCCAGCCCGCCGAGCGCCGCATCGAGCCGCGCCCGCAGCCACTCCGGCGGCCGCGGCAACCGCACGTTGACCGCCAGGTCCAGCTGCCCGGGAGCATCAGGATCCAGGTCCTCATCCCCGTGATGCCACAGGTCAACCTCGTCCCCGCGGCCCCGCCTGGCCCCATCCGCCCCCGCCGCGCCCGCCACCTCCGCGCCCGTCACCTCCGCGCCCGCGATCGCGGTGTCCGGGGGCTCGGGGCTGACGGTGGCGGGGGCCGGTGAGTCGGATCTGGCCTGAGAGGCCGCAGAGGCCGCCTCGTCCAGGGCGGGCGTCATCGTGGCCGCCGAGCATCATGATCGTGGGAAGATCTCTCACCTCCTGGGGTGAGCAGACTTCCCACGATCATGGAATCTCCGGGGATGCGGCCGCCTGGTTGCGCCGTCATGGCCGTGCCTCTCGTAATTGTGGTGCTGATGGTGATGTTCGGCCTCATGGTGCGCTCGGAACTCCGGACGTTGGCGTCGGCCGGGGCGATGGCGGGCGCGGCTGGGCTTCCCGCGCGGCGAGGGCGGCGGCGACCAGGCGG
This sequence comes from Streptosporangiaceae bacterium, assembly GCA_036501025.1. Taxonomy (GTDB): domain Bacteria; phylum Actinomycetota; class Actinomycetes; order Streptosporangiales; family Streptosporangiaceae; genus DASUBV01. Next base: position 16,984 of record DASYBB010000164.1, read on the forward strand.
GGGGCCGCGGCCGGCAGGCCGGCCCAGTGCAGGTGGAGGTAGGAAGCGAGCAGGCGGGGCGTGGCCCAGCCCTGGCGGCTGCCGTCGGCGAGCTGCCAGGCGGGGGCCGGGCCGGCGGCCGGATCGCTGACGGTGCGGTGGAACTCGTGGGCCCGGATGGCGGTTCCGGCGGCGGCCAGCGGGCTGTCGGTCAGAGCCACGGCCTGGCGGTAGCCGAGGGTCAGCCGCCCGGTCATCCGCGCGGTGGCCGGGAGCACGCCGCACTGTTCCCGGCCGTCCAGGCTGGTGCCGAGCCAGAGCAGCCCGGCGCACTCCGCGACGATGGGCATCCCGCTCGCGGCGCGCCCGGTGATTTCAGCGCGCAAGGCGGCGTTGGCGGCCAGGTCCTCGACGTAGACCTCCGGGAAGCCGCCGCCGATGACCAGGGCGTCGGTGCCGGCCGGCAGCTTTTCGGCGGTCATCGGGTCGAACTCCTCCACCTCGGCGCCGGCCGCCTCCAGCAGTTCGCGGTGCTCGGCGTACCCGAAGGTGAAGGCCCGACCGCCCGCCACGGCGATCCGGGGCGGCCGCGTCCCGGCCCCGCCGGCTCCCTCCCGGCCGGCCTCGTTACAGGGTGCACCGCTCCCGGCTGGGCCAATCCCAACTGGGCCAGTCCTGCCCGCGCCGTTCCCGCTCGCGCCGTTCCCGGTCGCGCCGTTTCTGCTCGCGCCGTTTCCGGCCAGGGCGCCGACGGCTGTGTCGGCCGCGGCGACTGCGTCGGGGGCGGACCAGGGGCGGGCGGTGAGGGCGGGGGCCGCGCGGGCGATGGCCAGCAGGTGGTCGAGGTCCAGGTGGCGCGCGATGAGCTCGCGGAGCCGGGGGAGCCAGTCGCTGACCTGGCCGGCCCGCTCGGCGGCCGGGACCAGGCCGAGGTGGCGCGACGGGGTGTGCAGGGTGGCCTCGGCGGGGAGCGCGCCGAGGACCGGGATGCCGAGCGGCGCGATGGCCTCCCGCAGGATGCTCTCGTGCCGCGGCGAGCCGACCTGGTTGAGCACCACACCGGCGATCCGCGTCGCCGGGTCGAACGTGGCGAACCCGTGGACGGTCGCCGCGATCGACCGGGCCGCCCCGGTCGCGGTGACAACGAGCACGACCGGGGCGCGCAGCAGCCGGGCGACGTGCGCGGTGCTGGCCAGGTCGCCGCGGCCGGTCACGCCGTCGAACAGGCCCATGACGCCCTCGATCACGCTGACGTCGGCCGGCCCGCTGCCGGCATCCCGGCCTCCGCGGCCTGCGCCTGCGCCGCCTCCGCGGCCGGCCCCGCCCGCGCCTCCGCCTGCTGCGCCGTGCCCTCCGCCGCCGACGGCGCCCGCGCCGTGCAGGAACAACGGCGCGATCAGGTCGTCGCCGGTCAGCCAGGGGTCCAGGTTGCGGCCGGGCCGCCCGGTGGCGGCCGCGTGGTAGCTCGGGTCGATGTAGTCCGGGCCGACCTTGTGTGCCGACACCCGCAGCCCGCGGGCGGCCAGCGCCGCCATCAGGCCGGTGGCCACCGTCGTCTTCCCGTCCCCGGACCGGGTGCCGGCGATGACCAGGCGCGGGTGACTCACCACGGGAACGGTCCGCTCACCACAGGCTCACCACCGGCTGCTCACCACTCGATGCCGGGCTGGCCCTTGCGGCCGGCGTCCATCGGGTGCTTGACCTTCGTCATGTCGGTGACCAGGTCAGCCGCCTCGACCAGGGCCGGGTGCGCGCGGCGGCCGGTGATCACCACGTGCTGGACGCCGGGCCGGGCGGCCAGCGTGGCCAGCACCTCGTCGACGTCCAGCGTCCCGTTGCTGACCGGGTAGGTGAACTCGTCGAGGATCACCAGCCGGTACGTCTGCGCGGCCAGGTCCCGCTTGACCTGCTCCCAGCCGGCTATGGCCGCCTTCTCATGATCTTCGGGCTGGGTGCGCAGCCAGGACCAGCCCGCGCCCATCTTGTGCCAGGTCACCGGGCCGCCCGCGCCGGTCGAGGCGTGCACCTCGCCGAGGGCGCGCAGCGCCCCTTCCTCGCCGACCTTCCACTTGGGGCTCTTGGTGAACTGGAACACGCCGATCGCCCACCCGGCCGACCAGGCCCGCAGGGCTAGGCCGAAAGCGGCGGTGGACTTGCCCTTGCCGTCGCCGGTGTGCACCGCCAGCAGCGGCTGCGCCCGGCGCTCCCGGGTGCTCAGCCCGTCGGCCGGCACCGCTGTTACCTTGCCCTGCGGCATCAGGCCGCCTCCTTCGCGCGGATGATGGCGCGCAGCACGCGCGCGGCGTCGTCGCGCCGGGCCGGGCTCGCCGACGCCAGTCCGGCGACGGTGACCAGCTCGGCGTCCAGGTCGGCGGCGAGGACCCCGGCCAGGCCGAGCCGCACTGGCCCGTCCTCGGCGTCGACGACCACGCCGGACAGGCCCGGGAAGCGGGCCAGCGCGCGGGCGGCGTGCCGTGCCCGGCCCATCGCGTCGGGGCCGCCGGTGGCCCGGCCGTCCGTCACCACCACCAGCAGCGGGCGGCGGTCCGGCTCTCGCCAGTACTCGCGCCGGGCCAGGGTGCGGGCCGCCTCCAGCCCGGCCGCCAGGGGCGTCTGGCCGCCGGCCGGGAGGCCGTGCAGCCGCTGCGCGGCCAGGCCGGCCGACCGCGTCGGCGGCACCACCACGGTTGCCTCGCGGCCCCGGAAGGCGAGCAGCGCGACCCGGTCGCGCCGCCGGTACGAGTCACGCAGCAGCGACAGCGCGACCGCCGACACGGTCGCGGTGCGGCGCCGGGCGGCCATGGATCCCGAGGTGTCGAGGAGCAGGATGACCAGGTTCGACTCGCGGCCCCGGCGCAGCCATCGCCGCAGGTCGCCCGGCCGGACGGCGAACGGCTGGCCGGGCCGGGCCAGCGCGGCGGCCCGGACGGTCGCGGTCAGGTCGGGGGAGACGGCGGTCGTAGCTGAGCCCGCTGGCCGCCCGCCCGGCCCGCGGGACCGGGAGCGCCGGCCGCCGCTGCCGGTGCCCAGGCCGCGGGCCTGGAGATGCCGCACGCTGAACACCGTGCCGCCCGCGACCGAGCCGCGCGCCGGCTCAGTCCCGTTCCGCTCGGCCCGGTCCCGCTCAGTCCCGTTCCGCTCGGCCCGGTCCTGCGCGGCCCCGGTCCGCTCGGGCTGCGGCCGCCCGGTAGTCCCGGCCGCTCCGGTCGTCCAGGGCTCAGGGACTGGCCCGCCGCGCGCGCCGTTCCCGGCCGCGCCGCCGTTCGCCGCTCCGGCTCCGCGCCCGCCATTGCCGCCGCCGCCAGGCCCCCGGTCCTCAGGCCCGCCATCCGGTCCGCCGCCGTCCGGCCCGCCATCATCGGGACCGCCGTCGTCGGACTCCAAGCTCCCCGGAGCCCCACCCCCGGAAGGGTCGCCCCCCGCCGAATCCTCCGGCCCCCCGAAAGCCTCATCCAGCTGCGCGTCGTCCATCCCCGGATCGTCGAACGGCCCGCGCCGCCGCCGGTGCGGCAGCGCCAGCCGGGCCGCCGCCCGGATGTCCGCCTCCGTCACCTCCGGCCGGCCCTGCCACGCCGCGTGGGCGAGCGCGGCCCGGGCCGTCACCAGGTCGCCGCGCAGCCCGTCTACGCCCAGCGCCGCGCACGCCGTCGTGATCCGCAGTAGCGCCTCGTCGCTCAGCTTCACCGACGCCCGCGCGCCTGCGGCCACCGCGATCTGGCTGGTCAGCGACTGCCCCGCCGCCCCCTGCGCGGACGTCGCGCCGAACAGGTCGTGCGACAGCCGGGCGCGCACCGCGGCCGCGCGCCGGGCCGGGTCGGGGCTGGCCACCACCGGGACGCACAGCCCGAACCGGTCCAGCAGCTGCGGCCGGAGCTCGCCTTCCTCCGGGTTCATCGTCCCGACCAGCAGGAACCGGCTGGCGTGGCGCAGCGAGATGCCCTCCCGCTCGACCGTCGCCACGCCCGTCGCGGCCGCGTCCAGCAGCACGTCGACCAGGTGGTCGGGCAGCAGGTTGATCTCGTCGACGTACAGGACGCCCCGGTGCGCCTGGGCCAGCAGCCCCGGCACGAACGCCTCGGCGGTCGGCGCCCCGGCCAGCACCCTGGGGACGTCCAGGCTCCCGGTGATCCGGTCGTCGGTCGCCCCGAGCGGCAGCTCGACCAGCCGCGCCGGCCGAAAGACGGCCACAGCCTCAGCAGCATGCGGCCCATCCGGACACAAGGGATCAGGCACAGACGGGTCACACGAGAACCGGCACCCAGCCACCACCGAGATCCCCGGCAGGATGTCGGCCAGCGCCCGGACCAGGGTCGTCTTGGCCGTGCCCTTCTCCCCGGTGAGCAGCACCCCGCCCAGGCCCGGGTCCACGGCGCCCAGCAGCAGGGCCAGCCGCGCGTCGTCCTGGCCGACGACCGCCGAGAACGGCAGCAGGCTCATTCGGACGCCTCCTCGAGCTGTCCCTCGACCTCGAGGTAGGCCGCCCGGAGCTCATCCAGCGTGACCTCCGAAGGGGACTCCCACAGCCCCCGCGAAGCCGCCTCGAGCAGCCGCTCCGTTATGTTGCGCAGTGCCCACGGATTGCTCGTTTCGAGGAATTTTCTCGTGTCGGGGTCCAGGACATAACTCTGCGACAGCTGCTCGTACATCCAGTCCGTGACCACGCCGGTGGTGGCGTCCCAGCCGAACAGGTAGTCCACGGTCGCGGCCAGCTCGAACGCGCCCTTGTACCCGTGCCGCTTCATGGCGTCGATCCACCGCGGGTTGACGACCCGGGAGCGGAACACCCGCGCCGACTCCTGGGTCAGGCTCCGGGTCCGGACGTTCTCGGGCCGGGTGCTGTCGCCCACGTAGGCGGCGGGCGCGGTCCCGGTCAGCGCGCGGACGCTGGCCACCATGCCGCCGTGGTACTGGTAGTAGTCGTCGGAGTCGGCGATGTCGTGCTCGCGGGTGTCGATGTTCTTGACCGCGACCGCGATCCGCCGGTAGGCCGCCTCCATGTCGCCGCGCGCCGCGCGGCCGTCCAGGCCCCGGCCGTAGGCGTGGCCGCCCCACATGGCGTAGACCTCGGCCAGGTCGCCGTCGTCGCGCCAGGACCGGCTGTCCATCAGGGCCAGCAGGCCCGCGCCGTAGGCGCCCGGCGGCGAGCCGAAGATGCGGCTGGTGGCCCGGCGCAGGTCGTCGTGGGCGGCCAGGTCCTCCAGCACGTTCGCGCGCAGGAGGTTGTCGGAGGCAGCCTCGTCCAGCCCCGCGACCATGGTCACCGCGTCGTCGAGCAGCGTCACCACGTGCGGGAACGCGTCGCGGAAGAACCCGCTGATCCGGACGACGACGTCGATCCGGGGCCGGCCCAGCTCGGCCAGCGAGATGACCTCCAGCCCGGTGACCCGGCGGCTGGCCTCGTCCCACCGCGGCCGGACCCCCAGCAGGGCCAGCACCTCGGCGATGTCGTCGCCGGAGGTGCGCATCGCGGCCGTCCCCCACACCGACAGGCCGACCGACGTCGGCCACTGCCCGGTGTCCTCCCGGTACCGGGCCAGCAGTGAGTCGGCCAGCTGCTGGCCGGTCTCCCAGGCCAGCCGGGACGGCACGGCCTTCGGGTCGACCGCGTAGAAGTTGCGGCCGGTGGGGAGCACGTTGACCAGGCCGCGCAGCGGCGACCCGCTCGGCCCGGCCGGAACGTGCCCGCCCTCCAGGGCGTGCAGCACCGCGTCGATCTCGCCCGTGGTGGCGGCCAGCCGGGGCACGACCTCGTCGGCCGCGAACTCCAGCACCCGGGCCACCGCCTCGTCGGGCCGGCCCAGTATGTCGAGAACCACGCCGGAGACGGCCTCGCCTGACCACCCGGCCGCTTCCATCCCGGCCACCAGCGAGCGGGCCACGCCCTCGACCCGGTCGACCTCGGCCCGCGCCGCGTCGTCGGCCAGCCCGAGCGCCTCCCGCAGCCCCGGCATCGCGCCGGCCTGCCCGGACCAGATCTGCCGCGCGGCCAGCATGGCCAGCACCAGCCCGACCCGCGCGTCCCCGGACGGCGCCTGCCCCAGCACGTGCAGCCCGTCCCGGATCTGCGCGTCCTTGACCTCGCACAGCCAGCCGTCCACGTGCAGGACGAAGTCGTCGAACTCCGCGTCGTGCGGCCGTGCGTCCAGGCCCAGGTCGTGGTCGAGCCGGGCGGCCTGGATCAGCGTCCAGATCTGCGCCCGGACCGCGGGCAGCTTGGCCGGGTCCAGCGCCGCCACCGACGCGTGCTCGTCCAGCAGCTGCTCCAGCCGGGCCAGGTCGCCGTAGGTCTCCGCCCGCGTCATGGGCGGGACCAGGTGCCCGACGATGGTGGCGTGCGCCCGCCGCTTGGCCTGCGTTCCCTCGCCCGGGTCGTTGATCAGGAACGGGTAGATCAGCGGCAGCCCGCCCAGCGCCGCGTCGGGCGCGCAGTCCGCGGACAGCCCCAGGCTCTTGCCCGGCAGCCACTCCAGCGTGCCGTGCTTGCCGAGATGGACCACGGCGTGCGCCCCGAACCCGCGCTCCAGCCACCGGTAGGCGGCCAGGTAGTGATGGCTCGGCGGCAGGTCCGGGTCGTGGTAGATGGCGATCGGGTTCTCGCCGAACCCGCGCGGCGGCTGGACCAGCAGCACGATGTTGCCCGCCGTCAGCGCGGCCAGCACGATCTCGCCGCCGGGGTCATGCGACCGGTCCACGTACAGCTCGCCCGGCGGCTCACCCCAGGCGGTGATCACGGACTCCCGCAGCGCGGCCGGCAGCTCCGCGAACCACTCCCGGTACTGAGCCGCCGGGATCCGCACCACCGCGTCGGCCAGCTGCTGGTCGGTCAGCCACTCCGGGTCCTGCCCGCCCGCCGCGATGACCGCGTGGATCAGCGCGTCCCCGTCCTGCTCGTCCACGCCCGGGAACGTCGGGGCGCCGATGTCGTACCCGCGCTCGCGCATGGCCGCCAGCAGCGCCACCGCGCTGGCCGGGGTGTCCAGGCCGACCGCGTTCCCGATGCGCGCGTGCTTGGTCGGGTAGGACGACAGCATCAGCGCGACCCGCCGCTCGCCCGGCGGCACGTGCCGCAGCCGGGCCAGCGCCAGCGCCGTGCCCGCCACCCGCGCGGCCCGCTCCGGGTCGGCGACGTAGCGCGACAGCCCGTCGCTGTCGGTCTCCTTGAACGAGAACGGCACCCCGATCAGCCGCCCGTCGAACTCCGGGATGGCCACCTGGGTCGCCGCGTCCAGCGGGCTGAGCCCCGTCGCGGTGCCCGCCCACTGCGCCCGCGGCACGGTCAGGCACAGCGCCTGCAGCACCGGCACGTCCAGCGCCGCGATCGCGCCCACGTCCCACGCCTCGTCGTCGCCGCCCGCCTGGGACATGGCCGGCGCCACCCCGCCCGCGGCCAGCACGGTCACGACCAGCGCGTCGGCCTCGCCCAGCACCGCCAGCAGCCCGTCGTCCGCCGACCGCAGGCTCGCGCACCACACCGGCAGCGGACGCCCACCCGCCGCCCAGACCGCGAGACACAGATCTTCTATGAACGCTGCGTTGCCCGCCAGCTCATGCGCCCGGTAGTAGACGATGCCCACGACCGGCCTCGTCGCCTCCGGCGACACCTGCGGCGGCGCCCAGTCCCGCACCCCCCAGGGCGGGGCCGGCGCCGGCGCGGCGAAGCCGGTCCCGCCCAGCAGCACGGTGTCGTTCAGGAAGCGGGCCAGCTCCAGCAGGTTGCCGGTGCCGCCGTGGGCCAGGTACTCGTGGGCCTGCGCGGCGATGCCGGCCGGCACCGTGGACAGCGCCATCAGGGCGGCATCGGGGGTCAGCTCGCCGCCGAGCACCACCACCGGGCGGCCGTCGGCGCGCAGCCAGGCCAGCCCCTCGCGCCAGGCCTGCTCGCCGCCCAGCAGCCGCACCACCACGACGTCCGCGCCGTCGACCAGGGCGGGCAGCTCGCCCGGGGGCAGCCGGGCCGGGTTGGCCAGCCGGTAGGGCGCGCCGCTGGACCGCGCGGCCAGCAGGTCGGTGTCTGAGGTTGACAGCAGCGCCACTGTCCCCAGCGCGCTTGGTTCGAGCCGGTCTGGCTCCACGCCACCTCCTCGGGGTCCGCGCCCCGTTCGTCGGTCACGGCCGCCGGAGTCTCCTGGCTTCCCGGATCGCCGCGTGCCCCGGTCTTCCCGCCCCTGGCGGGGCCGTGACCAAAGCGGGGCTTGCTCCCCGGTGACAGTGGCGGGACCGCGCCGGATTCACACCGGTCTTCCTCGCTGGCTGCCGTGTGCAGCCGACTCTCGCCTACCCCGCCCCCGCGCGTCAAGCCAGGCCCA
>DASYBB010000165.1:0-35291 GCA_036501025.1 Streptosporangiaceae bacterium
TCGGCCACCTTGACCGGGTCGATGTCGCCGATCAGGTCGCCGACGCTGGTGTCGGGCGTGGCCAGCTTCTCGCCGTACCGCTCGTCGCGGCGGCGCCAGCTGACCGGGAGCTCATCGCCCAGCTCGGCGGCCAGCCGGAGGCAGCGGGCGCAGGCGGGCGCGTACGGGTGGTCGTTGATCTCGCACCCGGTGACGACGGGCGTCCACTCGTCGAGCAGCAGGGTCAGCGTGCGGATGAGGCGCGTCTTGCCCTGGCCGCGCTCACCGAGCAGGATCACGTCGTGCCCGGCGATGATGGCGCGCTCGAGTTGCGGCAGGACCGTCTGGCCGAAGCCGATGATGCCCGGGAAGGCGTCCTCGCCGGCGCGCAGGGCGGTCAGCAGGTTCTCCCGCATCTCCGCCTTGACGGTGCGGAGCTGGTGCCCGGTGCCGCGAAGCTGCGCCACGGTCGCGGCCACGGGAGGCGTGGAAGACGGCGGCTGGGGGACTGATGTGTGGGACTGGCTCGTAGGCTGCACAACTCGACACTATGTCGGCGTGGCGACCCGCGCATCCCGAGGGAGGCTGACGGTGGACAACTCGCGCCCGGCCCTGGCGATCGACATCGGCGGCACCAAGCTGGCCGCCGCGGTGACCGACCCCGGCGGGCGGGTGCTCACCTGGGACCGGGCGCCGACCCCGGCCGGGCTGGACGCCGAGCAGCTGTGGCGGACGCTGGAGGCACTGTTCACCGGAGTGCTGGAGCAGGCCGGGATCGGCAATCCGACCGAGCTGGCCGGCGTGGGCTGCGGCTGCGGCGGCCCGATGGAGTGGCCGGCCGGGGTCGTCTCGCCGCTCAACATGCCCGGCTGGCGGGCCTTCCCGCTCCGCGCCCGGCTGGCCCGCGCGCTGCCCGGCCTGCCGGTCCGGGTGCACAACGACGCGATCTGCGTGGCGGCCGGCGAGCACTGGCGCGGCGCGGGCCGGGGCCACGCCAACATGCTGGGCATGACCGTCTCGACCGGCGTCGGCGGCGGTCTGGTGATGGACGGGCGGCTCGTTAACGGGTCGTCGGGCAACGCGGGTCACGTCGGCCACATCGTGGTCGACCCGGACGGGCCGCCGTGCGGCTGCGGCGGGCACGGCTGCGTCGAGGCCATCGCCCGTGGCCCCGCGCTCGCGGCCTGGGCGCAGGAGCAGGGCTGGCGGCCGGGCCAGCCGGGCGCGACGGCCCGGGAGCTGGCCGCCGACGCGGCGCAGGGTCACCCCGTCGGCCTGGCCGCGCTGCGGCGCGCGGGCCGCGCGCTCGGGATCGGCATCGCGTCCGCGACGAGCCTCTGCGACCTGGAGGTCGTGGCCGTCGGCGGCGGCCTGTCCCAGGCCGGGCCGCTGCTGTTCGACCCGCTGGAGCAGGCGCTGCGCGAGTACGCCCGGCTCGACTTCGCGCGCCAGGTCCAGGTGGTGCCCGCCGCGCTCGGCCAGAGCGCGGGCCTGGTCGGCGCCGCCGCGCTCATCCTGGCCGCCGATCGCTACTGGTCGCCCGGCTGAGTCGCCCGGCTGAGTCGCCCGGCTGAGTCGCCCGGGCTGGCCAGCGCCGGTGGCACACTGCATCCATGGTGGCAGCGTCCCTTCCGGTGGGCATCGACGACGTGGTGGCGGCGGCGGCCGTGGTGCAGCCCGCCATCCGCCGGACGCTGCTGCTGCCGTCCCGCGCGCTGTCCGAGCTGATCGGCGGCCCGGTCTTCCTCAAGTGCGAGAATCTGCAGCGGACCGGCTCGTTCAAGGTCCGCGGCGCGTACCTGCGCATCGCGCGGCTGAGCCCGGCCGAACGCGCCCGCGGCGTGGTCGCCGCCAGCGCGGGCAATCACGCCCAGGGCGTGGCCCTGGCCGCGGCCGCGCTCGGCGCCCGGGCCACCGTCGTGATGCCGCAGGGCGCCCCGCTGCCCAAGGTGGCCGCGACCCGGGGCTACGGCGCCGACGTCATCCTGCACGGCCTGACCGTGGAGGCGGCCCTGATCCGGGCACGCGAGCTCGCCGCGGAGACCGGGGCCGTGTTCATCCACCCGTTCGAGCACCCGGACGTGATCGCCGGGCAGGGCACGGTCGGCCTGGAGATCGCCGAGCAGTGCCCGGAGGCGCGGACGATCGCGGTGCCGGTCGGTGGGGGCGGCCTGGCCGCGGGCATCGCCATCGCGGCCCGCGCGCGACTGCCCCGGGCCGCGCTGATCGGCGTCCAGGCCGAGGCGGTCGCGCCCGTTCCCGGCTCGCTGGCGGCCGGCTACCCGGTCACCGTTGACGCCGCCGCGACCATGGCCGACGGCATCGCGGTGGCCGAGCCCGGCGCGCTGACCATGGCCATCCTGGCCAGCCTGGCCAGCCAGGTGGTCACCGTCTCCGAGGAGAACCTGTCCCGCGCCCTGCTGCTCTGCCTCGAGCGGGCCAAGCAGCTGGTCGAGCCCGCCGGGGCCGCGGGCGTGGCCGCCCTCCTGGAGCACCCCGAGCTCTTCGAGCCGCCGGTCGTCGTCGTCTTGTCCGGCGGCAACATCGACCCGCTGCTGCTGGCCAAGGTGCTGCGGCACGGCCTGGCCGCGGCCGGCCGCTACCTGGCCCTGCGCTGCCGGCTGCCGGACCGGCCGGGCGCCCTGGCCAGCCTGCTGGCCGAGCTGGCCGGGCTGGGCGCCAACGTCATCGAGGTCGTGCACGAGCGGGTCACGGCGGGCCTGCCGGTGGACGAGGCCGAGGTGATGCTGCAGGTCGAGACCCGCGGCCCGGAGCACAGCCACGCGGTCATCGCCCAGCTCCGCGCGTCCGGCTTTACCCCCATCCTGGCCTAGCTGACGCGGCCCTCACAGGTTCCCGCGGCGCTCCTGCTCCCGCTCGATCGCCTCGAACAGCGCCTTGAAGTTGCCCTTGCCGAAGCCCTCCGACCCGTGCCGCTCGATCAGCTCGAAGAAGACGGTCGGCCGGTCCTGGACCGGCTTGGTGAAGATCTGCAGCAGGTAGCCGTCCTCGTCCCGGTCGGCCAGCACGCCGAGCTCGCGCAGCTCGGCTGGCGCGACCCGGGTCTCGCCCGCCCAGCCGCCCAGGGCGTCGTAGTAGCTGCCGGGCGTGTCCAGGAACTGCACGCCGGCCGCCCGCATGCCGCGGACCGCGGCTGTGATGTCGTCGGTGGCCAGGGCGATGTGCTGGACGCCGGGGCCGCCGTAGAACTCCAGGTACTCGTCAATCTGCGACTTGCGCTTGCCGGGCGCCGGCTCGTTGATCGGGAACTTGACCTTGCGGCCGCCGTCGGCCACCACCTTGCTCATCAGCGCCGAGTACTCGGTGGCGATGTCGTCGCCGACGAACTCCTTCATGTTGGTGAAGCCCATGACCGCGGCGTAGAAGCCCGTCCACCGCTCCATCTGGCCCAGCTCGACGTTGCCCACGCAGTGATCGATCCCGGTGAAGAACGGCCCCGGCGCGGCGGCGACCGGCTCGGCCGGGACCCAGCCGGGCAGGTACGCACCCGCGTAGCCGTCCCGCTCGACCAGCGTGTGCCGGGTCTCGCCGTAGGTCGCGATGGTCGCGACGACGGCCTTCCCGAAGTCGTCCTCCAGCAGCCGCGGGGCGGCCACGCCCGCCGCGCCGCGGGACACCGCGTACTCGTAGGCCGCCGCCGCGCTCGGCACCCCGATGGACAGGTCGGTCACCCCGTCCCCGTGCCGGTCCACGTGCGCGCCCAGCTCCGTCCCGGCCCTGGTCGGCCCGCGGAACACGAACCGGGCGGTGCCCGACTCCAGGACGTAGCCCGCCTCGTCCCGGCAGCCCGTCTCCGGACCCCGGTAGGCGACGCAGCGCATCCCGAACGCGGTCGCGTAATAGTGCGCGGCCTGCCGGGCGTTCCCGACGGCGAACACCACCGCGTCCATGCCGGTGACGGGGAACTCATCGGTTGCCATGGGCCACACTCCTTCGACTGTGCCGGCCAGCTTGTAGCACCAAGTTCAGACAGGAAAGTCAAGATGCGCAATAGTCTCCGAAAATCCTGGGCAACCTGACCATCCGAAACGGATCTTTCCTGGCTAGGCTGTACACCATGCCTGCAGCAGCGACCGGGCCGGTCATCGACGAGCTGGACGCCGCCCTGATCGAACTCCTCACCCGCGCGCCGCGCGTCGGGGTCCTCGAGGCGTCCCGGCGGCTGGCGGTCGCCCGCGGGACGGTGCAGGCGCGGCTGGACCGGCTGCAGGCCCGCGGCGTCATCACCGGCTACGGGCCCGACATCAGCCCGGCCGCGCTCGATCACGGCGTGATGGCGTTCGTGACGCTCGAGATCCGGCAGGCGGCCGGGCATGACCCGGTGGTCGCCCGGCTGGCCGCCATCCCGGAGGTGCTGGAGGCGCACACCATCACCGGCGCCGGGGACATGCTGTGCCGGGTGGTGGCGCGGACCAACGCTGACCTGCAGCGGGTCATCGACGCGCTGGTGGCGGTGCCCGGCGTGGTGCGGACGGCCACGGTGATCGTGCTCGATACGCCGCTGCCCTACCGCGCCCTGCCGCTGGTCCGGGCGGCGGCCCGGCCGGACGGGCAGAAAGTTGCTGGCGGAAAGTAAAGACCTTTGTGGCGCTGGCGGGATAGGCGACAATGGATGGTCGGGAGCCAGTCCGGGGGCCAGGCCGGGCGGCAGCGGCATGAGGAGCCCGGTGATGACGCAGGACCAGGCGGCGGCTGATCAGTCACGGTCCAGTCCGGCCCAGTCGGATTCGGCGGGCTCCGACGCGGCCCCGTACGGTTCGGCGGGGGCCGACGCGGCCCAGTCCGGTTCGGCACAGCCTGATTCGGCGCAGGCCGTTCCGGAGGGGGCCGGTCCGGCCCCGGCGGCCGCCGAGAGCGCGGGCGGGGCGCCCGGCAAGGCGCGGCGCGAGGTCATGATCGTGCTGCCGGGCCTGCTGCTGGCGCTCGTCATCGCGATGCTCGACCAGCTCGTGGTGTCCACGGCGCTGCCGCGCATCGTCGGTGACCTGGGCGGCCTCAATCACCTGTCCTGGGTGGTCACCGCCTACGTGCTGGCCTCGACGATCACCACGCCGCTGTACGGCAAGCTCGGTGACCTGTACGGCCGCAAGCGGCTGCTGATGACGGCCATCGTCATCTTCCTGATCGGCTCGGCCCTGTCCGGCCTGTCGCACTCGATGGACCAGCTGATCGCGTTCCGCGCGCTCCAGGGCCTCGGCGCGGGCGGGCTGATGGTCGGCGCGATCGCCACCATCGGCGACCTGGTCTCGCCCCGCGAGCGCGGGCAGTACATGGGCTACATGATGGGCGCGATGACGCTGGCCATGATCGCGGGCCCGCTGGTCGGCGGATACATCACCGACGCCCTGTCCTGGCAGTGGATCTTCTACATCAACATCCCGATCGGCGGCGCGGCGCTGGTCTACCTGGCGCGGACCATGCACCTGCCGCGCAAGCGGGTCGAGCACCGGGTCGACTACCTGGGCGTCGCCGTGCTCGCGGTGGCGGCGACGGCCATCGTCCTGCTGACCACCTGGGGCGGCAACACCTACGGCTGGGGCTCGCCGCAGATCCTCGGCCTCGGCGTCATCGGGCTCGCCGCGACGGCCGGGTTCATCGCGGTCGAGGCCCGCGCCGCCGAGCCGGTGATCCCGCTGCACGTGTTCCGGAACCGCAACTTCTCGCTGGCCACGGTCATGAGCTTCCTTCTCGGCCTGGCCATGTTCGGGGCGATGACCTTCCTGCCGCTGTACCAGCAGACCGTCCAGCGCGCCTCGGCCACCGGCAGCGGACTGCTGCTGATCCCGCTCATGCTCGGCTCGACCGTGACCACCCTCGTGGCCGGCCAGGTGACCACCCGGACCGGGCGCTACAAGGCGCTGCCGGTCATCGGCGGCGCCGTCATGACCGTCGGGCTGATCCTGCTCTCGCGCCTCGGCCCGGACACCTCGAAGCTCACCGCGGGCGCCTACTTCGTGGTGCTCGGCGCCGGCATGGGCTTCCTCATGCAGATCACGTCGCTGATCGTGCAGAACAGCGTCCACCCCCGCGACATGGGCGTCGCCAGCAGCTCGCGGATGTTCTTCCAGCAGATCGGCGGCTCGATCGGCGTCTCGCTGTTCGGCGTCATCTTCACCCGGCGGCTGGCCGAGGCGATGAGCGTCCGGGCGCCGGGCGTGCACCTCGGCGCGGGCGGCGCCCAGCTGGACCCGGCCACCGTGAACACGCTGCCGCCGGCCGTCCGCAGCGCGGCGTTCTTCGCCATCAGCCACGCGGTGGACAGCATCTTCATCTGGGCGGCGCCGGCCGCGGCGGCCGTGTTCGTGCTGGCCCTGCTGATCAAGGAAGTGCCGCTGCGGGGCCGGTCAGAGCCACCCGGGGAGACCGTGCCGCAGCCCGAGCCGGAGCTCGTCAGCTAGGGCCGGGCCTCCCCGGGCCGGGCTCGGAGCTACATGCCGCCGTACGGGACGGCGTCGAGGATCTCAACCGTGGAGCGGCGGCCGTTGGGCAGGTTGTAGGTGGCGGTCTCGCCGACCTTCTTGCCCATGATGGCCGCGCCGAGCGGCGAGCGGGGCGAGTAGACGTCGATGGGGGCGCCGCTCTCCTCCCGCGAGGCCAGCAGGAACGTCACCTCGTCCTCATTGCCGGCAAACCGGATGGTCACGGTCATACCCGGCCCGACCACGCCGTCGGTGCGGGTCGGCGAGCCGACCCGGGAGTTGTGCAGGATGTTGGTCACCGTGATGATCCGGGCCTCCATGATGCCCTGCTCATCCTTGGCGGCATGGTAGCCGCCGTTCTCCTTCAGGTCGCCCTCCAGCCGGGCGGCCTCGATCTTCTGCGCGATCTCGATGCGGCCAGTACCCGACAGGTGATCGAGCTCGGCCTTCAGCCGGTCGTACGCCTCCTGAGTGAGCCAGGTGACGGTTTCATCGCGGGTTTCGGTCACGGGTACTCCTTGCGTGGGTGCGGAGCCTGATTCTCTTCCGCTGGGTCCGGTCGGACCCGGTTGGGGGTAATCATCCGAGGCTAACAAGGCTCCGCGACTATGTCGCACCTTGTCAATGGTCTCGCCGGGCGGGCCGGGACCGCTGCGCCACCGCAATCGCGGGAATGCCGTCCGTGGCTGGCCTTGTTGTGCTGCACAATAGCTCCTCGGTGTTCTTCACCGCGATGCCGTCCCCGGGGCGCAGGGCGCTGGCTCGTATGGCGAGATCCTGCGTGATATGCCCGTTACGGGGCCGGCGTATCCGAGTTATGGGCGACTGAAGGGGATTGTCGTTGTCTGCCGTGACCTCGAACGAGGATGCTGCCTGCGTGCCCGCCGGCGGCCTGACCGCCGGCCTGCCGGGGGGCGCGCTGCGCCTGATGGCGGTGCACGCCCACCCCGACGACGAGTCGAGCAAGGGCGCGGCGACCATGGCCCGCTACGTGGCCGAGGGCGCCAGCGTCATGGTCTGCACGCTGACCGGCGGCGAGCGGGGCGACATCCTGAACAAGGCCATGGAGTCGCCCGAGGTGCGGGCCAACCTGCCCGCCATCCGCCGCCAGGAGATGGACCGGGCGCGCGAGATCCTCGGCGTCGAGCAGCGGTTCCTCGGCTTCACCGACTCGGGCCTGCCCGAGGGCGACCCGCTGCCGCCGCTGCCCGAGGGCTGCTTTGCGCTAGTCCCGCTGCAGGAGGCCGCCCGCCCCCTGGTGCAGGCCGTCCGGGAGTTCCGCCCGCACGTGATCCTCACCTACGACGAGAACGGCGGCTACCCGCACCCCGACCACATCAAGACCCACCAGGTCGCGGTCGAGGCCTTCGAGGCCGCCGGGGACCCGGACCGCTATCCCGGCTGCGGTGAGCCCTGGCAGCCGCTCAAGCTCTACTACTTCCTGTCTCACCACCGGGACCGCCTGCTGGCCCTGCACGACGAGATGATCCGCCGCGGCGTGGAGTCGCCCTACGCCGAGCGGCTTGAGAAGTGGAAGGACGACGACAAGCCGGCCCGCCCCCGGCACTCGGTCACGACCCGGGTGCGGTGCGCCGAGTTCTTCGCCGTCCGGGACCGGGCCCTGCTGGCCCACGCCACGCAGATCGACCCCACCGGGCATTGGTTCGCCTGCTCGAACGAGATCCAGCAGGCCGCGTGGCCGACCGAGGACTATCACCTGGCCAGGTCAGTGGTGGACGGGCCGGTGGTGGATACTGGACGCAGCGAGCCGGCCGCGTTTGAGGACGACCTGTTCGCCGGTATCCGCGAGAGGGTGAGCTTGTGACAATGCTGGCCGCCGCGTCGCCGAGTGCATTGGCCCAGCCCGGCACCCTCGGCTTCCTGGTCGTATTCGGGCTGGCCATCATCTTGTACTTCCTGTTCCGGTCGATGACCAAGCACCTGCGCCGGGTCAACCAGGCCGCCGCCGACCAGGCCGCGGCCGGAACGCCGGACACCGGGGTGACAACCGCCAGCCGGGCCGACGACGGCCCGGGCCAGGGCTGAGCCCAGAGTTACTCTGCCGCGCGGCCCAGCTCTAGCGCGTAGGCCAGCAGCTGGACGCCGGGCGCGGGCGACCAGTCCCGGTCCGGCAGCCGCCGGAACCCGTTCCGCTCGTAGAGCCGGTGCGCGGCGCGCATCGCCGGCAGCGTGGACAGCACCACCCGGCGCGCGCCCGCCAGCTCTGCCCAGTTCAGCGCCGTGAGCAGCAGCCCCGTGCCCACCCCGCCCTGCTGGACGCCCGGCGCCACGGCCAGCGCCCGGATCTCGGCCTCATCCGGCCCGCCGACCAGCTCCCCGGCCCGCGGCCACGTCACCAGCATGATCGTCCCGGCGATCTTCCCGTCCCCGCCGCTGCCGTCCGCCGCTGCGGACGCCGGCGGGTCGTCGGCCTCGATGGCGACCAGCACGGTGCCGTCGCCCTGCGTGCCGAGCGCCCGTAGCTCCGGCGCATAGCGCGGGTTGAGGAAGCCCCCGGCCTCATAGGCGGCGACGCGCAGGTCGCCCACGGCGGCCAGCTCTCCCGGCCGCGCTTCTCGAATTATCACGCATCACATCTAAGCGCCCCATCCCCGCGCAGGCCAGGCCGCCTGCCAGGACCGGCGACTGGCTAAGGGGCGCGCCCCCGGTGCTCGCGGGGGGAGTCGGCCTCCGTGGGAGGCGTTTCCATGATCCCGCAGGCTTTTGCACAGCCCAGTACGCCTTATCCTGCGGGATCATGAAGCCCGGCCCCCCGGGCCGCACGACGGGGCTGACCAGTGGGTTTGCTGGGGCTGATGGGCCGGCTGGCGGGGGCTCCCGCCGGGCCGCGCGAGGCAGGGGGAGGCATGGTGAGCCCCGTAGGAGCACCCGAGTGAGTGATCTGTGACTGCAGGTGACCTCGTTTGACCGTAGGGTAGTCCGAGCGGTGGCTGCCGCAAGTTCATGACGCGATTGCGCGAGTAGAGGTGAGGGACGGAATGTCGTCTGCGGAGGTGCCCGCGGTCAGCGTGCCGGACGGGGCGTGGCTGCTCGACGTGCGGGAGGACGATGAGTGGGCCGCCGGCCATGTGCCGGGCGCCACGCACATTCCGCTGGGGCAGCTGGGCGGCCGCGCGACCGAGGTGCCGCGCGACACGACCATCTACGTAATCTGCCGGTCCGGCGCCCGGTCGGCGCGGGCCGCCTTCGCGCTGGTCGGATCGGGCTGGGACGCGGTGAACGTGGCCGGCGGCATGCAGGACTGGGCCGCCGCTGGCCGGCCGATGACCGCCGAGTCCGGCAGCGACCCGTTCGTCGCCTGAGTCCGGCCCCGGTCCGGGTTACCGGGGCGCGTGGCGCGTGAAGTGGATGAACTCCGTGGGCCAGTCGCCGGTCGTCTTGGTGATCGTGTGGACCCAGAAGCCGTTGTCGGCGTCGTAGTTCATCTCCGACATCACGAACGACGTCGGCGAGTTGACCTTCTCCACGTAGGCCACGTGGCCGTCAGGCGCGGGCTGGGTGGCTGAGTACCAGGCGATGGCGCCCACGGTCGGCGTGGTGTTCACGGTGATGCCGAGCTTCTTGGCGATGGGACCCCAGCGCACCGCGTCGCCCCACCGGCCCTGGCCGCCGTACTGGTTGGAGAAGGCGATGCCGGACCGCTGGTTCAGCCGGTACGCGACCCAGGATGTGCACTGGCCGCGATAGAAGGACCACTTGTCCGCGACGCACTTCCCGCCGTCCGTGCAGGCCGGCGGGTGCGGGTAGGGGTAGCCGTAGAACTTCGCGGCCGCGCGGGTCCCGGCCGGGCCGGCCCAGTGGCCCAGGGTCACCTTGGTCGGGTCCGGCGGTACGGTCGCCGCCGGCCGCTGCACGCTGTCCAGCCCGCCCGCGGTCGTGCCCCCGGCCGCCAGGCCGCCCCCGACCACGCTCCCGGCCGCCGGCCCGCCCGTACCCCAGCCGGGGACGCTCGCTGCCGCGAGGCCGGTTCCGGTCAGGCCGGTAACTAAGACGGTGATCCCGAGTGCGCCGGCGACAGCCAGCCGGCCTGCGAGTGACGTGACGCGCATGTTCGCTCCCCTGGGCGGCAGGCGTCGTCAGCCGCCCCCGCCGGACGCACTGAATAGCTCTAAGTGACTGCCGCCTAGCGGAAAGTATCAGACGCCTGCGGCGAGCCGGGCGGTGGCCATCAGGGGTGTTTCCGGCCCAGATACGGTCAAGGCGACGGACCGAAACCGGCCGAGTGACAGGAGAGAACGACGTGAGGTATGTCAACCTCGGAACGACCGGCCTGCGGGTATCGCGGGTCTGCCTCGGCATGATGAGCTACGGCAACGACAGCGACCGGCCGTGGGTGCTTGACGAGGATGCCGCCGAGCCGATCGTCAAGGCGGCCGCCGACGGCGGGATCACGTTCTACGACACCGCCGACGTCTACTCGGGCGGCGCGAGCGAAGTGGCGACCGGTCGGCTCCTGCCCAAGTTCTTCAAGCGCGACGAGGTCGTCGTGGCGACCAAGGTCTTCAGCCCGGTCGGGCCCGGCCAGAACGACCGCGGCCTGTCCCGCAAGCACATCCTGTCCGGGATCGACGCCTCCCTGCGCCGCCTCGACATGGACTACGTGGACCTGTACCAGATCCACCGCTGGGACAATCACACGCCCATCGAGGAGACCATGGAGGCGCTGCACGATGTCGTGCGGGCCGGAAAGGCGCGTTATATCGGCGCGAGCAGCATGTACGCGTGGCAGTTTGCCAAGGCTCAGCACGTGGCGGAAACCCATGGCCTCACCCGTTTTGTTTCCATGCAGAATCATTACAACCTGATTTACCGGGAGGAAGAGCGGGAAATGATCCCGCTGTGCATAGACCAGGGCGTCGGCGTCATTCCGTGGAGCCCGCTGGCCCGCGGCGTGCTGGCCGGGAACCGAACGCGCGAGGGGGAGCGGCGCACGACGCGGGCCAACTCCGACGCGTTCGGTGACACCCTCTACCGGGAGCCCTCCGACTTCGACGTCGTCGACCGTAACGCCCAGGTAGCCCAGGCCCGCGACGTCCGGCCAGCTCAGGTCGCACTGTCCTGGCTCCTGCACCGGCCCGGCATGACAGCGCCCATCATCGGGGCGACCCGGCTCGGTCACCTGGAGGACGCGCTGGCGGCGGAAGAGCTTGAGCTCACGCCGGAGGAGATGACCCAGCTGGAGGAGCTCTACGTGCCGCATCCGGTGCTCGGCCACCGGTGACATCGGGGGCAATTTCCCCCCGAATTTCCTGACCGCCCGGTCAGGCTCAGCTGAATTATTCGCTATTCGCGGCCGCCGCCTGCCAGTGGTCTGCTAAAACCTCACAGTCGCGGTATCTGCTCCGATGGCTGCCAATCCAGCACGGGGACCGCGCGGATGGGGAGGAATAATTCGTGCGGGCCTGGCGCAATAGGCATTTAGTAGCTTTCCTGTCATTCGTCATCGCCGGCATCGGCGTGGCGGCGGCGCCGGCGGCCGCCGCCGCGCCGGCCGGCGGCCACGCCGCCGGGACGCTGGCGATGCCGGTGACCAAGGCTGCGGCGGCCCTGCCGCGGGACGAGCGGCGGGTCTGCCCCCAGCCGACCCGGCCGGGTCAGCTGGAATGCCAGGCGGTGTACCAGCTGGCCGGGTCGCAGGCCAGCGCCAAGGCGTTCGTGCCGGGCGTCACCGCGGTGCCCGGCTACGGCCCGGCCAGCCTGCAGAGCGCGTACGGCCTGACCCAGGCCGCGGCGCGGAAGGGCAGCGGCAAGCTGGTCGCGGTCGTGGACGCCTACTCCGACCCGCACGCGGCGAGCGACCTGGCCGCCTACCGCCAGCACTTCCACCTCCCCGCCTGCACCACCGCCTCGCACTGCCTGCGGATCATCAACCAGAACGGGAAGTCCAAGCCGCTGCCCAGGGCCAACACCGGCTGGGCCGTCGAGGAATCCCTGGACCTGGACATGGTCTCGGCGTCCTGCCCGCGCTGCCGCCTGCTCCTGGTGGAGTCCAACGCCCCCACCAACGCCAGCCTGGGCCGGGCCGAGAACGCCGCCATCGCGGCGGGCGCCCGGTTCGTGTCCAACAGCTGGAGCGGCACCGAGTCGCGCGGCCAGTGGGTCAACAACCACTTCTTCAACCACCCGGGCGACGCGATCGTGTTCGCCGCCGGCGACTCCGGCTACGGCACCGTCTACCCGGCCGACCTGCAGTTCGTTACCGCAGTGGGCGGGACCACGCTGCGGCACCGTTCGTCGGGCGGCCGGCCGTGGACCGAGACGGCGTGGGGCAGCACCGACCCGGCGGCATCCGGCGGGACCGGCTCGGGGTGCTCGCCGCTGACGGCCAAGCCGTCCTGGCAGCGCCAGCCCGTCGACGTCGGCGGCGGGGGCTGCCCGACCCGGACCGAGAATGACGTGTCCGCCGTGGCCAACCCGGCCACCGGCGTCGCGGTCTACGACACCTACCAGACCCACGGGACCTGGGCCGAGCTGGGCGGCACCAGCGCGGCCGCACCGCTCATCACCGGCGTCTATGCCCTGGCCGGGTACCCGGCACCGCGCACCTACCCGGCGTCCTACCCCTACCAGCACCCGGCCCACATCTTCGACGTCACCTCGGGCGTCAACGGGGTGTGCCCGGCCGCCAGCGCCTACCTCTGCCACGCGGAGCGGGGCTATGACGGGCCGACCGGCCTGGGCACCCCCAACGGGACCTACGAGTTCTCCAGCCTGGGCACCAAGCCGGTCAGCCTGGTCGACCCGGGGAGCAAGACCGTGGCCGCCGGCGGCAGGTTCAGCCTGGCGATCATCGGGCTCGATGCCCGGCCGAAGGTGCAGTCGCTGACGTACACGGCCACGGGGCTGCCATCCGGACTGTCCGTCCGCGCGACGGCCGGGACGACGCACGGGCTGATCAAGGGCACGGTGTCGGCCGGGATTACCTCCGGGACGGTCTTCTCGGTTGTCGTCACCGCGACCGACCGGGTGACGAAGGCCCGCGGCGTGACCAGGTTCACCATCACGGTGAGCTGACGCAAACCGGCCCCGGGGCCGGACTCTGCTCATTGGCCAGACGGCCGGGCGGTTATGCGCATAGCCTCAATGCATAACTCCGCCCGGCCGCCTGGCTTTTGGCGAATGCGGAGTTTCCCGGACATCAGGGGGCCGGGGGAGGCCGCCGTCGGAGGAATTATGGGGCATGCATTACCGACTGCTCGAAGGGGCGTTATCCGGAATTCCATCAATCGCCTCCCGATGATTAACGCTGCCCTTCCCGGCCCTGCCCTCGCCCGCGTCGCGGCCGTCGCCGCGATGGCCCTGGCCGCGTGGTGCGCGGCCGCCGTGGTGCCCGCGGCCCTGGCCCGGAGCGCGCCGGACACCAGCGCCCTCTCCGCCCGTCCCGCCGCCGCCCGTCCCGCCGCGGCCCGTCCCGCCGCGGTCCGGCTGGCCAGCGAGCGGGCCCGCCAGCAGGCCAGGGCGATCGTGCGACTGCTCCGGCAGGACACCGCGGCCTGGGCCAAGTGCACCGCCGCCACCTGCCGGGCGGGGCTGCTGCCGCCCGCGCGGGACCTGGCCGCCACCCAGGAGGCGCAGGCCCTCGAGTACTACTGCGGCCCGGCCACGGTCGCGGAGATGCTCGCCCAGGTCGGCCGCCACGTGAGCCAGGCCACGGTGGCGCGCGAACTGGGGACGGGACCGGCGGGCACAAACTGGGCCGATGAAGCGGGCTACCCCGTTCCGGATGTACTGAACGCGAACCAGGGGAAAAACGATTACGTCCCGGTCGCGCTGCCGGCCGTTCCGGCCGCGGCCCAGGTCCGGGAATTCGAGGCCGACCTGGTCGCCGACCTTAATCACGAGGGCGGTGTGCCGCTCGCCGGAAATGCCTATGAGGTGGCGGGCGGCCCCCATCTGGCCGGGAATCCGCTCAACCAGACAATCTTTCACTGGTTTGATATTCGCGGGTATCAGGATTTCGGCGCCGTGACGGATTACGAGGACTCGGTGCACGGCGCCTCCAGCATCGGCTGGAGCGCGGGCGTCCCGGCCTACTCGGCGCTGTCGTCGGCCGTGCTCGTGGCCATCCTGGGTGGCCGTGGCTATGCCTGGTAGGGGCCGGCACGGCAAGCCCGGCCGCCGCGCCCGGCGCCCGGCCCCGCGGCCGCGGCGGGCGGCGCGGCGGCCCTGGCGGACGGCGGCCATCGGCCTGGCCCTCACGGCGGTCGCGGCGGCGGTGCTGGTCGCGCGCTGGCCGCACCCGGCCCCGGGAGTCGCGGGGGCGGGGCTGCGGACGCCCAGCCCGGCGGCCGGCCGGTCGGCGGCCCGCAGCGCGACGGCCGGCCGGGCCGGGCACCTGGGGACCGGCCCGGCCGGGGCCGCGGGTCAGGGCGCGGGCAGCGGCGAGCCCGCACCCGGCACTCCGGCGGCCGGTCAGCAGGCGGTTGGCGGGCGGGCCGGCGCCGGGCGGACCGGGACGGGGACCGGGGCGACCGGGGCGCCGGGCGCAGTGACGGCGCTGTCCTTCTGCCCGGTTCCGCGGACGCCCGCCGTGTCGGCCGCGCTGGCCCGGGTCGTGCCGGGAAGCGACCGGGACGAGATCGAGCCGCTCGGGGTCACCGGCGACGGCCGCGGCGCCTACGTCTCGGCGTGGACGCCGGGCTTCTCGGGAGTCGCCGAGGTCAGCCTGGCCACCGGGGCGCTGCGGGAGATCAAGGCGTTCGCCCGCCCGGGCAGCGACCAGGCCGACGGCACCGCGTCGGGGCAGTATCTGGTCTGGGCGCAGACCTACTCGCTCAGCAGCCTCGACCGCTTCACCATGTACGCGTGGAACGCGGCGACCGGGCGGCTGCGGCGGCTCGGCCAGTCCATCGCCGGGCCGGGCGGGGTGCCCTGGCCCAGTCCCTGGCACGCCCCGGCGGTGAGCGGGCCGTACGCCGCGTGGGCGCAGGGCTACGGGCCCGGCGGCCTGGTCGAGATCCGGCTGGCCAACCTGGTGACCGGGCAGGTCACCACCATCCGCCGGGGCCACACCCAGCCGCCGCTGTTCGACGGCGGCCTGCTGATCTGGCCCGAGTCGGACGCGCCCGGCGCGCAGACGACGCTGCGGGCCTACAGCCTGGCCGCGCACCGGCTGGTGGCCCTGCCCGCCGCGCTGGCGGCGGTGCACGGGACCGAGTTCGTGGTGACCGACGGGACGCGCACGGCCTACCTGGACCCCAGCCTGACCCGGCTGTACTACTCCGCGCGACCGGATCAGCCCGCGCGGCTGGCCCTGGCCCTGCCCGCCGGGACCGACTTCGGCAGCCTCGCCCTGGCGCCGGGCACGCTGGCCTGGACGACCAGCCGGGCGACGTACCTGGCCAGCACCCGCACTGGGGCGTACACGCAGATCACGGAGGATTACGGGTTCGCCACCGGGTCCCGGTCGGTGCTGCTGGTCAGCGACGCGCCGGGCGTCAAGGCGGTGCACCCGCCGCTGCCGCTGCACGTGATCAGCCCGGCCGCGCTGAGCTGGCCGGGCTGCGGGCCGGCGACCTGACCGGCCGCGCTCAGCGGGACGGGGCGGCCCCGCAGTCCGGGCACAGGCCGAACAGCTCGACCGTGTGACCGACGTCCGTGAACCCCGCCTCGGCGGCCACCTGCTCGGCCCAGCGCTCGACGGCCCGGCCCTCGACCTCCACGCTGCGCCCGCAGTTACGGCAGGTCAGGTGGTGGTGGTGCGCGTCGCTGCGGCACCGGCGGTAGAGGGTCTCGCCGCTGGCGTCCCGGATGGCGTCGACCTGGCCGTCCTCGCTCAGCACCTGCAGGTGGCGGTAGACGGTCGTCAGGCCGACGTGCTCGCCCCGATTGCGCAGCTCAGCGTGGATCTGCTGGGCGCTGCAGAAGCCCGGCAGGCCCTCGAGCACGGCCGACAGGGCCTCGGCCTGCCGGGTGCCGCGCACGCGCGTGCCGCGCCCCCCGGAGGGGGTGGCAGGCGGCGAAGTGGTCACACACGCACGGTAGCAGCCGCGCGTCACCTCGGCGTCCCGCTACCGCGGGGCGGGCGGCCCCGCTACTGCGGCTCGGGCAGCCGCTCGGGCAGTTCCGTGAGCAGGTCCTCGGCCGTTTCCATGCCGGCCCGCCACACCGACCGGGACACGATCTTGGCCGGGTCGGCCCGGTGGCTGTAGCGGGCGGCGACGTCGGTGCACTCGTCCAGCAGGCCCTGGGACAGGGTCGTCGGCTGCAGGCCGAGGGCCAGGAACTGGTCATTGCGGACGGCCAGGTCGTTCTCCTCGGCCTCGCGCCGCGGGTTCGGCAGGTAGGCGATTTCCGTGCCGGTCACGTCGCCGATCATCTTGGCCAGGTCGAGCACCCGGTGGACCTCGGTGATCTGGTTGCGGACCAGCACCCGCGAGCCCGCCTCCGGCGGGTTGGCGATGGCCAGCTCGATGCACCGGACGGTGTCGCGGATGTGGATGAAGGCGCGCGTCTGGCCGCCCGTCCCGTGCACCGTCAGCGGGTGGCCGATGGCGGCCTGCATGAGGAACCGGTTGAGCACGGTGCCGTAGTCGCCGTCGTAGTCGAACCGGTTGATCAGCCGCTCGTCCCGGATGGTCTGCTCGGTCTGCGTGCCCCACACGATGCCCTGGTGCAGGTCGGTGATCCGCAGCCCGTCGTTGCGGGCGTAGAACGAGAACATCAGCTGGTCGAGCGTCTTGGTCAGGTGGTAGACCGAGCCGGGGTTGGCCGGGTGCAGGATCTCCCGCTCCAGCTCGCCGTCCGGGGTGGCGACCTTGACCGTCAGGTAGCCCTCGGGGATCGGCGCGCTGCCCGACCAGCCGTAGCCGTAGACGCCCATCGTGCCCAGGTGGACCAGGGACGCGTCCACGCCGCTGTGGGCCAGCGCGG
Source organism: Streptosporangiaceae bacterium (assembly GCA_036501025.1). GTDB lineage: Bacteria > Actinomycetota > Actinomycetes > Streptosporangiales > Streptosporangiaceae > DASUBV01. The sequence goes on from DASYBB010000165.1 coordinate 17,313, forward strand.
TCAGCAGGTTGTGGGTGGCCCGGACGTTGTTGTCCACCGTGTAGCGCTTGCTCTTCTGGGTGCGCATCGAGTACGGCGCGGCGCGCTGCTCAGCGAAGTGCACGATGGCCTCGGGCCGCAGCTCGGCCAGCAGCTCGACGAGGCGGTCGTACTCGGTCGCGAGGTCGACGTTGACGAACCCGATCTCCCGGCCGCTGACCTCGCGCCAGGCGCGGATCCGCTCGCTGATCGGCCGGATCGGGGTGAGCGACTCCACCTCGAGTTCGATGTCGATCTTCCGCCGGCTGAGATTGTCTACGATCGTGATGTCATGACCGTGATCCGACAGGTATAGCGAGGTCGGCCAGCCACAGAACCCGTCGCCGCCGAGGACCAGAACGCGCATTCCCATCTCCCAACCAAGCCATGTGCTGTTAGTACGTGATACCCGCGGCGAACGCCGAAGGCACCCGGGAGAGCCCTCGAGCTTGACGCTCCCGCATTGCTGTTTCGTTTTGGTGGCAGCGTAGCGTGCGAGTCCCGCCGGGCTGGCCAGCTCGCCACACTAGCGGCTGAGCTAACCCGCCGCCGCTGATGGCTGCCTGAGCTGCGGCTCAAGGCCAGCTGCGGGCCGGCCGGGGAAACTTTAGCCCGGTCGGCGGTAGATGATGGAGGCATGGCAGACCGGCTGGCGGGCGCGACAAGTCCCTATTTGCTGCAGCATGCGAGCAACCCGGTGGACTGGTGGCCGTGGTCCGACGCGGCCTTCGAGGCCGCCGCCGAGCGCGATGTGCCCGTCCTGCTGTCGGTCGGGTACTCGGCGTGTCACTGGTGCCACGTCATGGCCCACGAGTCGTTCGAGGACGAGCAGACGGCGGCCCTCATGAACGAGCACCTGGTCGCGATCAAGGTGGACCGCGAGGAGCGGCCCGACGTGGACGCCATCTACATGAGCGCCACCCAGGCCATGACCGGCCAGGGCGGCTGGCCCATGACCGCGTTCCTGACGCCCGGCCGGGAGCCGTTCTACTGCGGCACCTACTTCCCGCGCCCGCAGTTCCAGCGCCTGGTGCTGGGGGTGACCAAGGCCTGGCGCGACGACCGGGCGGGCGTGACCGAGCAGGCCCGCCAGATCGCGGCCGCGCTCGCCGAGCAGTCCGGCGCCACCGGCGAGTACCTGGTGGGCGACGGCGCGGCCGCCGCCTACCTGGCCGAGGCCGCCGCGGCCGGCGCCGGGCTGATCGGGGCGGAGCCGGACGAGGCGGCGGTGGCCGCCGCGCGGCTCACGGCGGCCTCGGCCGCCGCGGTGTCCACCCTGGCCGGGGAGTACGACAGCGTCCGCGGCGGCTTCGGCGGCGCGCCGAAGTTCCCGCCGTCGATGGTCCTGGAGTTCCTGCTCCGGCACGCCGAGCGCACCGGCCCGGCCGGCCGTCAGGCGCTGGAGATGGCCGCCGGGACGGCTGTCGCGATGGCCCGCGGCGGCCTGTACGACCAGCTCGCGGGCGGGTTTGCCCGGTACAGCACCGACGCGGACTGGGTCGTGCCGCACTTCGAGAAGATGCTCTACGACAACGCCCTGCTGGCCCGGGTCTACACCCACCTGTGGCGGCTGACCGGTGACGAGCTGGCCGGGCGGGTCGCGCGGGAGACCTGCGCCTGGATGATCGACGAGCTGCGGACGGCCGAGGGCGGCTTCGCCGCGGCGCTGGATGCCGACAGCGAGGGCGTCGAGGGCAAGTTCTATGTGTGGACGCCGGACGAGCTCACCGCCGAGCTGGGGCCGGCCGACGGCGCCTACGCCGCCGAGCTGTTCGGCGTCACCGCGGCGGGCACGTTCGAGCACGGCGCCTCGGTCCTGCAGCTGCCCGCGGACCCGGCCGACCCGCTCGCCTGCGCCGGGGTGCGGGCCACCCTGCTCGAGGCCCGCGCCCGCCGGGTCCGGCCCGGCCGGGACGACAAGGTCGTCGCGGCCTGGACCGGGCTGGCGATTGCAGCCCTGGCCGAGGCCGGCCTGGCGCTGGGCGAGCCCGGCTTCACCGCCGCCGCGCGGGACGCGGCGGAGCTGCTGGCCACCGTGCACCTGTCCGGCGGCCGGCTGGCCCGGACCTCGCGGGACGGCGTTCCGGGCGACAGCGCCGGGGTGCTGGAGGACTACGGCAACGTCGCCGAGGGTCTCATCGCCCTGTCCGGCGTGACCGGCGAGACCCGCTGGGCGGACCTGGCGGGCGAACTGCTGGAGACCGCGCTGGGCCGGTTCGCCGGCGGCACGACCGGCTTCTACGACACGGCCGACGACAGCGAGCGGCTGATCTACCGGCCCGCCGACCCCGCTGACGGGCCGAGCCCGTCGGGCACGTTCGCCATTGCCGGGGCGCTGCTCAGCTACGCCGCGCTGACCGGCTCGGCCCGGCACCGGGAGGCGGCCGCCGCCGCGCTGGCCACCGTCCCGGCGCTGGCCCAGCGGTTCCCGCGCGCGGCCGGCTGGGGCCTGGCGGTGGCCGAGGCGAGCCTGGCCGGGCCGGTCGAGATTGCCGTGGTCGGCCCGCCCGGCGACTCCCGCACCGCCGACCTGCACCGCACGGCCCTGCTCGCGTCGCCCCCCGGCACCGTCCTGGCCCTCGGCGACCCGTCCGCGGCCGGCCAGCCCGCGCCCGCGACGGCCGCTCCGGGCGGGTCGGCTGCTGCCGGCCCGGGCATCCCGCTGCTGGCCGGCCGTGGCCTGGTCGGCGGCGCCCCCGCAGCGTACGTGTGCCGGGGGTTCACCTGCCGGGCACCGGTGACCAGCCCGCAGGAGCTCCGCGCCGAGCTGCGCCCGGCCGCCACCGCCTGACCCCGGCGCCCCGTTCCGAGGGTGCGCCCCCGCCCGACGGCGGGCCATCGCGTGCGCTCGGCGCCGCGTCCTGAGGGTGCCCCCCGCCCGAGGGCGGCCATCGCATGCGCTCGGCGCCGCGTCGTGAGGGTGCCCCCGCCCGACGGCGGCCATCGCGTGCGCCCGGCCGCCACCGCCTGACCCCGGTCACAGCAGCCTCGCTGGCCTCACCAGGTGGGCCACTGTGGGCGACCTTCATGATCCCGCAGGATCTGTGCCGCCAGGGTGACACAAATCCTGCGCGATCATGAGGGCGGCCGATCCGGGAATGGGCGGCGGCCTGGGCCTGGCCTATCCTGGCTGCCACTCCTGTCACTCCATTCCCGCGGGGCTGGCGGCTCGGCGGCCTCGTCAGGCGGGCCGCGCGGTCCGTGGCCCGGCCCGGCCGGCGCCGTTACCTGAAGGTCGGCTGTGACTTTTTCGCGGTGCGCGTAAGGCCGCGTATTCTGGGGAATGCCGCAAACGGTCGCGCGCACGGGGCGCGCATCATGACGAGATGATGGCAGGCGCGTCGGGCCACGTGCCGCATGCCGAGGGGAGTGCCGGTGCGCCAGGCTGCGCGACGCCTGAAGCCGGTCCGGCGCGGTGTGCGCGGTGTGACCGCCCTCGGGCTGTGTGCCGCCGCGGGCGGCAGCGCCGTCCTGGCGGCGACTCCCGCCCTGGCCTCCGGCCCGGCCAGCCCCCGCAACCTCCCGGCGGCCCTCAGCTCCGGCGCGGGCGTCCGGCTGATCTCGATTCCGGGATCCCCGGCCATCGCCGTTCCCAACGGCGCGCGGCCGGCCGCGGAAACGCTCGCTCAGGTCAAGCCGCTGGGCCGGCTGCAGGAAGCGGACGTGCTGGTGGTCGCGCCGACCACGCTGAACCCGGCCGTGCGGGCCGCGATCGCGCGGCTGCCCGGCGTGGCCGCCGCGGAGCCGCTGGACGCGGCGACGATCAAGGTGAACGGGCGCTTCATCCAGATGCTCGGCGTCCACCCGAGCTCGTTCCGCGCGTTCGCCGCCGGCCCGACCGCGCGGTCGACGGCCCTGTGGCGCAACGTCGCCAGCGGCCGCATCGCCCTCTCGTACACGATGGGCAAGCTGGACAAGCTCGCGCTGAACGGCAGCGTGACCGTGGCCGGCCGCCAGACCGAGAAGCTGACCGTGGGCGCGTTCGGCACGGTGGGCATCGCCGGCGCGGACGCCGTCGTCTCAGACAGCGTGGCCCGCTCGCTGGGCGTCCCGGCCGGCAACGCCATCGTCGTCAGCGCGCCCGATACGTCGCTGGCCCAGCTGGTCACGCGGGTCAAGGATCTCCTGCCGCACGGCGCCGGCGTCGCGCAGCTGGTCGCGCAGACCGCGCCGGGCGTGACCGGGTCGGCCGCGCTGGCCGGGGCCGGGGCGGCGGGTGCGACGTCGGTGACCGCCGCGGACGGCAGCATGACCACCACGCAGGTGCAGGCGTTCCTGTCCGCGGCGCTCAGCCGGGTCGGCCTGCCGTATGTGTGGGGCGGGTCCGGGCCGTCGGTGTTCGACTGCTCCGGCCTGGTCCAGTGGTCCATGCGCCAGGCGGGCGTGGTCATGCCGCGCGTCGCCGCCGACCAGGCCCGGACCGGGCCGCTCATCTCACTCAGCGACCTGCGTCCGGGCGACCTGCTCTTCTACCACACCGACGCGACCGCGCCGACGTACATCTCGCACGTGGCCATCTACCTCGGGAACGGCCTCATGGAGCAGGCGCCGGAGCCGGGCGAGAACGTCGAGGTCGTCCACGCCGACTTCGGGTCCGGCTTCGCCGGCGCCATCCAGATCTCCCCGGCTGTCGCCGCCGGCGTCGCCGGCAACCCGGCCGGCTGACTCCCCCGGACTCACGCACGCCCGGCCGCGGCGGCCGCGGCCGGCAGCGACGCCGGCGCGTAGTCGCTGCTGCTGTCTGAGCGGTAAGTGCACGGCCATGTCGCTGGCCGGCGCCCGCCGGCACGGCTTCGGCGCCTTCCCCTGTCCGCCCTGAGCGGAGTGGCGGGGCGGATCTTGCTGCGCTCCCAGCGACGTGTAATCATCATTACATGACTACAGATGAGCAGCAGGGCGGGTCGGCAGCGGAGAAGCTGCGGGGCTGGTTCGGCGGGCGGATGCCGGCCGACTGGTTCAGCGAGCCTCCGGAGATCAAGCTGGACCGCGAGGAGATCACCGTGATCGGCGCGCTGGAGGGCCCGCCGGTCGTCGAGGGTGCCTCGGATGCCGAGCAGGCCGCGGCGGCCGAGGGACGGAGCAGGCGGTTCCGCGAGGAGACGCGGCAGCTCCGGATCGAGATTGCCCGCGAGGCCGAGCACCGGTTCGGCCGCAAGGTGTCGTGGGGCGTCACGTGCGGCGGCCGGAAAGTGATGTTTACCACGTTTTCGGTCCCCGTCATGACCCGGCTCCGCCAGCCGGAGCGGCTCGTGCTCGACACGCTGGTCGACGCCGGGGTGGCCCGCAGCCGCAGCGACGCGCTCGCCTGGTGCGTGCGCCTGGTCGGCGAGCACCAGGACTCCTGGCTGGCCGACCTGCGGGCCGCGCTCCAGAAGGTAGAGCAGGTCCGGGCCGAGGGCCCCGGCGCCTAGCCCGCCGGCGGCCACGACCGCCCCGCCGCTCGCCTGCCCGCCGCGCCGCCCTGGCGCGGCGGGCAGCTGCCTGCCGGGCGGGCCGTTGTTCACTCGGGAGCTGGCTGGGTAGGTTCCTCAGATTCCCGCCCGAGAGGACAAGTCGTGTACGAGGTCAACGCCGCATCCGTGGAATGGAACCCCCCGCCCGCCCGGCTTCGCGAGCTGACCGAGGAGATGCCCAACAGCCAGCTGACCGAGTTCGGCAACGTCGTGGTCAAGGCCCGGGTGGACTCCCGGAGCACCCGCTCGACTTTCGTGGTCGACGACTCGACCAACGCGACCAAGCAGACCATCACCCGCGAGGAATACGGCCGGATGGCCGCGGAGCAGGACGCCTACCTGGCCGAGACCGACGTCGTGGTCATCGACGGGTACATCGGCTCCGACCCCGCCTTCCGCACCCGCGCCCGGCTGATCATGGAGTCGGCCCACGCCAACGTGGCCGGCATGCAGCAGCAGCTGTACTACCCGGCGGGCGACGACTACGACCCGGCCGCCTGGGAGCCGGACACCACCGTCATCTACACCCCCCGGCTGGCCGCCCCCGGCTACCCGGACGACCGCCTGATCGCCGTCGACCTGAGCGAGAACATCACCCGCGTGCTCAACTCGGACTACTTCGGCGAGTCCAAGAAGGGCGGCCTGCGGATGTGGAACAACATCGTCTACGGCCGCGGCGGCCTCGCGCTGCACGCCGGCTGCAAGGTGTTCCCCGGCTCCGGGACGCCGACCGCGGTGCTGATCGTCGGCCTGTCGGGCACCGGCAAGACCACCACTACCTTCACCACCCAGCTGGGCAGCAGGCCCGCCCAGGACGACTTCATCGGCCTGATGCCGGGCGGCCGCGTCTACACCACGGAGAACGGCTGCTTCGCCAAGACGTTCGGCCTGGACCCGGCCGACGAGCCCGCCATCTACGGAGCCACCACCAAGCCGGATGCCTACCTGGAGAATGTCTCGGTCGACGCCGGCGGCAAGGTCGACTTCTTGGACACCTCCTACACCAAGAACGGGCGCACCACGTGGCCGTTCTCCTACGTGGACCCGTGGCCGGGCAACGAGGTCCCGCCCGCGGACTTCCTGCTCATCCTGAACCGGAACGAGAACATCGTGCCCGGCGTGGCCCGGCTGGAAGCCGCCCAGGCCGCCGCCTACTTCATGCTCGGCGAGACGACGGGCACCTCGGCGGGCGGCAAGGACGAGGAGGGCAAGTTCCTGCGCGTCCCCGGCACCAACCCGTTCTTCCCGCGCGACATGGCCGACATGGGGAACCGGATGCTCGAGCTGCTCGCCAGCCGGGATCTGCAGGTCTTCGTACTCAACACCGGCCGCGTCGGCGGCACGGACGACGCGAGGTCCAAGAAGGTCACAATTCCGTATTCCTCGGCGATGGTCGAGGCGATCGTCTCCGGGACGATCGAGTGGATCACCGACGTCGACTTCGGCTACGAGGTCGCCGCCTCGGTGCCGGGCATCGACGACATCGAGATCCTCCAGCCGTGGCGGCTGTACCAGCGCCAGGGGCGCCAGGACGAGTACGACGCCCTGGTCGCCCGGCTGAGGCAGGAGCGGCGCGACTATCTGGCCTCCTTCGCCGGCCTCGACGAGGCCATCGTCAAGTCGATCGGCTAGCGACCGGGACCGGGCCCGCCGGCCCCGGATCTTGGCACCAGCAAGCACTCCAGCATCACAGGCACCCCCCGCGCCAGGCCTGGCGGCGGGGGGTCGTTTTCGCGCCGGCCCGCCGATCTGGTCTCAACCTTGGATACGGTTCTTAGTGAGCCGGTGGTGGCGGCCGTGAGGAAGGGTGCCGGATGGGAGTTCGCAATCTCGTCTACCGGCTCTATGAGCGCAGGCTCGAGGCATCGCTGTCGCCGGGCGCGATACCCACCCATGTCGGGGTGATGGTCGACGGGAACCGCCGCTGGGCGCGGTCGGCCGGGTTCCCCGACGTCAGCCGCGGCCATCAGGCCGGCGCGGACAAGATCTTCGAGCTGCTGGAGTGGTGCGAGGACGCGGGCGTCCAGGTGGTGACGCTGTGGCTGCTGTCGACCGACAACCTGGCCCGGCCCGCCGCCGAGCTGGAGCCGCTGCTGAGGATCATCGAAGAGACCGTGCGCGAGCTGGCCGGGCAGGACTGGAACGTCAAGCCGGTCGGCGCCCTGGACCTCCTTCCCGACGAAACGGCGCGGGTCCTGAAGGACGTCGCCGCCGAGACTGGCGGTAATTCCGGGCTGCTGGTGAACGTGGCCGTCGGCTACGGCGGCCGCCGCGAGATCGCCGACGCCGTCCGCTCGCTGCTCACCGAGCACGCCACCCGCGGCACCACCATCGAGGAGCTGGCCGGCGTCCTGACCGTGGAGCACATCGCCGAGCACCTCTACACGGCCGGCCTGCCCGACCCCGACCTGGTCATCCGCACCTCCGGGGAGCAGCGGCTGGGCGGCTTCCTGCTCTGGCAGAGCGCCTACTCCGAGTTCTATTTCTGCGATGCGTTCTGGCCCGCCTTCCGCCGGGTGGACTTCCTGCGGGCGCTGCGTTCCTACGGGGAGCGGCACCGGCGTTTCGGGGCATGAGTCACTCTGCGTGACCACGTTCTGGCGAAATGACGGTTAGCGTGCCCGTCTCGTGAACAGATCGTTACGCTACTTCCGCCCCAGACCGGCGCCAGGTATTTTCGGGAGTGACGAGCGGTGCCTAGCCGCCCGTCGGGAAGGCCCTCGAGATTCTCGAGCTTCGCGTCCTGGCACGCAGGCGAGATGAGCGAAGGGCCGGCGTCCGGTCCCTCGCTGGCCGGTCCCGGTCCCGCCGACACGTCTGTGTCCAGAGGTGGCGCCGTGCCAGGCGCCCAGGGGAGATCGAGTGCCCACTTCCGCAGCCCGCCGTGACTCACGGCCCAACCCCCTCCGCACGGGCGAGCAGGCTGATCCGCCGAGGCGTACCTACGTCCTCGACACCAGCGTGCTGCTCGCCGACCCGGCGGCCGCCAGCAGGTTCGCTGAGCACCGGGTAGTCCTGCCCATCGTGGTCATCACGGAGCTGGAGGCCAAGCGCCACCACCCCGAGCTTGGCTACTTCGCCCGCCAGGCCCTGCGCTACCTCGATGACTTGCGCGTCGAGCACGGCAGGCTGGACGACGACATTCCGGTCGGCGACCAGGGCGGCAGCATCCGCGTCGAGCTCAACCACTCGGACTCGTCGGTTCTGCCGGCCGGGTTCCGGCTGGGCGACAGCGACACAAGGATCCTGTCCGTGGCCTGCAACCTGGCCAACGAGGGCGACGACGTCGTGCTGGTGAGCAAGGACTTGCCGCTGCGGGTTAAGGCAGCGTCGGTAGGGCTGACGGCCCAGGAGTACCGGGCCGAGCTGCCGCCCGACTCAGGGTGGACGGGGATGGCCGAGCTCGACGCCACGGCGGCCGAGATCGACGAGCTGTACGAGAACGGCACTCTGGACAGCGAGGCGGCACGTGACCTGCCCTGCCACACCGGTCTGGTGCTGATCTCCGGGGTGTCGGGCGCCGGCAGCGCCCTCGGCCGGGTGCAGCCCGACAAGTCCGTGCGCCTGGTCCGCGGCGACCGGGAGGCGTTCGGCCTGCGCGGCCGCAGCGCCGAGCAGCGGATCGCCCTCGACCTGCTGCTCGACCCCGAGGTCGGCATCGTGTCGCTCGGCGGCCGGGCCGGGACGGGCAAGTCGGCGCTGGCGCTGTGCGCGGGCCTGGAAGCCGTCATGGAGCGCAAGCAGCACCGCAAGGTGGTGGTGTTCCGGCCGCTGTATGCGGTCGGCGGCCAGGAGCTCGGGTACCTGCCCGGCTCGGAGTCCGACAAGATGGGCCCGTGGGCGCAGGCGGTCTACGACACGCTTGGCGCACTGACCTCACAGTCGGTGATCGAGGAGGTGCTGGCCCGGGACATGCTGGAGGTGCTCCCGCTGACCCACATCCGGGGCCGCTCGCTGCACGACTCGTTCGTCATCGTCGACGAGGCCCAGTCGCTGGAACGCGGCGTCCTGCTGACGGTGCTGTCCCGGATCGGGGCCGGCTCGCGGGTCGTCCTGACCCACGACATCGCCCAGCGGGACAACCTGCGGGTCGGCCGGCACGACGGCGTGGTCGCGGTCATCGAGAAGCTGAAGGGCCACCCGCTGTTCGCCCACGTGACCCTGGTCCGCTCGGAACGGTCCCAGATCGCCGCGCTGGTCACCGAGATGCTGGAGGACTCGGCGCTCTGAGCCGGCGCGCCGCACAGGCCCGCGGCGATCGCGGGTCTGTGCGGCGCGAGCGGCGTCGCGTGCAGTAGCGTGACGGTCGTCATGGAGCAACGTCCTCAGATTCCAGCCGCAGGCGGATGGCCGCCGGTGTCGGTCGTGATGCCGGTGCGCAACGAGGCCCGGCACCTGTCCGACGCGGTCCGCCAGATCCTGGCCCAGGACTACCCGGGCGAGATCGAGCTGGTCCTGGCGGTCGGCCCGTCACGGGACCGGACCCTCGCCATCGCCCAGCAGATCGCGGCCGAGAACCCGCACGTCGTCGTGGTGCCGAACCCGAGCGGCCGGATTCCCGCGGCGATGAACATCGCGATCAAGGCGGCGCGGTTCGGGATCATCACCCGGGTCGACGGGCACGCGATCCTCCCGCCCGGCTATCTGCTGACCGCGGTCCGGGCGCTCGAGGAGACCGGGGCGGCCGACGTCGGCGGGGTCATGGCCGCCGAGGGCGTCACCCGGTTCGAGCAGGCCGTGGCCTGGGCCATGACGTCGAAGGCCGGCGTGGGCGGCGCGAGCTTCCACACCGGCGGTGAGCCGGGCCCGGCCGACAGCGTGTACCTCGGCGTCTACCGGCGCGAGGCCATCGAGAAGGCCGGCGCCTACGACGAGGACTACCTGCGGGCCGAGGACTGGGAGCTGAACTACCGGATCCGGGCGTCCGGCGGGCTCATCTGGTTCTGCCCCGACCTGCGGGTCACCTACCGGCCGCGGTCGAATCCGCGCGCCCTGGCCGCCCAGTACTTCCATTACGGCCGGTGGCGGCGCGTCGTCGCGCGCCAGCACGCCGGCACGATCAACCTGCGCTACCTGGCCCCGCCGGCCGCCGTGTCGGTCATCGCGGCCGGGTCGCTAGCCGGCCTGGCCGGGCTGGCCGCGATCGGCGCGGGGGCAGGCGCCCTGGGCTGGCTGGCCCTCGGCCTGGTCGTACCGGCCACCTATCTGGCCGGCATCGCCGTCGTGGCCGCGACGGGCGCCCGCGACCTGCCCCGCGGCGTGCGGGCCCGGGTCCCGGTCGCCCTGGCCACCATGCACCTGTTCTGGGGCGCGGGCTTCCTGACCAGCCCGCGGACGCTCCTGCGGGGCAGCAAAGGCAGCGCACGGCCTCGTTCCGCTTAATAACGCCCATGTTAAGAAGCGGCGGCTGTGGCGTGTTGAGCAGCGATTTCCGCCGAACCAGCCGGCGGGGAAGGGGACAATGAACCATGGACTTCGATCTGCCCAGTCTCCTGGACGCCCGCCACGGGCAGGGTTATGACCTGCATGGTCGCTACCTGAACCCCCAGCTTCCGCGGATGCTGCACGCGATCGGCTTCGACCACCGCTACGAGCGGGCCGAGGGGGCCTACCTCTACGACGCCGACGGCAACCGGTACGCGGACTTCCTGGCCGGCTTCGGCGTGTTCGCGGCCGGGCGCAACCATCCGGTCATCCGCAAGGCCGTCCACGACGTGCTCGACGCGGAACTGGCCGACTGGGTGCAGTTCGACACGCCGCTGCTGCCCGGGCTGCTGGCCGAGCGGCTGCTGGCCAAGGCGCCGGGGATGGAACGGGTCTACTTCTGCAACAGCGGGACCGAGGCGGTCGAGGCGGCGCTGAAGTTCGCGCGGTACGCGACGGGCAAGGGGCGGATCCTGTACTGCGACCACGCGTTCCACGGGCTCACCACCGGCTCGCTGTCGGTCAACGGGTCGGCCGAGTTCCGCAAGGGGTTCGACCCGCTGCTGCCGGACGAGTGGATCGCGCTGGGCGACCTGGACGCGCTCGAACGAGAGCTGCGCAAGGGTGACGTCGCCGCCCTGATCGTCGAGCCGGTCCAGGGCAAGGGCGTGCACATCCCGCCGCCCGGGTTCCTGGCCGCCGCGGCCAGCCTGCTGCACGCCCGCGGGGCCCTGCTCATCTGCGACGAGGTGCAGACCGGCTTCGGGCGGACCGGCAAGTTCTTCGGCTACGAGCACGAGGACGTCGAGCCGGACATCGTCACCGTGGCCAAGGCGCTGTCCGGCGGCGTCGTCCCGGTCGGCGGGATGATGGCCAAGGGGTGGATCTTCGACAAGGTGTACTCCTCGATGGACCGGGTCCTCGTGCACGACTCGACGTTCGGGGCCGGGGCGGCGGCCATGGCCGCCGGGCTGGCCTCGCTGGCCGTCATCGAGAACGAGGGGCTGGTCGAGAACGCCGAGCGGACCGGCGAGGCGCTGCGCACTGCCCTGGCCGAGATGGTCGACCGGTACGAGCTGCTCGGCGAGGTCCGGGGCCGCGGCCTGATGATCGGCCTGGAATTCACCAAGCCCAAGTCGCTGAAGCTGCGGACCAGCTGGAACATGCTCCAGGCCGCCCGGCGCGGGCTGTTCGCCCAGATGGTCGTGGTCGCGCTGTTCCAGCGGCACCGCATCCTGACTCAGGTGTCGGGTGACAACGTGGAGATCATCAAGCTCATACCGCCGCTGACGATCGGCGACACCGAGGTCAAGATGTTCCGCGAGGCGTTCATGGAGATCATGGATGACGCCAGCCGCGGCAGCGGGCTCATGTGGGACTTCGGCCGGACCCTGGTTAAGCAGGCGCTGCGGAACTAACGTCCCCGGTCTTCAGCAGGACCTCGGCGATGGCCAGGTCACGCGGATAGGTGACCTTGATGTTGTGCTCGCTGCCCTCGACGACCCGGATCGGCACCTCGGGCAGGTAGCGCAGCACGACGCCGCAGTCGTCGGTCGGGGTGAAATCCGGGTCGGCCCGGGCCAGTTCGTGCGCGCGGGCGATGACCGACAGCCGGAACGCCTGCGGGGTCTGGCACCGGAGCAGGCTGCCGCGCCGCGGCATGCGGGTCATCACCCCGTCGGTGGCCACCACCATCGTGTCCGAGCTTGGCACGGTGACCCCGACGGCCTCCGCGTCGCGCAGGGCGCTCACGCAGTCGGCGATGATCCGCTGATCGACCAGCGGCCGGGCCGCATCGTGCAGGAGGACCCCGCAGTCGGGTTCGCCTTCGGGCAGGCGGGCGCGGATGGCCGCGATGGCCTGGCGGGTCGAATCGGGACGGGCCGTGCCGCCCTCGATGACCGCGGCCACCTTGCGGTAGCCCGCCCCGCCCGACGGGGCGAGCAGCTTCTCGGCGTCGGCGGTGCGGCCCGGCGGCATGACGACCAGGATCTCGTCCACGCCCGGGGCCTGGTCGAAGGCGGCCACGCAGTGCTCGATCAGGGTCTTGCCGTCCAGCCGGAGCAATTGCTTCGGCACGCCGGCGCCGAACCGCTGGCCCGAACCGCCGGCCAGCACGACCGCCACCATCCGCATGAGCCGGACTCTACTGGATGCCGCCGGCCGCTCGCCCCGGGGCGCGGCTGTTGTTAAACCTTGACCACAACGTGTGTTCGTTCCCGCCTCCGGCGGGGTACCTCGGTAGTCTTCAGGGAACGTTGCGGGCCTGAGCAGCACAAGCGTGCGGATCAGGGCCCGTCTCGCACCCATCACTGCGGGCGGCCGGCCGATAGGGGGACCCGGGGCAACGGGCCGCTGAGAGGACAGCCGATGACCGTTGCGCTGGTCCTCGCGGCCGAGCCGGCCGCCCTGCTCTGCGGCCAGCTGATCTCGCTGGGCGTACGGCGAGTGGACGCGACCGATGACGCGGGCCCGGGCGCGGGCCTGCTGACCATCGCCGCCGCCGCGCGGGCCGCGGGCGAGCAGGTGCTCATCTGCGGGGGCGACCTGGCCGTGCCCCGGCAGGCCCTGGCCCGGCTGCTCGCCGCCGCGGGCACGGCCGGCTACGCCGGCATCCGGGACGGCGGCCGCGCCATCCTCGTCGACCAGAAGGACCTGCGGATCCTGGCCGAGGCGGCCGAGTACCTGGCGTCGCGGCCGGGCGCACCCGACCACGTCAGCGCCCTGATCGGCGAGCTCGAGCGGCGCGGCGTCACGATGCAGTTCATCGAGGCCCGGCCGGACGGCGACGCCGACCGGGACGAGGGCGGCCTGGTCGCGGAGCTGTTCGCCGACCCGATCGCGCGGGACGTCGCGCACTGGGCCGCGGACCGGGCCCTGGCCCCGGCCGCGCTGATGGGGATCAGCCTCGGCCTGGGACTTGTTTCGGCCGTGTGGTTCACCGAGCCGACCGCGACGGCCAAGGCGGTCGCGGCGGTGGCGCTGCTGGCGTCGTTCGTTTCCAGCCGGGCCGCCCGGATGCTGGCGGCGGCGCCCGGACCGGTGCTCGAGGCGATCGGCGGCCTGAGCGGGCGGGGCGCGCCCGGCCGGCGGGGCACAGCGGGCGCCGAGGCCGTCCGGCCGGCCGGGGACTGGCTGTCCGCGGCGTGCTGGATGATCACCGAATTCGCGGTGTACGCGGGCCTGGCGGCCAGCGCCGGCCTCGGCGCGGCCACCACCCGGGGCGTCATCGGCTCGGGGCCGGGCGGGGTCTGGCACCTGGCCGTGGCGGCCATGGGCCTGCTGGCCGTGCGGCGGATGACCGACCTGTGCTACGAGCGCGCCACCGAACGGACCGGGGGCCGGATCCGCCTGCCGCGCTCGGCCGGACGCCGGCGGGCCGAGCGGTCACTGGCCCTCCCGGCCGGGGAGCGGGTCGTCCTGCTCATCCTGACCGGATCCATCTGGGGCCCGCGGGTCGCCTTCCTGGCCCTGCTCGGCTGGGGGGCGCTCGCTGCCGCGTACGTCCTGACCGCCCGGATCGTCGGCCTGCGGGACACGGCCGCCTACGCGCTGCAGGCCGTTCCGGCCGCCGCCGATCTGGGCGCGATCACCTTCGGCGCGCCGGCGGTGCAGGCGGGCAGGTCCGGGGTCGCCGCCTACCGGGACGACGGCCCGCTGTCCCTGTGGCTCGGCCGGCTGGTGCAGGGCCGTCTGCCGCCCCTGCCACCCGCCCTCGTCGGGGTGTTCGTGGCCGCGGCGCTGGTCGCCCTGGGCCTGGGCAACCTGTCCGGTGCCCTGGTCCTCACCCCGGTCGAGGCCATGCTGCTGGCCGGCCTGGGCTCCGGCCATCCGCACGACGGCCGGCTGGACTGGCTGGTCCCGCCGCTGCTCCAAGCCGGGGAGTACCTGTTCATCGCCGCGCTGGCCTTCACCCGGCTGGTCGCCCCGCCGGTGGTTTTCGCGCTGATCGCTGCGGTGGTCCTGCACCACCTGGACGTGGCCTACCGGGCCCGGCACCACATCGCGTGGCCGGGAGCGGACAACCGCCGGGGTGATATCGCGGGCCTGGGCTGGGAACTGCGCATGCTGGTCGTCGGGCTCAGTGCCGCGCTCGGCGTCGTGCCCATCGTCTGCGCGGTGCTGGCCGGCTACCTGTGGCTGCTGGTCATCCGGGACTTCCCGACCGGGTGGATGGGCGTCACCGAGGAAACGGCCTGAGGGCCCGGGTCCTGGCCGGCGCGGCCCGGCAATACCTGCTATTCCGGTCCGTCTGCTGGGGCAGCCGCCCCGGCCGGGTGCGCGTCCGCTGTCTACAGTGAATCCCGGCAGGTGAGCGATCAGGCCGGGGAGGCGGCGCGGATGTGGACCCGCTGAGGCGGCGGGGCGGGCCGCCTGACGGCCGGCCGCCCCAGAGCGAGCGGCTGCTCATTCCGCAGCCGCTGATCAAGCGGCGGCTTCCGTCCGGCCGGGGGGCCAGCGAGCAGCCCAACGTGACCAGCGACGGGGAGACCCGGCTCACCCCGGCGTTCTGGGCCGTCCTGGTGGCCACCGGCGTCGCGGCCGGGCTGTTCGGCGACGCGCTGATGTACCTCCTGTTCACCATCGAGCACGTGGTCTTCGGCTACCACACCGGCGACCTGGAAACGGGCGTGGCTCACGCGTCCAGCCTCCGCCGCGTCGTGCCGCTGCTGGTCGCGGGGCTGGTCGGCGGGACCGGCTGGTACCTGCTCCGCCGCTACACGCCGGGTGAGAAGTCCGAGATCGACGACGCGATCTGGAACGGGGACGGGCGGCTGTCCTTCCGCCGTTCCCTCGGCACCTCGGTCCTGTCCGAGCTGGTCATCGGGATGGGCGCCTCGATCGGCCGGGAGGCCGGGCCCAAGCTGATGGGCGGCGTGTCGGCCAGCATCCTGGCCGGCTGGATGGGCTTGTCCCCGGCCCAGCGACGGCTGCTGGTCGCGTGCGGCGGCGGCGCCGGGCTCGCCGCGGTCTACAACGTCCCGCTCGGCGGCGCGCTGTTCACCGCCGAGGTGATGGTGGGCAGCCTGGCCCTGCCGGTCGTGCTCCCCGCCTTGGCCTGCTCGGGCATCGCGACCGCGGTCGCGTGGATCTACCTGCCGAATCATGCGAGCTACGTGGGCATCCCGGCCTTCGCCTACACGATGCCGCTGATGGTCTGGGCCTTGCTGGCCGGGCCGGTCCTGGGCGTGATCGCGGCCGGCTACATCCGGCTCATCGGCCTGGTCTCCTACTACCGGATCACCGGGCGCCGCTCGATCCTGGCCATGGTCGCCGCGTTCGGCATCCTCGGGCTGATCGGGATCGCCTACCCGCAACTGTTCGGCAACGGCAAGGACCTGGCCCTGGACGCCTTCGTCGGGGCGGGCGGGTTCGGCCTCATGCTGGCCCTGTTCGTGCTCAAGCCGCTGGTCACCTCCCTGTGCCTGGGCAGCGGTGCGTCGGGTGGCCTGTTCACGCCGACGTTCAGCACGGGCGCGGCGTTCGGCGCGGCGTTCGGCATCGCCTGGAGCCTGGTGTGGCCCGGGTCACCCTCCGGGGCCTACGCGCTGGTCGGCGCGGCCGCGATGCTGGGCGCGGCCATGCAGGCGCCGCTGGCCAGCCTGGCCCTGGTCCTGGAACTGACCCACAGCGGCTTCGGGATCCTGGTCCCGATGCTGGCCGCGACGGTGACCGCCACGCTGGTCGCCCGCTACATCGACGGCTATTCGATCTACTCCGCGCGGCTGCCACCGCGCCGGGGCGGCCCGCCCCGGCGGGCCAGCCCGCCCGGCGGCCCGGACGACGCGGGCCCGGACGACCTGGACACCGCCTGAACGTCTGGCCGGCGTGCGCCGTGCGGTCCGGTAAGTGATCTAGGGATAAGATCGTCCGGGGAGGATCGCCAATGTCCTTGCTCACGCGGAATCCCGCGCCCGGGGGCGGGTGCGGGCGCGGCGAGACCTTGCCTTGGCAATCGCTCACGACCATCCGCCGGTCGTGGGTCGTCGGTGCCTTCGTGGCGTCGGCCGTATTCGCCGGGGCGGTGTCACTGTTCTCTAACGATGCCCTGCACCGCTTGTGGGGCATCATGGCGGCATGCGGCTACGTGGTCGCGGCCCTGGCCGTCATGGCCTGGCGCGCCCGCGGGACCGACCTGGCCCTGGTGGTGAGCCTGTGCGGGGCGCTGATTGTCCCGCTGGCCTGGATGGCCTTTGCCGGCCAGGGGCAGCCGGAGGTCGCGGTCATCTCGCGATCAGCGGAACTGCTCGTCCACCACGGGACGCCGTACCAGCCGTCGGCCGCGCTCCGCGGCACGCGTAACCCCAACGCCTACGATCCGTACCTGCCCGCGATGACCGCCTTCGGCCTGCTGTGGGCGGTGGCCGGGCACGACCCGCTCACCGACCCGCGGTTGTGGTTCGGCCTGTTCTTCGTGATCGTCTTCGCGCTCGCCCTGCGCGTGGCCATGGCCACCGACGTGGCCCGGTGGACCGTGTTCGTCACCGCGTCGCCGATCATCGCGTTCGAGCTGGCCGTCGGCGGGACCGACGTGCCGATCATCGCGCTGCTGTGCCTGGGCTTCGCCTTGCTGTGGCAAAATCCCCAGCCGGTCCTGGCCGGCCTGGCCTTCGGCGGCGCCGCGGCGATGAAGGCGACGGCCTGGCCCGCGATCGTCGTCGCCGCCACCCTGCTCCTCACCCGGGACGGGAAACGCCCGGCCGCGGTCATGACCGGAGTGTCGCTCGGTGTCGTCGCGGTACTGGTCGGCCCGTTCGCCGTGCTGCGGCCCGACTCGCTGGTGAAGAACACGATCCTCTTCCCGCTCGGGCTGGCCAGCGTCACGTCCCAGGCGGTGAGTCCGCTGCCCGGGCACCTGATCGCGCAGACCGGCCACGCCGGGCGCCTGTTCATCATCGCCATGCTCGCGGCGACCGCGGTCGGCGTGCTGGCGTCGCTGATCATCCGGCCGCCGCGCCACGTCCCGGCCGCGGCGGTGCGGCTCATCGTGGCCATGACGCTGATGTTCCTGCTCGCGCCGGCCACCCGCTTCGGCTATTTCATCTACCCGGGGGGCATCCTGGCCTGGCTGATCGTGTCCGCG
>DASYBB010000166.1:0-47386 GCA_036501025.1 Streptosporangiaceae bacterium
ATGAACGAGTCATGGGCGTAGACGCTGCCGTCCACCAGCGGGCCGTGCCCGCCGTCGAACACCGCGGCCACGTCTTCACCGCTGAGCGTCTTGTGCGTCTCGAGCGCGTGCGCCATCGCCAGCACGTGCCGCTCGTTTTCGCGCAGGATCCCCTCCGCCCGCACCAGGAGCGAGCCCAGGTTCTCCTCGATCCGGTCCGCCAGCCGGCCGAACGCGGGGGACCCCTGCCGCCCTTCCCCGCCTGCGGCACCCGGCCCGGCGGCCTTGTTGCCGCTGTTGCCGGGGGTGCCTGCCTCCAGGCGGCGAGACGAGGCGGCCGAGGACACCGTCTTGCCCATGCCCCAGTACCCCTCCATGAAGGAGGCGACGGTGGTCGCGGAGTCGAGGTCGCCGGACACGCCGGACGAGCTGTCGCTGTCAAAGAACATCCGCTCGCCCGCCAGCGACGCCAGGGCGACCAGGATGTCCGCCTCGTACTCGCTGCGCCACCGGGTGAACTGGTCCTCCGGTTTGATCGACGACACCATGCCGAGGTAGTCGCTGCCCTTCTCGATCGTGGCGATGTCGATCTCCATGTGCTGCCGGGTCCGGTAGGCCACCACGGCGTGGCAGGCCTCATGGACCGCGACCGCGTGCCGCTCCCGCTCGATGTACTCCACGTCCTCGGGCGGGCCGAGCTCCTTGAGCTGCTTGGCCTTGATCACGTCCTGGTAGGTGATGACATCGCGGCCGTTCCTGATCGCGATGATCAGCGCCTCGTTGACGGTGTCCTTGATCGTGGCGCCGGTCGCGTACGGGGTGATCGTGGCCAGCTTGTCGACCTGCTCGGCGGTCAGCTCGTGCTTGACCTTGGACAAGTAGCCCTCGTAGGTCCGGATGCGGCCCGCCTTGGACGGGTAGCCGACCTTGTAGATGCGGTCGATCCGGCCGGGGCGCAGCAGCGCCTCATCCAGCGCCGACGGCATGTTGGTGGCCATCATGACCAGCATCCGGTACTTGGGCGGCGGCTTGGGCCGCATCCCGAAGATCCGCCGCACGTAGCGGTTGACCAGGCCACGCGGCTTCTTCAGCCCGGACAGCTCGGTGAGCAGGGCCTGCAGGGTGCCGCCGCCTCCGCCTCCGCCGTTCATCATCCCGCCGAGCATCTGCTTGCTGCGCCGGGTGGACGGCGGCTCGTCGGCCTGCTGCGCGTCCATCGTGTGCTGGCTCAGCGTCCACTGGGTGCTGTGCGACAGGTAGGAGAAGCCGTGGCAGCCGGCCTGCGCGAACGGCGCCGGGATGGCCTGCCCGGGCCCGCCGCCGACCCCGCCGGTGGTCAGCTGGCCGCGGTTGCCCAGCGAGTCGGCCTCGTCGAAGAAGACGATCACCCCGCCGTACCGCAGCGCGAGCCGCCGCAGCTTGCGGAACAGCCCCTTCACCTTGAGGATGCCGACGCCCATGAACATGTTGATGAACGCGCCGGGGTCGACGAACACGTACGGCTTGCCGGTCTCCCCCGCGACCGCCTCGGCCATCAGCGTCTTGCCCGTGCCGGGCGGGCCCCACAGCAGGATGCCGCCGGGGACGTAGCCGCCGCGCGACTCGATCTGCTCCGGGTCCTCCAGGAACAGGATGTTCTCCTTGACCCGCTCCACGACATGGTCCTGGCCCCAGACATCGCTGAACCGGGTCTTGACGTCGTCGGGGAAGTAGACGTCCACGCCGCCGCGGGACAGGAACCAGAACAGCGCGCCGAACTGGATGATGACGAAGAAGATGCCCGCGAAGATCTGCAGGACGAACGGGAGCGCCTTGAAGATGTCGGCCGGCACGGACACCAGGGCGACGATCGGCGAGGAATGCTTGACCCGGCCGAGGATCAGCGCCAGGACGGCAATCCAGAACACCCAGGTGAACGCTCGCCACAGCCGGAATCTCGTCCAGTCGGAGAACTTGCGCCGGGTCAGTCGCTCGGTGCCCCCGAACACGCCGCGGACCCAGAACTGGTTGTAGCCGGCCCAGTGCTCGCTGACCACGAAGTGGATCTGGCGCAGGACTTCCAGGCCGATCAGGATGATCAGCCACCGCGCGTTCCTGACCTCGGTCCGCCAGGCGTCCGCGAACAGGCTGCTGAACTTCTGCGGCCCGCCGTCAGCCACCACCGTCCAGACCAGGACCAGCCACAAGATGCCGAGCATGAGCAGGAGCTTGATCCGGTCCCACAGGGGCAGCCGCTTGCGCGTCAGCCGGTCCTCAGCCCGGGGCCGGGAGGACGGCTGCGGCGGGGCGCTCTCCGGGCCGGACCGGTCCGGCGGGGCCATCGTCATCAGGAGCTCCTGACCGTGAAGGAATTAATGACGGTGCTGATCTGGGCCTTGTCGTGGCTGAAGCAGGTCGCCGTGCAGTGCACGAGCAGCAGGTAGACCTTCGTGTCGGCGGAGTTCGTCAGGGCGACCTGGTCGAAGGTCACCACGCGGTTGCCGGGGAAGGTGTAGTCGTAGGTCTCGCTCACGCCGTGAATCCCCTGGCCGGGCGTCAGGTTGGTGCTGGCCAGCAGCTTGAAGCCGGTCAGCGGGAAGCCCTGCTGGGCGGCGTTGGTCCGGGCGTCCGAGGTGACCGGCAGGAAGAAGTCCTTCAGCACGTTGTAGGACAGCATGTCGGTCGTGGTCTGGTTGAGCTGGCCGACGGTCGCGTACACGAACGGCTTGTCCGGCACCACCCCGAGGACGTGCTGCGCCGAGGGAGTTCCGCTGGCGTCGTAGCCGACGATCCACGTCCCGTTGGCCGAGCCGCCGTTGGTGATGGCCTTGACGAGTGCGTTGGTGCTGATCTGCCGCCAGCTGTACGGCACCTTGAAATAGGTGTTCTGCGTGGTATTCGCTACGTATGTGTAGTTTGGCGCGCCACAGCCAGCGAGGAACAGCGCAAGCGCCGTCCCCAGGCCTGCGATCGCCGACATCCCCCTGCGCCGGACCGACATCATGCGAAAACTCCCTCTTGCCGCCACCGAGGCCGGACAGCCCCCTTCCCGCATCGGCCCGTAATGCGAGTATCACCCGCGGATGCCCCGCTGGGTAGAGAGGTACGCCAATGTCCATATGCTAGTGAAAAATCGCCGCTTGTGACCGGGGCCATATCTGGGCGTTACCTGAAGATGGCGTGAACGATGGCGCGGTTTCAGACGTCGGCGGGTCAGACCGCGGCGGGTCAGACGTAGGCGAGGAGGCGGGCCAGCGGCTCGGGGACGTGCGCGGGGTCCAGGGCCTCGGCGAGGGCGCGGGCGTACTGGATCTTCCGGCCCGAGCGGGTGCCCATGAAGCGGCGCAGCTGCTGCTCCCGGGACCGTTCGCGCTGGGCGGGCTGCTTGCTGAAGGTGCGCAGCGGCCCGAGCTCGCCCTGGTCCGCGACGACTCGCTCGACCCGGTCCGTGCCGAGGGACCGGATGAGCTCGTCCTCGAGGTCGGCCACGCAGACGAAAAACCCGAGGCGATCCAGGAAGTCGCCGGGGGCGAGGCGGGCGGCGGGCGCGCCGGCCGCAGGCGCGGCCCCAGGCGCGGGGGCGGCCCCAGGCGCGGGCGCGGCCCCAGGCGCGCAGCCGGCCCCAGGCGCGCAGCCGGCCCCAGGCGCAGGGGCGGGGGCCGCCGGCCCGCGGGCGGCAGGCGGGCGGGCCGCCGTCAGACCGGCGCGCAGCATGGCGCGGCGGAAGCCGGGCGCCTCGGCGGCGTCGCACAGGCCGGCCAGGCGCACGCCCCGCCCCCGCGGCCCGAGCAGGTCCAGGAAATGCCCGAGGTTGGTCGCGCCGCCCATCGGCACGGTGAAGACGCCGTCGGCGCGCAGGTCCCGGCCGCGCCGCGCGGCCAGGGCCTCGACCGCGGCCCGGTCGCTCAGCCCCTCGACGAGTACCACCGCGCCCTGGCCGGCCGCTGCGTCCCGCGCGTACGCGGTCACGGCCGCCAGCGCGATGTCCGGCCCCCGGCCCAGCCTGGGGGCGACGGCGCTGTGCTCGTCATCCACCCCGCCATACTGCCGCGTTTCGGCCGGCCGCGCCGGGTGGCGGCTCAGCGCCGGTCGCTCAGGAGCCTGAGGCGCGCTTGGCCGGCGTCCAGCCGGCCGCCAGGGGCTGGTAGCCGGGCTTGCTCCGCCGCGCGGCCGCCGCGGCCGCCGCCAGGGCCGGGGCCGCCCCGGGTGCGGACGGCGCGGGTGCGGACGGCGCGAGGGCGGACGGCGCGAGGGCGGACGGCGCGGGCTGCTCCGGCTCGGACCGCAGCTCACGGGCGCGCTGCCCGTCCTCGGCGGCGCGCTGCTGAGCCAGGGCCTGGAACCAGTCGACGAGCGCCTCGCGCCAGTGTGCCCGCGCCAGGGCGATCTGGTCCGGGCGGCCGCTCTTGCGCACCTGCTGGTACTGCCGCCAGGAGGACTCGATCCGGCGCCGGACCGGGCCGGCCTCGACGGTGATCCGCCGGCTGCGGCTGTCGCTGGCGGCCCGGCGCGGGTCGCGCTCGTCCTCCGCCGCGGCCAGCGCCGCGCTCGCCTCGATCCACTCCAGGACGGCCAGGCCCCAGTCAGTCCGGGCCCGGGTCACCACGGCGGGGCCAGCCCGCAGTCGCACCCGGGCATAGCCGCGCTGGGTCATCCGGACACGGTCCAGCGAGAGCCCCACCGCCTGCGCCGCCTCGGGCACAGAACGGGACAACTCCGGTGCTTCTGCCATCATGAGCGGCCTTCCTGGGAGCGTCACTGCCCAGCATGCAGGCCGGTGCCGACAAAACCCCGCAGACGACACGGCAACCGGCCGCCGCGTTCGGTGCCTCGTGCCCGGGGGCATACCTGAACGTGTCCCGCGGCGCATTGTCCGCCGGGGTGAACCGCCGGGGGGAGGGTGACGTAACTGTGATCATGAGCGCTGTACGGAATTCGAGATCGGGCGGACGCGACCTGCTGGTGCTGCGGGTCATCGGGGCCGGGCTGCTCGTGGCCTCGGCCGCCATTCACCTTGACCTGTACCTGACGGGCTACAACAGCATCCCGACGATCGGCTGGCTGTTCCTGCTCCAGGTCATCGTGGGATTTGTGCTCGCCGCCGGAGTCCTGGCGACCAGCAGCTTTCTCGCCTCCGGCGCCGCGGCCCTGTTCGCCCTCTCCACCCTCGGCGGCTACCTCCTGACGGTCTGGATCGGCCTGTTCGGGTTCAAGGAAGTCAGCACCACGGCGGGCATCGCCGCCGGGGTCATCGAGGTGGCCAGCTTCGCGGCCCTGGCGGCCGCGGCCATCCTCTCGGCCCGGCGCCAGGGCCTCCTGGCCCGGCTTCCGGCGTCGGTGCAGTCCGTGCCGACCTCGGTGGGCGCGGTCGCCGCGGCCTGTGCCGTGGCCATCGTGCTGCTGGCCGTGGCCCTGGCCGGGGCCGGCACCTCCGCCGCGCCCGCCACCGCCGGCGGCCAGTCCGTCGTGAAGTCCACCAAGATCGGCGGCACCACCGTGCTGACCAATGCCAAGGGCTTCACCCTGTACGTGTTCGCCCCGGACAAGCGGGACAAGTCGACCTGCTATGGCTCGTGCGCCGTGTACTGGCCGCCGGTGCCGGGACCGGTCACCGCCGCCTCGGGCGTCACCGGCCAGTTCGGCACGATCACCCGGACCGACGGCACCAAGCAGGCCACCTACAACGGGCGACCGCTGTACACCTACGTCGCCGACAGCGCCCCCGGCCAGGCCCACGGCAACAACATCAACCTGAACGGCGGCCTCTGGTTCGACGTCAAGGTCACCGGCTGATCGAGCCCGGACTGGGCACGTTAACCCCAAATCATCCCAAAAAACCCCAGCTGGCGGAATGGACCCCGATAGCGGTTCGGATTGCCCGCAAGAACGAAGGTGCGACCGAACCGTTAACGGGGTCCCTCCAGTTCCCGCCACTTGGCTAGGCTCGGGTGAATGTCTGGGCAGTACCGCGAGTACCCGCCGCCCGCCGACCTGCGGGGCGTGTCGGCCTGCCTGTGGGAGCTGACCCCGGCCGCAGATCACGTCCAGCTGGTCATCCCGGACGGCTGCGTCGACCTCATCCTGCTCGCCGGGCACGGGCTGGTGCTGGCAGGCGCGGACACCGGCCCGCGGCGGGTCGCGGTGCCGGGCGGGTCCATCTCAACTGGCATCCGGCTGCGGGCCGCCGCGGCGGGAGCGGCGCTGGGGCGGCCGGCCTCGGAGATCCGCGACCAGGAGGTGGCGGCGGCACTCGTCTGGGGCAAGTCCGGCGAGCGGCTCGCGGAGGAACTGGCCGGGGCCGGGCCGCGGCAGCGGCTGGAACGGCTGGCGCAGGCCGTGGCGGCCCGCCGGGCGGAGCCGGACCCGCTGGTGATGGCGGCCGGGCGGCGGCTGGCCGCTCCCCGCGCCCGGGTGGCAGCGGTTGCCGCGGACCTCGGGGTCAGCGAGCGCCAGCTCAGCCGGCGGATGCTCGGGGCGGTGGGCTACGGGCCCAAGATGCTGGCCCGGGTCGCGCGACTGCGGCGCCTTATCGCGGGCGCCGGCGGAGTCGCAGGCACTGACGCAATCACGGGCACTGGTTGGATCGCAGGCACTGACGCAATCACGGGGACTGGCGGGATCGCAGGCACTGGCGGGATCACGGGCACTGGCGGGATCACGGGCACTAACAGGATCGCGGGCGCTGACGGGGGGCTGGCGGCGCGGGCGCTCCTGGCGGGGTACGCCAGCCAGTCGCACATGACCGACGAGGTGCGGCGCCTGACCGGGGCCACGCCTGTCCGATTCCTGGAAGACGCGGGGCTCACAGCGGCCTAGCCTGCAGGAATGGCCACTGATGTCGCCGCCGCCGAGCGGTTCATCCTTGCTAACGCCCGGCTCATTGACCGGCACCGGCTCGCCTGCCTGAGGCACGGCGCGCCGCCCGGCCCGGTGCTGGCCGCGCTCCGCCCGTACCAGAACCCGGATGGCGGGTTCGGCCACGCGCTGGAGCCCGACATGCGCGCCCCGCACAGCGAGCCCGTCTCGGCCTTCGCCGCGCTGGAGATCCTGGCCGAGCTCCACGCCGGGGACGAGCCCATGGTCGCTGAGGTGGCCCGGTGGACCGCCGGCATCGCCGACGCTGGCGGCGGCTTGCCCTTCATCTTGCCGGCCGGCCGAAACTACCCCCGCGCACCGTGGATGGAGCCCGGTCCCGGCGGGTCGCACCTCACGTTCGCGATCGCCGCGAGGCTGTGGGAACTCAAGGCCGACAGTCCCTGGCTGCGGCGGGCCACGGACTGGTGCTGGGCCCGGCTGGAGGCGCCGGACCCGCTGGACGGCTTCTGGGTGAAGTTCGGCCTGGACTTCCTCGACCACGTCCCGGACCAGGCCCGGGCGCAGGCCGCGGTCGAGCGGATCCGCCCCGCGCTGCAGGCCGACGGCTCGCTGCCCGTGCCCGGCGGCCTGGAAGACGAGCGGCTGACCCCGCTCGCGCTGTCCGCCCGGCCCGGCCGCCGCAGCCGGGAACTGTTCACCGGCGGCCAGATCGAGGCCGACCTCGACGCGCTGGAGGATGGCCAGCAGCCGGACGGCGGCTGGACGTTCGACTGGCTCGGCTGGTCGCCGGGCCAGTCGGCGGAGTGGCGCGGGATCGTCACGCTCCTGGCGCTGGCTACCCTCGGTGCGCACGGCCGCATCGCGCTGGCGTCGGCCTGACCAGGCCGGGCCGCTCAACCTGACCCGCGCGGGTGTCGTCTAAGGGATGACAACGACAGTCAGGAGATCGAGTGGACCGAAAGCAGGCGCGTGCCTTCGAGGAATTCGTCGCCGAGTCCGGAGACACGCTGCTGCGCATCGCGACGCTGCTGACGTCGGACGCGCACCTCGCCGAGGACCTGTACCAGGAGACGCTGCAGCGGCTGGCGGCACGCTGGTCGCGGGTCGACAGCCCGCGGGCCTTCTGCCGCCGGGTGATGCACAACCTCGTGATCGACCAGTCGCGGGCCCGGCAGCGCCGTCCCCGCGAGCTGGAACTGTTCGCCGGCCACGACCACCGGGACCCGCGGTCAGCTGACCACCTGGCCGCCGTCGAGCTGCGCCCGGCGCTGCTCGCCGCGCTGGACACGCTGAGCGCGCAGCAGCGCGCCATCGTGGTCCTCCGCTACTTCGACGACCGCAGTGAGGCCCAGGTGGCCGAGCTGCTGGGGGTCTCCGCCGGAACGGTCAAGAGCACCGCGTCCCGCGCCATGGCCCAGCTGCGCATGCAGCCCGGGCTGACCGCCCTGTTCGCCGTGACCAAGACGCCCTGAGAGGGAAGCCATGCCAGTCATTGACGAAGACGTCCTCCGCGAGCTGATGCACCGCTCCACCGACGGCCTGCACGCGCCGCCCGGCGTGGCCGCGGGCATCGTGACGCGCCGCCGGCGGCACCGCCGTCGCGCCCAGGCGCTGGGCATCGCCGCCGCCGGCGTCGCGGCGGTCACCGCCGTGGGCCTGGCCGCATCGGGGGTGGCCCGGCCGCCGGCCGACGGCCACGCCGGACGGGCCGTGCACCTGCCCGTCATCCGCCTGACCGCCGCGCAGCAGGCGCTGTACAAGCTGAGCCGGGCGGCGGGCGCCGCGACGGCCCCGGCCGGCCGGTACGCCGTGGTCACCCTGACCGAGGACGGGGTCAAGACGACCCGGGTCATCGACTCCGTCACCGGCGACACCTGGATCTACCAGCTGGTCGGCGGCGTGCCTAAGACCTGGCCCGAGTTCGCGGCCGGGTCCCCCACCCAGGCCCAGACCGATGCCCTGCCGACCGACCTGACGGCCCTGCGCGCCGCGCTGATCGCCCAGGCCAGGCAGGATCAGGCCACGGCCATCAAGGACGCGATCGCGGCGCTGAGGGTGAAGGAGCCGAAGGAATCGGCCCAGCAGATCGCGCGGCAGGCCGCGCGCCAGCAGGCGGTCCAGACCGCCGACGACATGGTGTTCGAGCAGGCCACGGACGCGCTGTGGAACCCCCTGGTCAGCCCGGCCCTGCGGGCCGCCATCTACAAGATCCTGGCGGCGACGCCGGGCGTGGTCGTCCACTCCGGCGCTCATGACAGCACCGGGCGCCCGGCGATCGAGATCAGCCGGCTCACCAGCAACGGCTTCGACATTCCCGAGACGTTCCAGGACCCGCGCACCGGGGGCGTCCTGGAGACGGCGTTCAGCTACCCGGCCCACCCCGGCCAGGCAAAGACGCAGGACGGGTCTGACGTGTACCTCAGCGTCACCCGGACCGACACCCCGCCGACGGCCAACCCGTACGGCGGCTGACTGAGCCCGGATCGGGCCGGCGCCGGTGACGGCGCCGGCCCGACAGGGCGCGGGATGACCCGGCCCCGGCGAGGGCCGCGGGCCACGGCCCGGGACCAGGTGCCCGGCCGGGATGGTCTCCAGCCGGGCGCCGGGGATCCGCCGGGCCGCGCCGGACGGGACGGTCTCACTGGGCGCGGGGGTCCCAGCGGAACCGGCGGATGGCGACGATGGCGCCGATCGCGCCCCAGGCCAGCAGGACGCCCAGGTTCTTCCAGTCCAGCCCGGTGTGCAGGCCGAACGGGCCGATCAGCGCCTGGTTGAACGGCCGCACCGGCAGGACCCCGGCGATCTGGCTGAGCAGGCCGGAGTTGATCGGGAGGTAGGTGCCCGAGATGAAGACCAGCGGGAACAGCACGAGCTGGACGACCGCGGGCGCGGCCTCGGCGTTGCCGATGAGCGAGGCCACGGCCACGCCGAGCGCGCAGAAGCTGGCCGCGCCGAGCACGAGCGTCACCGCGATGGCGAGCCAGTGCGTGGGCAGCGGGACGCCGTACAGGCGGCCCACCCCGGTGATCAGCGCGACGTCCACGGCGCTGACCACGATGCAGTGCGCGAGCAGCCCGAGGAAGTAGGTCCAGGCCGGGAGCGGCGTCGCCCGGACCCGCTTGAGGATCCCGTTCTGGCGGCGGATGGACAACACGATCGCCAGCTGGCTGTAGCAGGCCCCGAGGACCGAGACCGCGGCGATGGTCGGCACGTAGTACTGCAGCGGGGTCAGCCCGGAGAAGAAGGAGCTCCGGCTGCCGCCGAACAGCGCCCCGAAGATCGCGATGACCACGACCGGGAACAGGAAGGTGAAGAACGCGCTCTGCGGGTTGCGCCAGAACGACAGCTGCTCGTAGCGGACCTGATGCCAGAGCAGGGCGGCATTGCCCCGGCGGCGCGCCGCAGCGGGCGGCCGGGCACCGGGCTCAACGGCACCGGACTGGACGGCGGGCTGTACGGCGGGGTGGACGGCCGCGGTCACCGCGGGCTCCTCTCAGCGCCGGATCCGGCCGTCTGCGGGCCGGTCAGGCGCAGGTAGATGTCTTCCAGGCTGGGCTGGTCCACCGTGAGCCGGTCGAGCGGCACGCCGCGGCTCAGCGCCCAGCCGGTGAGCTCATGCAGGATCCGGGCCGGCTCCGCCGTCTCCAACGTGACCAGGTCATCCCCGGCCAGGTCAGCGTCCGGCCGCGCGGCCGGCGGCAGGTCGGCCAGGGCGTACCCGGCGGGCCGGGCGAAGCGGATGCGGGTCCGGGCCGTGTCCCGGCCGCCGATGGTCGCCGGGGTGCCCTCGGCGACGATCTCGCCGCCGGACAGCACCGCCACCCGGTCGGCCAGTTCCTGGGCCTCCTCCATGTAGTGGGTGGTGAGCAGGACCGTGGTCCCCGCGGCGCGCAGCCCGCGGACGATCTCCCACGCGTCCCGGCGGGCACTCGGGTCGAATCCGGTCGTCGGCTCGTCGAGGAACAGCAGTTCCGGGTTCCCCACCAGCCCCAGGGCGAGGTCCAGGCGCCGCTTCTGGCCGCCGGACAGGTTCCGGACCTTCTGCCGCTCTTTCCCGGCCAGGCCGACCAGGCTGATGACCTCGCCGACGTCCCGCGGCGCCGGGTAGTAGCCCGCGTTGCGGGCGACGGTCTCGCGGACGGTCAGGTAGGGCTCGACGGCGATGTCCTGGAGCACCAGGCCGATCCGCTCGCGCAGCTCCCGGCCGCCGGACCGGTCGGCGGGGTCGAGGCCGAGCACGTCGACCTGCCCGCCGTCCCGGCCGCGGAACCCCTCGAGGATCTCCAGGATGCTGGTCTTGCCCGCGCCGTTCGGCCCGAGCAGGGCGAAGATCTCCCCGGCCGTGACGCGGAAGCTCACCCCGCGCACGGCGGCCACCCCGTCGTAGCTCTTGCTCAGGCCGGTCACCGCGACGGCGGCCGGCCGGGCCGGCGCCGCGGCCGGGGCGGCCGCGGCCGGAGCGGGAGCCGGGGCCACGGCCGCTACCTGCGTACGCACTGGACCTCCACGAACAGCTCGAGGTAGCGGCCGGCCAGGCCGCGCATGGCCGTGATCCCGAACTCGGTCCGGTCGATGCGCACCCGCGCCCGGGCCGTGAACGACCCCGCGGCGTCCGGCTCGACCGAGTCGACGGTCAGGCTGACCGGCCGGGCGACGCCCCGGACGGTGAGCTCGCCGGCCAGCACGGACCCGTTGACGTGCTCGGCATCGAAGATGATGACCGGGTGCCGGCCGGCGTCGAGCATGCTGCCCGACCGGACGGCGGCGTCGCGCTGGCCGTTGCCGGTGCGGAAGCTCGCGGCGCCGATCTCGGCGTGGATCCGGGAGCCGGCCAGCGGCTCGGCCACGTCGACGGTGCCGGAGCTGATCGTGAAGGCCCCGCGCACCGGCGCTAGCCCGAACAGGTGCCGGGTCCGGAAGGTGACGGCGGAATGCCGGGCGTCGATGTCGTAGTGGCCGAGCCGGGGCGCCCGGGTGGCCTGCACTGGTTGTGTCGTCATGCCCCCAAGTCCACGGCAGGCGGGGTACCCGGCGGCAGGGCGAGCCGTCTGGCCTGGCCGCGACCAACGGATGGCGCGAAGCGCGGCCATGCGACTTTCGTAGGTTCGTGCCGGGCCGAACGTCGCGCGGCGTGCCCGGCCTGGACCCGGCTGGCATACCGTGAACGTGTGCTCAGTGCTCACTGGTGGTGCCGGCATCTGTTCCGGCACCGGGTCCGGCATCAGGTCGCGACCGACATCGCGGTCGCGGCCGCCTTCGTGCTGCTCGACACCGCCGTGACGCTCATCGGCGCGTCCTGGTGGCCGGCCCGGCCCGGCCCGCTGGCCTGGGTCATGCTCGGCCTGCAGGCGGCGGCGTGCGCCAGCTTGGCCATCCGCCGCCGCGCGCCGGTGACGGTGGTCGCGATCCTGGCCGCCTTCACCCTCGCGGTGACCCTGCTGGTCTCGCCCGCAGGCGCGCTGACCCCGGCCCACACCGGGACCGTCTGGGCGCCGTACGGGACGGTGCTGGCCGCCTACGGGCCGTTCTTCTACCAGCCCAACCGGCGGCTGGCCTTCGCCGCGATCGCCGTGCTGACGATCATCGTGGCCCGGCCCTGGCAGCCGTCGGTCACGATCATCACGGTCGGGATCGTCCGCACGGCCGCCGGCCCGCTGCTGGCCATGTACTTCGACGCCCGCCGGCGGCTGGTGGCGGCCCTGACCGAGCGGGCCGAGCGGGCCGAGCGGGAACAGAGCCTGCTGGCCGAGCAGGCCCGGGCCGAGGAACGCGCCCGCCTGGCCGGCGAGATGCACGATGTCGTGACGCACCGGGTCAGCCTGATGGTGCTGCAGGCCGGCGCGCTGCGGATGACCACGGCCGACGAGGCGACCCGGCAGGCCGCCGAGGACCTGCGGGCGGCCGGCTGCCAGGCGCTCGACGAGCTGCGGGACCTGGTCGGCATCCTGCGCACGGCCGACGACGAGGACCCGACGCCGTCGACCCCGGGGCTGGCCGCGCTCGTCGCGGAGTCGACCGGCGTGGGGACGCCCGCCGAGCTGGCCGAGGACGGCGATCCGGCGCTGGCCTCGCCGGTCGTCGGGCGCACGGCCTACCGCATCGTGCGGGAGGCGCTGACCAACGTCCGCAAGCACGCCCCCGGCGCCCGGGTGACCGTCCAGGTCAGGTACGCCGAGTCGGGCGTCCGGCTGACCGTCCGCAACGCCGCGCCGCCCGAGCCCGCCAGCGACCTGTCCGACGGCGCTCTGTCAGCCACGGGCTCGGGCCTGGGGATCGCCGGCCTGCGCCAGCGCGTGGAGCTCGTGCACGGCACGCTGCGCGCCAGCGGCATGCCCGACGGCGGCTTCTGCGTCGAGGCCACGCTGCCCGCCTACGTGCCGACCCGCGAGCCGGTGGCGTGAGCGTGGTCCGGGTCGTGGTCGTGGACGACGAGCCGATGGTGTGCGCGCACCTGCGCACGATCCTCGGCTCGGCCGGCGACATCGAGGTCGTGGACCAGGCCCACGACGGGGCGGCCGGCGTCGAGGCGGTCGTCCGGAATCGTCCCGACGTGGTGCTCATGGACCTGCGCATGCCGGGCGTCGACGGGCTGACCGCGATCGAGCGCATCGGCCAGCTGGCCAGCCCGCCGGTGGTCGTGGTGCTGACGACCTTCGACGCCGACCAGTACGTGCTGCGCGCGCTGCGGGCCGGCGCGGCCGGGTTCCTGGTCAAGTCCACGCCGCCGGAGGACCTGATCGGCCTCGTGCGGGTCGCCGCCGAGGGCCACACCGTGCTCTCCCCCGCCGCGGCCAAGCGGCTGATCGCCGCGTCGTCCGACACCCAGCAGTCCCGCGACCGCGCTCGCCAGCTGGCCGGGACGCTGACCGAGCGGGAGGCCGAGGTGCTGGCCGGCCTGGGCGAGGGGCTGTCGAACGCCCAGATCGCGGCCCGGCTGTACCTGTCCGAGGCGACGATCAAGGGCTACGTCTCGCGCATGCTCGACAAGCTCGGCTGCGCCAACCGCACCCAGGCCGGGCTGCTCGCGCACGACGCCGGCCTCACCGGCAGCTAGCCGGCGGCCCGCCGCCATCAGCGGGCGGCCGGCTCGGGGACGGCCGGCCCCGCGAGCTCGAGCCGGCTGAAGACCGGGGCCGCGGCCGGCAGCCTCCCGCCGGGAGCGGCGCACTGCTGCGTGACCCGGGCCGCGGCATCGGGCACGAACGGCTCGAGCAGGCCGGCGACGGCGCGGCAGGCCCGGATGAGCGCGGCCAGGATGGCGTCCAGCTGGCGGCCGGCGGCCCGGTCCCCGGCCCGCTCGAGCCTGGCCGCGGCCCAGGGCTCGGCCTGGCTGACGTAGCGGTTGGCCTCGTCGACGACGGCCCAGACCGCCGCGGTGGCGGCCCGGATGTCATAGCCGGCCAGCGCGGCGTCGACCCGGCCGGGCGCCCGGCGGATCGCCTCCTCCAGCGACTCCGCCCCTGTGGCCGGCGCCCTGGCCTCCGGGACCTCGCCGTCCCGGTAGCGGCGGGCCAGCGCGGTGACCCGGCTGACCAGGTTGCCGAGCCCGTTGGCCAGCTCGTCGTTGGCGCGGCCGACGAGCCGCGCGGCGGTGAAGTCGGTGTCCCCGACGCGGGGTACCTCGCGCAGCAGCCACCACCGGACGGCATCCGTTCCGTATTGGTCGGCCAGGACGGCCGGGCCGACGGTCACGCCGCCGGACTTGCTGATCTTCTGGCCGCCGGCCGTGAGGTAGTCGTGGACCAGGATGTCGGTCGGCAGCGGCAGCCCGGCCGACAGCAGGATGGCGGGCCAGTAGACGGCGTGGAACCGGAGCACGCCCTTGCCCGCCAGGTGGATGCGCCGCCCGGCGCCGGTCCACCAGCGCTGCAGGTCCGGGCCGCCGGTCCCGTAACCCAGGGCGGTCACGTAGTTGCCCAGGGCGTCCCACCAGACGTAGATGACCTGGCTCGGGTCACCGGGCACGGCAATGCCCCAGCCGTGGGCGCGCTCGGCGGAGCGAGACACCGAGAAGTCCGCCAGGCCGCCGGCGATCTGGGCCAGCACCTCGTTGCGCCGCTCGGCGGGCTCGATGCGCACCGCGCCGCTGGCGATGAGGTCGCGCAGCGTGTCACCGTAGCGCGACAGCCGGAAGAACCAGTTCTCCTCGCTGACCGGCTGGGGCTCGGTGCCATGCTCGGGACAGCAGCCGCCGGCCAGCTCAGCCGGGGTGTAGAACTGCTCGCAGCCGACGCAGTACAGGCCCTCGTACTGGCGGCGGTACAGGTCCCCGGCATCGGCGCAGGCCCGCCAGAGCCGCTCGACGCCGGGGCGGTGGCGCGGGTCGCGGCTGGTGCGGATGACGTCGTCGACCGACAGCGACAGCGGCCCGGCCAGGGCGACGAACGCGTCGGCGTTGGCGTCGACGAACTCCTGCACGCCGACGCCCGCGGCCCGCGCGGCGAGCACGTTCTTGAGCGCGTTGTCATCGGTGCCGGCCTGCAGCCGGACCCGGTCCCCGCGGGCACGGCGGTGCCGGGCGAGCACGTCGGCCTGCACCAGCTCCAGCGCGAAGCCCAGGTGCGGCCGCGCGTTGACGTAGGGAATCGTGGTCGTGATGTAGGTATGCGGGGTGGTCATCAGAGCCTCCAGGGAAACCGGGGCTCCGGCCCGAGAAATGAGTCGAGGCCCCGTAGACAGGGCCTCGGAAAGATCGTCCGCGCAGCGGTCAGCAGCCCCGTGAGCGGGGCATCATGATCTGAGCTGCGAGCGTCTCCATGACATCCATTAGCGCACGGGGCGCAACCGGTTATTCCGCCAGCGACCTGGCGAGTGGACGGGCGGCGGGCGGCGGTGAGACAGGCTCGCCGTGCCACTGCCCGACCAGATCGCGGTACAGCGGGGCAGCGGCGAGCAGGGCCTGGTGGTCGCCGAGAAGCGGGCGGGCGCCGTCCAGGACGAGCACGCGGCGCGCGCTGAGGGCGGAGCTGATCCGGTGCGCGACGACCAGCAGCGTGCCCGGCCGGGCCGCGAACGCGCGCTCGGCCCGGCCGGCCGCGGGAGGATCCAGGTGACAGGTCGCCTCGTCCAGGATGGCCGGCCGGGCCGGTGACAGATAGGCCCGGGCCAGCGCGATGAGCTGGCGCTCGCCGGCCGACAGGGCGGCCGGGCTCAGCTCGGCTGCGTACCCGCCGAGCCGGGCGGCCAGCGCCTCCATGCCGATGGCCGCAACTGCGGCGTCGAGTTCTGGCTCGGTGGCGGCCGGCGCCAGGTAACCGAGATTCTCGCCGAGCGTCCCGGCGAAGACATAGGCCTCCTGCGGGATCAGGACCCGGTAGCGCGGCCGGTCCGCAGCGGGTATCTCGGGCAGCGGGATTCCCCCGATCCGCACCTCCCCGGCGAGCGGGCGCAGCAGGCCGGCGATTAGCGCGGTGAGCGTGGACTTGCCGATACCGCTCGGGCCGACGACCGCGACGTGATCGCCGTCGGGGATGTCGAGCTCAAGGTCGCGCAGGACAGGCTCGGCATGCGGGCCGTAGGCGAAGGTCACACGGCGCAGGGAAAGGCCGCCGCGGCCATCGCCGGCCGAGGCCCCGGCGCACTTGCCGGGCCGGCCAGGTGCGGTCTCGCGGATGCCGGGCGCGGTCTCGCGCAGGCCGGGCGCGGTGTCGGGTGCGCTGGCCTCCAGGATGCGCTGGAGCGTGATGGCCAGCCGGATGCCGCTGCTGCCGGCGCCACGGGTCAGCGTGTACAGGGCGCTTTGCATGACGCCGCCGATGTAGGTGACGGCGCCGAGCAGCGCACCGGGCGCGCTCGGCATCCGAAACGCGCGTGATTGAAGATCACGGCTGGGGGCCGGCCGCCGCGGCCAGGGCCCGCGCCTCGGCCGCGAGCCGAGCGGCCCGGTCGGCACGGCCCGCGCGCTCGTACTCGGCCGCGGCGGCCAGCCGCTCGTCGATCTCGGCCTGGACGATGGCCGCGACCTGCGGCGGGCTGAGGCGGCGCCGCTCGGCCTCGGCCGCGCCGAGGCCGGCGACGGCCCCCGCGACGTGCGGGCTGCCGCGGCCGGCCGGGCGGGCGCGAGCCGCGCTGGCCGCGGACGGGTCGGCTCCCGACGGGTCAGTGCCCGACTGGGCAGTGCCCGACTGGGCGGCGCCCGACTGGGCGGCGCCGGACGGGCCGGGCGCGGGCGGCACCGGGACGGCCTCGGCGTTGCCGATGGCGCCGAGGGCCGAGCGCAGCGCCGCGGCGGCCGTCATGTCCCGTGCGCGCAGGGCCGCGGTGAGCGCGCGCCGCAGGCGGGCAGTGAGGTCGTCGCCGGGGTCCACGGGGTCGCCCATGCCGTCACCCTAGGACGGCCGCGCGCCGCGCCGCACCGGCATTACTCCGGCCGGGGCGCAGTCCCGGGGGTGCCCAGGTGGGCCAGTATGGCCGCCGCGACCTGGGCCGGGGCCTCGCGGTGCGGGAAGTGACCGGCGCCCTCGATGACCTCGCGCCGGTAGCCGCCGGCGAAGAAGCCGGCCTGGCCCTCGGAGGCGGCGGGCTCATCGCAGTAGTCGGCCGCGCCCTGCAGCATCAGGGTCGGGACGCTCACCTGGGTGCTGGCCGCCAGCCGCGCGGTCAGCACCTCGTAGCGCAGGTCGCGGGCCTCGCCGGGCAGGAACCGGGAGCGATAGGCGTTCAGCGTGACCGGCACCCAGTCCGGGTTCCCGAAGCTGACCGCCGTGGCCGCGAACTCATCGTCGTCGTACCAGCCGCGCGGGCTCCAGGTCTCCCACTGCAGCCGCGCGAACCCGGCCGGGTCGGCGGCGACCGCCGCGGCGCCGGCGTCCAGGCACATCAGCCACTGGTACCAGAACGCGCGGGCCTGGCGGAAGGGCGGGATCGTGAAGGCGCCGCGCGGCTGATACGGCAGGGCGAGGGCCGTGAGGGAAACGATCCGTTCGGGAAACAAGGACCCGAGGATGTAGGCCGCGCGCGCTCCCCAGTCGTGCCCGACCACGGGCACCGATTCCAGGCCCAGCGCGTCGAGCAGGTCGACGGCATCCTGCGCGAGGGCGACGCCGCGGCCGTCGCGGGGCGTGTCCGGCGACCGGAAGCGGGTCCCGCCCGAGCCCCGCAGGCTGGGCGCGAGCGTCCGCCAGCCCGCCGCGTGCAGGGCCGCGGCGACCAGGCGCCAGCCGCGGGGCGAGTCGGGCCAGCCGTGCAGCAGCAGGACGGGCGGGGCGCCGGGCGGGCCGGCGACATCGACCTCCAGGTGCAGGACGGGGGTCGCGATCGTGTTCACCGTCACTGGCTCCTCCGCGGGACGCATGGCCTGGACGCCGGGCAGGCTAGCGCACGCCCTGCCGGGCGGGCGCCGTATGCTGCCAGCCGGTGTCGGCCGCCGAAAGCCGTTCGGGCTGGTCCGCTGCGCTATTTTCCGGAATGCGGCGCCCGGCCTTAGCCGGAATGACGCGGGCGGGCGGCCCGGGAGCCGACGAGAAGTCGGACCGCCCGCCGTTTCGACCGGAAAACCCGAACCACTGATCGCCGCCGGTCACTGGCCTCGTGATCGTGACCGGTTTACCGCGAGAGATTCCGGAGAATCGGTCACGATCATGGAACTAGGCCGTGGAGGAGCAGGCTCGTTCGGCGTTACGGTCTCTCCGGCGGGGCAGGGCGGTCGCCGGCGATGGGCCCGTCACCGGGGACGATGCCGTCCCCGGCAATGACTGTGGCTGACGAGAAGGCAGCGTCCTCGGAGGCGGCTGCGTCCTCGGGGACGGCCGAATCGTCGGGGATGGCGTCCGGCTCGGGGGCGGCGGGGGCGGCGCCGGGGGGCGGGCGGAAGCCGGCGAACGGGTTGGTGATGACCAGGGCGGACCGGGCGAACTTGTAGAGGGTGGCGGGACGGCCGCCGGACGGGCCGCGCTGGACGGTGGCGGCGGTGGGCTCGATGACCGCGCGGCGGGACAGGACGCGCTGCAGGTTGGTGGCGGACACCGGGTGGCCGAGGCAGGCGGCGTAGATCTGGCGCAGCTCGGCGATGGTGAAGGCGGCCGGGGCCAGGGCGAAGCCGATGTTGGTGTAGGTCAGCTTGGCCCGGAGCCGGCCCCGGGCCGAGCCGATGATCGAGGCGTGGTCGAAGCCGGTGGGCGGCAGGTCCTCCACCGGGTGCCAGGCGGTGTCGGCCGGGACGCCGGGATTGACGTCGGTCGACACCAGGGCCAGGTAGGCGGTGGCCAGCTCGCGCTCGCGGGGATCGCGGTCCGGGTCGCTGCGGGTCTCGAGCTGCTCCAGGTGGGCGATGTCGGTGAGGTCGACCTTCGCGGCCAGGTGACGGCCCAGCGAGGTCCCGAGCCGCTCGTCGGCGCCCAGCGGGCCGCCCGGCAGCGCCCACCGGCCGGTGAACGGGTCCTGGGCGCGCTGCCACAGCAGCACGTGCAGCCGCTCGTCGCGGACCGCGAACACGACGGCGAGTACCTCGTGCCGGAACCGGCCGTCCCCGCCGGGCGCTTGACGTGATCTCACCGGCACATGGTAGCGT
Organism: Streptosporangiaceae bacterium; assembly: GCA_036501025.1. Classification (GTDB taxonomy): domain Bacteria; phylum Actinomycetota; class Actinomycetes; order Streptosporangiales; family Streptosporangiaceae; genus DASUBV01. The sequence goes on from DASYBB010000166.1 coordinate 19,283, forward strand.
GGCCAATATCTAGTTTTCGACTGTCAGGCTAAAACTAGATGGCCAGCGAGCAGCGGGGCCTCCGCCCGGCGCTCATCGGCTCCGGAAGCAGGGAGCAGCCCAGCCATGACCAGCACAGCCATGACCAGCACAGCAACCACGGAGATCACCCTCGGCCGGACCCCGGATGAGTGGGCCGCGGAGATCAGGCGGCTCGCGGCCCGCCGCGACGCGGTCATCCTGGCCCACAACTACCAGCCGCCCCAGATCCAGGACGTGGCCGATCATGTCGGCGACTCGCTGGCCCTGTCCCGGCTGGCCGCGACCAGCGACGCGTCGGTGATCGTCTTCGCCGGGGTCTACTTCATGGCCGAGACGGCCAAGATCCTGGCCCCCGACCGGACCGTGCTGATCCCCGAGCCGCGGGCCGGGTGCTCGCTGGCCGACTCGATCACTGCCGATCAGCTGCGGGCGTGGAAGGCCGAGCACCCGGGGGCCGCCGTCGTGGCGTACGTGAACACCACCGCGGAGGTCAAGGCCGAGTCGGACCTGTGCTGCACCTCGGCGAACGCGGCTGAGGTGGTGGCGAGCGTTCCGGAAGACCGGGAGGTCCTGTTCCTGCCCGACCAGTTCCTCGGGGCCCACGTGCGGCGGGTGACGGGCCGGGAGAACCTGCGGATCTGGATGGGCGAGTGCCACGTGCACGCCGGGATCAGCCCGGACGACCTGCGGGCCAAGGCCGCCGCGCAGCCGGAGGCGGAGCTGTTCATCCACCCCGAGTGCGGGTGCACGACGGCCGCGCTGTGGCTGGCCGGCGAGGGTGACCTGCCGGCCGGGCGGACCCGGGTGCTGTCGACCGGCGGCATGCTCGACGCGGCCGCCGCCACCACGGCCGACACCGTGCTGGTGGCCACGGAGACCGGCATGCTGCACCAGCTGCGGCAGGCCAACCCGCGGGTGAGCTGGGAGCCGGTGAACCCCCGGGCGCAGTGCCCGTACATGCAGATGACGACCCCCGACGTGCTGACCCGGTGCCTGCGGGACGGCGTGACCGAGGTGAACGTGGCCCCAGACGTGGCCGGGCGGGCACGCCGGGCGGTCGAGAAGATGATCGCCATCGGCGCTCCGTCGGCCACCGGGGAGTGACCGTGGACCTCCGCCCGCTGCCCGCGGCCCCGCTGGCCTGGGAGCAGGAAGCAGATGTGGTCATCGTCGGCGCCGGGGTGGCCGGGCTCAGCGCCGCGCTGGAGGCGTCGGCCGCCGGGCGGCGCGTGCTGCTGGTCGGCAAGGCCGGGCTGGACTCCGGGTCGAGCCCGCTGGCCCAGGGCGGCCTGGCCGCCGTGCTGGACCCGGCCGACTCCGCGGGCCTGCACCGCCAGGACACCGTGACGGCCGGGGCCGGCCTGTGCGACGACGCCGCGGTGGCGGTTCTGGTCGCCGCGGCGCCCGGCGAGATCAGCTGGCTGACGTCGCTCGGCGCGCGCTTCGACACCGGCCCGCTGGGGCTGGAGGGCGGCCACTCCCGCCCCCGGATCGTGCATGCCGGCGGGGACGCCTCCGGCGCCGAGGTGCACCGGGCGCTGCGCGACGCCGTCCTGGCCCAGCCGGGCGTGCGGGTCTGCGGCGCCACGGTCGCGCTCGACGCGCTCACCGACGAGCGCGGCGCGGTGACCGGCCTGCTGGCCGGCACGCTGACCGGCCGCGACGGCGGGCTGTCGGTCGGGGTCATCCGCGCGGCCGCGGTCGTCCTGGCCACCGGCGGCTACGGCCAGGCCTACGCCACCACGACCAACCCGGCCGGCGCGACGGGCGACGGGCTGGCCCTGGCCGCCCGGGCCGGCGTCACGCTGGCCGGCCTGGAGTTCATGCAGTTCCACCCGACCGTCATGTGGCAGCCCGGCGGGACCGGCCAGCGGCCGCTCATCACCGAAGCGCTGCGCGGCGCGGGCGCCGTGCTGGTCGACGGGTCCGGCGCGCCGGTGATGGCCGGGCGGCACCCCCGCGGCGACCTCGCGCCGCGCGACGTGGTCGCGGCGGAGATGCACCGCGTGATGGCCGCCGCCGACCCGCCCGCCGAGCACCTGTGGCTGGACGCGACCGGCCTGCGCCGGGCCGAGCTGGAGGCCCACTTCCCCACGGTCACGGCCGCCTGCCGGGCGGCGGGCATCGAGCCGTCCCGCGAGCCGATCCCGGTCGCGCCCGGCGCCCACTTTGCCTGCGGCGGGATCAGCGCCGACATGACCGGCCGGACCAGCGTGGCCGGGCTCTACGCCGTCGGCGAGGTGGCGGCGACCGGCGTGCACGGGGCGAACCGGCTGGCCTCGAACTCGCTGACCGAGGCCATCGCCACCGGCCGGCGCCTCGGGCGGCTGCTGGGCACGGAACGGGGGCCGGCAGCCGCCCGGGACCCGGCTACCCCGCCGGGCCCGGCCGCCGGGGCCAGCCCGGCCCGCGCCGGCGGTCCGCTGGCCGGCGCCGCGCCCGGCCACCGGGCCGGGCTGGCCGCCGCGATGTCGCGCTACGCCGGGATACTGCGGGACCGCGCCGGGCTGGAGCACCTGCGCACGCTGCTGGACGCCGTGCCGCCCGCCGCCGGGCTGGACCTGGCCACCGTTGAGGCGACCAACCTGCATACCGTGTCGGCGCTGGTCACCGTGGCCGCCCTGGCCCGGACCGAGAGCCGCGGCTGCCATCGCCGCAGCGACGCGCCGGAGACCGCGCCGGGACCCCCGCAGCGGACCGGCCTGCGCTGGCGCGACGGCCGCATCAGCGTCTCGGTCCTTGATTCAGCCATCCACAATCCATCCAGAACGGAAACCGGGGTGCCGGCGTGATTCTCCACCAGTCAGTGACCACCGAGCTCACCGCCGCGGGCCTCGACCCGGCCGACGTCGAGCGCGTCGTGACCGCCGCCCTGGACGAGGACCTGCGGTACGGGGACGACGTGACCACGCTGGCCACCGTTCCGGCGGGAATGGTCGCCGTCGCCGAGGTCGTGGCCCGGCAGCCGGGCGTGCTGGCCGGCGGCCCGGTGGCGGTGGCCGTGCTGGACGCGGCGCGCCTGCCGGCCGGCTGCGCCACGGTGCTGCGCCCGGACGGCTCGGCGGTCGCGGCGGGCGAGGCGGTGCTCAGCATCCGCGCGCCGCTGCGCGGCCTGCTCACCGCCGAGCGGACCCTGCTCAACCTGATGACGCGGCTGTCGGGCATCGCCACCGCGACCCGGGCGTGGGTCGACGCCATCGACGGGACCGGCGCCGTGGTGCGCGACACCCGCAAGACCACGCCGGGCCTGCGCCTGCTGGAGAAGTACGCCGTGCGCTGCGGCGGCGGCGCCAACCACCGGCTCGGCCTGGGTGACGCCGCGCTGATCAAGGACAATCACGTGGCCGCCGCCGGGGGCATCACGCTGGCCATCGAGGCGGTCCGCGCGGCGATCGCGGCCCGGTCCGCCGGCGGCGCGCCGATGCTCGACGCCGAGGTCGAGTGCGACACGCTGGACCAGGTCAAGGCGGCGCTCGCGGCCGGCTGCGACCTGATCCTGCTGGACAACATGGGCCTGGCCGACCTGCGCGCGGCCGTGGCCCTGGCCCGGGACTGGCCGGGCGTCCAGCTCGAGGCCAGCGGGGGCCTGACGCTGCCCGCGGCCCGGGACGTCGCGCTGACCGGCGTGGACTACCTGTCGGTCGGCGGGCTCACGCACTCCAGCCCGGCCCTGGACCTGGGGCTGGACCTGCGGGCCGGCTGAAGGGCCGGGGGCCGGCCCGGCCCGCGGGTCCCATCTGACCGGATTCTGTCGCCGGCGGCCCCTAGACTTCGGAGCGTGGGAGAGCCGGAGCCCGTTCCGTGGCCAGATGAGCCGATGCCCGATTCGTGGGCGGATGAGCCCTGGCCCGATGAGCCCGGGCGGCCTGCGCCGACGTTCGACGAGCTTCCGGCACCCGCCGCCCGGCCTGCCGACTCCGGCCTGCACTCGGCGACCGAGGTGCTGGAGCGGGTCTTCGGCTACGACTCGTTCCGGGGCGAGCAGCAGGAGATCATCGAGCACGTCATCGGCGGCGGCGACGCGCTGGTCCTGATGCCGACCGGCGGCGGCAAGTCGCTGTGCTATCAGGTCCCGGCGCTGGTCCGGCCCGGCACCGCCGTGGTCATCTCGCCGCTGATCGCGCTGATGCAGGACCAGGTCGACGCGCTGCGGGCGCTCGGGGTCCGGGCCGGGTTCCTCAACTCGACGCAGGACGGCGGCGAGCGGCGGCGGGTCGAGGCGGCGTTCCTGGCCGGCGATCTGGACGTGCTGTACCTGGCCCCGGAGCGGCTGCGCACCGAGTCGGCCCTGCGGCTGCTGGACCGCGGCGCCATCTCGCTGTTCGCGATCGACGAGGCGCACTGCGTCTCGCAGTGGGGGCACGATTTCCGGCCCGACTACCTCGGGCTGTCCGACCTGCACGAGCGGTGGCCGGGGGTGCCGCGGATCGCGCTGACGGCGACCGCCACCGCGGCGACGCGGGCCGAGATCGCGACCCGGCTGAACCTGGCCGACGCGCGCCACTTCGTGGCCAGCTTCGACCGGCCCAACATCCGCTACCGGATCGAGCCCAAGGCCGAGCCGGCCCGCCAGCTGCTCGACCTGCTGCGCACCGAGCACCCCGGTGACGCCGGGATCGTGTACTGCCTGTCGCGGGCGTCGGTGGAGAAGACGGCGGGCATGCTGACCGCGAACGGGATTACCGCGCTGCCGTACCACGCGGGCCTGGACGCGGCGACCCGGTCGGCCAACCAGTCCCGCTTCCTGCGCGAGGACGGCCTGGTCATGGTGGCCACCATCGCGTTCGGCATGGGCATCGACAAGCCCGACGTGCGCTTCGTCGCCCACCTGGACCTGCCCAAGTCGGTGGAGGGCTACTACCAGGAGACCGGCCGGGCCGGGCGCGACGGACTGCCCGCCACGGCGTGGCTGGCCTACGGCCTGCAGGACGTGGTCCAGCAGCGCAAGATGATCGACACCTCCGAGGGCGACCTCGCGCACCGGCGGCGGCAGTCCGCGCACCTGGACGCCATGCTGGCCCTGTGCGAGGCGGCGGGCTGCCGCCGCGCCCAGCTGCTGGCCTACTTCGGCGAGGACACCGGCCCGTGCGGCAACTGCGACACGTGCCTGTCGCCGCCGCAGACCTGGGACGGGACGGTGGCCGCGCAGAAGGTGCTGTCGGCCGTGTACCGGCTCAAGCACGAGCGCGGGCAGAAGTTCGGCGCGGGCCACGTCATCGACATCCTGACCGGGAAGAAGACCCAGCGGGTCATCGACCAGGATCACGCCTCGCTCAAGGTGTTCGGCATCGGCGACGAGCTGGGTGACGGCGAGTGGCGCGGCGTGGTCCGGCAGCTGCTGGCCCAGGGACTGCTGGCGGTGGAAGGCGACTACGGGACGCTCACGCTGACCCCGGCCAGCAGCGAGGTCCTGGCCAAGCAGCGCGAGGTCCTGCTGCGCCGCGAGCCGGAGCGGGTCCGGGCCCGCACGGCGCGCCCGGCCCGGGCGGCCGCCGCGGCGGCGGCCGCGGACATGCCCGCATCGGCCGCGCCGGCGTTCGAGCAGCTGCGGGCCTGGCGGGCGGCCACCGCCAAGGAGACCGGCATGCCCGCGTACGTGATCTTCCACGACGCGACGCTGCGCGCGATCGCGGCGCAGGCGCCGGGGACGCTGGCCGAGCTGGCCACCATCAGCGGGGTGGGAGAGGCCAAGCTGGCCAAGTACGGCCAGCAGGTCCTCGATACCCTCGCGGCGGGCGCTAGCGGGTAACTGCCTGCTTGACCAGGGTGCGGCCGAAGTCCCACATCAGGCCGCTGCCCTTGTGCGCCTCCTGCATCACGTCGGTGAACGCGTCGCGGAACAGGTACACCTCCTGCTCGGAGATGTTCAGCGGCGGGATGAGCTTGATCACGTCCATGAAGTCGCCCGACACCTGGGTCAGGACCCGGTGCTTCTGGAACAGGGCCACCACGACCATCTGCGCGAACAGGCCGCGCCGGGCCTTCTGCAGCATGTTCCAGCCGGTCCGCAGCTTCAGCGACCGCGGCTTGCCGAACTCCAGGCCGACGATGAGGCCCTGGCCGCGGACCTCGAGCAGCAGCTCGTACTCCTCGACCATGTCCTGCAGCACGTCGCGCAGCAGCTTCCCGGTCTGCTCGGCGTTGGTGACGAGCTGCTCGTCCTCGATCACGGCCAGCGAGGCCAGCCCGGCCGCCATGGCCAGCGCGTTCGAGCCGAAGGTGGAGTCGTGGACCAGCACCCGGTCCATCGAGGAGTACACCTTCTCGAAGATCCAGTTCTTGGCCATGGTGGCCCCGACCGGGACGAACCCGCCGGACAGGGCCTTGGCCACGGTGACGATGTCGGGCTCGACCACGTCGTGCTGGTAGGCGAAGAACTTGCCGGTCCGGCCGATGCCGGTCTGCACCTCGTCGCAGATGAGCAGGGCGCCGTGGTCGTGCAGCAGCTTGCTGGCGGCGGCCAGGAAGCCCGGCGGCGCCACGTGCACGCCCTTGCCCTGGATCGGCTCGACGATCAGCGCGGCGACATCGCCCTGGCGCAGCTCGCGCTCCAGCGCGTCGAGGTCGCCGAGGGCGATGCTGGGGTCGGGCAGCAGCGGGTTGAAGCCGCGCCGGAACTCCGCGGACCCGTTGACCGACAGCGACCCGGTGGTCAGGCCGTGGAAGGCGTGATCGCAGTAGATGATCCGGGACCGGCCGGTGGCGTAGCGGGCGAACTTCAGCGAGGCCTCGACGGCCTCGGTGCCGCTGTTGCAGAAGTAGACCCGGTCCATGCCGTCGGCCTTGGCCAGCAGCTGCTCGGCGAGCAGGCCCGGCAGCAGCGCGGTGTCGAACTGGACCAGGTCGGCCAGCTCGGCGTCCAGCACGTCGTGCAGCGCCTTGCGGATGACCGGGTGGTTGCGGCCGGCCGCGAAGACGCCGAACCCGGCCAGGAAGTCGGCGTAGCGGTTACCGTCGCGGTCCCACAGGTACGCGCCCTCGGCCCGCTCGTAGACCTTGTCGAAGCCGATGGTGTGCAGCATGCGGGGCAGCTGCGGGTTGAGGTAGCGAGCGTGCAGTTCAAAGCCCTGCCCCCGCCGGCCTGTCACCAGGCCAGGCAAGTCGAATCCCATGACTCCCGATTTCCCAGTCGCAGCCGCGGACCCTCGGCTAACAGGCCCCGGCGCTGGTCCTCTGCTAGCAGGTAACAGATATCACCCTAGTCCCGGGCGGGACCACATTCCGAAGCAATGAGCTCATCTGGGCCGACACTGAGCGCTAGTGGTGGTGGAGTTTACTCGGCCGGGTTCTTTAGCCGAGATTCCGGGGGTTTCGGCGGTTCTGGCCCGCCTGCGGTCCCTGACCCCGGCAGCCCGCCGGGCGAGGCCGCGCAGCACGTGGCAAAATGCTGATGGTGAGACTACGACAGGGCGTAGGAGTGGGCATCGGGACGGCACGGGCGCGACTGATCGCGGCGGGCGCGGCACTGGCCGTGCTGGGCCTCGCGGCCTGCGGTGGCGGCTCCCAGGGCAGCGGCTCCCAGGGCAGCGGCGGGCAGATGAGCCCGGCGGCCCAGGCGCAGGCCGCGGCGGACAACCCGAACCTGGACACGGGCACCGCGATGAGCGGCGCCGCGCCCGACTTCCGGCTGACCAACCAGTTCGGGCAGCCGGTGTCGCTCAGCGCCTTCCGCGGCAAGGTCGTGATCCTGGCCTTCACCGACTCCGAGTGCACCACCATCTGCCCGCTGACCCCGGCCAGCATGGTGGCGGCCAAGGACCTGCTGGGCAAGGCCGGGGACCAGGTGCAGCTGCTCGGGATCGACGCCAACCCCGAGGCCACCAGCCGGTCGAACGTCATGGCCTACTCCCAGTCGCACGGCATGGTCAACCAGTGGGACTTCCTGACCGGGTCGCTGGCCCAGCTGAAGTCGACCTGGAAGGACTACCACGTCTACGTCCAGATCGAGCAGGGCCAGATCGACCACACGCCCGCCCTGTACGTCATCGACACCCGCGGCCGTGAGCGCAAGCTGTACCTGACCACGATGGCCTACACGACCATCGGCCAGGCCGGCCAGCTGCTGGCCCAGGAGGCCTCCAGCCTGCTGCCCGGCCACCCCGCGCTGGCCAGCCAGGAGTCACTGGGCCAGATCGCCAACATCACCCCGGCCGCGGCGGCCACCATCCCGGCCGTCAGCGGGCCGGGCACCACGAGCGCAGGGACGACGGGCGGCACCATCGCGCTCGGTCCCGGCCAGGCGCGGATGGTGGTCTTCTTCGCGTCCTGGCTGAGCGAGACGTCCGACCTGGCCACCCAGCTCGACGGGCTGAACGCCTACGCCCAGGCCGCCGCCGGGGGCAAGCTCCCCGCCCTGGTCGGCGTGGACGAGGCCGTCACCGAGCCATCGCCGGCCACGCTCGGCTCCAGCCTCGCCCACCTCCCGGCGCCGCTGCGCTATCCCGTCGGGCTCGACAAGACGGGCCGGCTCGCCGACGGCTACGGCGTCCAGGACCAGCCGTGGTTCGAGCTGGTCTCGGCGACCGGGAAGGTGCTGTGGAGTCACGACGGCTGGCTGCCGGTGTCAGCGCTGGAAGCCGCTGCCCGTAAGGCCTGACGGCCCGCGCCGGGCTCCCTCAGCACCGCCGGCGGCCCGCGGCGGTTGACGGCGCGTGGCCGGCCGGGCACGGCCAGATGCGCTCTGACCTGCACAGAAGCCGGTCCGCTGCTTAGAATCTATGTTCTAATACACGGATGAGCACAGTGCAGCGGCCGAAATGGTGGAGCTATCCGACGCGCTGCCAGGCCGGTCATCCGTGGGGGCCGGGCCGGGTCATCGTGGGGTGGATGCCGTGCGACTGCCCGCCCGCCGCCCGGGAGCCCGGCCACGGCCACCTGTGGGTGCGCTGCCGGGCTGACGGCTGCCGGGACATCTGGTACCGACCCCAGCACACGCCCTTAGGAGCACGTGCGCCCGGCGTCCCGAGCGCCCTCGGCGCCCGCGCCCGTGCGGAAGACCGGCCAGCCGATCTCGGTGCGCCACTGGCCGTCGTCGAGCGTGTCGCGCTGGCCGACCAGGTAGTACTCGCGCATCGGGCCGTCGACCGCCAGGGCATGGCGCGTCACGTAGGTGGCCAGGCTCGCGTAGGCGCGGTCGGCGTCGGCCGGCGCCCCCGCGTGCGTGATGACGGCCAGCTCGGCGGCCGGCACGACCAGGGCGCTGACCCGGCCCATCGGCCGGACGGGGCCGCCGCACGGAACGAAGATGGTCGCCTGGCCGTGATGCCGGGTGAACACGTCATCCGCGAAAATGCCGCCCGCGGGGCCGGCGGCGGGCACGTTCTGCGCGGCCAGGGTCGCGAAGAGCTCGCCGAGGGCGCCCTGGAGCCACGGCGCGGAGTCCTGCGCGTCGACCACCTCGGTGATGGCGGCCGCGGGCGCGGCCGGCTCGCTGCGCAGCTCGATTCCGGCCGCGCGGGCGCCGGGCGCCGGCGGCGCCAGCAGGTCGCGCAGCGAGGCCACGGCCTGCTGCGTACGGCCGAGCTCGTCCTCCAGCCGGCTCAGGTGCGAGGTGATCCGGTCGTTGCGGGTCGCCACGTCGGGAGCGGCCAGCACCGCCTGAATCTCCTCCAGCGGCATGTCCAGGGCCCGGAAGCGGCGGATGACCTGGGCCGTGGGGAACTGCTCGGCGGTGTAGCGCCGGTAGCCGCTGCCAGGGTCCACGTCGGCGGCGACCGCTACCTGGCGGTGTGGAGCGAGCCCGACCCGCAGCGGCGCCGCTCCGCCATCGCCGGCCTGTGGGCACCGGACGGGGCCGAGTTCGTGGAGGGCGTGCAGTTCCGCGGGCACGAGCGGCTCGAGACCCGGGTGGCCGAGGCGCACCAGGCGTTCGTGGCCAGCGGCCGGTACACCGTCGCCTCCCCCGGCGACATGACCGTCCACGACGACATCGTCACGCTCACCATCCAGCTGGCCGAGGCCGGCGGCGACCGGGCCGGGGAGGTCGTCTGGGCCGCGCGGGTGTTCCTGGTCCTCGGCGCGGACGGCCGCATCCGGGAGGACTACCAGCTGACGGTGCAGCCGCTGCCGGCTGAGTAGGGGGCCCGCGGTCAGGGCCGCGTTACGGATGGTCGGTGTCATCCGGATCCGTGTCCCCGGCGTCCAGAGTCAGCCGGCGGCCTCGCAGGAACTCGCGCTCGGCCGCGTTCTCGGTGCGGGCGATCGCCGCGTCGTAGGCCTGCGCCGCCTCCGGGACGCGGCCGAGGCGGCGGAGCAGGTCGCCGCGGATGGCGTGCAGCAGGTAGTAGGCGTCGAGGTCGAGGCGGTCGACCAGGTCCAGCGCCGCGGCCGGGCCGTCGACCTCGGCCACCGCGACGGCCCGGTTCAGGGCGACGACCGGGCCGGGCGCGACCGCGGTGAGCTGGTCGTAGAGCGTCACGATCTGCCGCCAGTCGGTCGCCGCCGCGGTCGGGGCGTCGCTGTGCACGGCGTGGATGGCCGCCTGGACCTGGTACGGACCGGGCTGGCCGCGGCGCAGGCAGCGGCGGACGAGGTCCTGGCCCTCGGCGATCAGGTCACGGTCCCACCGGCTGCGGTCCTGGTCGGCCAGCCGGACCAGGCGGCCATCGGCGGTGGTCCGGGCCGCCCGGCGGGCCTGGGTCAGCAGCATGAGCGCCAGCAGGCCGGTGATCTCGGGCTCGTCGGGCATCAGCGCGGCCAGCAGCCGCCCGAGCCGGATCGCCTCGGCGCACAGGTCCTCGCGCACCAGCTGGTCGCCGGAGCTGGCCGTGTAGCCCTCGTTGAAGATCAGGTAGACCACGGCCAGCACGGACCGGAGGCGGTCGGGGAGGTCGGCCTCGGCCGGCACCCGGTACGGGATCCGCGCATCGCGGATCTTGCCCTTGGCCCGGACGAGGCGTTGCGCCATGGTCGGCTCGGGGACCAGGAAGGCGTGCGCGATCTCGGCCGTGGTCAGGCCGCCCAGCAGGCGCAGCGTCAGCGCCACCTGGGCGGCCGGGGACAGGGCCGGGTGACAGCAGGTGAAGATCAGGCGCAGCCGGTCGTCGCCCACCACAGCCTCCGGTTGCTCGGGCTCGTCACGGGCATGCAGCAGGGCGGCCTGGGCGTACCGGTCGGCGCGGGACGCCTCCCGGCGCAGCCGGTCGATGGCCCGGTTGCGGGCGGTGGTGATGATCCAGCCGGCTGGGCTCGGCGGCAGCCCGGCAGACGGCCACCGCTCCGCGGCGGTCGTGAACGCGTCCTGGACCGCTTCCTCGGCGATGTCGATGTCGCCGAACACGCGAACTAGCACCGCGACCGCCCGCCCGTACTCGGCGCGGAACACCCGCTCGATGTCCGGCGCCGACACCCCGGCCACGACCGCGTCAGTCCCCGATGGCGGGCCGCACCTCGACCGGCAGCCGGGTGATCTCGGTGAACTTGCGGCCCCAGCTGAGCGCCTCATCGAGGTCGGCGGCCCGGATCACGGTGAACCCGCCGACGTGCTCCTTGCCCTCGGCGAACGGCCCGTCGGTGGTGATCAGGCCGCCGTCGGGCTGCGGGCGCAGCACGGTGGCCGTGCCGGGCGGGTACAGGCCGCCGGTGAAGACCCACGCGCCCGCCGCCTCGAGTTCCTCGCGCCAGGCCTGGACCTGCTTCATGATCGGGTCCAGGACCTCGGGCGGCGGCGGCGGGCCGTCAGGCTGATACACGCTGAGCAGGTACTGCGGCATCGGGTGCCTCCCTGGGATCGCCGGGCTGGTCACCACCTACACGAGCGGGCCGGTCCGGGATCGACAACGTTTCGGAAAGAAAGATGTTCCGGCTCAGTCGCTCGAGACCTTCCCGTCCGCGACGCTGACATGCCGGTTGGTGGTCACCGCGGCCAGCATCCGCCGGTCGTGGGTGACCAGCAGCAGGGTGCCCGGGTAGTTCTCCAGCGCGGCCTCGAGCTGCTCGATGGCGGGCAGGTCGAGGTGGTTGGTCGGCTCGTCCAGCACCAGCAGGTTGACGCCGCGCGCCTGCAGCAGCGCGAGCACGGCCCGGGTCCGCTCCCCCGGCGACAGCGTGCCGGCCGGCCGCAGAACGTGAGCTGCCCCCAGCCCGAACTTGGCCAGTACCGTCCGCGCCTCTTCCGGAAGCTGGCCCGGCGCGGCGGACCGGAACGCGTCCAGCAGCGACTCGCCGCCCAGGAACAAGCCGCGGGCCTGGTCGACTTCGCCGACGACGACGCCGGGGCCGAGGGCGGCGTGGCCCTCGTCGGGCGGGATCCGGCCGAGCAGGACGCCCAGCAGCGTCGTCTTGCCGGACCCGTTCGGGCCGGTGATCGCGACCCGGTCAGCCCAGTCGACCTGCAGGTCGACCGGCCCCAGGGTGAACGGGCCGCGCCGGACGACGGCGCCGCGCAGCGCCGCGACCACGGCGCCGGCCCGCGGGGCGGCCGCGATCTCCATCCGCAGTTCCCACTCCTTGCGCGGCTCGGCGACGACGTCGAGCCGCTCGATGCGGCGGTCGGTCTGGCGGGCCTTGGCCGCCTGCTTCTCCGAGCTCTCGGCCCGGAACGCCTTGATGTTCTTGTCCGGGTCGGTGGCCTTGCGGCGGGCGTTGCGGACGCCCTTCTCCATCCAGGCCCGCTGGGTCCGGGCGCGGTCCTCCAGCCCGGAGCGGGTCTGGGCGTACTCCTCGTACTGGGCGCGGGCGTGCCGCCGGGCCACCTCGCGCTCGGCCAGGTACCCGGCGTAGCCGCCGCCGTAGGAGGTGACCTGCTGCTGGGCCAGGTCGAGCTCGACGACCCGGGTGACGGTCCGGGCCAGGAACTCGCGGTCGTGGCTGACCAGGACGGTCCCGCCGCGCCGCTCCTGGACGAAGTCCTCCAGCCGGGCCAGGCCGTCCAGGTCCAGGTCGTTGGTCGGCTCGTCGAGCAGGATGATGTCGTGCCGGCTGAGCAGCAGCGAGGCCAGCCCGGCCCGGGCCGCCTGGCCGCCGGACAGCGCGGTCATGGGGTGCTCGAGCTCGACGCTCAGGCCGAGGGCGGCGGTGACCGCCTCGGCCCGTTCGTCCAGGTCGGCACCGCCGAGCCCGAGCCAGCGGTCCAGCTCGCGGGCGTAGTCGTCGTCGGCGCCCGGCGACCCGTCGGCCAGCGCCTCGGCGGCGGCCTGCATGGCATCGCCGGCCGCGGCCACGCCGGTGCGGCGGCCGATGAACTGGGCCACGGTCTCGCCGGGGCGGCGGTCCGGCTCCTGGGGCAGGTACCCGATCGTCGCGCCGGGCGGCGTCAGGGTCAGCTGACCGGACCCGGCGATGGCGGGGTGCTCCGGGCTGGCGTCGGCCGGCTCACCGCCGGCGGCCGGACCGGCCGGGCTGGCGCCGACAGCGGCGGCCGAGGGGTCGCCGGCGTCGGTGAGCGTGACCAGGAGGCGGAGCAGCGTCGACTTCCCGGCGCCGTTCGCGCCGACCAGGCCCACCACATCGCCGGGGCCGACGACCAGGTCAAGGCCGCTGAACAGCTGCCGGTCGCCGTAGGCGGCGGACAGCCCGCGGGCGACCAGCGTGGCTCCGTCAGACGAGGCCATGTCGGCTGCCCTCCCGCGTCGTGTTCCCGGCCGCCGCCTCCCTGGCGGCCGGCCTCCAGCAGCATCCCATCCTGGCCCCCACCTTCGCGCGGCGTTATTCGCGGCCTGCCACCTCGTGATGGCGCCGGTTTCCTGGCGGGTCTTTCATGATCCCGCAGGGTTTGGCGTACCCCGCTATGCCAGAGCCTGCGGGATCATGGAGCACCCCGCTGGAGACGCCGGCGGCCTTGCCACGCGGCTGGCCCGACACTGGCCGGCACCCGGCTGGGCGCTCAGGCGACGACGGTGGCAGCGGAGGAGCCGTCGCGCAGGCGGCGGACCTCGAGGCGCTCGTAGACGCGGTCCTTCAGGTCGGTCACGTGGCTCACGATGCCGACCGCGCGGCCGCGGTCGCGGAGGTCGTCGATGACCGTCATGACCTGGTCGAGGGTCTGCGGGTCGAGCGAGCCGAAGCCCTCGTCGATGAAGAGCGTGTCCAGCTCGACGCCGCCCGCCTCGGCCTTGACGACGTCGGCCAGGCCCAGGGCGAGCGCGAGCGAGGTGTAGAACGTCTCGCCGCCCGACAGTGACTTGGGGCTGCGCTCGGCGCCGGTGTGCCGGTCGATGACCGCGAGGGTCAGCCCGGTGCGCTGGCGGCGGGTCTCCCCCTCGTCGGTGCGCCGCAGCTCGTACCGGCCCGATGACATGGCGGCCAGGCGGGCGTTCGCGGCCTGGACGACCTGCTCGAACCACAGGCGCAGGACATAGGTGGTCAGCGCGATCTTGCGCTGGCCCTCGGTGCCCTTGGCCAGCCCGGCGAGCCGGATGACGGGCTCGGTCTGCGCGGCCAGCCGGTCCGCCGCGTCCTGCTCCCGGTCCAGCTCGGCCAGCCGCTGCCGCAGCCGGGCGGCCTGCTCGGCCAGCGCCCGGCTGGCGCCGCGCGCGTCCCGGTCGGCATCCTGCGCGGCGGCCAGGGCGGAGCCGGCCGCGGCCGCGGCGGCCTCGGCCGCGGGCAGGCCAACGGCGTCCAGGCCGGCCAGCTCATCGGCGGCCACGGCCGCCTGCCGGGCGGCCAGCTCGGAGGTCCAGGTCGTCACCTCCCCGGCCAGCGCGGCCAGGTCGCCGGGGGCCAGGACAGCCGCGCGGGCGGCGTCGATGCCGGCGAAGCCGCGCTCGCTCAGCTCCCGCGCGGCCCGCCGCCGCGCCCCGTCGGCCGCGGTCCGCGCGGCGGCCAGGTCGCCGAGGGCCTGGGCCAGCACGCGGTCGGCCGCCGCCGCCTGGCGCAGCGCCTCCTGCCGGGCACTGACCGAGCCGAACCCGGCCGCCTCGGCGGCGACCTCGGCGGCGAGCTGGTCGAGGCGGTCCTGCGCGGCGCCGGCCTCCTTGCGGGCCGCCGCGGACTCCGCCACGGCGGCGGTCAGCTCCTCGCCGAGCTGGTCCCGCTCGGCCTGGCGGTCAGCCAGGGCGGGCTCCAGGACGGCCGCCTCCTGGGCCGCCTCCTGCGCCGCCGTGACCCGCTCGACCAGGGCGGCCAGCTCGGCATCCAGCTCGGCGACCGTGTCGCCGCCCGCGGTCGCCTGGCAGTCCGCGATCTCGCCCGCCAGCTCGGCCTGCAGTTCCTGGGCCTGCTCGCGGGCCAGGGCGGCTGCGTCCCTGGCCTCCGCCGCGCGCGCTACGTCCTGCTCCAGCACCGCGCCGTCGCGCATCGGGGCGGGCGCCGGGTGGCCGGTTGAGCCGCAGACCGGGCAGGCGCAGTCGGCCGTCAGCTGGCAGGCCAGCTCGGCGGCCATGTTGTCCAGCCGCTCCTGCATGGCCTGCTGGTGGGCGTCGACCAGCTGCTGGTGCAGGTCGACCGCCGCGCTGGCGGCGGCGGCCAGCTCGCCCAGCCGGCCGGCCAGGTCCTCCGCCCGGGCCGCGGCGGCCAGCCGGACCATCACCGCGTCCAGCTGGATCTCCGCGTCGGCCAGGCCGCCGGCCGCGACTCGGGCCCCGGTCAGCCGCTCGTCCAGCTCGGCGATCTGGGCGGGCAGCTCGTGCCGCGCCGCCTCCAGCCGCTCGACCCGGCCGACCGCCAGGGCGACGGCCGCGTTCAGGTGGGCCAGCTCCGCCTCCCGGCCGGCCAGCCCGGCCTCCTGGCCGACGAGGTACTGCAGGGCTGCCGCGGTCCGCTCGGCGGCGTCCGCCCGCGCGCTCGCCGCGCGGCCCGCGGCCACTGTGTCCGCCAGCCCCGCCAGCGGATCAGCCTCTGCACCGTCATCGTCCCGCGCCGCCGGAACCAGCCCGCCCAGATCTAGCCCCGCCCGCCCCGCGACCGCGGCCCGGGCCTCCGCTAGCAACTCCTCGGCCTCGGCCAGCGCGTCCAGCAGCGGCCGCACCGGGTCGGCCCGTCGCGCGGCCTCCAGCCGGGCCGCGCGGGCGTCGTGCTCCGCCCGGCCCGCCTCGTGCCCGGCCAGCCGGGCCAGTGCGTCGGCCAGCCGGCGGAGCAGGGCGGCGTCGTGCAGGGTCCGCTCGACCGCGGCCTGGGCGCGGGCCAGCCGCGCGGCGGCGCCGGCCAGTTCTGTGCGGGACGCCGCGCTGGCCGCCGCGACCTGCGCGGTGACCTCGGCCAGCCGGGCGGCGCGGTCACCCCGGCACAGCGCCAGCAGCTCGTCGCGGGCGGCCTCGTCCAGGCCGGCCGCCTCGGCGGCCGCCGCGGCGGCCGCCGCGATCTGGCGCTGGGCGGCCTCCCGGGCGCGGGTCGCGTCCGTGCGGCGGGACCCGAGCTCGTCGGTGATGCGATCGTAGAGCTGGGTCCCGAACAGGGCAGTGAGCAGCTTCTGCCGGTCGTCGCCGCTGCTGCGCAGGAACTTGGCGAACTCGCCCTGCCGCAACAGCATCACCTGCGTGAACTGGGCCTGGGTGAGGCCGATCGCGTCGCGCAGGGCCTCGCCCGCCTCGGCCTTGTTGGCCGACAGGCTGGTCCAGCCGCCGGCCTCCAGCCGCTCCAGGTGGACCTGGGCGGACTCGGTCACGAACCCGGCGCCGCGGCGCTTGGGCCGCTGGTACTCGGGCGTCCGCCGGACCCGGTAGCGGATCCCGCGCAGCGACATCTCCAGGGTCACCGACGGCTCCAGGCCCGGTGCCGCGAAGTGCGAGTGCAGCCGGTCGGCGTGCGGGCCGTCCTCGTTGCGGTCGTCGCGGGACCGCTCGCCGTACAGGGCGAACGTAATGGCGTCCAGGATGGTGGTCTTGCCCGCGCCGGTCGGCCCCTCCAGCAGGAACAGGCCGCTGGCCGTCAGCGCCCCGAAGTCGATCCGCTGCGGCGTGGCGTACGGGCCGATGGCCTGCAGCTCTAACGTGTGCAGGCGCATCAGGCCAGGGCCTCGGCGCGCTGGGCGGCCTCCACCGCGTCCCGCAGCACCAGCTGCTCGGCCGCGTCCGGCGGCCCGCCGCCCGCGTACTCCGCGAACAGGCCGCAGATCTCGACCGGGTCGCCCGCCTGGGCCAGCGCCCGCAGGTCGGACTCGGGCGGGACCAGGCCGCCCTCGGGCTCGAAGTCGAGCATCAGGGTGTGCGGCCACGCCGCGCGCAGCCGCTCCATCGGCGCGGCCGGCCGCACCGGGTCGGTGAGCACCACCTTGACCCACGCCTCGGCCAGGTCCGCCCGGTCGGGCCGGGCCAGCAGGTCGTCGATGCGCCCGCGCACCTCGCGCAGCGGCCGCGGTACCGGCGCGGGCACGAGCTCGGTCCCGACCGTGCCCGCGGCATCGATGTCGACCACGGTCACGGACTTGCGCTGGTCGCGCTCGGAGAACGAGAACGCCAGCGGCGACCCCGAGTACCGCGCCACTGTCCCGGCGCCGCTGCCCGCCACCTGCGGCCCGTGCAGGTGGCCGAGCGCGACGTAGGCGGCCGGGCCGAAGACGCTGGCCGGCGCGTCCCCGATGCCGCCGATGCGGATGTCGCGCTCCGACTCGCTGGGGGCCGCTCCGCTGACGAACGCGTGCGCCGCGATGACCACCCGCCCGATGCCGCGGCCGGCCGCGTCGGCGTGGATCAGCCCGGCCGCGGCGGCCAGCACCGATGCGTGCGAGCGCTCCGCGCCCAGGTCCGCCGCGACGGCGTCGGGCAGCAGGTAGGGAATGCCGTAGACGGCCACCGGGCCGGCGGCGTCGGCCAGCACGACGGGCCGGGCGACGTCGCCGAGCCGGGTGCGCAGGTGGATGCCAGCCGCCTGGGACAGGCCCGACCCGAAGCCCAGCCGCACGGCCGAGTCGTGATTCCCGCTGATCATGATCACCGGGACGCCCGCGCGGGCGAACGCGGTCAGCGCGCGGTCGAGCAGCGCCACCGCGTCGGGCGGCGGCACAGCCCGGTCGTACACGTCGCCCGCGACCACGACGGCATCGGCGCCGCGGCCGGCCGCCAGCGCGAGCAGCCAGTCCAGGAACCCCGACGCGTGCTCGAGCAGGCTCTCCCCGTGCAGGGTGCGCCCGAGATGCCAGTCCGAGGTATGGATCAGTCTCATTGTCTGGCCATCATGCCGGGGGGCGGTGACAGTTCGGGCCATCGGCGTCCGGCGCGCCCGCGGGCTTTGCCAGACTGTCGGGCATGCAGACCCTCGTTGTCGATCACCCGCTGGTCGCGCACAAGCTCACTGCCCTGCGGGACAGCCGCACGGACACCCCCGTCTTCCGGCGGCTCGCCGACGAGCTGGTCACCCTGCTCGCCTACGAGGCCACCCGCCACATCCGGATCGAGCCCGTCACCGTGCCCACCCCGGTCGTGCCGCAGGCACCCGGCGTCCGGCTGTCGCGGCCCATGCCGATGGTCGTGCCGGTCCTGCGGGCCGGCGTCGGGATGCTGGACGGGATGACGCGGCTGCTGCCCAGCGCCGACGTCGGCTTCGTGGGCATGGCCCGCGACGAGTCGACGCTGGTCGCGTCGACCTACGCCGAGCGGCTGCCGGCCGACCTGTCCGGCCGCGAGGTCTTCGTCCTGGACCCGATGCTGGCCACTGGCGGCACGCTGGAGGCGGCCATCAGGATGCTGGTCGCCCGCGGCGCGACGTCGGTGACCGCGATCTGCCTGCTGGCCGCCCCGGAGGGGATCGCCCGGATCGAGGCGGCCTTCCCCGGCGACACCCCGGCCGCCATCCGCGTCGTCACCGCGGCGGTGGACCGGGAGCTGAACGGCCAGGGTTACATCGTCCCCGGCCTGGGCGACGCGGGCGACCGCCTGTTCGGCACGATCTAGCGAGGCCCGCCGGGGCCGCCGCCGTCTCCCGGCGCGACGGTCCGCGGACGGGCCGCGTTTCGGAAAGAAGGGCTAGATCCCGGCCGGATGCCAGACGGTCTTAACTTCCAGGAACGCTTGCAGCCGGGCGGTACCGGGCACCGCCTGCCAGTCTTCGCCGGGGGCCGGGGGCCGGAGCACGCGCTTGAGGTTGCCCGCGGCCACCGCCTCCAGCTCGGCGGCCTGCTCCGGGCCGGCCCCGGCCAGGTCGATGGCATCGACATCCTGGTGCCCGGCCAGGACCGGCGCGAGCTCGGCCGGGTCGCCGGTAAGGAGGTTGACGACGCCCGCCGGGACGTCCGAGGTGGCCAGCACCTCGGTCAGCGTGACCGCGGGCAGCGGCGCGCGGCCGCTGGCCGCGACGACGGCCGTGTTGCCGGTCGCGATGACCGGAGCCAGCACGCTGACCAGGCCCAGCAGGCTGGAGCCGGGCGGCGCGAGGATGGCGACGACGCCGGACGGCTCGGGCACGCTGAAGTTGAAGTACGGCCCGGCCACCGGGTTGGCCGACCCGGTCACCTGGGCGATCTTGTCGGTCCAGCCCGCGTACCAGACCCAGCGGTCGATGGCGGCACCGACCTGGGCGGTCGCGTTCTTCCGGGTCAGGCCCTCGGCGGCGGCGACCTCCGCGGCGAACTGGGCGCCCCGGCCCTCCATCAGCTCGGCGACCCGGTACAGGACCTGGCCGCGGTTGTACGCGGTCGCGGCCGACCAGCCCGCGAACGCGCCGCGGGCGGCCCGGACGGCGTCGCGGGCGTCCTTGCGGGACGCCCGCGCGGCGTAGGCGAGCAGCTCGCCGCCGGGGGCAGTGACCGGATAGGACCGGCCCGACTCCGACCGCGGGAACGCGCCGCCGATGAACAGCTTGTAGGTCTTGCGCACGTCCAGCCGCCCGGCGGCCCTTGCTACCTGAGGAACTTGAGCAGCCGCTTCAGCAGCTTGATGAACACTTTGATGAACATGATCTTCCGGTGCCTCCTGCTTCGCGGCCGTCTTCTTAGACATCAAGGTACGCGGCCAGGCCGGGTCGGCCGCCCTCCCGCCCGAATCCTGACTCCCGGTAGCCGCCGAACGGGCTGGCCGGGTCGAACTTGTTAAAGGTGTTGGCCCAGATGACTCCGGCTCGCAGGCGCTGGGCCAGCCACAGGATCCGGCTGCCCTTGTCGGTCCACAGGCCGGCCGACAGCCCGTAGGGCGTGTTGTTGGCCTTGGCCACGGCTTCCTCCGGGGTGCGGAACGTCAGCACCGAGAGCACCGGCCCGAAGATCTCCTCGCGGGCGATGCGGTGCGCCTGGCTGACCCCGGTGAAGATCGTCGGGGCGAACCAGAACCCGCGGCCGGGCAGCTGGCAGGGCGGTGACCAGCGCTCGGCGCCCTCCTGCTCGCCGGCCTCGGACAGCTCCCGGATCTTGGCCAGCTGCTCGCGCGAGTTGATCGCGCCGATGTCGGTGTTCTTGTCCAGCGGGTCGCCGAGCCGCAGGGTGCCGAGGCGGCGCCGCAGCCGGTCCAGCACCGCGTCCGCGACGGACTCCTGGACGAGCAGGCGCGAGCCCGCGCAGCAGACGTGCCCCTGGTTGAAGAAGATCCCGTTGACGATGCCCTCGATGGCCTGGTCCATGGGCGCGTCGTCGAACACGATGTTCGCCGCCTTGCCGCCCAGCTCCAGGGTCAGCTTCTTGGACGTGCCGGCCACGGCCCGGGCGATCTGCTTGCCCACCTCGGTCGAGCCGGTGAAGGCGACCTTGCTCACGTCCGGATGCGCGACGAGCGCCGCCCCGGCCGTGCCGTCCCCGGTCAGGACGTTGACGACGCCGGGCGGCAGCCCGGCCTGCTGGCACACCTGCGCCAGCAGCAGCGCGGTCAGCGGCGTGGTCTCGGCCGGCTTGAGCACGCAGGTGTTGCCCGCGGCCAGGGCCGGCGCCAGCTTCCAGGCCGCCATCAGGAGGGGGAAGTTCCAGGGGATCACCTGGCCGGCCACGCCGAGCGGCCGCGGCGCCGGGCCGAGCCCGGCGTACTCGAGCTTGTCGGCCCAGCCGGCGTAATAGAAGAAGTGCGCGGCGGCGAGGGGGACGTCGACGTCGCGGGACTCCCGGATCGGCTTGCCGTTGTCCAGGCTCTCCAGGACGGCGAACTCGCGGGACCGCTCCTGGATGATGCGGGCGATCCGGAACAGGTACTTGGCCCGCTCGGCGCCGGGCATCTGCTTCCAGACCCGCTCGTAGGCGGCGGCGGCCGCCGCCACCGCCGCGTCCACGTCCGCCGGGCCGGCCTCCGCCACCCGGGCGAGGGGTTCCTCGGTGGCCGGGTTAATCGTGGTGAGCTGCCGCCCGTCGGCGGCGGGCACGAAGTCGCCGTTGATGAACAGCCCGTACTCGGGCTGGATGGTGACGACGTCCCGCGCCTCCGGCGCCGGCGCATACTCCCAGCCCGTGGCGGTGAGGTCGGCCCCCACCTGGCTGGGGGCCGCCCGGCTCGCCGCCGCCTGGCCGGCCGCTGCCTGGCTGGCCGCCGCCGGGCCGGCCGCTGGCTGGCTGGCTGCCGCCGGGCCGGCCACCGCCGGGCCGGTCTTCTTCGCCGTTGCCAAGGTGCCCGGCTCCTTCCCGCCGACGTCAGCGGCCTCGTCGCCGCGGCCCGCTCGCGTCAGGCTGACCCCCGCACGCTACCGCCCGCTCCGCCTCACTCGCACACCCCCGCCCGCCGCTGCCCGCCCCGCGCCCGCCGCTGGCCGCATAGGCCCGCCGCTTATACCAGCGGAGGGACATGCGGGGGCGGCGCTGTCCACAGAAGAGCCCCATCCGCGGCCTTGTCCACAGGCCGACGACTGCGCACGAAGGGCAGCCTCATTCCGGGACATCCTTGGCCACGTGAACACTGAAGCGTCGCCCGCGTGGCGGGCGCTCCTCGGACTTCAGTCCGGCATCGTCTCTCGAGGCCAGGCGCTATTCCACGGGCTGGACGACGACACCATCGAAAGCCGGCTTAGGTCCGGGCGGTGGCGGGTCGTGCACCGCGGCGTCTACGCCACATTCAGCGGCATGCTCAGCCGGGAGGCCGCGCTGTGGGCGGCCGTCCTGCGCGCCGGACGGGAGGCGGCTCTCAGCCACCAGACGGCCGCCGAGTTACTCGGCCTGACCCGGGAGCGCGGCGACGTGATCCACCTCACCGTCCCGCTCAGCCGAAGTCCCGGGCCGATCCGGGGCGCCGTGGTGCACCGGTCGGGCCGGATCGCGGCCGCCACGCACCCGGTCCAGCTTCCGCCGCGGACCCGGGTCGAGGAGACGACGATCGACCTCACCCAGTCAGCCGCGCGCTTTGACGATGCCTACGACTGGGTCTGCCGCGCGATCAGCGAGCGGCTCACGACGACGGCGCGGCTGAGCGCCGCCCTCGGCGCCCGGCCCAAGGTCCGGTGGCGAGCGGGCCTGATCGTTGCGCTGGCCGAAGCTGACTCAGGAATGCACTCGGTCCTGGAAGCCCGCTACGTCCATGCCGTCGAGTACCCGCACGGTCTCCCGGCCGCCACCCGCCAGGCACGCACTGCGGTGGGCGCGCGATCCCGTTACGTGGACAACCTCTACGACGACGCCGCGCTGGTGGTGGAACTGGACGGGCGAATAGCGCACGGCGTCGCGCAGCGCCGGGCGGACATGCGCCGGGACAACACGCACGCTGCGGCGGGCATCCTCACCCTGCGCTACAGCTGGGCCGACGTGACGGAACGCCCATGCGCCGTCGCCGAGGAGATCGCCGAAGTGATGGCCCGCCGCGGAGCCCCGCTCCTCCTCCGCCCCTGCTCCCCCACCTGCCCCATCCCTCGCCAGCGCGGGAGGCGGGTTTCATGATCGTGTGGAGTTCTCCGCATATATCCCGGAATACTCCACATGATCATGGGGTGAGCGCGGCGGGGCGGCGGGGGGTTGGGTTAGTCGAGGGTGAAGTAGTTGGGGGCGGCGTAGTGGCCGGTTAGCTGCTTGGCGCGCTGCATGAGGAGGTCGTTGAGGAGGCTGGAGGCGCCGATGCGGAAGCGGGCCGGGGTCAGCCAGGCGGGGCCGGCGGTCTCGTTGACGAGGACCAGGTAGCGGATCGCGTCCTTGGCGGTGCGGACGCCGCCGGCGACCTTGACGCCGACCGGGCGGCCGGTGGCGCGCTCGTAGTCGCGGACGGCGGCCAGCATGACCAGGGCGACGGGCGGGGTGGCGGCGGGCGAGACCTTGCCGGTCGAGGTCTTGATGAAGTCGGCGCCGGCCAGCATGGCCAGCCACGACGCGCGGGCCACGTTGTCCAGGGTGACCAGCTCGCCGGTCTCCAGGATGACCTTGAGGTGGGCCTTCGTCCCGCATACCTCGCGCACGGCGGCGATCTCGGCGAAGACCTGGCCGTAGCGACCCGAGAGGAACGCGCCGCGGTCGATGACCATGTCCACCTCGCCCGCCCCGGCGGCCAGGGCATCCCGGACGTCGGCCAGCTTGACCGGGAGCGAGGCCCGGCCGGACGGGAACGCGGTGGCCACCGACGCCACCGCCACGTCGCTGCCGCGCAGCGCGGTCACGGCGGTCTCGACCAGGTCGGGGTAGACACAGACGGCGGCGACCGGCGGGACGGCCAGGTCCTGGGGGTCGGGGCGGCGGGCCTTGGCGCACAGGCCGCGCACCTTGCCGGGCGTGTCGGCGCCCTCCAGGGTGGTGAGGTCGACCATCCGGATGGCCAGGTCCAGGGCGGCCAGCTTGGCGTCCTTCTTGATCGACCGGGTGGCCAGGGCGGCGGCCCGCTCCCGCGCTCCGACCTCGTCGACGCCGGGCAGCCCGTGCAGCACCTGGCGCAGCGCGGCGTCGGACGCCGCGCCACCGGGCCGCGCCACGTCGGCGATGGCGCCGGCCAGCGTCCCCGGCTCGGTCATGGTCACACCGGTCACTGTCACGCTGATGACGCTACCGCCCGGCGGCCGGGGTGCCCAGGCGGGCGGCCCGGGCGGTGGCGAAGCCCGGCTTGAGGACGGTGTTGATCAGCCGCAGCCGCTCGTCGAACGGGGCGAAGGCGCTCTTCATGGCGTTGGTCGTCAGCCACTCGATGTCGCTCCAGCCATACCCGAAGGCCTCGACCAGGGCGTGGAACTCCGAGGACAGGGTGACGCCGCTCATCAGGCGGTTGTCCGTGTTGACCGTGACCCGGAAGGCCAGGTCGCGCAGAAGGCCGATGGGGTGTTCCTTGATCGAGGGGGCGGCACCGGTCTGCACGTTGGACGTCGGGCACATTTCCAGCGGGATGCGGCGGTCCCGGATGTAGCTGGCCAGGCGGCCGAGGGTGGTCAGGCCGTCGCGGGAGACACGGATGTCGTCGATGATGCGGACGCCGTGGCCGAGACGGGCGGCGCCGCACCACTGGACGGCCTCCCAGATGGATGGCAGGCCGAAGCCCTCGCCCGCGTGGATGGTGATGTGGAAGTTCTCCCGGGCCACGAACTGGAACGCGTCCAGGTGCCGGCTGGGCGGGCTGCCCGCCTCGGCGCCGGCGATGTCGAAGCCGACCACGCCGGCGTCGCGGTGCCGGACGGCGAGCTCAGCGATCTCCAGGGACCGGGCCGCCGTGCGCATCGCGGTCAGCAGGGCGTAAACGGTGATGTCCCGGCCGGCGCTCCCTCGGCGGAAGCCCTCCAGGACGGCCTCCACGACCTGGTCCAGGGACAGGCCGCGGGTGAGGTGTAGCTCCGGCGCGAACCGGACCTCGGCGTAGGCCACGCCGTCGTCGGCCAGGTCGGTGGCGCACTCGGCGGCCACCCGGATCAGGGCCTCGCGGGTCTGCATGACCCCGACCGTGTGCTGGAACGCCTCCAGGTACAGCTCCAGCGAGCCGCGCTGGGCGACCTGGCCCATCCACGCGGCCAGTTCCTCCGCGCTGGCGGCGGGCAGCCCCTCGTACCCGGTCTCGGCGGCGAGCTCGACGATGGTCTCGGGCCGCAGGCCGCCGTCCAGGTGGTCGTGCAGGAGGACCTTCGGGACGGCGCGGATCTGCTCCAGGGTCACAGCCATGGCGCCCATTCTCACAGATCGCGCGGCATGGGCGCCCGCCCCGGCGTCGGCCGTCAGGGCGCCCCGCGGGTGGCCGGGCGGGCGGCCCCGCAGGTGGCCGGGCGGGCACCCGGCGGGCGGCTGGCCGGGCGGCGTTACGGGCCGATCCGCTCGCGGACGACCGGGGCGGCCGGCGGCGGCTGCTCGCCGATCTCGATGGCGCCCTCCAGGGCGGCCAGGGCGCGGCCGAAGCGGCCGTCGTCGTCGGCCCGCAGCTCCAGCACGGGCTGGCCCGCCTCGACCGGCTCGCCCGGCTTGACCAGGCAGATCACCCCGGCGGCGGCGCTGACGGCGTCCTCCTTGCGGGCCCGGCCGGCGCCCAGCCGCCACGCGGCCACGCCGACGGCGCGGGCATCGAGGCGCCGCAGGAATCCCGGCCGGTCCGCCGGGACGACCGTTGCGTGCGCCGCCGCAGGCAGCGGCGCATCCGGGTCGCCGCCCTGGGCCGTGATCATCGCCCGGTAGGCGGCCAGCGCCCGCCCGTCGGCCAGGGCGTCGGCCGGATCGCCGGGCAGGCCGGCCAGCGCGAGCATCTCGCGGGCCAGGGCCAGGGTCACCTCGACCAGGTCCGCCGGGCCGTCCCCGCGCAGGGTGGCGACCGCCTCGGAGACCTCCACGGCGTTCCCGGCGGCCCGGCCCAGCGGCGTGTCCATGCTGGTCAGCAGGGCACTGGTGCGCACCCCGTGGGCCGCGCCGAGCTCGACCATGGTCTGGGCCAGCTGCCGGGCCTGGCCGATGTCGCGCATGAACGCGCCGCTGCCGACCTTCACGTCCAGGACGAGCGCGCCGGTGCCCTCGGCGATCTTCTTCGACATGATCGAGCTGGCGATGAGGGGGATCGACTCGACCGTCCCGGTGACGTCGCGCAGGGCGTACAGCCGCCGGTCGGCCGGGGCCAGGCCGGCCCCGGCGGCGCAGATCACGCAGCCGGCCTCCCGCAGGATGGCCACGATCCGCTGGTTGTCCAGGCTGGCCTGCCAGCCGGGAATCGACTCCAGCTTGTCCAGGGTGCCGCCGGTGTGGCCAAGGCCGCGCCCGGACAGCTGCGGCACGGCGGCGCCGCAGCTGGCCACGAGCGGGGCCAGGACCAGCGAGACCTTGTCGCCGACCCCGCCGGTGGAATGCTTGTCGACCGTCGGGGCCGGGACGCCGGACAGGTCCAGCCGCTCCCCCGAGCTGATCATCGCGGCGGTCCAGGCGCGCAGCTCCGCCGGGTCCAGGCCGCGGAACACGATGGCCATCAGTAGCGCCGACATCTGCTCGTCGGCCACCGCGCCGCGGGTGTAGGCGTCGATCAGCCAGCTGATGTCCGCGTCGGCCAGCGTGCCGCCGTCGCGCTTGGTGACGATCAGGTCGACGGCGTCAGGCATCCGCGGCGCTCCCGTCGCGGCGGTCGCTCAGGTCGGCGCCGGTGAACGCGCCGGGCAGCAGGTCGCCCAGCCGCTGCGGCGGGCCGTCGGCATCGAGCAGCAGCCCCGGGCCGCCGGCCTCCAGCAGCAGCTGGCGGCAGCGGCCGCACGGGGCCATCGGCGCGCCGTCCCCGCCGACCACGCTGACCGCGACCAGCCGGCCCAGGCCCGCGGCGTGCAGGGCCGATACCAGGCCGCACTCGGCGCACAGGGTCAGCCCGAAGGACGCGTTCTCGACGTTGCACCCGGTCACGACGCTGCCGTCGGGGGCCAGCCCGGCCGCGCCGACGCGGAGCCGGGAGTAGGGGGCGTACGCGTGCCGCGCCACGCTCGTGGCGGCGGCGCGCAGCGCCGGCCAGTCGATGTCCACAGGGCCACCTTTCCAGTTCCGGCGGCCCGGCCGCTCCGGTCCGCCCAGCCGTAACTACCCTGCCACGACCAGGCCGGACGCCCCCTGGCGGGACGTAACGGCCCAAGGTGTGCCGCAGTTCACACGGGGTTCATATCTGTGGTCTCAATTGTGCATCAGCGCAACATCGACAGCGGTTTCCGCCTTTCGCGGGACATCTTGCACAGCTAGCCTTCGGGCATCCCCCAGGGGATATGCCCGACACGGCCGTCCTGGCCAGGGGGGGTCACGTCGGGGTTCGACTCGCAGCGCGGGCTGCTACGACCTTGGAGGTTGTGTGAGAGCGACATTTAAGCTGGTCGCGGCGGTGGGCGCAGCTGCCCTCCTGGCCGCCTGCGGATCGGCCACCAACGCCCCGAGCTCCGGCTCGAGCACGCCCAAGTCGACGTCGAGCGGCGCCGCCGCCTCCGGCAAGTTCCTCGGCTGCATGGTGACCGACACCGGCGGCATCGACGACCGGTCGTTCAACGCCTCGTCGTGGCAGGGCATGCAGGAAGCGGCCTCGGCCGACTCGAGCATCTCGGTCAAGTACCTGCAGTCGCAGTCGGCCAGTGACTACACGCCGAACATCAACGCCTTCATCCAGCAGAAGTGCGGGATCATCGTCACGGTCGGCTTCCTGATGGGCGACAACACCCAGACGGCGGCCAAGGCCAACCCCGGCCAGAAGTTCGCGATCGTCGACTACAACTACTCGCCGGTCATCAGCAACGTCGACTCGCTGGTCTTCAACACCGTGCAGGACGGCTTCCTCGGCGGCTACCTGGCCGCGGCCGAGTCCCAGACCCACAAGGTCGCCACCTTCGGCGGCCAGAAGCTGCCGACCGTGACCATCTACATGGACGGCTTCTGGGACGGCGTGCAGTACTACAACCAGCAGAACCACGCGAACGTGCAGGTCCTGGGCTGGAACGAGAAGACCCAGAACGGCAGCTTCACCGGTGACTTCACCGACCAGACCAAGGGCCAGACGCTGACCCAGACCTTCATCAGCTCCGGCGCCGACGTGATCTTCCCGGTGGCCGGCAATGTCGGCCTGGGCGCGGCCAAGGCGGTCCAGAACGCCGACACGGCGGCCGGCTCGACCAAGGTCAAGATGCTCTGGGTGGACACCGACGGCTGCGTCAGCGCCGCCCAGTACTGCAAGTACTTCCTGTCCAGCGTGACCAAGGGCATCCAGGCCTCGGTCAAGGCGGCGGTGCTGGCCGCGGCCCAGGGCACGTTCAAGGGCGGCGACTACATCGGGACCCTGGCCAACGGCGGCGCCGTCCTCTCGCCGTTCCACGACTTCTCCGGCTCGGTGTCCTCGGCCGTGCAGGCCAAGCTGAACACGATCAAGCAGGGCATCGAGGCCGGCACGATCCAGACGCCCACCAAGAGCCCGGCCTCGTAGGGGG
>DASYBB010000167.1:0-2044 GCA_036501025.1 Streptosporangiaceae bacterium
TCGCGACCAGGGCGATGGCGAGCCGCGCTGCCTGGCCGTCGGCGCGGTTCAGGAGCCCGGCGACGCGGTCGGTCGGTAGCGGCTGCGGGAGCCGGGCGGGGGCGGGCAGGGAGATGCCGCGGGTGGGGTCGCGGAAGATGACCCGTTCCTGGCGCAGCGCCCGGAACAGGCTGCGCAGCGCGACGATGCGGTGCTGGATCACCGGGCCGTGGCGGGCGTCGACCGCGTCCAGTATGTCCTGGCGGGTCACCTCGCGCAGCGAGGCATGTCGGCTCGCCCATCCGGTGAGCACGGGCAGTAGGTAGTCGAGGTAGTTCCGGATGGTCTTGTAAGCCAGCGCGGGATGCTCGACCCGGCCCTGGCCGCGGACGACTTGCACCCAGATGCCGGCCTCGCGTCCGATCTGCCCGGGCAGGGATGCCAGCAGCCGCTGCACGGCGTGCTGGCGTGGCTCGGCCTGCCGCCCGGGATCGGGGATGAGCATGTCCCGCGCCGCGAGGAAGGTCAGCACGCGTCGGACCTGCACGCCGGGCCGCAGGCCGGCCAGGGCGCGAACGTCGGCCTCGTGAAACGGGGCGTCGGCGCCGAGCCAGGCCACCAGGATCCGCAGCGCCCGCGCCGATCTCCCGGCGGCCTCGTCGCCCGGGGAGGGCTGTGCTCCGCTGAAGTTGTCCAGGAGCCGCTGCGCGGCCCCGGTCAGCGCGGGCAGCCAGGCAGAGTCAAGGGCCGGCCGCCAGTCACGGCGCATGGTAAACAACGCCAGCTGGGCCGGATCGATGCAGTACGGAGAGACCGCCGGGACGGTTTCCTGCCTGCCGGCATCGCTCAGCCGGGCCGGTCCCGGCGGCCCGCTGGCGCCGGGCAAGGCGAACCACAGCTGCACCCAGGACTGGCAGGCGGCGGCTGGCCCGTGGGCGCGGATGTGGACCAGGCAGGCTCGGCAGCGCCCGCCGCGAAGGGGGACATCAGCGTGGCCGCAGCGCTGGCAGGTGCCAGGCTCGCAGCTACCGGAGGCTTCCCACTGCCGGCACGCCTCGCACCGACGGCGGGTGCCCCACGCCCCGCAGGTCTGGCAGCTGCGCGGCCCCGGGCCGACCCGGTGCAGGCTGCCCCGCCGGCCCGGCAACCGGTCGCACGTCGAGTCAAGCAGGCCCGCGCGGCGCAAGATCTCCGCGGCGGCACCAGCGAACCTCGGCAGGGCATCGAGCACGACGTCATCGATGAGCAGCTTACCGTCGGCCTCCCGCACGGCCAGTGCGAGGCGCAGGACTGCTGCCATGGTCAGCTGCCACCACTGCCCCTACTTGTGCTCAGCCGCGTAAGCCGCCACCACGGGCTCTGCCTGATCCCAGCCGCCCAGGACGCGGTCGCCGATCTTGCGGGCATCGGCGACGGTGAGCACCCGGCGGACCTCGAACAGCGGGAGCTGCCCGGCCAGCACCGGCGGGCAGAACCGCGGGTCGTCGAGTACCTCGGCGGGGATCTGCGCGCGAGCCCACGGGGGCGGGTGGAACCGGCCGTCGGAGCGTGCCCGGTAGCTGCCGAACGGCATCCGGTGCGGCAGCCGCAGCCCGGCAGGATGAACACCAGCTGGACCGGCCGCAGCTCCGGCGCGGGGCTGAAGTACCAGGCGGCGTCGGACTGCTGGATCTCGGCGATGCACGGCGGGCACAGCCCGTCGGCGTTGACCAGCCAGGCCCGGCCGCAGCGCCGGCAGGCACCCGGCTGGTGGTACTTCTTCGACCGCCACTGGTGGCACGGCGAGCAGTACGGCGGCTGGGCCAGCAGGCCCCAGCCCAGGCACCCCCGGCACTGGCCGGCCTGCGGGCGGGCCTTGCCCACGGCCTAGTTCGGCGGCAGCGAGCGCGGCCCGCCGCCCCGCCTCGGCCGGGGCCGCCTCGCAGCGCTCGGGCGCGGCACCGGCCAGCGGCTCGGCCTCCAGCAGGTCAGCGACCGTGCAGCCGAGCGCGGCGCAGATCTTGTCCAGGTCATCCAGCCGCACCGAGACCGGCTTGCCGCTCCACAACGCCGACACCTTGCTCAG
>DASYBB010000168.1:0-120656 GCA_036501025.1 Streptosporangiaceae bacterium
CCCCGGCCGGGCACGCCGAGCTGGCGCGGCGGGTCCAGCGGCTGACCGAGACCCGCACCGACGCGCTGGACACCGGGGCGGCCGAGATCCGCCGGATCGAGCGGGACCTGCACGACGGGGCGCAGGCCCGGCTGGTCGCCATGGGCATGACGCTGGACGCCGCCGGGCAGGTCATCGACACCAACCCCGAGGCGGCCAGGGCGCTGCTCTACGAGGCCCGCGACGCCTCCGTCAAGGCCCTGGCCGAGCTGCGTGACCTGGTGCGCGGCATCCACCCGCCGGTGCTGGCCGACCGCGGCCTGGCCGCCGCCGTCCAGGCGCAGGCGCTCGACAGCACGGCGCGGATAAGCCTGGCCAGCGACCTCGAGGGGCGCCCGCCCGCCCCGGTCGAGTCGGCCGCCTACTTCGCGGTCAGCGAACTGCTGGCCAACGTGTCCAAGCACGCGGACGCCCGGCAGACCTGGATCGACATCCGGCACACCGAAGGCACGCTGCGCATCGGCGTCACCGACGACGGCCACGGCGGCGCCGATCCCGGCCGCGGCACCGGGCTGCGCGGGATCGAGCGGCGGCTGGCCGCCTTCGACGGCGTACTGGCCATCAGCAGCCCGCCCGGCGGCCCGACCGCGGTAACCATGGAGATCCCATGCGAGTTGTCATCGCCGAAGACCTCTTCCTGCTCAGAGACGGCCTGACCCGGATGCTGCAGGCCCACGGCCTGCAGATCACTGCCGCGGTCGACAACGGGCCCGACATGCTGGCCGCGGTGACCGCCGACCGGCCGGACGTGGCCATCGTGGACGTCCGGCTGCCGCCCACGTTCACCGACGAGGGGCTGCGGGCCGCGCTGGCCGCGCGCCGGGCGAACCCGGGACTGCCGGTCCTGGTGCTGTCTCAGTACGTCGAGCAGTTGTACGCCCGCGAGCTGCTGGCCGACGGCACCGGGGGCGTCGGCTACCTGCTCAAGGACCGGGTCTTCGACAGCGCCCAGTTCGTCGACGCCATCCGCCGGGTCGCGGTCGGCGGCACCGCGATGGACCCAGAGGTGATCTCCCGGCTGCTGGCAAGCAACAGCGGTGACGGCAGCCTGGCCGCGCTGAGCCCGCGCGAGCGCGAAGCACTCGCCCTGATGGCCGAAGGCCGCTCCAACGCCGCCATCGCCGCCCGGCTGGTGATCACCGAACGTGCCGTCGCCAAGCACACCGCGTCGATCTTCACCAAGCTCGGCCTGCAGCCCTCCGACGACGACAATCGTCGTGTGCTGGCAGTTCTGGCCTATCTGGGTGCCGATGCCCCGGATGCATAACCATGCCGAGCGCGGGGCATGGGATGGGCACGCCGCCCAGCGGCATCTCGCCGCCCAGCGGCATCCCAGAAAGGGGTGCCCATCCCATGACCATAGACCCGCAGCCGACGTCCGCCCCGGACGCCCCGGACGCCCCGGACGCCCGGGACGCCCCGGACGCCCGGGACGCGCCGACGCCGGAGCCGCCGATAACAGAAGCCACGAAACCCGCACAAAGACCCCGGCCGGACCACCGGATCAAGCGCACCAGGATCGGCGGCCTCTGGGTTTCCCTGGCGGCCGGCGGCGTCGTCCTGCTGCTGCTGCTGATCTTCATCCTGGAGAACATCAAGACCGTGGACATCGCGTACTTCGGCTTCCACGGGCACCTGCCGCTGGGCGTGGCGTTGCTGCTCGCGGCGGTCTGCGGCGTGCTGCTGGTCATCCTGGCCGGGACGGCGCGCATCAGCCAGCTCCGCGCCGCCGCCCGCCGGCAGCGCCGGGCCGACGCGCGCCGCCTGAAGGCCGAGGCGCGAGGCTAGGACTTCTTCCAGATGACCCAGCCACCCACCTTGCTGGAGGCCACCACGTGCCACCCCGGCGGCGCCGGGGACCAGCTGTCCTGTGCCGACTGCCCGGTCCACGGCATCTCCACCACGGTCGTCCCGGCCGGCGGATGGCTGCCCGCGTTGAACAGCACGGCCTCGGTCCACCACACCTCGAACGTCTGCGGCACCGCGACCGGCCAGGCGACGGTGGAGGCGATGGCGACCTGGGAGCCCGGCCCGCTGACCGTGGCGAGCGCCGTGGTGGCCCGCTCGCTGGCGACCGTGCCCGCCCGGGAGATGTCGCTGGTCATCTGGGCGACCGCCACCAGGCTCACCACAGCCAGGCACGCCCCGAGCAGCGCCATGCCCGCCGTCCGCCAGCGGTCGAGCGCGAGCCGGCCAAGGAACAGCCCTCGGAACGCCAGCGCCATGCCGATCCACAGCAGCATCAGGGCAAGCGCGACCACGGTGGCCAGCGCCACGCTGGCCCGGTTCCAGTTCTGGGTCAGCACGGCCGGCTCGCCGAAGTTGAACGCGGCGCCGAAGCCCGCCTCTGGCAGCTGCGCCCCGGCGTAGGCCGCCACGGTCACCGCGGCCACCAGCGTGACCGCCGTGACGCCGGCCGCGCAGCCGAAGATGACCCGGACGCTCCCCCGCATCAGCAGCACGAAGCCGACCAGGAAGAACACGATGATCATGCCGTCGAGGTACCGCCCGGAGGCCCAGGTCTGCGACTGGTCGGGCGGCAGCGCGGCCGGCGCGGTGCAGGCGGTGGCGACGGTGACGACCGCCGCGACCACGGCCATGATCCGCAGGTCGTCGCGCAGCCCGCGCCAGGCGATCGCCGCCACCGTGGCGGCCAGCCCCAGGCCCGCCAGACCCCAGCCGTCGAGAACCAGCCGCCACAGCTGCCCCACGGCCATCTCGGCCACGTTGACCACGCCGTGTACGCTGTGCAGCCGGGTGGCCGCCTCGGCGGACAGGCTCCGGACGCCTTCGGGATAGATCGCCCCGGCTAGGTACCGGTCAAGCGCCCACCCCAGGCCGGCCGCGGCCACCAGGGCGACCCCGGCCGCGACCGCGCTGCCCCGCGGCACCCAGCGCTTGATCGCGGCCAGCAGGCCGCCCGCGGCGAACACGCCGGCCATGACCAGGCCGCGGGAATGGACCCCGTAGGCGTACCCGGTCAGCAGGGCCGAGCCGATGGCCGCCGCGTACCGCTCCCGGACCGAGTCGGCGGTCAGCCAGCTGTGCATGGTCAGCAGCCAGGCCAGCACCAGCACCGGGTAGATCGCGTCGGTCATCGCGTACTGGCTGTAAAAGAACCCGGCCGGGAGCAGCGCCGCGACCGTCGCCGCCCCGTAGGCGGCCGGGCGCCCGAGGCTCAGCCGACGGCAGGCCAGGTAGCCGAGCGGCATGATGAGGGCGCCAAGCGCCGCGTTGATCAGCAGCACGGTTCGGTACACGGTGACCGGGTTGTGGGCGAACCAGAAGACCGGCGCGATCAGCAGCGGGTAACCGCCCTGGTAGAGCGTTGATCCGGAGAAGTCGGCACCGGGCCCGCCCGCGAGCACTCGCGCCGCGACCAGGTACGCGGACTCGTCCGGGTTGGCCAGCGGGATCACCTGCCCGCGGCTGAACCACGCCCGCAGCCCGGCCTGGCACAGCCAGCCCGCGACCAGCAGCAGCACCCAGCGGCGGCGCAGCCGGGCCGGTTCGTCGGCCGGCCGGACGGTGTCCTGCGCCGACGGCGCGATGATGTCGGGACGGCCCCGCGTGATCAGCAGGCGTGCCAAGGCAGCGGTCTCCTCAACCAGTTGAAGATGGACCCGGCCTCGGCCCCGGGCGTCACGCTATGCGACTGTTGCGCACACCGCGGGAGCATGCGCTACTGCACGTGAGGATAGCTTGATCGTTCTGTCTGAGAGGCAGTTAGGCAAACTTTGTGTTCCGGCCAAGAACTCCCTGGTGGGCGCCCGCATGTGTTCGTCTGCGCCAAACCGTCTCGAAAGCCCGGCGGTAAGGGTGTTAACATCGGTCCCGCTCGGGAGGAGAGGCGCCCCATGCCGCGCACCAGGGATACTCGCGTTGTCGGCTACGAGCCGTTGCTCGCGCCGGCGGCCCTGCTTGACGAACTGCCGCTCGGCGAACAAGCGGCGGCGACGGTGGCACGTACCCGCTCCGAAGTCCGCGCCGTGCTCGACCGGTCCGATGACCGGATGCTGGTCATCGCCGGTCCGTGCTCGGTGCACGACCCGGTCGCGGCGCTCGACTACGCGCACCGGCTGGCCGCGCTGCGGGACCGGCTCGGCGGCGACCTGCTGATCGTGATGCGGGTGTACTTCGAGAAGCCGCGCACGGTGACCGGGTGGAAGGGCCTGATCAACGACCCGGGCATGGACGGCGGCCACGACGTGCACCGGGGCCTGCGGACCGCCAGGCGGCTGCTGCTCGACATCGTCGACCTCGGCCTGCCGGTGGGCTGCGAGTGGCTCGACCCGATCACCCCGCAGTACATCGCGGACACGGTGACCTGGGGCGCGATCGGGGCCCGTACCACCGAGAGCCAGGTCCACCGCCAGCTCGCCTCGGGCCTGTCGATGCCGGTCGGGTTCAAGAACGGCACGGACGGCGACGTCCAGGTTGCGGTGGACGCCTGCCGGGCGGCGGCGGCCGGGCACACGTTCTTCGGCGTCACCCCGGTCGGCGCGGCCGCGGTGGTGACCACGGCGGGCAACCCGGACACCCACGTGATACTGCGCGGCGGCCGGTCCGGCCCGAACTATGAGCCCAGCCACGTCTCCAAGGCCCTCGGCCTGATCGGCGCGGCCGGCCTGCCGCGCCGGCTGATGGTGGACGCCAGCCACGGCAACAGCGGCAAGGACCACCGCCGCCAGCCGATCGTGATCGCCTCGATCGCCGAGCAGGTGGCGGCGGGCGAGGACGGCCTGACCGGCGTGATGCTGGAGAGCTTCCTGCGGGCGGGCCGCCAGGAGCCGGGCCCGCCCGCCACGCTCACCTACGGGCAGAGCGTCACCGACGCCTGCATGGACATCGAGACAACCGCCGGCGCCCTGGAAGAACTGGCCGCCGCGGTCGCCTCCCGCCGTAATTTTTAAAAGCTTTTTACCGAACGGCTGTGGTCTGTCCCCCCGGCCGCCTCACGGCACCTGGGGCAGCCTCGTCAGCGCGTCATCGATGCGTTCCTGGCTGAGCTCGAAGTCGGTCATCTCACCGCGCAGGAACTTTTCGTAGGCCCCCATGTCGAAGTGCCCGTGGCCGCACAGCGCGGTCAAGATCACCTTCGGCTCGCCGGATTCGGCGCACCGCTTGGCCTCCTCCACCACGGCGGCCAGCGCGTGCGACGGCTCGGGTGCCGGGATGATCCCCTCGGCCCGCGCGAAGGTCACCGCGGCGCCGAAGCATTCCAGTTGCGGCTTGGCCACCGCCTCGAACAGGCCAAGCTCGTACATGTGCGACAGCAGCGGCGACATGCCGTGGTAGCGAAGCCCGCCGGCGTGTACCGGGTCCGGGATGAAGTCGTGGCCCAGGGTGTGCATCTTCAGCAGCGGCGTGAACCCGGCCGTGTCGCCGAAGTCGTACGCGTACCGCCCCCTGGTGAACGACGGCGCCGCCGTCGGCTCGACCGCGCGGATCACCGGGTTTGCCCGGCCCGCCAGCTTTTCCCGCAGGAACGGGAAGAACAGCCCGGCGAAGTTGGACCCGCCGCCGGTGCACCCCACGATGAGGTCAGGCATGGCCTCCCCGGCGGCGGCGAACTGCTCGACGGCCTCCTGGCCGATCACGGTCTGGTGCAGCAGCACGTGGTTGAGCACACTGCCGAGCGCGTATCTGGTCTCGGCCCCCTGTTGGCCAGCACCGCCCCCGGCGGCCTCGACCGCCTCGCTGATCGCGATGCCCAGGCTGCCAGGCGATTCGGGGGCGTCGGCCAGCACCTTGGCGCCCGCGGTGGTGGCACGGGACGGGCTGGCGTGCACGGTGGCGCCCCAGGTCTCCATCATGGTGCGCCGGTACGGCTTCTGGTCGTAGGAGGCCCGCACCATCCAGATCTCGCAGTCCAGCCCGTACTGCGCGCACGCGAAGGCCAGCGCGCTGCCCCACTGCCCGGCCCCGGTCTCGGTGGTGAGCCGCTTGGTGCCCT
This sequence comes from Streptosporangiaceae bacterium, assembly GCA_036501025.1. Lineage (GTDB taxonomy): Bacteria > Actinomycetota > Actinomycetes > Streptosporangiales > Streptosporangiaceae > DASUBV01. The sequence goes on from DASYBB010000168.1 coordinate 5,996, forward strand.
CGGCCGCGTTGTAATACGCCTGGGGCACCGCGGTGTTCGGCTTGTGCGACCCGGCCGGTGAGACGCCCTCGTACTTGTAGTAGATGCGCGCCGGGGTGTTCAGCGCCCGCTCCAGCCGCCGCGCCCGGTACAGCGGCGTCGGCCGCCACAGCCGGTACACGTCCAGCACCTCGGCCGGCACGTCGATGAACCGCTCGGTCGCCACCTCCTGCCGGATCAGCTCCATCGGGAACAGCGGCGCCAGATCCTCCGGCCCCACCGGCTGCCCGGTCCCCGGATGCAACGGCGGAGGCGGCGGGGCCGGCAGATCGGCCACCACGTTGTACCACTGCCTGGGGATCTCGGCTTCATCCAGCACGATCTTCGTCCGCTCGTCCACCACAACCTCCCAGTCTCGGCCCGCCCCCTGCCTCCTCAGAACCCTACGCCCCACACCCCCCACCCCACACCCGCCCGGCCCGCGGTCAAGCGCCGCGCGGGGCCTGCTCAGCTGTGCCGCTGTCTGGGTCGCCGTCGCCCTGTCGCCAGTTCCGGGCGAGGGCGACGAGACCGCGAACCACGTCGGGGGGCAGTCCAGGGGTGCTCGCGATGTGCCACAGCGTCGGGTCCTCATGCTCGGCAGGCCCTGGGGCCGGTGATCCCATGGTGGGTTCCCCGCCCGCCAGTATCCGCCGCCACGAACCCGGCGCCCAGCCGAGCTTGTTCTCGACCATGCCGAGGGTACTGGGGGAAACACGCTGGCCGTTCTCGAGTTTTCCCAGCGTCCGCTCGGTCACCCCGGTCGCCTCGGCAAAGGCTCGCCTGTCCCGGATGCCTAGCTCGACCCGGCGTGCGACGACATAGTCGGCAAGCCGTTGCCAGTCCTCATCGACCATGCGAACGTCCCTCCCGCGGGCCGGCGCCGATCCCCGCCACCGGCCATGTAACCATCTATATCCGAAGAAGTTAGAAGAGTCTAACTCTCTCGCGGCCGCTGAACGGCTTATGTCTGCTTCTCTCTTCTTTATTCATCGTGTCCATGCTCTTTACTTCCTGCTTATTCTGCCTTAGGGTCCGTGTGAAGGGACAGAAATTCTTGTTTCTTCTTAAATATGCCGAGGGTGTCGCAAACGCCCGGGGGGGCCGAGGCGGTTATCCCGCCGGTGTGCCGCAGGCCGGAGCGTTCTTGCGCTAGATGGAGGGGAGCGCAAGAACGCTCCGGCCACGCGGCCGGAGCGCCTGTCTGCGTCGGGGTTGGGCGGGACCTCGGCTAGCTAAGCGGGCTCGGCGCGCTATACCCGATCCTCAGCACGGTCTGACCGGTACCCAGCGTGATCCGGTTCGCCCAGGTGGGGAGGTACTGGGCGGTCTGCGCGGCCACGAAGCCTTGCATCCAGTCGAGGTATGCGGCATGTGTCAGGTGCGCCGCCCCGTCCACCGTGGCCAGATCCATCGACCGCAGCAGGCTGGCAGCTCCGCCACCAGGCGATTGGTTGACGAAACCCACGATCCGCACCGGGTGGCCCTGGGCCATTATGGCGAGGAGTTGCGGCAGCCGCGGATCGATATCGCCGCTGAGAAGTTGTTTCCTGGCCGTGGCGGAGACCGAGATCTGCCGGTTGGCCAGCAGTTGGGCGTCGGCCCCCTTCCTGGCGCTCAGCGCCGCCCGTTCAACCTGGCGGTACTTGGCGGTGCCGTCGGGATAGACCCACCGGATTTCGATCTTGGCGCTCCCGGAGCCGAAGCTCGCGATGACGACCGGGGCGTAAACGGAGGTCAGCCGGCCGCCGAACTGGGCTTGGATCGCGGCAGTGGCGACCACCAGTTGAGAGGAGAGTGGATCTGTTGACTGGGACCCGAGCGGCACCACGTTCGCGGCTGGGAAGCCTCTGCTGACCAGATCGTTGCATACCCGGGAATCGCATGACACGACCACAGCCCGGCTGACCTGCTGCAGGATCCAGCTGACGGCCGCCTTTCTCGCCGCGGCCTCAGCAGTGAGCTCCTGGCTGGTCCCGCCCTGGCTGGTCCCGCCCTGGTTGCCCGCTAGCCGCTCAGCCGCCCCGCCGTGCCAGGGAAGATTGAAGGCCGCCACGCCGGCCCCGGCAACCAGCACCGTCGCGGCCAGCAGCGCGGCCGTCCGCCGGCGCCGCGAGGTACGACCACGCCTGCGCCGCGCCGACCGCGACCCGGGCGCCGGCCGGCCAGCGAGCAGGCCATCGCCGTTGCCCCGCGGCGGCTCGGGCGTCGCGGCGGACGCAAGTTGTGAGCTGGGTGTCTCCTCATCCACGATCGCAGCGCAAGCCATCGGCGGCATCGGTCCCTCGAACCGCGCTCCGGCGGCGACCAGATCGCCGAGTGCGCGGCGGGCCGACGGCCGCAGGGCCGGGTCCTTGCTGAGGCAGCGATGGGCCAGCGAGCGCAGCGGTTCGGGAAGCGTCCCCATATTCGGCTCGGAGTGCAGAATGGCGTACGCCGTGGCCGTCAGCGACTCGCCCTTGAAGGGCAACCCACCGGTGCCCGCGAACATCATCGTCACCGCCCACGACCACATGTCGGCCGCGGCGGTCACTCGGGTCCCAGCCAGTTGCTCAGGAGCCATGAACGCCGGAGTTCCCATGGCGACCTGGCCGGAAGGGCCCATGGTGGTCATCCCTGGAACGGCCGCCAGCCCGAAGTCGATCAGTACCGGCCCGTCGGGCCCGAGCAGGACGTTGCCCGGCTTGAAATCGCGATGCACCATCCCGGCGGCATGCACTGCGCCCAAAGCGGACAGCGTTGCCACGGCGATGCGCTCGAGTGCGGCACCGACGCGAGGCCCGAGCTGCTCGACGATCTCTACCAGCGACGGCCCGCTGACGTATTCGCTGACGATGAACGGCCGCCGCTCGAAGATCCCCGCATCCAGAACTTGCGCAGTGCAGAACCGAGCCACCCGCTGCGCCGCGGCGACCTCCTTCAGAAAGCGGGTCCGGACCTGCGGGTCCGTGGTTGGCGGCATAAGTTTGACTGCCGCCCGGCTTCCGGCAGGAGTCACCGCCAAGAACACAACGCCCTGCCCGCCTTCCCCCAGGCGGCCGAGCAGCCGGTATTTACCCACCTCGCGCGGGTCCGTCTCGCGCAGGGGGAGCAGCTCAGACATTGTGGACCTAGCGGACGTCACTCGGCCATTTTGCCCCCGCGACTCGGTGTACGCTACGGTTTCCGTTCCGGCAATTACCCCAGCAAAATAAGATTTTTAGCGGAAACATCTGAAATTTCCCATTGGACCCGCTTCGGCCTGGGCATGCTATTAGATAGCCCGGCCACCACGATGCCCATCAGAGGCACGCAGCGAGCCGGGTCAGGGGCCGGGCCCGGCCGCACCGTCTCCCCCCCATGGTGCCCGGGCCCCGCTCCGCCCCTCGCCCGCGCCAGCCCCATCCGGCAGCGGCTACCCCACCAGGGTTTTTACTGCGGAGGTCAGGTCGGCCATGGCCTTCTTGGCGTCGGCGAAGTACATGCTCGTCTTCGGGTCGGTGTACAGCTCGTTGTCGATGCCCGCGTAGCCGTGGCCCATCGAGCGCTTGACCACGATGATCGACTTGGCCTGGTCCACGTCCAGGATCGGCATGCCGGAGATCTCGCTGCCCGGGCGGCGCGCCGCCGGATTGGTCACGTCGTTGGCCCCGATGACCAGCGCCACGTCGGTCCTCGCGAACTCAGGGTTGACCTCTTCCATCTCCTTGAGCTGCGGGTACGGCACATTCGCCTCGGCCAGCAGCACGTTCATGTGACCGGGCATCCGGCCCGCGACCGGGTGGATCGCGTAGCTGACCTCGATGCCGCGCTCCTCCAAGGTCTTGGCCAGCTCGGCCACGCCGTGCTGGGCCTGCGCGGCGGCCAGCCCGTAGCCGGGCACGATGATCACCTTGGATGCGTAGGCGAGCTGGATGGCCGCGTCGTCGGCCGCGATGGCGCGGACCTGGGCCTCCGGGCCCGCCGTGACCGCGACCGCGCTGTCCCCGGTGCCGAACCCCCCGACGATGATGTTGGCCAGGGATCGGTTCATCGCGTCGGCCATCAGCTTGGTCAAGATGCCACCGGACGCGCCCACCAGCGCACCGGCCACGATCAGCGCCCAGTTCTGGATCACGAAGCCGGCCATAGCCACCGCGGTGCCGGTGAACGCGTTCAGCAGCGAGATCACCACCGGCATGTCGGCGCCGCCGATCGGCAGCACCATCATCACCCCGAACGCCAGCGCCGCGAGCACCAGGACGAGCATGGCCGGCAGGCTGGCGGTGCCGAACATGAACGCGGCGGTGCCGACCGCGATCACCGCGAGCGCCACGTTGATCAGCCGCCCGCCCGTCAAGATGAGCGGCTGGCTGGGGATGAACCCCTGGAGCTTGCCGGCCGCGATGATCGACCCGGAGAAGGTCACCGCCCCGATGAGGACGTCGAGCAGCGTGGTGACCGTGGTCGACGTCGGAACGCTGGCGCCAGCGCTGGTCAGCCGCATGTAGTCGTGGATGCCGACCAGGGCCGCCGCCCCGCCGCCGACCGCGTTGAAGACGCTGACCAGCTGGGGCATGGCGGTCATCTGAACGGTCCGCGCGGAGTACAGGCCGATCCCGGAGCCGACCAGCGCGCCGGCGATCATGACGGCCCAGCCGGTCGCGCTGATCGCGCCCGCGTGAATGATGATGGCCAGCGTGACGGCGATCGCGGCCGCCATGCCGCCGGTCGACACCTGGTTACCGCGGCGGGCCGTGGCCGGGTTGTTCATCAGGTGCAGGCCCAGCACGAAGCACGACGCCGACAGGACATACAGCAGCTGGGTGACCCAGGAGAAGGCGCTCACGCCCGCCGCCCGTTGCCCGAGCCGTTAACACTCGGGGCAGGCGGGGTAGCCGGAGCAGCCGGGCGGCGCTTGAACATCTTCAGCATGCGGCCGGTGACCACGTAGCCGCCGACCACGTTCATGGCCGCGAACGCCGCGGCGATGAACGCGATCACGTAGCCGACCGCGTCGTTGGCAGTGACCGCGATCAGCATCGCACCGGCCAGCACGATCCCGTGGATCGAGTTAGCGGCCGACATCAGCGGCGTGTGCAGGGTAGCGGGGACCTTGCTGATCACCTCGAAGCCCACCCACAGGCTGAGGATGAAGATGGTGAGGTCAGTGAGCAGGGTGGTCGACATTGCCCTCCCCTTCGGGAAGCTCGTCCTCGCCGGCGGCGTCGGCGGCGTCGGGCGGGGAACCGGCCGCCGGTCCGGGCTCCGGCTCAGGCGCGAGCGCGGGATGCACCACCTGGCCGTCGTGGGTGATCAGGACGCCGGCCTGCAGCTCGTCGTCCCGGTCGATGGCCAGCGCGCCGTCCTTGACCAGGTACTGGAGCAGGGTGCTGACGTTGCGCGCGTACATCGCGGAGGCCGCGGTGGACATCGTCGAGGGCAGGTTTCCCGCGCCGATGATCGTGATCCCGTTCCCGGTCACCACGGTCTCGCCCGGCACTGACCCGGCCACGTTGCCGCCCAGGTCACTGGCGCCCATGTCCACGATCACCGCGCCCGCGGTCATCGCCTTCAGCGCGGCCTCGGTGATGAGCAGCGGCGGCCGGCGGCCCGGTACCTGCGCGGTCGTGATGACGACGTCGTGGGCCGCGATGTGGCCCGTGAGCTCGTCCTGCTGGGCCTGCCGCTCGTCGGTCGTCAGGTCGCGGGCGTAGCCGCCGGTCCCCGAGGCCGGGCCGACCGAGGTCAGCTCGATGAAGGTGCCGCCAAGTGACTCGACCTCGGTCCGGGTCTCGGGCCGGACGTCGTAGGCGCTGACCACGGCGCCGAGCCGCCGCGCCGTGCCGATCGCCTGCAGGCCGGCCACGCCGGTGCCGAGCACCAGCACCTTGGCCGGGCGCGCCGTGCCGGCCGCCGTGATCAGCATCGGGAAGAACCGGCCGAACGCGGCCGCGCCGAGCAGCGCCGCCTTGTAGCCGGCGATGTTGGCCTGGGAGCTCAGGGCGTCCATGGGCTGGGCGCGGGGCAGGGTGCGCGGGATCATGTCCAGGCTGACGGCCGTGACCCCGGCCTGGGCCAGGGCCCCGGCTAGCTCGGGGTCCGTGCGCGGCGCCAGCAGCCCCAGCAGCACCTGGCCCTTGTGCAGTGCGTCGACGGTGGCGTCGTCGGGCGGCCCGACCATCAGGATGGCGTCGGCGGCGGACAAGGCGGCGGAGCGGCTGACGACGCTCGCGCCGGCCTCGGCGTAGCTGTCATCGGTCAGCCAGGCGCCGTCCCCGGCGCCGGACTCCAGCAGGACCTCGTACCCGGCCGCGCGGAGCTTCACGACGGCCTCGGGGACCAGGGCCACGCGCCGCTCGCCAGGCGCAGTCTCCCTGACCACGGCTACCTTCATCGACAGACCTCAATCGGAGTAATCCGGGGTCGCTGCGCGGCCGTCCGGACTGACCGCGGCCCCGCTACGGCGATGCTACCGGTCGTGCCGGACGCCAGTGTACGAAGTGTGGCGCGCATCACTATGCGGCCCGGGCCCCGGGGGGAGCCGCCGCCCGGGGGGCGAAAACCGGGCCTGCGCGCGGCCCCACGCGACCCCGGCGCGCGGCCCCACCCGGCGCGGGCCCGCGACCCCGTCCGGCCACCGCGGCGCGGCGCCGCGACTGGCCGAAGCGGCCCGGAGATTTTTCGGCTGTCCCCGATTCGGTTATTGCTGGAAAGTCACGATATAAGAGCTAAAACCCTGCCTGCCATCCACTCAGTCGTGTTGTTCGACACGCGGGTTTTCGCGTTTGGTGTTTGTGCGCAGGCGCCTGATCGCTTAATTTCAGGCACATCAGAGGTCGCGAGTGCCGGCTTCCCTGTCCGCGCGACCTCCCGTTTGGGGGACCCGCAGGAGAGAGAAATGAACAAGCGTGACCTGATCGACGCGATCGCTGACCGGATGGGCGATAAGAAAACCGCCACTGAGGCGGTCAACGCGGTTCTCGAAACGATCCAGACGGCCGTCGCTCACGGCGATAAAGTCGCTATTACCGGGTTCGGAGTGTTCGAGAAGTCTGACCGTCCGGCCCGCACCGCGCGTAACCCGGCCACCGGGGCTGCCATCAAGGTGCCGAAGACCTCGGTGCCCAAGTTCCGGGCGGGCGCGGATTTCAAGGCGCTGGTCAACGGCGAGAAGAAGGCCGGCGCGCGCAAGTAGCCCGTGATCTGGCCCCGGCTTGCCCGCCTGGCAAGCCGGGGCTGATCGCGGCCCGCCGCCAGCCGGCCGCACGGCAAGCCGCACAGCCCAGAGCCGCAGAGCCGCAGAGCCAACAGCCGCAAAGCGGGCCTACCGCAGCCCGGTGCCCTTGCGCAGCGCCGTCTGCAGCAGCCGGTCGATCAGCTGCGGGAACGGCAGCCCGCTGACCTCCCACATCTTCTGGAAGTACGACGCCGGCGACAGCCCGGGGATGGTGTTGATCTCGTTGATCAGGATCTGGCCCGCGGCCGTGTAGAAGAAGTCCACCCGGGCCAGCCCCTCGCAGGACACCGCGTCGAATGCGGCCGCGGCCAGGCGCCGGATCTCCACGCTGGCCGCCGCCGGGATCGGCGCGGGGATCTCCATTCCGCTCGCGGCGTCCAGGTACTTGGCCTCGAAGTCCCAGAACTCCTCGCCGCCGTCGATGAGGAGCTGGCCGGGCAGGCTGGTGTCCGGCGGCGCCCCGTCGATGCCCTCCAGCACCGAGACCTCGATCTCGCGGCCGTCCACCGCCGCCTCGACCAGGACCTTCGGGTCGTAGCTGCGGGCCAGCGCGATCGAGGCGTGCAGCTGGCCCAGGTCATGGGCCTTGGACGTGCCGATGCTCGAGCCGCCCCGGGCCGGCTTGACGAACAGCGGCCAGCCCAGCTCGGCGATCTCGTCGAACACCGGCTTGCGCTCCCGCTCGCCGGGCTCAGCCGACGAGTCCGGCGAGCCGGGCCCGTCCGCAGACCCGGCGGGCCAGTCCTGCGGGCCGAGCACGACGTAGCGCCCGACCGGCAGGCCCCGGGCCGCGAAGACCAGCTTCATGTACTCCTTGTCCATGCTGAGCGCGCTGGACAGCACCCCGGCCCCGACGTAGGGGACGCCTGCCAGCTCGAGCAGGCCCTGGATGGTCCCGTCCTCGCCGAACGGCCCGTGCAGCACCGGCAGCACCACGTCGACCTCGCCCAGCAGCGGCGGGATCTGCCCCGGCGCGCTGGTGATGAAGGAGCGCGCCCAGGGCATCACCGACGATCCCGGCAGCACGGGCGCGCCCGGCACCGCGGCGGCCTCCACCGATGGCAGCTCGCCGCCGGCGATGGCCAGCCGGGCGGGCTCGTCCGCGACCTGGACCCACCCGCCGTCGCGGGTGATGCCGACCGGGATCACGTCATACCGGGTGCGGTCAATGGAGGCCAGCATGTTCCCGCCGCCCATGACCGACACGGCGTGCTCGGGACCGCGCCCGCCGAAGACGACCGCGACCCTGATCTTGCGCTGCTCGCTCACGAGCCCTCCAGTTCTGCCTGCCCGCCGGAATCCGCCTGCCCCTGCCGCCTCGCCCCCCGCCGCGTAACACAGTCAGCGCTCCCGGGTCGCCGGGCGGCCGGCCAGCAGCAGCGCGGCCTGGCCCACTTCGAGGCCCTCGTGCAGCACGGCGGCGATGACCTCGGTGATGGGCATCTCCACCCCGCGGCGGCGGGCGAGCTCGCAGATCGACTGCGAGGACTTCACGCCCTCGGCCGTCTGCGTCATGCTGGCCAGCACCTCATCGAGCGGCGTCCCGCGGCCCAGCCGCTCGCCGAACGTGCGGTTGCGCGACAGCGGGGAGCTGCAGGACGCGACCAGGTCGCCCAGCCCGGCCAGGCCGGCCAGGGTGAGCTGGTCCGCGCCGAGGGCGGTGCCCAGCCGGCTGATCTCGGCCAGCCCGCGGGTCATCAGCATGGCCCGGGTGTTGTCGCCCAGGCCCATGCCGATCGCGATCCCGACGGCCAGCGCGATCACGTTCTTGACCGCGCCGCCGAGCTCGCAGCCGATTACGTCGTGGTTGGTGTACGGGCGGAAGTAGGGGGTGTGGCAGGCCCGCTGCAGCTGCTCGGCGGCCTCGTCGTCGGTACACGCCACGACCGTGGCCGCGTGCTGGCGGCGGGCGATCTCCAGGGCCAGGTTCGGCCCGGACACCACGGCGATCCGGCTGGCCGGGGCGCCGGCCGCCTGGGCGATGACCTCGCTCATCCGGCAGCAGCTGCCCAGCTCGACGCCCTTCATCAGGCTGACGAGCAGTGCCCCCGGCGGCAGCAGGCCGGCCCACTGCGCCAGGTTGGCCCGCAGCGACTGCGCGGGGACCGCGAGCGCGACCAGGTCGGCCCCGGCCAGGGCCTCCGCGGGGTCGCACGTCGCGGTCAGCGACGGCGGCAGCGGGATGCCCGGCAGCCGGGCGGGGTTGCAGTGCCCTCGGTTGACGGCGTCGGCGATCTCTGGGCGCCGGCACCACAGCACGGTGGGCGTCCCGGCGTCACAGAGCACCTGGGCGAAGGTCGTTCCCCAGGAACCGGCCCCTAGAACCGCCGCCTTCACGGCGAGTCGGCTCCGGAGGGCGAGTCCGGGGAAAGATCCGTTTCGCCGCTGGTCTTCTGTAGTTCCCTCAGGTCGGCGCGGAACTTCCGGCGGGCCACGGCCGGGTGGTAGGGCGTGGCGGGCGGGACCTCGTCGCGCAGCTGGCCGAGGAGCCCGGCCACGTCGGACATGATCTTGTCGGTGGCGGCCCGCAGGACCTGGCTGGTGAGCGGCTGCCCGGCGAACTCGGACAGGTCGACGGGCGGCCCGGCCAGCACCCGGACGGTCTTGCGGGGCAGCACGCGGGGCAGGAGCTTGCCGTAGGGCAGCAGCCGCTGCGCGCCCCAGTGCGCGACCGGGACGACCGGGATGTTCGCGGCCAGCGCGAGCCGGGCTACGCCGGTCTTGGCCACCATCGGCCACAGGTCCGGGTCCCGGGTCACCGTCGCCTCGGGGTAGAAGATCACGCAGGCGCCCGCCTTGCTGATCCGCTCGGCGTCCTGCAGGACCAGCGCGGCGTCGGTCTGGCCCCGGTAGACCGGCAGCTGGCCGAGCTTGACCATGAGCCAGCCGAGCACCGGGACGTCGAACAGCGACGCCTTGGCCAGGAAGACCGGGTAGCGGCGGCACCGGTGGACGAACAGCGACAGGGCCAGGATGTCGGTGTAGGACAGGTGGTTCGCGGCGAGGAGCATGCCCTCCTTGGGCGGGATGTTCTCCTGGCCGCTCCACCGCAGCGCCATCAGGGCCCGGATGGACGGCGGCAGCACGATCCGGGTGAAATTCCGCCACGCTTCCGAGTAGCTGCCATCGATCACCCTGGGCGGGCGCGCGTCACTCATCGGGTCTCCCGCTTGTCATGTGGCCAGTCTCCCCGCTCGCGCCGCGCGCTGTCGAGGCAAGATCAGGTCCATGGAATCCGTCCTTCACCCGGCCGCGTGGTCTCTGGTGATCCCAGTCAAGGTACTTGCCGAGGCCAAATCGCGCCTGGCGATCCTGACCGGGACATACCGTGCCCAGCTGGCCCTGGCCATGGCGGCGGACACCGTCGCCGCCGCGCTGGCGGCCGCGCCGGTGGCCGGCGTCATCGCCGTCACCGATGACGCCGTGGTCGGAGCCGAGCTGAGCGACCTCGGGGCCATCGTGATCGGCGACGAGCCCGCGGCGGGCCTGAACGCGGCGCTGGCGTTCGGCGCCGCCTACTCCGCGGCCCGGTGGCCGGAGCGGGGCCGCGCCGCCATGGCCGGCGACCTGCCCGCGCTGCGGCCCGCCGAGCTGGCGCTCGCGCTGGACCGGGCCGCGGCGGCCGGCCAGGCCTTCGTCCCGGACGCGGCGGGCACCGGGACCACGCTGTACGCGGCGGGGCCGGGCACCGCGTTCTCGCCCGCGTTCGGCCCCGGCTCGCGGGACCGGCACCGCGCCGCGGGCGCCAGGGAGCTCGCCCTGGCGGCCTTCCGCGGCCTGCGCCAGGACGTGGACACCCCGGCGGACCTGCAGCTGGCCGCCGCACTCGGCGTCGGCCCGCGGACCGCCGCGGTGCTGGCCTCGGGGCCGGCCTTCGGGCCGGCCTAGATGTGCACGATCGGGCAGGTCAGCGTGCGGGTGATGCCGGAAACGCCCTGGATCTGCGCAACCACCATCTTGCCGAGATCATCGACATTGTCGGCCTCGGCCCGCACGATCACGTCGTACGGCCCGGTGACGTCGTCCGCCTGCATTACACCGGCGATCTTGGAGATGTGGCCGGCGACCTCGGCGGCCTTTCCGACTTCAGTCTGGACGAGGATGTACGCGTGAACCATGTCGTCCTCCTCGGTCGGATGAGTAGGCCCAACGCTACCGTAGTGACCTGGTTTATGGCGCGGGTGCCAGCGGCCGGATGTGAGCGCCCCCGGGGCGTGTCACCTACTCACCGGAGGATGCCATCACCGTCGCGGAGCTAGGCGAGTTCGGACTGATCGCGGCGATCAGGGAACTGCTGCCGCGCGAGCCGGCCCCGCTGCTCGGGGCCGGCGACGACGCCGCGGTCATCAGCGCTCCGGACGGCCGGGTCGTCGCCACCACGGACCTGCTGGTCGAGGGCCGGCACTTCCGGCGGGACTGGTCGTCCGCGCGCGACGTGGGCGTCAAGGCGGCCGCGCAGAACCTCGCGGACGTCGCCGCCATGGGCGCGACCGCGACCGCCCTGCTGATCGGCATCGCCACGCCCGGTGACCTGCCGGTGGCCTGGGCCCTGGACCTGATGCGCGGCGTGGCCGCCGAGTGCGCGCGGGCCGGGGCGGCCGTCGCCGGCGGCGACGTGACCGGCTCGGACACGCTCATGCTGGGCGTCACCGCGCTCGGCGACCTGGACGGCGCGGCCCCGGTCACCCGGGCCGGCGCCCGGCCGGGCGACATCCTGGCCGTCGCCGGGCACCTGGGCTGGTCCGCCGCGGGCCTGGCCCTGCTGGCGGCGGGCGCCGCCGACGCCGGGCCGGAACTGGCCGCGGCCCACCGCCGTCCGCAGCCTCCCTACCACGCGGGGCCGCAGGCGGCCCGGCTCGGCGCCACCTCGATGATCGACATCAGCGACGGGCTGCTCCAGGACCTCGGGCACGTGGCCGCGGCCAGCGGCGTGTCCATCGACATCGACCCGGCCCGGCTGCCCGGCACCGCGCCGCTGCGCGCGGCCGCCCGGCGCCTCGGCGCCGACTGGCAGGACTGGGCGCTGGCCGGCGGCGAGGATCACGCGCTGGCCGCCACCTTCCCGGCCGGAACCGAGCTGGCCGCCGGCTGGGCGGCGCTGGGCGAGGTCCGGGCCGGCTCGGGCGTGCTGGTCGGCTCCCGCCCGCGCGGCGGTCCGGGCGGCTGGAATCATTTTCGCGGCGGCGCGCAGGAATTATCGGCCGGGACGCCGGCAAAAAGTCGGTTCGGAGTGGCTGATCTGCCGCCAGCTTGATATAAACCCCCTGATGCCGAGTCATCGCCAGGGGAGCATTCCAAAGCACAGGGCGCGGCGCCCGGATGAGAATTCAGGCCGCCACAGCCAGCTGAATGCTGCAATCCCGGCGAAACGGATCGTGCCCGAGTCCGGCCCTGGCCCGGACCACTCTGGTGCCGGGCCGGCTGCGCCGGAGCCGCCGACCCAGCCGCTGCCCCCGCTCGGCGGCGGCCGCGGCCCGGCCGCCGGGCCCGGCAGTGACGCCAGGGACGGCGCGGACGACAGCGACGGCAGGGACGGGGGACCCGTCCCCCGCGGCCGCCACGGCCGGGTGGCCCGGTCGCCCGACGCGGTGATCGCCGGGACCCGCAGCGCCGCCTCGTCCCGCCGGATGCGCGGGCTGCTGGTGACGCCGTGGTTCGCGGCCGGGGCCGGTTTCGTCATCGCCGCGGCGCTGTCGCTGAATGCCCCGCGGACGTTCCTCACCTACCGCCCGAACGACCAGCCGAACACCTCGAAATGCGCGACCTGCGTGGCCCCGGAATCGGTGCCGACGTCCAAGCCCGGCGTCCAGATCCGGTCGGTCAATCCCGCCGTCATCGGCGGCATCGGCGCCGCCGGCCCGGTCGTTCCCATTCACCTCGGCCCGGAGCAGAACGGCGTCTTCAGCGTGACGATCACGCTGCCGGCCGGCCAGGCGCGCACGGACTGGCGGCTGCGGTTCGCGCTGCCCGGCCGGACCGTCATGGGAGTCCTCGGCGCCCACTGGCTGGCGGACGCGAGTGACGACGGCGGGGTGGCGGCCCGGCAGGCCGCGGGCGGGTACGTGGCACCCACCGACCCCGCGGGCGTGAGCTTCAAGGTCTCGGTGTCCGGCTCACCGGTGGCCCCGGTCGGCTGCGTGCTCAACGGCAAGCCCTGCCGCTTCCGGTAGCGGCCGGCCTGATGACCGGCGGGCGGCCGTTAGGCTGGCGCTCATGACGTCGACCCCGCCGCGGGTCCTGGCTATCGCCGGCTCTGATTCCGGTGGCGGCGCGGGCATCCAGGCTGACCTGAAGACCATGCTGGCCCTGGGCGTCCACGGCATGACCGCCGTCACCGCGGTCACGGCCCAGAACTCGCTCGGCGTGCAGGGCTACTGGGAACTGCCGCCCGAGGCGGTCCGCGCCCAGCTGGCCTCCGTGCTGGGCGACATCGGCGTCGACGCGATCAAGACCGGGATGCTGGCCTCGGCGGCCATCGTGCACGCCGTCTGCGACGAGCTGGAGCCGGCCGCCGGGGCGGCCCCGCTCATCGTGGACCCGGTCGCGGTGTCCAAGCACGGCGACAGCCTGCTGTCGGGCGACGCCGTGGACGCTATCCGCGGCCGGCTGCTGCCGCTGGCCACGATGGTGACGCCGAATCTCCCCGAGGCCGAGCTGCTGTCCGGCCTCCCGATCGCCGACGAGGCGGGCATGCTGGCCGCCGCCCGCGTGATCGGCGCGATGGGGCCGCGCTGGGTCCTGGTCAAGGGCGGGCACCTGAGCGGGAATCCGGTCGACCTGCTGGTCAGCGAGACCCGCGTGATCCGCTGTCCCGGCCGGCGCATCGCCAGCCGCCACACTCACGGAACCGGGTGCACCCTGGCCTCGGCCATCGCCGCCGAGCTGGCCCTGGGCGCGGACATCCACGGCGCCGTCATCGCGGCCCGGGAGTACGTCGCCGGGGCTATCGCGGGCGGCTTCGCGCTGGGCACAGGGATCGGCCCGGTCGATCACGGCTGGAAACTGCGCGTGAGCGATCGGGCCGGAGTGAGCCGAGCTTGAGCGATCCCCGCGCTAGCGGGTGATCTTGCCGGCCTTGATGCAGGACGTGCAGACGTTCAGGTGGCGGGGCGTCTTGCCCACCATCGCGCGGACGCGCTGAACGTTCGGGTTCCAGCGGCGCGGGGTGCGGCGGTGCGAGTGCGACACGTTGTTGCCGAAGCCCGGCCCCTTACCGCAGACATCGCAGACGGCAGCCACGGGACGCTCCAAAGGGTTTGAGACAGAATCGGACGCCCGGCTAAACCAGGCAGTTGCTGAAGGATAGCCGACACGCGGCGGTTCGCGCGAGCCGGGCGGTCCGCGGTGGCCGCCACCCGGCTCGCCGCAGCGACGGGTCACGACTGACAGTAGCGACCTCTATTCTGCTCAGATGGCGACGATCCGGGACCCGCTGCGCCTGGTCATCGGCGACAAGGCCGCGAAGAAGCTCGACAGCGCCCTGGGCCTGCGCACGGTCGGCGACCTGCTCGGTCACTACCCGCGCCGGTACGCCCGGCACGGGGAGCTGACCAGCCTGGCCGGCCTGGTCGAGGGCGAGCACGTCACGGTGATGGCCGAGGTCGCCTCGGTGTCCACCCGCCCGATGCGCAACCGGCGCGGCTCGATCTTCGAGGCCATCGTCACCGACGGGCACGGCCGGCTGACGCTGACGTTCTTCGGCCGTGGCCACCAGGGCTGGCGCGAGGAGAAGCTCCAGCCCGGCATGCGCGGCCTGTTCTCGGGCCAGGTGTCCAGTTTCCGCGGCAAGCGCCAGCTGGCCCACCCCGACTACGAGCTGCTGGGGGAGGGCGCGGCCGGGACCCGCGCGGCCGAGTTCGCGGCCGAGCTGATCCCGATCTACCCGGCCACGGCCCAGGTGGCCTCGTGGCGGATCGCGGACTCGGTGCGGATCGCGCTCGACGTCCTGGACGTGCCCGCCGACCCGCTGCCGGCCGCGGTCCGGCGCGAGCACGGGCTGCCGGGCTACGCCGACGCGCTGCGCGGCATCCACCGCCCGGTCGACTACGCCGACCGGGACCGGGCCAGGGAGCGCCTGAAGTGGGACGAGGCGTTCGTCCTGCAGGTCGCGCTGGCCCAGCGCCGCCGGGCCGCGGCCGACTACTCCGCGATCCCGCGGCCCCGGGTGCCGGGCGGCCTGCTGGACGCCTTCGACGCGACCCTGCCGTTCGAGCTGACCCTCGGCCAGCAGCTGGCCGGGGCGGAGATCGCCGCCGAGCTGGCCGCCGACCACCCCATGAACCGGCTGCTCCAGGGCGAGGTCGGCTCCGGCAAGACGATCATCGCGGTCCGGGCCATGCTGCAGGCCGTCGACGCCGCCGGGCAGGCCGCGCTGCTGGCCCCCACCGAGGTGCTCGCGCAGCAGCACTACCGCTCGATCACCGCCCTGCTCGGCCCGCTCGGCCAGGCCGGCCAGCTGGGCGGGGCCGAGCACGCGACCCGGGTCACGCTGCTGACCGGCTCGATGGGGGCCGCCGCCCGCCGCCGGGCGCTGCTGGAGGCGGCCTCGGGCGAGGCGGGCATCGTGATCGGGACGCACGCCCTGCTCCAGGAGCATGTCCAGTTCGCCGACCTCAGCCTGGTCGTCATCGACGAGCAGCACCGGTTCGGCGTGGAGCAGCGCGACGCGCTGCGCGACAAGGCGGGTGACGGCCGGCCCCACGTCCTGGTCATGACGGCCACGCCGATCCCGCGGACGGTGGCCATGACGGTCTTCGGCGACCTGGACATGTCCATCCTGACCGAGCTGCCCGCGGGCCGCCAGCCCATCGCCACGCACGTCGTCCCGGCCGCCGAGCGGCCGCACTACCTGGCCCGGACCTGGGCGCGGATCCGGGAGGAGGTGGCCAGCGGCCGCCAGGCCTACATCGTCTGCCCCCGGATCGGCGACGGCTCGGATGCCCCGCCCGGCGCGGGCGGCCCGGCCCGCGGCGTCACCGAGGACGAGATCAGCCTGGACAGCGAGGGCCGCCTGGACATCACCGAGGAGGAGGCGCAGCAGGCCGCCCTGCGGCCGCCGATCGCCGTCCTGGACCTGGCCGCCGAGCTCGCCGGCGGCGAGCTCGCCGGCCTGCGCACCGCCATCATGCACGGCCGGCTCGGCCCGGAGGAGAAGGACAAGGTCATGCTGGCCTTCGCCGACGGCACGGTGGACGTCCTGATCACCACCACCGTGGTCGAGGTCGGCGTCGACGTCCCCAATGCGACCGTGATGGTCATCATGGACGCCGAGCGGTTCGGGGTGTCCCAGCTGCATCAGCTGCGCGGCCGGGTCGGCCGCGGCCGCGAGCAGGGCCTGTGCCTCCTGGTCACCGAGGTGCCGGCGGACGGCCCCGGCCGGGACCGGCTGGCCGCCGTGGCGGCCACTCCCGACGGCTTCGAGCTGTCCCGGATCGACCTCCGGCAGCGCCGCGAGGGCAACGTGCTCGGCACCGCGCAGTCCGGCCGCCGGACCAGCCTGCGGCTGCTCCAGCTGACCGACGACGAGGACCTGATCGTCGCGGCCCGCGGCGAGGCCACCGCCCTGGTCGACGCCGACCCGGCGCTGGCCGGGGAGCCCGCGCTGGCCGACGCCGTGGCCACCCTGCTGGACCGCGAGCAGGCCGAGTACCTGGAGAAAGCCTGACCCGGATCATCGCCGGGCGGGCCGGCGGCCGGCGGCTGGCCGTGCCGCCCGGAAAGTCCACCCGCCCCACCAGCGACCGCGCCCGCGAGGGCCTGTTCGCCGCGGTGACGGCCAGCCGCGGCGGGCTCGACGGCGCGCGCGTGCTGGACCTGTACGCCGGCTCCGGCGCGATCGGCCTCGAGTCACTGTCCCGCGGCGCCGCCGAGGCGCTGATGATCGAGTCTGACCCCCGTGCGGCCCGCGTGATCAGGGAGAACATCGCGGCCATCGGGCTGCCCGGCGCGCGGCTGGTGACCGACCGGGCGGAGCGGGCGCTGGCCCGCGGGCCCGGCGGCGCGGCGCGGGACTTCGTGTTCGCGGACCCGCCCTACGCCGTCAGCAACACCGATATGGAACGAATCCTGGCCGCCCTGGTCACCCACGCCTGGCTGGCGCCCGGGGCGCTGGTCGTGGTGGAGCGCGCGGCTCGGTCGGACCCGCTGAGCTGGCCCGCCGGCTATCTGGGCGATAGGTCCCGTCGTTACGGCGAAGCGGTGCTCTGGTACGGTCACGCCGGGGGCCCAGGTCAAGCGGGGGCGCACGAGACGGGAGCGTAATTCGACATGCGGCGCGTCGTCTGTCCAGGCTCGTTCGATCCGGTGACGAACGGTCATCTCGACATCATTTCCCGCGCGTCTGCAGTCTATGACGAAGTTGTCGTGGCTGTAGTCCTCAATCCCAGCAAGATTCCCATGTTCACGGCCGATGAGCGGGTCGAAATGCTCCGCGATGTCCTGAAGGAGCGGCCCAACGTGACGGTGGCCCGGTTCGAGGGCCTGACCGTGGACTTCTGCCGGGCCAACGACATCACGGCCATCGTCAAGGGCCTGCGGGCCGTCAGCGACTTTGACTACGAGCTGCAGATGGCGCAGATGAACTACAGCCAGGCCGGGGTCGAGACGATGTTCATGACCACCAACCCGCTGTACGCCTTCCTGTCATCGAGCCTGGTCAAGGAATTCGCCAAGTACGGCGGCGACGTGACCGGGCTGGTGCCCGAGATCGTCAACAGCCGCCTGTCCAGCCGCCTGGCCGAGGGCTAGCCCCTCGCCGGCGCCCGCCATCCGGAGGGCCAGCGTGCACAAGTTGGGGTTAGCGCAGGCAGGCCGGTATGCTTGGCGGCCAATGCCATGCCACACCCGTTCTTAGCCATGTCACATCAGCGAAGCAAGCACCAGAAGCGCTCCGACCCGACGGGACCGCTTGTCTTTGACATCCGGACCCTCGGACCAGGGACAGCGCGCACCGACCGGCGTACCAGCCCGGCACCTGCCGATTTGGGCGTCGAGCTGGTGCGAGTGCCCGTCGGTGCCGACCTCGAGCTGGAAGTCCAGCTGGAGGGCGTCACCGAGGGCGTGCTGGTCACCGCCACGGTGACCGCACCCCTCGTCGGCGAGTGCGCGCGGTGCCTGGACCCGTTTACGTCGGCCACGACGGTGCGGTTCCAGGAGCTGTACACGCTGGAGGAGGCAGCGGCGGCTGCTGACGGCTACGTCCTGGACGGCGGCCTGCTCGACCTCGAGCCGGCCCTGCGGGACGCACTCGTGCTGGAGCTGCCGCTGTCGCCGCTGTGCACGGCTGACTGCCTGGGCCTGTGCTCGCAGTGCGGCGTCCGCCTGGCGGAGGCCCCGCCGGATCACGGGCACGAGGAGCGCGGTCCGATGTGGGCGGCATTGAAAGACGTTCGCGTGAGCGAGCCCGAGTAACCGAAGGAGCCCTCAGTGGCCGTACCGAAGCGGCGGAAGTCGCGCAGCAACACCCGGACTCGCCGCGCCCAGTGGAAGGCGGCGCTGCCGTCGCTGGTGGCGTGCCAGAACTGCCGCGAGCCGCACCTTCAGCACACCGCGTGCCCGAACTGCGGGACCTACAACCGGCGCCAGGTGCTGACTCCTTCCTGACGCGCTCCGAGCGGAGACTCGCGCCGCGGCCGGCGCGGGCAAGGAGGAGATCGTGAGCGGCTGCTCGGCTGATGGCCAGGCCCCGGACGCGAACGTCGCGGAGCTGCTGGCTGCCCTCGGAGTGCCCCTGGGCGCCGAGTACCTGGAGCGCGCCCTCATGCACCGGTCGTTCGCCTACGAGAACGGCGGCCTGCCCACCAACGAGCGGCTGGAGTTCCTCGGCGACTCCGTGCTCGGGCTGATCGTCACCGACACGCTGTTCCAGTCCTACCCCGACCTGCCCGAGGGCCAGCTGGCCAAGCTGCGCGCGGCGGTCGTGAACATGCGGGCGCTGGCCGGGGTGGCCCGCGGCCTGCGGCTGGGCTCCTACGTGCGGCTGGGCAAGGGCGAGGAGGGCACCGGCGGCCGGGACAAGTCCTCCATCCTGGCCGACACCCTGGAGGCGGTCATCGGCGCCGTCTACCTGGACCAGGGCCTGCCCGCCGCCGACGGCCTGGTCCACCGGCTGTTCGACCCGGTGATCGCCCGGTCGGCCCGGCTGGGCGCCGGGCTGGACTGGAAGACGTCCCTGCAGGAGCTCACGGCGGCCGAGGTCCTGGGGGTGCCGGAGTACCACGTGGACGAGAGCGGGCCCGATCACCAGAAGTCCTTCCGCGCGACGGTCCGCATCGGCACCCACACCTACGGCGAGGGCGAGGGCCGGTCCAAGAAGGAAGCCGAGCAGCAGGCCGCCGAGGCGGCCTGGACCGCCATCAGCGCCGGCCTGACCGAGGCGGCGGCTGCGGCGACGGCTGCGGCGACGGCGAACGGGGCTGTTTCGCCGCCGGCTGCTCCTGAGCGGCCTGTTACCGAGCGCGCTGTTACCGAGCGCGCTGTTACCGAGCGCGCTGCTACCGACCGGGCTGCTGCGCCGCGGCCCGCTTCCGGGGGGAATGGCGCGGGGCCGATCGCGGCGCCCGGCGACGGCGGGGGATCGTCCGGGGAGCAGCCGGTCAAGGGCCGATAGCCCGTGCCTGAGCTCCCCGAGGTCGAGACCGTCCGGCGCGGCCTGGCCGAGCATGTGGCCGGCCGGGCCGTGGCCGAGGTCGAGGTGCTGCACCCCCGGGCCGTCCGGCGGCACGCCGCCGGGCCCGCGGACTTCGCCGCCGCCCTGCGCGGCCGGCTCCTGGAGGCGCCGCGGCGCCGCGGCAAGTACCTGTGGCTGCCCGCCGGCGACGACGCGCTCCTGGCCCACCTGGGCATGAGTGGCCAGCTGCTGGTGGGCGAGAGCGACCGGCCCCTGTCCCCGCATGTCCGAGTCCGGTTCACCTTTCGCGATGGCGGCCCTGACCTGCGCTTTACCGATCAGCGGACGTTCGGCCACCTGCTGTTCAGCCCCGGCGGGGCGCTGCTGCCCGCGGTGATCGCGCATATCGCCCCGGACCCGCTCGAGGCGGCGTTCGACCGGGCCGCCTTCGCCGCCCGGCTGCGCTCGCGGCGCACCGGCATCAAGCGGGCGCTGCTGGACCAGAGCCTGGTCAGCGGGGTCGGGAACATCTACGCCGACGAGGCGCTGTGGCGGGCCCGGCTGCACTGGGCCCGGCCCGCGGACCGGCTGCGGGGGCCGGACGTCAACCGGCTCGTCGACGCCGTCCTGGACGTCTTCGCCGACGCCCTGCACGTCGGCGGGACCTCCTTCGACCGCCTCTACGTCAACGTCAACGGGGAGAGCGGGTACTTCGACCGCTCGCTGGCCGTGTACGGCCGGGCCGGCCAGCCCTGTCCCCGCTGCGGCGCCCCGGTCCGCCGCGACGCCTTCATGAACCGCTCGTCGTACTCCTGCCCGGTCTGCCAGCCCCGCCCGCGCAACGGAAGGGCGTGACGGTTGCCGCCATGTCCCCTGTTCCCCGTGGCGGGCTAGCGCACGGTGCCCCTGTGACGCATGGTATTGATCATGCTTGGGGAGGCGATCGTGGCTGATGGGGATGACGTGATTCCGTCAGCCGGCCCGGTCCGGCTGACCGCGTGGGTCCGCGGCCGCGTCCAGGGCGTCGGATTCCGGTGGTGGGTGCGCAGTCACGCGCTGGCCCTCGGGCTCCGGGGGTGGGCCGAGAACCTGGCCGACGGCCGGGTCAAGGTCGTGGCCGAGGGCTCCCGGGAGGCCTGCGCGCAGCTGCTGGAGGTGCTGGACGGCGAGGACGTGCCGGGCCTGGTGGCACAGGTCACGCACCGCTGGGACGATCCGGGGGGCGGCCTTGTCGGATTTGCCGAGCGCTGACCGATAAACGCCCGGCAAGGTGACACGAAGCCGGTGACCAGCACGATCCGTCAACTTGACCGGATAGCCTTGACGGTGGGACCATGGAAGTGTTACTTGCGCGCAGTCGAGTGAAGCTCATGTACGACTGAAGGTGGGCCCACTTGAGTGGACGCTTTTTGGCGTGCACACGCGTGCCCACTCTGGTCGCTCAGTGTGGAGGACCTTACACAATGGCGAAAGCTCTACTTGGCCACGTCGGCGGGCCGGATCCCCGCATGGTCTCAGAGATGCGCCGCCTGCAGCAACGAGTACGGGACCTGGAAGCCGCCATGGCGCGCCTCCAGGAGGAGAACGACGTGCTCAACGCTGAAGTGCGGCATGACCTGCTGATTCCGGTCCGCGAGCCTGCGCTCGCCTAGCGAACGTTAGCGGCCGCGAGACAGAGGGGCGCCCCGGCAGATGGCGTCCCTCTTCGTCGCTTCAGCGGCCCGCTGCGTATCACAGGCCAGCGTCAGGTAACGGCCGAATGCTATTTCGGTAATTTTTTTCCTAGTACGGCACAGCGCTCGGGCGTCCTCACGAGCGCTGTGTTCTGCTGCCCGCACCCCGAAGGCCATATCGCGGCCGCCCGCCTCGATGCCGGCGGCCGGCCTCCGGCTCCGTTAGCCCGGCCGTCCATTGGCTCGAATGAGCCACGCAGCCACCGGCGATATAGGACGGCGCGCCCGGAAGAGCGGGTATCCGGGAGAAAGCGTCATTGCTCGCATAGCTGGTCGGCCTCGGGGCACTTGACGGCCGCGTCCCCGGCGGCGCAATCCGCTGCGCTGTCGGCTCGCCACGGTAGGGTGCGGGTGGACTAGGCAGCGACACAGCCGGGAAAAGAAGCTGGGAGGGAGTCCGCGGGTGTACGTCAAGACGCTCGCCCTGCGCGGCTTCAAGTCGTTCGCCTCGGCCACCTCCCTGCGCTTCGAGCCGGGCATCACCTGCGTGGTCGGGCCCAACGGGTCGGGCAAGTCCAACGTGGTGGACGCCTTCTCCTGGGTCATGGGCGAGCAGGGGGCCAAGTCGCTGCGCGGCGGCAAGATGGAGGACGTCGTCTTCGCCGGCACCTCCGGCCGCCCGGCCCTCGGCCGGGCCGAGGTCTCGCTGACCATCGACAACAGCGACGGCGCCCTGCCGATCGACTACGCCGAGGTGACGATCAGCCGCCTGCTGTTCCGGTCCGGGCAGAGTGAGTACTCGATCAACGGCGACCATTGCCGGCTGCTGGATGTCCAGGAACTGCTGTCCGACTCCGGCCTGGGCCGGGAGATGCACGTCATCGTCGGGCAGGGCCAGCTCGACGAGGTCATCAACGCCGGGCCGGAGACGCGCCGGGCGCTGATCGAGGAGGCCGCGGGCGTCCTGAAGCACCGGCGCCGCAAGGAGAAGGCCCTCCGCAAGCTCGACGCGATGCAGGCCAACCTGACCCGGCTGGTCGACCTCACCGGCGAGCTCGGGCGACGGCTCAAGCCGCTCGGCCGGCAGGCCCAGATCGCCCGCAAGGCGGCCGTCATCCAGGCTGACCTGCGCGACGCCCGGCTCCGGCTGCTGGCCGACGACTACGGCACGCTGCTGGCCGAGCTGGAGCGCGACGAGGCCGACGAGGTGGCCAAGGCCCAGGCCAAGGCCACCCTGGAGGCGGCGCTGGGCCAGGCGCGGCAGCGGGAGTCTGACCTGGAGGCGGCCGAGCTGCTGCACGCGCCGCGGCTGGCCGCCGCCCAGGAGACGTTCTTCGCGCTGTCCGGGCTGGCCGAGCGGCTGCGCGGCACGGCCAGCCTGGCCGCCGAGCGGCACCGCAACCTGACCGCGCCCGAGCCGCACCGGCCCGGCCGGGACGCCGATGAGCTCGAGGCCGAGGCCGAGGTCCTGCGGGAGCAGGAAGACGACCTCGGCGAGCGGCTGGCCGAGGCCCGTGAGCAGCTCGGCACGGCCGTCGCGCAGCGGAGCCGGGCCGAGGACCGGGTCGCCGAGACCGAGCGGCGGCAGGCCGCCGATGCCCGCGCGGCCGCCCAGCGCGCCGAGCAGCTGGCCCGGCTGCGCGCCCAGGCCGAGGCGGCCACGGGGAAGGCGGCCGCGGCCCAGGGCGAGGCCGGGCGCCTGACCGAGGCCTTCGCCCAGGCCACCGAGCGCGCCGAGGCGGCCCAGGCCGACTACGCCCGGCTGCAGGAGCAGGTGTCCGGGACCGAGGACGGGCGGGACGAGCTCATTGCCGCCCGGGAGCAGGCCGCGGCCCGCCTGAAGCAGGCGTCGGCCTCGGTGGCCCGGCTGCGCCAGGCCGAGCGCGATGCCGGCGGCGAGCTGGCCGGGCTCCGTGCCCGCGCCGACGCGCTGGCCGAGGCCGTCACCAGCGGCGCGGACGCGTCCGCCGTCCTGCTGGCCCAGCCTCCGGCGTTCGACGGCGTGATCGGCCCCCTCGCCACCCTGCTGACCGTGGCCGATGGCGCGCAGGAGGCCATCGCCGCGGCCCTCGGCGCGGCCGCCGGCGCCGTAGCCGTCGACGGCCTGGACGCCGCCGTCGCCATCCTGGCCTCGCTGCGGACCGCCGGCGCGGGCCGGGCCGGCCTGGTGATCGCGGGCGGCTCCCCGTCGGCCGCCTCGGCCGCGGCGGCGCTCCCGGCGGGCCTGCCCCCGTCCGCCGTCCCGGCCCGGGACCTGGTCCAGGCCCCGGCCGGGCTGACAGCGGCCGTGGACGACCTGCTGGCCGGCGTCGTCGTCACCGACGACCTGGCCTCCGGCCTGGAAGTGCTCCGCGACCAGCCCGGCCTGCGCCTGGTGACCCGCGACGGCGACCTGCTCGGCACCCACTGGGCGCGCGGCGGCTCGGCCGGCGGCCAGAGCCTGCTCAGCCTCAAGGCCGCCGCCAGCCAGGCCAGCGCCCAGCTGGCGGCCAGCCACGAGCGGTCGCAGTACGCCGAGGGCCAGCTCGCGGTGGCCATCGAGGACGAGGAGCAGGCCCGCCAAAAGCTGGCAGAGGCCCAGGCCGCGCTCCAGCAGGTCGACGCCGCCGCCGCGCAGACTTCCGGGAAGCTCGGCACCCTGGCCGGAGCGGCCAAGGCCGCCCACGGCGAGGCCAGCCGCCTGTCGGCCGCGATCGAGGTCGCCGAGCTGTCCGAGCAGCAGAGCCGGGCCGGCGCGGCCGCCCTCCAGGCCCGGCTGGCCGAGCAGGAGGCGCAGGACGCCGCCGCCGGCGCTGACGATCCCGCGGCGGGCGGCGAGCCCGGCGAGGGTGCCCCGACCCGCCAGGAGCTGGACGCGGCCGCGACCGCGGCCCGCGCCGCCGAGATGGAGGCCCGGCTCGAGGTCCGCACCGTCGAGGAGCGGCTGCGGGCCATCTCCGGCCGGGCCGACGTCCTGGCCGCGGCGGCCGCCGCCGAGCGCGAGGCCACGGCCCGCGCGCACGCCCGCCGCGAGCTGCGGACCTCCGCCGCGGTGGTGGCCCGCGCCGTCGCCGAGGGAGCCAGGTTCGCGCTGGCCCGGATCCAGGCCTCCGCCGCCGCGGCCGATACCGAGCGCCAGCACGCCGAGCAGGCCAGCAAGGGCCGGGACGGCGAGCTGAAGGCGGTCCGGACCGGCATCCGGGACCTGACCGCTGAGCTGGACAAGGTCGTGAACAGCGCTCACGGCGTCCAGATGGCCCACGCGACCCGCCGGATGCAGCTCGAGCAGATCGCCGGCCGGGTGGCCGAGGAATTCGCCGTCGAGGTGCCCGAGCTGCTGGCCGACTACGGCCCGGCCATCCCGATCCCGCCCGCCGAGGAAGGCCAGCTGGCCATCCCCTACGAGCGGGCGGCGCAGGAGAAGCGCGCCCAGACCGCGCAGCGCATGCTGGATCAGCTCGGCAAGGTCAATCCCCTGGCCCTGGAGGAGTTCGCGGCGCTCGAGGAGCGGCACGCGTTCCTCGTGGCCCAGCTGGAGGACCTGCGCAAGACCCGGCGGGACCTGCTGACCGTGATCAAGGAGGTCGACGACCGGGTCCTGCAGGTGTTCACCTCGGCCTATGCCGACACGGCCCGGGAGTTCGAGCGGATCTTCGGCACGCTGTTCCCCGGCGGCGACGGCCGGCTGATCCTCACCGAGCCCGACGACATGCTGGCCACCGGGATCGACTTCGAGGCCCGCCCGCCGGGCAAGAAGGTCAAGCGCCTGTCGCTGCTGTCGGGCGGGGAGCGCTCGCTCACCGCGATCGCGTTCCTGGTCGCCATCTTCATGGCCCGGCCGTCGCCGTTCTACGTCCTCGACGAGGTCGAGGCGGCGCTGGACGACACCAACCTGGGCCGCCTGCTGGAGATCTTCGCCGAGTTGCGGGAGAGCTCCCAGCTGATCGTCGTCACGCACCAGAAGCGGACGATGGAAGTCGCCGACTCGCTGTACGGGATCAGCATGCGCGGCGACGGCGTCTCCACCGTTGTCAGCCAGCGCCTCCGGGAGCGCGAGACCGCCTGAGCTGGTACTAGCCAGGGGCACAGCACCCTGGACCGTCTGCCACACTTGGGGGCGTCATGGAAGAAGCGCTCATCATCGCCGGCATTGTCATCGTGGCGGGCGGAGGCGGCGGGGCGGGCCTCGTCGCGCTGCTCCGCGCCCGTCACCGTTCCGCGGAGCCCGGCGCGCCGGGCCGAGACGGGACGACCACCGCCGAGCCCCCGGCCGCCCGTACCACCACGGCGCCCCCCGAGGCCCGCCCCGGCGCGGTCACCCCGCCCGACCTCAGCGTCCCCGATACCGTGGCCGAGCCGGCCGCTCCGCCGGCCCGCCCGCTGGACCAGCCGCCGCCGTCGGCCGGCCGCCTGGCCCGTCTCCGGGGCCGGCTGGCCCGGTCCCAGTCCGCGCTCGGCTCGGTGCTGCTCAGCCTCCTGTCCGGCGCCACCCTGGACGATCAGGCGTGGGAGGAGATCGAGGACACCCTGATCACCGCCGACATGGGCGTGGCCCCGGCGCAGCAGCTGGTCGCCCAGCTCCGCACTGAGGTCAAAGTTTCCGGCACCCGTGACCCGGCCGAGGTCAAGGCCCTGCTGCGGGCCGACCTGCTGGCCCAGCTCGGCCCGGACCTGGACCGCACCCTGCACACGCAGCGGCATGGCAATCACCCCGCCGTCGTCCTGGTCGTGGGCGTGAACGGCACCGGCAAGACCACGGCCTGCGGCCGGCTGGCCCGGGCGCTGATTGGCGACGGCCAGACCGTCCTGCTGGGCGCGGCCGACACGTTCCGCGCCGCGGCCGCCGACCAGCTCCAGACCTGGGGGGACCGGGTCGGGGCCGAGACCGTCCGGTCCGACCGCGAGGGCGCCGACCCGGCCAGCGTCGCGTTCACCGCCGTCAACGAGGGCATCGACCGCCGCGTCGACACGGTGATCGTCGACACGGCCGGCCGCCTGCACACCAAGACCGGCCTGATGGACGAGCTGGGCAAGATCAAGCGCGTCATCGAGAAGCAGGCTCCGGTGGACGAGGTCCTGCTCGTCCTGGACGCCACCACCGGCCAGAACGGGCTGCGTCAGGCCCGCGTGTTCGCCGAGGTCACCGACATCACCGGGATCATCCTGACCAAGCTCGACGGCACGGCCAAGGGCGGCATCGTGATCGCCGTGCAGCGCGAGCTCGGCGTGCCCGTGAAGCTGGTCGGCCTGGGCGAGGGCCCGGACGATCTCGCGCCCTTCGACCCCGAGGTTTTCGTGGACGCCATTCTCGGCGACTGAGAGTCTGGCCCGGTCAGCTACTCCTTGCGCAACCTGTCCCTTCGTGCCTAAGATTCAACTGTTTGTTCATGTTGCATTCTGCAAATAGCTGACTTTGGGTTCGTGTCGGACTATCCTCAGCTGCAGTGCAGTGGTACATCGCGCTTGGCTCGGCGGGATGGGGGGACTTCGGTTGGAGCAGGCCATAGGCGTCTTGTCGCGAACTGAGCACAGGCTAACGCCGGATGTTGTGCAGACGGTCTCATTCCGGAGCGCGCACCTCGGCCGCCGCGGGTTCGACGAGGAGCATGTGCGGGCGTTCTGTCACCAGGTCCAGGATGAGCTCGTGCGGCTGCTGAGCGAGCGCACCGCCCTCCAGGAGGAGGTGAACCGGCTGCGGCGCCGCATTCTCGGCCACTCCGGCGAGGACGACGGTTTCGGCGACAGCCGGGCCGACGCCCATCTCCAGGCGGTCAGCATCCTGTACCGCGCCGAGCAGACCGCCGACCACTACGTCGCCGAGGCCCAGGAGTACAGCCGGCACCTGGCCCAGGACGCGCAGCGGCGCCGGGACGACATGCTGGCCGAGGCCCGCGCCCACGCCAACCGCGTCATCGACGAGGCCCGTCACCAGGCCGGCCAGGCGATGCCGGCCGCGGGGGCCGGGCCGCCCGCGGACCGCCCGGATGTCGAGGCCGAACTCGAGTGCGTGCGGAGCTTCAACGATGCCGACCGCGCCCAGCTGCGTGACTACCTGGGCGCCCTGATGCGCGGCGCTACGCAGTCCGAGCAGGCGGGTGTCGAGGCCGAACTGGAGCGCGTGCGGAGCTTCAACGACGTCGACCGCGCGAAGCTACGTGACTACCTGGGTGCCCTGATGCGCGGCGTTAACGAGTTCGAGCAGGCGGCGGCCACGACCCGGATCGATCTCCCCCGCCAGGCGTGAACGGGCTCGTCAAGGCGCCACGGCCGGGCTGAACTCGTCGCGATGGATGCGGCGTAATGGCTAGCCGGCCCGTTCCCCCATTCCGGCCTGCCGCCAGGCCCGGCGCGCCCACCCGGTCCGTCACGCCGACCCAGTCCGGCATGACGGCCCACCGGGCCTGGCGGCTGGCGACTGGCGGCTGGCGGACCACCCTGGCCTGGCGGCCTGGCCCGGCGCGGCTGCCCAGCCCGTCCTCAACCCCCAGCCCGTCCTCAACCCCCAGCCCGTCCTCAACCCCCAGCCCGTCCTCGACCCCCCGTCCGGCAACGAGAGGCAAGCGGCGCAAGGCGGCCCACCTGGCACGACGGCCCAGTGGGGCACGGTGGCCGAGTCCGGCCTGCCGGGTCCGGCCAGCGCGGCCGGCCGGCGGCTTCAGGCGCGGAGGCCCACCTGCCCGCGACCCGCCCGGACCGGGAGGCTGAGCTCGCCTACCTCCAGTCCTTTACCTACGTGTACCGCACCCACCTGCATGCGTACCTGGACGCCCTGATCCGCGGCGTCGATCATTTCGAGCCAGGGGACGAACCCCGGCGGCGCCACGCCCACCGGGACCGATCTCCCGCTCCTGCCCGGCCCGCGGCTCCCGGATACGACAGCAACGTAACGGCACTGCTGCCAGAGCGACAGCGACCGTACGGTCATGTCGCTGGCATCCGCCAGGTCGCTGTTCATGAGCGTCGGCCACCACTGCTGGTGTGAATGCCGGGGCGGCCGGGGCGCCTGGTTTGCTGCTGGCTCGATTGCCGCGGCAGCGGGGCTCGAAAATGGGGCCCACCATGATCCCGCAGGATTTGGCATAGCCGGCTAGCCAAAATCCTGCGGGATCATGAGCTGTCCATTACGGCAGGACTGAATGCGTCGCAATGGATGCGCCGCAATGACTGCCCGGCCAGGAACAGCGCTCGCCGCGTGCGGGCCACGACGCCCGGGCCGCCGCATAGGTACACCTGCGCTTCGCTCGTCACGCTCGTCCGGCACGTCGCAGGCGTCAGGCTCGTCCCAGGCGGTCCGCCGGGCGCGCCCCGGCCGGCCAGCGCGGTGTACTCGGCGACCGCGGCTGCGACGATGTCCTCGCCGCGGGATAACACGCACGTTCGCAAGCGGACCGGCTCCGGGGGCAGGTGCTCGTCCGGATAGAGGCCGCTGGGATCGGCCGCTCCGCGCAGCAAGACGATCGGGCCGTGATGGCCGCGGGCGAGGGCGTCGCGGGCCGCCGCCGCGAGCGGCGCGACCCCGGTCCCGGTCCCGGCCAGCAGCAATGGGGCGCCCGGCTCCCCCGGCTGGTAGCAGCACGTCCCTGACGGGCGGCCCAGGCTGAGCTCGGCGCCGGGCCGGGCGCTGGCCAGCCAGGTGCTCATCGCCCCGCCCGGATAGACCCGCACATAGAACTCGGCCCCATCACGGTCCGCCTCGTCCGGCCCGTTGGCGAACGAGTACACCCGGACCAGGTCAGCGCGCCGGCCGGGGCCGTCCCCGTCCGCGCTGTCCCCGTCGGGCCCGTCCCCGGGCCGGGCATCCTGGTCGGGGCCTTCCCGGTGTCGGGCATCCTGGTCGGGGCCTTCCCGGTGTCGGCCGTCACCGTCGGGGCCGTTTCTGGTCGGGTGAGTCCCGTCGCGGCCGGCGGGGATTCGCAGGGCTACGTGCTGGCCGGCGCGGAAGTTCAGCGGGCGCTCGGGGCGGACCCGGACGCGCAGGGCCGGGCCTTCGCGGCGAACCGATAACAGGCGGGCGGGCGCGTAGGTATCGCCCCCGGCCAGGGCCACGGTCAGGTCGCTGGCCGGCCGGGCCTGGCACGCGAGGAAGTAGCCGTCGGCCCGGAGGGCGTCCTCGAGCCCGGCCGGGCCGTCCGGCCCGGGATCGCCGTGCAGGCCGCGCACCAGGCACGCCCGGCAGATGCCCGCCTGGCACGCCGACGGCACCCGGACGCCCTGCCGGCTCAGGGCGCTCAGCACGGTCTCACCCGGACGACAGTCCAGACTGACCTCGGCCGGGCCGGAGCCCGGTGCTGCGGAGCGGGCGGGGTCGGCGCCGGGCCGGCTGTCGCCGGGCCGGTCCACGCCGGGCTGGCAGGAACCCGGCGGGCTGGCGCCGGGCTGGCCGGGGCCGGGCGCGGGGAGAGGGGGGAGACTCGCGCCGAGGACTGTGATCCGCATCGCGGGCGTCAGCGGTTCAGGATGTCGTCGCGGACGCTGTTGGCCACCTCGCACGCGGCGGCGGTGTCCGCCGCCGCCACGCCGAGCTCGCTCAGCGTCTGGGCCAGGTAGCCGATCACCAGGTCGACGTGCCCGTCCGTCAGGCGGGGCAGCGGGGCGTGGGCGGTACGCAGGTCACGGCCGGTGTAGGCGGCCGGGCCGCCGAGGGCCATGGTGAGGAACGCGGCTTGCTTGGCTACCTGGCGATCCAGGTCGACGTCGTCGAAGTAGCCGCTGAGTGTCGGGTCGGATAAGACCTTGCGGTAGAAGAGCTCCGCGGCCGCGGAGACGGCCGGAGCACCCCCGATGCGATCGAAGAGGCTCGCTTGCGTCGTCATGCTGTGGTGTATAGCGCCGGATTGGCGAACTTGCAACCTACTTGCTGAGATTTGCGGCCCGCACGATGCACCCCGCGGCGGCCGGGTCGTACGGCGGACTGCCCGGGTTGCCGGGTTGCACCAGATAGCCTGAAGGGGCTTAGCGACAGGCCATAGCGAGGGACGGCGGCCACACACGTGTTCGAGACACTTTCCGATCGGCTCACTCAGGTCTTCTCGTCTCTCCGGGGGCGCGGACGGCTCTCGGCGGCCGACATTGACGCGACCTGCCGGGAGATCAGGATCGCGCTGCTTGAGGCCGACGTGGCGCTGCCCGTGGTCCGGCAGTTCATCGCGAACGTCCGCGAGCGCGCCTCCGGCGCCGAGGTCTCCGAGGCCCTGAACCCGGCTCAGCAGGTCATCAAGATCGTCAATGAGGAACTGATCCAGATCCTGGGCGGTGAGGCCCGGCGGCTGCGTTTTGCCAAGGTCCCGCCGACGGTCATCATGCTGGCCGGCCTGCAGGGCTCCGGTAAGACCACCCTGGCGGCCAAGCTCGCCCTGTGGCTGAGGTCCCAGGGCAACACGCCCATCATGGTGGCGGCCGACCTCCAGCGGCCGAACGCCGTGCAGCAACTGCAGGTGCTCGGCGAGCGGGCCGGCGTCCCGGTGTACGCGCCCTCCCCGGGCAACGGCGTGGGCGACCCGGTCCAGGTGGCGCGCCAGTCCATCGACGAGGCCAGGCGCCTCCAGCACAACGTCGTCATCGTCGACACCGCCGGCCGAACGGGCATCGACGAGGAGATGATGGCGCAGGCGGCCAACATCCGGGACGCGGTCGACCCGGACGAGATCCTGTTCGTCGTCGACGCCATGATCGGCCAGGACGCGGTGCAGACCGCCCAGGCCTTCCTGGACGGCGTCGGCTACGACGCGGTCGTGCTGACCAAGCTCGACGGTGACGCCCGCGGTGGCGCGGCGCTGTCGATCGCCCAGCTGACCGGCCGCCCGGTGATGTTCGCGTCCTCCGGCGAGAAGCTCGAGGACTTCGACCTCTTCCACCCCGACCGGATGGCGTCGCGCATCCTCGACCTCGGCGACATGCTGACGCTGATCGAGCAGGCCGAGCGCACGTTCGACCAGGAGCAGGCCGCCTCGATGGCGGACAAGCTGGTCTCCGGCGAGGGCTTCACCCTCGAGGACTTCGTCGAGCAGCTGGCCATGGTCCGCAAGCTCGGGCCGATCGGCAACCTGCTCGGCATGCTGCCCGGCGCCGCGCAGAACCGCGAGGCGCTCAGCCAGGTCAGCGACAAGGACCTGGACCGGGCCGCGGCCATCGTCAACTCGATGACCCGCGACGAGCGGCGCAACCCGAAGATCATTAACGGGTCCCGCCGGGCCCGGATCGCTGGCGGGTCGGGCGTCACCGTGGGCGAGGTCAACCAGCTCATCGTCCGGTTCCTCGAGGGCCAGAAGATGATGAAGCAGATGATGGGCAGCATGCCCGGCATGGGCGGGCGCCGGGGCGGCAGCAAGGCCCGGAAGGGGAAGAAGAAGGGCGGCGGCCGCCCGGCGGGCGCGCCCCGCCAGCCGGCCCCCCAGGGCGGAGCGGCTGGCCTCGGCCAGCTGCCGGCCGGATTCGGCCAGGGCGCTAACGGCGCCGCCGGGCCCGCGGGCGGGCCGTCCGGCCTGCCCGCCGGGTTCGGCGGGCTGGGCGGTGGCCTGAAGCTGCCGCCGCCGGGCTCCCCGAACCTGCCGCCCGGCCTCCCGCCGGGCCTGCGCGGCCCGCAGGGCCCGCAGCCGCGGCGCGGCGGCAAGAAGGGGCGCTAGCCCGGACCGGGCAGCGGGAAGGGGCGCCAGCCCGGCACCGGGCGGCGGGAAGAAGGGCGCCAGCCCGGCCCCGGGACGCTGCCGGCCAGGCGCGTCCGCCGCGTGATTACGCACTGGTGCGGCGCGTCTGGCAGACTGTACGGGCTACTCTCGGCCGAGCGAGGCCCTCTCTCCTTGCTGAGCCGGACCCATCTGGGCGGCACGCCTGGTCCCCACCCGGTCACGTGCCCTGCCCGACACCGAAATCCGCTGGGAGAAGACCACAGCCGTGGCTGTCAAGATCAAGCTGAAGCGCCTGGGCAAGATTCGGGCACCGTATTACCGGATCGTCGTGGCTGACTCGCGCACGAAGCGGGACGGCCGGGCCATCGAGGAGATCGGCAAGTACCACCCGAAGAACGACCCGTCGTTCATCGAGGTGGACTCCGAGCGAGCGCAGCACTGGCTGTCGGTCGGCGCGCAGCCGACGGACCCGGTCCGCAAGATCCTCGAGATCACCGGCGACTGGCAGAAGTTCAAGGGCCTGCCGGGGGCCGAGGGGACGCTGCGCACCGCGGAGCCCAAGGCCGACCGGAAGGTCGCCTTCGCCGAGGCCCTGCAGGAGACCCTGGACGACAGCGGCGCGACGACCAAGGGCAAGCCGCGCGGCCGGGCGGCCGACTCGGCGAAGGCCGCGAAGCCGGACGCGAAGTCCGACACCGCCAAGGCCGAGAAGCCGGCCAAGGCCGACAAGCCGAAGGCCGAGGCCAAGCCGGACGCCAAGACTGAGGCCAAGGCCAAGACCGCGGTCAAGGAGGACGCCAAGACCGAGGACAAGGCGGACGCCAAGACCGAGGACAAGGCTGAGGCCAAGACCGAGGCCAAGGCTGACGCCAAGACCGCGGTCAAGGAGGACGCGAAGACCGAGGACAAGGCGGACGCCAAGGCCGAGCCGGCCAAGGCCGAGACCCCACCGGCCGACGCTGCCGCCGACTCGGCGCCCAGCGAGGGCTGACGTGCTCGAAGAGGCGCTGGAGCACCTGGTCAAGGGCATCGTCGAGCACCCGGACGAGGTCCGGGTGGACGAGCGCGGCCTGCGCCGGGGCCGGGTCCTGGAGGTCCGGGTCCACCCCGACGACCTGGGCAAAGTCATCGGCCGGGGCGGGCGCACGGCCAAGGCCCTGCGTACCGTGATCGGCTCGCTGGCGGGCGGCTCCTACGTCCGCGTCGACCTCCTGGACACTGACGAGGTCCGCTAGCGCCATGCAGCTGGTCGTCGGCCGGATCGGCCGGCCACACGGGATCCGCGGCGATGTCGTCGTCGATGTGCGCACGGACGATCCCGAGCTGCGGTTCGCGGCCGGCTCGGTTCTCGCGACCGAGCCGGCCGCGGGCGGCCCGCTGACCGTCGCCGGGATCCGCTGGCACTCGGGCCGGCTGCTGGTGCACTTCGCCGGCTTCGACGACCGCGACCGCGCCGATGACCTGCGCGGCATCATGCTGGTCATCGACTCCGATGAGCTCGAGGACACCGGCGACCCGGAGGAGTTCCGCGACCACCAGCTCATCGGGCTGACGGTCACGACCACCGCCGGGGAGCAGGTCGGCCAGGTCGGCGATGTCCTGCACTACGGTCAGGACCTGCTGGTCATCAAGGGCGCCGGCCCGCGCCAGGGCACCGAGATCCTGGTGCCCTTCGTCGCGCCGCTGGTGCCCGAGGTCGACGTCAAGGCCGGCCGCCTGGTCATCGACCCGCCGCCCGGCCTGCTGGACCCGGACTCCGCGAGCTAACGGAGCTCAGCGAGGAGGCCACCGTGCGGATCGACATCGTCACCATCTTCGGCGGGTACTTCACCGCTTTGAACGAATCGCTCATCGGCAAGGCCGTCCAGCGCGGAGACATCACGCTGAACGTCCATGACCTGCGGGCCTGGACCAGCGACGTGCACCACACCGTGGACGACGCGCCGTTCGGCGGCGGCCCCGGCATGGTGATGAAGCCCGAGCCCTGGGGCCAGGCCCTCGACGCGATCGTGGGTCCCGGCGAGCGGGCGCGGCTGATCGTGCCGACGCCGGCCGGCATCCCGTTCACCCAGGCCCTGGCCGCGGAGTACGCCGCCGAGCCGCGGCTGGTCTTCGCCTGCGGCCGGTACGAGGGCATCGACGCCCGGGTGGCGGCCGATGCCCGGTCCCGGATGGCCGTGGACGAGGTCAGCATCGGCGACTACGTCCTGCCCGGCGGCGAGGCCGCCGTGCTGGTCATGGCCGAGACCGTGGGCCGGCTGCTGCCGGGGGTGCTCGGCAACGCGCAGTCCGCGCCCGACGACTCGTTTGGCGGCGGCGACGGCGGGACCATGGCGGGCCTGGTCGAGGGACCCGCCTACACCCGGCCGCGGGTCTGGCGGGGCCAGGAAGTCCCGCCCGTCCTGCTGTCGGGCGATCACGCCGCCGTCGCCCGGTGGCGCCGTGACCGGGCGCTGCTGCGGACCGCCGAGAACCGTCCTGACCTCGTGAAACGCCTTCTCGATCCGGAGCCCGGCCCGGCCGCCGGCGCGCTCAGCGCCCGCGATCGGGAGGTGCTGGCTGAGGCTGGCTTTCCGGTTAGCGGCCAAGATATGGCACACTGAAAGACCCAGCCCCCGCAGGACTCCGCTGCCGGGGTCTCGCCGGGTGTGCTTGTTGAGGCCAACACGTCCCCCGGCGCGCTGCTGGAGCGAACGCCGACCAGACCGACTGAAGCGCGAACGCATGCGTGCGCGTGATGACTACTGAGGAACCGCAGCCATGCACACCGCGATCGCCGAGCTTGAGCAGGCCCAGATCCGCTCCGATATCCCGGACTTCCGGCCGGGCGACACGCTGCGCGTGCACGTCAAGGTGACCGAGGGCAACCGCTCCCGGATCCAGGTCTTCCAGGGCATCGTCATCCGCCGCCAGGGCTCGAGCGCGCGGGAGACGTTCACCGTCCGCAAGATCAGCTACGGCGTCGGCGTCGAGCGCACGTTCCCGGTGCACACCCCGGCGATCGAGAAGATCGAGGTCGTGACCCGCGGCCGCGTCCGCCGGGCCAAGCTCTACTACCTGCGCGCGCTGCGCGGCAAGGCGGCCCGCATCCGGGAGCGCCGCGAGGTCACCACCTCCAAGTAGCAGCCCCCGGTCCCCGACCTCCAGGGGTGCGCTGAATCATGACGGGCGATGAGGAGACGGCGACGGACCCCGAGGGGGACGTCGCCGCTCCGGCCGGTGGCGACTCCGGCGACGGGAAAGGGCGGCGCGCCCGGAGCCGTCCGTTCTGGCAGGAATTTGTTGTCCTGGTCGTGGCCGCGCTCACGATCGCGCTGCTGGTCAAGACCTTCGTGGTCCAGGCGTTCTTCATCCCGTCGGCGTCCATGGAGAACACCCTGCTGGTTGGGGACAAGATCCTGGTCAGCAAGCTGACCTACGATTTCCGCCCGATTCAGCCCGGCGACATCATCGTGTTCGACGGGGCCGGGTCCTGGGACCCGCCCGCGCACCGCCCGCACAGTTCCGACCCCGTCGTCGACCTGTACGACGTAAGCCTGCGCCGGCTGTTCGCGGCGATCGGCGGGCTGTTCGGGACCAAGCCGGGCCAGACCGACTACATCAAGCGCGTCATCGGTGTGCCCGGCGACCACGTGGCCTGCTGCAACGCCCAGGGTGACGTCACCGTCAACGGCGTCGCCCTGCACGAGAAGTCCTACCTGTACCCCGGCGACACGCCGGGCGTGGCGCCGGCGGGCTATTCCGGCCAGTTCAGCCTGACCGTCCCGAAGGGCCGGCTGTGGGTGCTCGGCGACCACCGCGACGACTCGCTGGACTCGCGGGGCCATGTCGTGGACCCGGGCGACGGCACGATCCCGGAGAACCAGGTCATCGGGCGGGCGTTCGTCATCGTGTGGCCGTCCAGCCGGTGGGCGATCCTGCGGATTCCGGCCACGTTCAAGCAGCACGGCATCGCGGCCGCCGCGGCGGGCGCGGCCGGGGCCACTGCGCCTCTCCTGCCCCTTGGCGCCGGGCTGGCCGTCGTCGCCCCGGTCGCCGTCGTGCGGCGACGGCGGCGCTCGCGGTCACGCAGGGGTTAGGCTCGATCCCGACATGGACGACGACCAGAGCATGCGCGACCGCGTAGCCAGCGATGAGCCGGCGCCCGCCGCAGGCCGGCCGGACCCGGCCGCTGGCGCCGCCGCCGGCCCGGCCGATGCCCCGCGGGACCAGGGCGGGTCCGATACGGCGAAAGCCGAGCCGGCCACGGCGGACGCGAAGGGGAAAAGGGGCAAGCGCAACCGGTCGTTCTGGCGCGAGCTGCCCGTCCTCATCGTGGTCGCCCTGGCCATTGCGCTGCTGATCAAGACCTTCGTGGTGCAGGCGTTCTTCATCCCGTCGTCGTCGATGGAAGACACGCTGCTGATCGGCGACAAGGTCCTGGTCAACAAGGTTGTCTACCATCTGCGGTCGATTAAGGCGGGCGACGTCATCGTCTTCGACGGCGCGGGCTCGTGGAACCCGGTTCCGCCCGCCCAGCCGCCCAGCTCGGACCCGATCGTCCGGCTGTACCACGCCACGCTCGTGCCCCTGTTCCACTCGATCGGCGGGCTGTTCGGGACGGCGCCGGGCCAGACGGACTACATCAAGCGCGTCATCGGCGTCCCCGGCGACCATGTGGCCTGCTGCAACGCCCAGGGCCGGGTCACCGTCAACGGCGTCGCGCTGCACGAGAAGAGCTACCTGTACCCCGGCGCGCAGCCCTCGGAGATCCGCTTCAGCGTGACCGTGCCGCCCGGCCGCCTGTGGGTAATGGGCGACAACCGCCTCGTCTCCGACGATTCCCGGCTGCACCGGGACGATCCCGGCAACGGCACGATCCCGGAGAACGAGGTCATCGGCCGGGCCTTCATGATCGTCTGGCCGCCGAGCCGCTGGACGGTCCTGGGCATCCCGTCCACCTTCCAGCAGCACGGGATCAGCGCCGCGGCCGCGATCCCGGGGATGATCACCACTACCGTCGCCGGCGCGCCGTACCTGCCGCTGGCGGGCGGCGTCATCGTGGCCCTGCCCGTCACCTGGCTGCAGCGACGGGTGCGCCTGCGGCGCAGGCGCGCGCGCCGGTAGCGCGATGCAGGCCGTCGTGCGACGACCCGTCGGCTACACGCCCCGCAGCGATGCCGGGCTGGCCGGGTTCGAGCGCATCCTCGCCCGCGCCGGGCTGGCCCCGGTCGCGGGCATCGACGAGGCCGGCCGGGGCGCCTGCGCGGGCCCGCTGGTGGTCGCGGCGGCCGTGCTGCGCACCCCCCGTTCCGGCGGTGGCGTCCCCGGCATCCCCGGCCTGGCCGACTCCAAGACGCTCACCGCCCCGGTCCGCGAGGAGATCTACCAGCAGATCATGAAGGCGGCCGTGGACTGGAGCGTGGTGGTCATCCCGCCCGCCGACGTCGACCGGCTGGGCCTGCACGTCTGCAATGTCAGCGGGATGCGCCGCGCCCTGGCTGCGCTCCGCGAGCGGCCCGGCTACGTCCTGACCGACGGCTTCCCGGTGCGCGGGCTGGCCGTCCCGGCCCTGGCCATGTGGAAGGGTGACCAGGTCGCCGCCTGCGTCGCGGCGGCCTCGATCATCGCCAAGGTGACCAGGGACCGGCTTATGTGCGACCTGCACGGAGACCATCCGGAGTACGGATTCAACCGGCATAAGGGCTATTCCACGCCGAGTCACATGAAGGCCCTCGCGGAGCACGGGCCGTGCCGGGAGCACCGGCGGTCCTTCGTGAATGTCGGCGGCCGGCGGGAGGATCTGGTGGAGGCGCCGGAGCTGGGGGATGAGCTGGCGGGCGACGCGGCTGACCTGGCCGGCCAGGGCGGTGCGTCGGAGAACGGGCACAATGGCTCTATCGTTGACGTCATCGAAGAGCAGGTCGTGCTGGAGGGAGGAAGAAGATGAGCGCGGAGGATCTCGAGAAGTACGAGACCGAGATGGAGCTCCAGCTTTACCGCGAGTACCGGGACGTGGTCGGGCTGTTCAGCCATGTCGTCGAGACCGAGCGCCGCTTCTACCTCACCAACCAGGTTGAGCTGAACGTCCGCACCGCCGATAACGGCGAGGTGTTCTTCGAGGTCACCATGCAGGATGCCTGGGTGTGGGACATGTACCGGCCTGCGCGTTTCGTGAAGAACGTCCGGGTTGTTACGTTCAAGGACGTGAACGTCGAGGAACTGGCGAAGAGCGACCTCCAGATCCCCGAGCAGAAGTAGGCCGGCCCGCACCGGGCCCGCACCGGCGAACAGGTCAAGTCGCTGACGACGTCTGCCTGACGAGCTCCATCATGATCATGACCGATATTCCGCAGATCTGCCGGAAATTCGGTCGCGATCATGGAGCCTGACCTGGCCCCGGCAGGAGCTGTGCCGGGCGGGCGGGCGGATGCCGCCGGGTAGGGGGAGCGGGTTCCGACGGCCGGGGCACCTATGCAGGTGCCTCCGACATTTTGCGCAGTCTTATCCCCAGATCGTGCTAATGGTTGCCGTCGTCCCCGGGGACGGAAGTTGGAATGCGGGCATTCGCCTCCTCCGGCACTGTCGGGAATGGAGGTGGTGGACATGAACGCCAAGGATGAGCTGGGCCGGCTGGGAGAGCAGCTGGCCGCCGACTTCCTGGAGCAATCCGAGCTGCGGATCCTCGACCGGAACTGGCGGTGCCCGGACGGCGAGATCGACATCGTGGCCCTGGAGCGCCGGACCCTGGTGATCTGCGAGGTCAAGACCCGCTCAAGCGGCCGGTACGGCACGCCCTTAGAGGCCATCAGCGCCCGCAAGCGGGTCCGGCTGCGGAAGCTCGCCGTGGCCTGGGTGCAGGCCCACGGGCTGTTCTACGAGGAGATCAGGATCGACGTCGTCGGCGTGCTCAAGGCCGAGCCCGGCGAGTTCAGCATCGAGCACGTCCGCGGGGTCGGCTAGATGGCACTGGCCCGGGCACACGCCATGGCGCTCGTCGGCGTCCGCGGACACCCGGTCGAGATCGAGGCCGACATCGAGAACGGCCTGCCCGCCCTGCTGCTCGTCGGCCTGCCGGACACGGCGCTGCGCGAGGCCCGCGACCGCATCCGGTCGGCCGTCGTCAACAGCGGCGAGGCATGGCCACAGCGGCGCATCACCGTCGGGCTGTCCCCGGCCAGCCTGCCCAAGCGCGGCTCGGGCTTCGACCTCGGCGTCGGTATCTCGATTGCAGCGGCGGCCGGCCTCGTGCCGGCGGCCCGGCTGGACGGGATGGTCTTCCTGGGCGAGCTGGGCCTGGACGGCCGGGTGCGGCCGGTGCCGGGCGTGTTACCGGCGGCGGCCGCCGCGGTCAGGGCCGGGTTCGCGACTATGGTCGTGGCGCCCGAGAACGCGGCCGAGGCCGCGCTCGTCCCGGAGTTACGGGTGCTCTGCACGCCCTCCCTGCGTGCCCTGCTCGACTGGCTGCGCGGCGCGCCGCGGCCCGCCAGGGCCGCCCAGTCGCCCGCCGGGCCTGCCGTCGGCCAGGACGCGGCGGCCCGGTGCGCAGCCGCTGAGCCCGCTGACGTCCGGGGCGCCGCGGTGCTGATCGAGCCCGGTACGCCGCTTCCCGACTCGGTGACCGCGCTCAGCGCGGCTCCCGGCCCGGATGCCATCGCCGCGGCCGGCGCGGCTTTGCCGGGCCGGGACCTGGCCGACGTGATCGGCCAGCCGATGGCCCGGCGGGCCGCCGAGATCTGCGCCGCGGGCGGGCATCACCTGATGCTGCTCGGGCCGCCGGGGGTGGGCAAGACCATGCTGGCCGAGCGGCTGCCGACGATCCTGCCGCCGTTGGAGCTGCCGGCCGCGCTGGAGGTCAGCTCCATTCACTCGGTGGCCGGGACGCTGCCCGCGGGCCGGCCGCTGCTGATCGAGCCGCCGTTCTGCGCGCCGCACCACACGGCGACCAAGGCGGCCATCGTCGGCGGCGGCAGCGGCATCATCCGGCCCGGCGCGGCGAGCCTGGCTCACTTCGGCTGCCTGTTCCTGGATGAAGCCCCGGAATTCGCGCGGGACGTGCTCGACGCGCTGCGCCAGCCCCTGGAGTCCGGCCAGGTGACGATCGCGCGATCAGGCCTGACCGCGGTGTTCCCGGCCCGGTTCATGCTGATCCTGGCGGCTAACCCGTGCCCGTGCGCGCGGGCGTCCACGGTCGGCTCGACGTGCACCTGCACGCCGATCGTGCGGCGGCGCTACCTGGCCCGCCTGTCCGGTCCGCTCATGGACCGGGTCGACGTCAAGGTCGAGCTGCTGCCGGTCGGCCGCGCCGAGCTGCTGAGCGACCTCCAGCTGGCCGAGCCGAGCCACGTCGTCGCCGGGCGGGTCGCGGCGGCCCGGGCGCGGGCCGCGCGGCGGCTGGCCGGGACGCGGTGGCGGCTGAACGCCCAGGTGCCGGGACCCGAGCTGCGCCGCGCCTTCCGCCCGGCGCCGGGTGCACTGGTGCCGCTGGAGCGGGCCATGGACCTGGGGGAGATCAGCGCCCGGGGCGTGGACCGCATTGTCCGGATGTCGTGGACGCTGGCCGACCTGGCCGGCGTCGACCGGCCGGGGACGGACGAGATCGGGTACGCCCTCGGCCTGTGGCTGGGAGTCGGGCTGTGAGCCGGGGGAGCGCCAAGGACCGGCTGGCCCGGACCGCCCTCAGCTTCCTGGCCGAGCCCGCCGACCCGGTGCTGGGCGCGCTCCTGGAGTGCGCCAGCCCGGCCGAGATCGTCGCCGCGGTGTCCGCGCCCGGCGACGTGCGGCTCACCCTGCCCGCCATCGGCGAGAGCACCCGGAGCCTGGCCCGGGCGGTGGCGCGCTGGCGCGCCCGGCTCGACCAGGTGCCCTCCACCGCCCAGCTGGCCACCTGGCACCAGGACGGGGTGCGGATGGTCTGCCCGGGGGAGAGCGAGTGGCCGTCCCAGCTGGACGACCTCGGCTCCGCCCGCCCCATCGTGCTGTGGCTGCGCGGCCAGGCCGACCTGCGCTACGCCTGCCTGCGCTCGGTGTCGATCGTCGGCTCCCGCGCGGCGTCGGCGTACGGGTCCCACGTGGGCACGGAGCTGGCCGCCGCGGTGTCCGAGCGCGGCTGGACGGTTATCTCCGGCGGGGCCTACGGCATCGACGCGGCCGCGCACCGGGGTGCGCTGGCCACGGACGGGCTGACGATCGCGGTCCTGGCCAGCGGGCTGCGCTACGGCTACCCGCGCGGGCATCACGACCTGTTCCAGGCGATCGCCGGGCAGGGCGTCCTGGTCAGCGAGTGCCCGCCGGACCGGGCCCCGACCCGGCCGGGCTTCCTCATCCGCAACCGCATCATCGCCGCGCTCAGCCGGGGCACGGTCGTGGTGGAGGCAGCACTGCGCAGCGGGGCGCTCAACTCCGCCAAGCATGCGCGGGAGCTGCGCCGACCGGTGATGGCCGTGCCGGGCCCGGTGACGTCCGAGCAGTCGGCCGGGTGTCACGAGCTGATCCGGGAGTGGGGCGCGCTGTGCGTCACCGGCGCGGCCGACGTCGTCGAGCACATCTCGCCGATCGGCTCCGACCTGTGCGGCCCGCGCCTGGGGGCCGCGGTGCCGCGGGATCACCTCGACCCGGTGACGACCGCCGTGCTCGAGGCCGTCCCGGTCCGCGGGGGCCGGGGGCCGGCCAGCATCGCGGTCCTGGCCGGGGTCGACCTGGACACCGCGCTGCGCTGCCTCGGACTGCTCGCCGCGGCCGGCTTCGTACAGCGCTGCGACCAGGGCTGGCGAGCGCGGAGGGAGGCCAGCGCCGATTGACACTGCCTGGCCGGACTCCAAGAATGCTTCTAGAATTAGTTTCCATCGGTTGTTCTAGAATTTGGCCTCCGATAGCGGGTGGGCGACTGCGATGCCGCAGGCCTGGGCAGTAGCACGGCGATGGTGACGTTCCCCTTGCGCCAGCCCGCCTTCGCGGGCCGCTGGTTCGGGCCGGACCCGGCCGGGGAAGCGCGCTACGCGAACAATGTGCTGTTCGTGGCCAGCCTGAGCACGATTCTGACGGCGCTGTCCTTCGGCCTGCTGAACATCTCGCTGCCCGTCGTGGTCCGGTACTTCCACGCGTCGGCGCTGCAGGCGAGCTGGCTGCTGCTGGGCTCGATGCTGACGGTCACGGCGCTGATCATCATGTTCGGGCGGCTGGCCGACATCTTCGGCCGCCGCCCGATGTACCTGACCGGGATCTCGCTGATGACGGTCAGCTCGCTGGCCGCCGCGCTTTCCCCGACCGTGACCTTCCTGATCATCGTCCGGGCCGTCCAGGCCATCGGGGTGGCGATGCTGCTGGCCAACCTGGCGGCCATGCTGGCGCTGACGTTCCCGCCGGAGCGGCTGCCGAAGGTGATGGGCATCTACATGTCCGCGCTGTCGGCCGCCACGCTGGCCGGGCCGCCGGTCGGGGCGATCCTGGCCGAGACGGTGGGCTGGCGGTGGATCTTCGGCCTGCTGCTGCCCATCGGCGCATTCTGCCTCGTGTGGGCGGCGGCGACGCTGCGGCCGATGCCGCCGATGAGCGCGCATCGGGAGCGGCTTGACATCCCGGGCACCGTGCTGATCGCGGTGGCGCTGTCGGGCCTGGTCATCGGGCTCTCCGAGGTGCAGACCTCGGGGCTGCGCAGTCCGCTGGTGATCGGCTCGCTCATCGTCTTCGTGCTCGGGCTGCCCGTGTTCGCATTCGTGGAGCGGCGGACCCGGGCCCCGCTCATCGACCTGAAGCTGTTCGCGAAGCCGTCGGTTGCCGCGGCCAACGCGGCGATGTTCCTCGGCAACATGGCCCGCTTCGCGGCCGAGGTGATGGGCGGCCTGTACTTCCAGGCGGTCAACGGGGACAGCGTGCTGATCGCGGCGGCCAAGGTGCTGCCGATGCCGATCTGCACCACCCTGGCCGGGCTGGCCATGGGCCGGATCAGCCGCTGGGGATCGCAGCGCGGCATCGCCGTCGTGGCGGCCTGGATCTCGACCGCCGGCGTCGTCGTGCTCCTGGCCGCCTTCGGCGGCGGCTTGAGCTATCCGCTGGTCGGGCTCGGCTTCCTGATCACCGGGATCGGCGGCGGGGTCTTCATGCCAGCCAACACCACCGCCATCCTGCATGAGATTCCCCGGGAACGGATGGGCGTGGTCAACGCGGTCCGGATGATGCTGATGAACTCCGGCAGCCTGCTCGCCTCCGCGCTGGGCCTGGCCCTGATCACCAGCACGCTGCCCTTCGCGCTGCACAGCGCGGTGTTCGCCGGGACGCTGTCGCGGGTCGGCCCGCAGTACGTCGGCGCGCTGCGCGACGGCTACACCCGCGCCATGCTGGCCCTGCTGGCGCTCAGCGTGCTCGGCGCGGCCAGCGCCATGATCAGCAAGCGCGCCCACGAGCGCTCGGCCGCCGGCCGCGGCAGCCGTGCCGGCACGCTGCCCGATACGGGCGTGCTGCCCGATCGGACGCCCTAGGACGGCACGCCGGCCAGGCTCGCGCGGGCCAGGAGAGCCATAAAGCAAGCCAGAGAGCCAGAAACCCGGCGTGACACGCGCCCGGGATAACGTCTCCGTGCCCCGGCCGGGCCGACACTGGGGGGCATGCCGCCGCGTTCGCAGGCCCGGCCGCACGGGGCAGCCCGGCCGGGCGAGGAGAGCCCGCCGCTGTCACCGGAGCTGACCCGGGCGCTGGCCGACTTCGAGCGGCACCTCACGTCCGAGCGCAACCTGTCCCGGCACACCGTGCGGGCCTACCTCGGCGATGTCACCGGCCTGCTGCTGCGCCTGGGTCAGGAGGGCGGCACGGAGCTGGCCCAGCTTGACATCCAGGTGCTCCGCTCCTGGCTGGCTGTGCAGCATGCGACCGGGCAGGCCCGGACGTCGATCGCCCGCCGGGCAGCGGCGGCCAGGGCGTTCACCGCGTTCGCGCACGCGCGCGGCCTGCTGAGCCCGGACCCGGGGCGGCTGCTCGGGACGCCGCGGACCGGCCGGCACCTGCCGCAGGTGCTGGCGAGGGAGCAGATGCTGGCCGTGCTCGACAGCCCGGGGACGGGCACGGCGCCTGCCGGGCGGGCCGCGCCGCCCCGTGGCGAGGCGGCCGGCGGCGATGCTGCCGGCGGCGAGGCGGCCCGCGGCAATGCGGCCGGCAGAGATGCGGCCCGCGGCGAGGCGGCCCGCATGGAGGCTGCCCCTGACCGGGCCGGCCCGGCCGAGGCCGGCCTGACGCCCCATGAACGGGCGCTGGCCCGGCGGGACCAGGCCATCATGGAGCTCCTGTACGCGACCGGGATCCGGGTCAGCGAGCTGTGCGGCCTGGACGTGGGGGACCTGGACGAGGAGCGGCACA
This sequence comes from Streptosporangiaceae bacterium, assembly GCA_036501025.1. GTDB lineage: Bacteria > Actinomycetota > Actinomycetes > Streptosporangiales > Streptosporangiaceae > DASUBV01. Next base: position 50,423 of record DASYBB010000168.1, read on the forward strand.
CGATCCGGGTCATGGGCAAGGGCGGCAAGGAGCGGATCGTGCCGGTCGGGCTGCCGGCGCTGCGGGCCGTCCGCGCCTGGCTGCTGGACGGCCGCGCCATGCTCGCCAGCGGGGCCGCGGGCGGCGCCCGCCGCGGGCCCACCCTGACCGAACAGGCCGCCGCCCAGCATCGGGGGAGCCGGCCGCCTGGCCTGCCCCTGTTCCTCGGCGCGCGGGGGCGGCGGCTGGATCCCCGGACCGCGCGCCGGGTCGTGCACCAGCGGATCGCCGCCGCTGCCGCGAGCCGGGTCCCGGACACCGGGCCGCACGGGCTCCGCCACACGGCGGCCACCCACCTGCTGGAGGGCGGCGCGGATCTGCGCAGCGTGCAGGAGATGCTGGGCCACGCGTCGCTCGCGACGACCCAGATCTACACGCACGTCAGCGTTGAGCGGCTGCTGGCCGCCTTCCGCCAGGCGCACCCGCGGGCGTAGCGGGCCGGCCTATCGCGGGCCGCCCGCCGACCGGGTTTGCCATGTAGACTTATGGAACGGCCACTAGCAGGTCCGCATGCGCATGCACGCGGTCGGGGTGGTGGCTGAATTCGCGCGCCCGCTCTGCCGCGTCGGATGCACAGGCCCGGATCCTCTGGCCGACCTCCGCGCGGGACGCTCCTCACCGGTTCGCGGGACATTGTCTCGCCGCGAGGACGTCCGGGTGCCAGGCATAAACCGGACGGTACCTGAGCCCGCGGGCCAGGTACCTCGAGAGGGAAGGGGACACCGGAATGGCACCGGTCGTCACCATGCGCCAGCTCCTGGAGAGCGGCGTTCACTTCGGTCACCAGACCCGGCGCTGGAACCCGAAGATGAAGCGCTTCATCCTGACCGAGCGCAACGGCATCTACATCATCGATCTCCAGCAGTCGCTCGACTTCATCGACCGCGCGTACGAGTTCATCCGCGAGACGGTCGCGCACGGCGGCTCCGTCCTTTATGTCGGGACGAAGAAGCAGGCCCAGGAGGCCATCGCCGAGCAGGCCCGCCGGGTCGGGATGCCGTTCGTGAACCAGCGCTGGCTGGGCGGGATGCTGACCAACTTCAGCACCGTCTACAAGCGGCTGCAGCGGCTCAAGGAGCTCGAGGAGATCGACTTCGACGACGTGGCCGGCTCCAACCTGACCAAGAAGGAGCTCCTGCACCTCAGCCGCGAGCGGATCAAGCTGGACCGCTCCCTGGGCGGGATCCGGGACATGGCCCGGGTGCCGAGCGCGATCTGGGTCGTGGACACCAAGAAGGAGCACATCGCGGTCAGCGAGGCGCGCAAGCTGGGCATCCCGGTGATCGCGATCCTGGACACGAACTGCGACCCGGACGAGGTGACCTACCCGATCCCCGGGAACGATGACGCGATCCGCAGTGTTGCACTGCTGACCAGGGTGGTCGCGGACGCCGTCGCCGACGGGCTGATCGCCCGGGCCGGCGCGGCCGCGGGCGAGGAGAAGCCGGCCGGCGCCGACGGCACGCTGGGGGCCAGGGAGCCGCTGGCCGAGTGGGAGCGCGAGCTGCTCGAGGGCAGCAACGCCGAGGCCGCCGCCAACGGCGCCGCGGCCAACGGCGCCGGGACCGGCGCCACCGCGACGGCCACGGCGACGATCGCGCCGCCCGAGCCGGCCGCGGACGACACCCACGCGCGCCCCCGGCCCGGCGGCTCCGAGGCCGCGTCCTCGGACGCGCTGGCGGCGCAGCCGGACGTGATCGATTCGGCTGACGAGGTCCCCACGGACGAGGTTCCCGCCGACGAGGCGCCCGCGCCCGCGGCCGGCGCCGAGGCCGCCGGCATCGACGCCACTGGCACCGAGGCGAGCTGACCAGTCCCGCCGGCCAGCGGCCGAGCGCCCGGTGGCGCGCGGCCCGGCCGGAGGCGGCGGCCCGGCCCTGACACAACGAGAGATGGAGACATGGCGAACTACAGCGCCGCGGATGTGAAGCGGCTTCGCGAGCAGACGGGCGCGGGCATGCTCGACTGCAAGAACGCGCTGGTGGGGGCGGACGGCAACTTCGAGGCCGCCGTAGAGGCGCTGCGCATCAAGGGCGCCAAGGACGTGGGCAAGCGGGCTCAGCGCACCGCGGGCAATGGCCTGGTCACGGCCGTCCTGGACGGCACCAGCGCGGGTGTCCTGCTGGAGCTCAACTGCGAGACCGACTTCGTGGCCAAGACCGACAGGTTCCAGGAGGTGGCCGCTGACATCGCGGCCGCCGCGCTGCGGGCCGGCGCCGACGACCGGCTCGCGGTCCTCAACCTGGAGGTCCGGCCCGGCCAGACCACGCAGGAGCTGATCGACGAGGCCGGGGCCACGCTGAAGGAGAAGCTGGAGCTCGGCCGGGTCGCCCGGTTCGACGGCGGCTACGTGAGCACCTACCTGCACAAGTCCGACCCCGGCCTGCCCCCGACGCTCGGCGTGCTGGTCCAGGTCGACGGGGACGGCGCCGCGGACATCGCGCAGGACGTCGCCCACCAGGTGGCCGCGATGCGCCCGCAGTTCGTGACCCGCGACGAGGTGCCCGAGGACGTCGTGGCCAACGAGCGCCGGATCGCCGAGCAGGTGACCCGCGAGGAGGGCAAGCCCGAGCAGGCGATCCCCAAGATCGTCGACGGCCGGGTCAACTCCTTCCTCAAGGACATCGTGCTGATCGAGCAGGCCTCGGTGCGGGACCAGAAGAAGACGGTCAAGCAGCTGCTGGCCGACAAGGGCGTCACCGTCCGCCACTTCGCGAGGTTCCAGATCGGCCAGGCCGGTTGAGGCTGGCTGAGGACGGCGCCGCGGCCGTGAGCGGGAAGTTCTCCGGCGAGCCCGATTTCGAGGCTCGCCAGGGAGCTGTCTCGCCCACCGGCTGGCGGCGCGTGGTGCTGAAGCTGTCGGGAGAGGCCTTCTCCGGCGACGAGGCGCTGGGCATCTCGCCCGAGGTGGTCGGCAAGATCGCCCGGGAGATCGTGGCCGCCGCGCGCGAGGGCATCGAGGTCGCGGCCGTCGTGGGCGGCGGCAACATGTTCCGCGGCGCGGTGCTGTCCAAGAGCGGGATCGACCGGTCCCGGGCGGACTACATGGGCATGCTCGGGACGGTCATCAACTGCCTGGCCCTGCAGGACGTCCTGGAGAAGCTGGGCGTCGAGACGCGGGTCCAGACCGCGATCACCATGGGCCAGGTGGCCGAGCCCTACATCCCCCGGCGCGCGATCCGGCACCTGGAGAAGGGCCGGGTCGTGATCTTCGGGGCGGGCCTCGGGGCGCCCTTCTTCTCGACCGACACGTGCGCCGCGCAGCGCGCGCTGGAGATCGGTGCGCAGGCCGTCCTCAAGGGCACGCAGGTCGACGGCGTCTACGACGCCGACCCGCGGAAGATGCCCGATGCCGTCCGCTTCCACCGCCTCGACTACGCCGAGGTGCTCCGCCGGGAGCTGCGGTTCATGGATGCCACGGCGGTCAGCCTGTGCATGGACAACGACCTGCCGATCGTGGTGTTCGACCTCATGGGCGAGGGCAACGTCCTGCGGGTCGTCCGCGGCGAGCGGGTCGGCACCCTCGTCAGCCGGCACGGCCGCTGATGCCTTCCGTGTGGGAAGATGCGAGGGTGCCTGACTGGCGCCCGGCCGGACGCCGAACAACGCACAACGCGCGGGAGTCGCTGTGATTGACGACACGCTCCTCGAGGCCGAGGAGAAGATGGACAAGGCCGTGACCGTGGCCAAGGAGGATCTGAGCGGCATCCGGACCGGCCGCGCCCATCCGACCATGTTCAACAAGATCACGGTTGAGTACTACGGGACGCAGACGCCGGTGAACCAGCTGGCCTCGTTCCACATGCCAGAACCCCGGATGATCGTGATCCAGCCCTTCGACAAGTCCTCGCTGGGCGCGATCGAGCGATCCATCCGTAACAGTGACCTCGGGGTGAATCCGTCCAATGACGGAGCCATCATCCGGGTCGCCTTTCCGGAGCTGTCCGAGGAGCGCCGCCGCGACTTCATCAAGGTCGCCCGGCACAAGGCAGAGGACAGCCGGGTCTCGATCCGCAACATCCGGCGGCACGCCAAGGACTCGATCGAGAAACTGGTCAAGACCGGCGATGCGGGCGAGGACGACGGCCGCCGCGCGCAGGGCGAGCTCGACGAGCTGACCCAGGGCTACGTCTCGCAGGTGGACGAGTTGCTCAAGCACAAGGAAGCCGAGCTCCTCGAGGTCTGACGTGGGCATAGACCCCGACCTCGGCCACTCAGACCTCGGTCAACCGCAGCTCGGCGATCCGGCCGAGCCCCCGCGCCCGGCGGGCCGGGCGGGCCGCAACCTGCCCGTCGCCATCGCCGTCGGCGTCGGGCTGGGCGGCCTCGCGCTGGTCACGCTGTTCACGGTCAAGGCCACGTTCCTGGTGTACGTGGCGGCGATCGTCGCCATGGCGGGCTGGGAGCTCAGCCGGGCGCTGGCCACCCGCGACATTCACCTGATGCTGGTCCCGGTGGCGGTCGGCGGCGCGGCCATGATGGCGCTGGCCTACTGGCAGGGCAGCCGGGACGCGCTCGCCGCCGTGGCCCTGACCGGGGTCGCGATCCTGGCCTGGCGGCTGCCGCGCGGGGCGGCCGGATACGTGCGGGACGTGACCGCGAGCGTGTTCGCGGTGGCCTACCTGCCGCTGATGGCGGTCTTCGTCGCGCTGATGCTGGCCCGCCCGGACGGCGACCGGCGGGCGCTGCTGTTCATCATCATGACGGTGTGCAGCGACATCGGCGGCTACTTCGCCGGGATCACGGTCGGGCGCCATCCGATGGCCCCGGTGATCAGCCCGAAGAAGACCTGGGAGGGCCTCGGCGGGTCGGCCGTGGCCTGCCTGGCGGGCGGCGCGATCGGGCTGCCGCTGCTGCTGCACGGCCGGCTCTGGCACGGCCTGGTGCTCGGCGCGGCGGCCGTGGCCGCGGCCACCCTGGGCGACCTGGCCGAGTCGATGATCAAGCGCGACCTGGAGATCAAGGACATGGGCACGGTCCTGCCCGGCCACGGCGGCGTCCTGGACCGGATCGACTCGCTGCTGATCATGGCCCCGGTCGTCTGGCTCCTGCTGACCATCTTCATCCCGAAGTAGCGAGCGGCCCGAGGCGGCGCGCTAGCCCGCCACCCAGCTGCGGCGCTGCGCCGCGAGCTGCGTGACCAGGCTGGCCGACCCCCGCTCGGCGGCCAGCAGCCGCTCGCGCTCGGTGATCGGCACCAGCCACAGCCACCGCACCGGCGCGCTGGACACCGTGAACCCGCCCAGCTGGGGGACGTCTGGCCCGAGCAGCCGGCCGGGCTCGTCCAGCAGCAGCACCGCTGAGTTCCCCCCGGTCCCGCCGCCCAGCGGGAACGTGCTCGCCTCGTGGTACCACGGCACGCTGTGGCCGGCGCCGAGCCAGGTCACCTCGCGCCACGGGTACTGGGCCAGCCACAGGAAGATCCGGGCCGCCTCGGCGCTCGGCATGGTCGTGGCCAGGGCCAGCTCGATCCGCGCCTGCCCGGCCGCGCCCTCGCCGGCCTGCTCGATGACCGGCATCCGCTGGCAGCTCATCCCGACCGTGGACAGCACGGCGTAAGGGCGCTGCGCGGTCGGCGGCCGCTCGGACACGCCGACCAGCGGCGCCCGGCCGCCGCTGACGTCCCAGTACTTGCCGCCGGGGCCGAGCCGGTTGAGCAGGTGGCCGAAGACCGCCTGCCGGTAGGACGCCCAGGTGGCCGCGTCCGACCGCCACGACCAGAACCGCTGGGCCTCGGCGATCCGGGGGCCGAGGCCCTCTATGGCCTGGTCCAGCGACCAGCCGAACGGGGTCTGCCCGATGATGTCCCGCGCGTAGCCGGGCATGCCGGTGGACATGTCCGACCAGCCCGGGATGAGGGCGATCGGGGTGCCGTGCTCCAGCACCGCGACGCCGTCGCCTTCCTCCAGCCACAGCGCGCTCAGCGCGCCGGGGTCCAGCAGCGGCCGGCCCTGCGGGTGCTTGGTGTGGTCGGCGGGCATCTGCGGGGCCTGGCCGGAGCTGAGCACGCTCAGGTCCACCGTCGGGGGCGCGGCGGAGTGGTTGGCGATCCAGGTCGCCGCGATCGGGCCGCCGCTGTCGTGCAGGTAGGCGGCCGTGGTCGTGCCGTCGTACTCGACCACGACCCGGCGGCTGCCGTACGGGCTCTCGTCGTCGAGCAGCACCGCGGGCTGGGCCGACATGCCGGACCCAGCGGATATCCTGGCCTGACCGGCCCCTCTGCGCAGCGACGGCATAGCACGGCAATGTAACCGACTTTTAGCCGGTCAACACGGTGATATGGGCCGGAACCTGCCGACCCGGGCACAACTAAGCGATCGGAGCAGCCACGGTGAGTCCGCGCCCGCGCCCGCCCCGGCACCTGGCTGACCTGGATGCCGCCGGCCGCCGCGCCGCCGTCGCCGACCTGGGCCTGCCCGGCTTCCGGGCCGACCAGCTGTCCCGGCACTACTTCGCCCGGCTGACCGACGACCCGGACGAGATGACCGACCTGCCCGCCGGCCTGCGCGCGGAGCTGGCCGGGGCGCTGCTGCCGACCCTGCTGACGCCGCAGCGCGAGCTGACCTGCGACCGCGGCATGACCCGCAAGACGCTGTGGCGCGCCTTCGACGGCTCCTTCATCGAGTCGGTGCTGATGCGCTACCCGGACCGGGTCACCATGTGCGTCTCCTCGCAGGCGGGCTGCGGGATGGCCTGCCCGTTCTGCGCGACCGGCCAGGCGGGCCTGACCCGGAACCTGTCGACCGGCGAGATCGTGGCGCAAGTTGTAGCCGGCGCGGGTGCCATGGCCCGCGGCGAGGTGCCCGGCGGGCCGGGCCGGGTCTCCAACATCGTGTTCATGGGGATGGGCGAGCCGCTCGCGAACTACGCCAGCGTGCTGGGCGCGGTGCGCCGGATCACCGACCCGGCGCCCGACGGGCTGGGCATCTCCCAGCGGTCGGTCACCGTGTCGACCGTGGGCCTGGTCCCGGCCATCGAGCGGCTGACCGCCGAGCGGCTGTCGGTCCGGCTGGCCGTCTCCCTGCACGCCCCCGATGACGAGCTGCGCGACGAGCTTGTCCCGGTCAACCGGCGCTGGAACGTGGCCCGGGTGCTGGACGCGGCCTGGGCCTACGCCGACGCCACCGGGCGGCGGGTGTCCATCGAGTACGCCATGATCCGCGACGTGAACGACCAGGCCTGGCGGGCCGAGGCCCTGGCCGACCTGCTGTCCGGCCGGCTGGCGCACGTCAACCTGATCCCGCTCAACCCGACCCCCGGATCGCGCTGGACGGCCTCGGACCCGGAGGTGGCCCGCGAGTTCACCGACCGGATCGATGCCCGCGGCATCCCGGTGACCGTCCGCGATACCCGCGGCACCGAGATCGACGGCGCCTGCGGCCAGCTCGCCGCGACCGGGCGGATCGCTGACCCGACGGAAACGGCCCCGGACGCCGGGGGCCGCCCGGCCCTCACCCTCGCGCCCGGGTAGCCGCCCGCGCGGTACCTTATCGGGCATGTCCCGAAGGCGTGCGCTGGCGGCCCGGCTGATCCGGGGCGCCTGGCGGTACGCCGAGCAGGCCGCGGCGATCACCGCCGACTCGGCCGACGGCCGCCGGTTCGCCGCCTTCGGGCCGCGGTCCCTGCTGGCCTTCCCGACCGGCGCGGTCTACGGCGAGCGCTGGATCATGATCGGCGACGCGACCATGCTGGCCGCCTACACGACCATCTGCGCGGGCATGGCCCCCGGCCATGACCTGGGCCCGGAGCCGGTGCTGCGGATCGGGGACCGGTGCGTGATCGGCCGGGGCAGCCACATCATCGCCCACCACTCCATCGACATCGGCGACGACGTCTACACCGGCCCCTACGTCTACATCACCGACCAGAACCACAGCTACGCCGATCCCGACCAGCCCATCGGCGGGCAGTGGCCGGTCAACAGCGCCGTCCGCATCGGCGCGGGCTCCTGGCTCGGAACGGGAGCCATCATCCTGCCGGGCTCAACAATCGGGCGAAACGTGGTCGTTGCGGCCGGCGCCGTCGTCCGGGGCGAGGTCCCGGATCAGTGCGTCGTGGCCGGCATCCCGGCCCGGGTCGTCCGGCAGTACGTGGCCGGCTCGGGGTGGGAAGCGCGCCGGGCGCGGCGAGCCTGACGGGCCCGCCGCGCCTGCGCTACCTGGTTCATCTGGTCCTGCCGGCGTGCTGCGGCGAAGGATGAGACGAGTGCCGGATGCATGACTGCCTCCTCGTGCCGGCCGCTGGGCGCGGCTTGGCAATACTGAGGCTCGTCGTAAGGCAGCCAGGGCCGCATCGGGCAGATGCCTTACTTCTGCGTAGGGCCCCGGCTTAGGTGCCGTACGTTCCGGATGGGCGGGCGAATACACTGTAGGCAGGCCGTCGTCTGGGCGGCCTCCCCTGAAAATCCCGGAGCCTGTTCGCATGCCTGCCTCTGCCCCCACGATCGCGACTCGCGATGACCTGCGTAACGTGGCCATCGTCGCGCACGTCGACCACGGCAAGACCACGCTGGTGGACGCGATGCTCTGGCAGTCCGGCGCGTTCCGGGCCGGCTCGGCGGTCACCGACCGGGTGCTGGACTCCGGTGACCTGGAGCGGGAAAAGGGCATCACGATCCTGGCCAAGAACACCGCGGTCCAGCACGGCGGGCTGACCATCAACATCATCGACACGCCGGGCCACGCCGACTTCGGCGGCGAGGTGGAGCGCGGCCTGTCCATGGTGGACGGCGTGGTGCTCCTGGTCGACGCCAGCGAGGGGCCGCTGCCGCAGACCCGGTTCGTGCTGCGCAAGACCCTGGAGGCGGGGCTGCCGGTCATCCTGGTCATCAACAAGGTGGACCGGCCCGACGCGCGGATCGCCGAGGTCGTCGACGCGTGCTACGAGCTGTTCATCGACCTGGACGCGAACGAGACGCAGATCGAGTTCCCCATCGTGTACGCCTCGGCGCGGGCCGGGCGGGCGTCGATGAACCGGCCGGAGGACGGCGGGCTGCCCGACTCCGAGAACCTCGAGCCGCTGTTCGAGGTGATCCGCAACTTCGTGCCGGCGCCGTCGTATGACCCGGCCGCGCCGATGCGGGCGCAGGTGACCAACCTCGACGCGTCGTCCTACCTGGGCCGGATCGCGCTGTGCCGGGTGTTCAGCGGCGAGGTCGCCAAGGGCCAGCAGGCGGCCTGGTGCCGCCGCGACGGCACGATCCAGCGGGTGAAGATCACCGAGCTGTTCCTGACCGAGGCGCTGGAGCGGGTGCCGACGGCCAAGGCCGGGCCGGGCGACATCATCGCCGTGGCCGGCATTGCCGACATCATGATCGGGGAGACGCTGGCCGACCCGGACGACCCGCGGCCGCTGCCGCTGATCACCGTGGACGAGCCCGCCATCTCGATGACGCTCGGCGTGAACAACTCCCCGCTGGTCGGCCAGGTCAAGGGCTCGAAGGTGACGGCCCGGATGGTCAAGGACCGGCTGGACCGCGAGCTGGTCGGCAACGTGTCCCTGATGGTGCTGGCCACCGAGCGGCCCGACACCTGGGAGGTCCAGGGCCGCGGCGAGCTGGCCCTGGCCGTCCTGGTCGAGACCATGCGGCGCGAGGGCTACGAGCTCACCGTGGGGCGGCCGAACGTGGTCACCCGCGAGATCGGCGGCCGCCTGCACGAGCCCGTGGAGCGGCTGACGGTCGACTGCCCGGATGAGTACCTGGGCACGGTCACCTCGCTGCTGGCCGTGCGCAAGGGCCGGATGGAGAACATGACCAACCACGGCACGGGGTGGATCCGGCTGGACTTCACCGTGCCGTCGCGGGGGCTGATCGGCTTCCGGACCCAGTTCCTCACCGAGACGCGCGGCACCGGGATCATGCACCACGTGTTCGAGGGCTTCGAGCCCTGGTTCGGGCCGATGCGGATGCGCGCGAGCGGGTCGCTGGTCGCCGACCGGACCGGCGTGGCCACCGCGTATGCGATGTTCGCGCTGCAGGAGCGCGGCTCGCTGTTCGTCCAGCCGGGCGAGGCGGTCTACGAGGGCATGATCGTGGGGGAGAACTCGCGCTCCGACGACATGGACGTGAACATCGCCAAGGAGAAGAAGCTCACCAACGTCCGGCAGTCCACCGGCGAGGAGCTGGAGCGGCTCATCCCGCCGCGCCAGCTGAGCCTGGAGCAGGCCCTGGAGTTCTGCGGCGACGACGAGTGCTGTGAGGTCACCCCGGTCGCCGTGCGGCTGCGCAAGACGGTGCTGGACGCCAAGGAGCGCGGCCGGTCCCGCCGCACCGGCGCTCGCTCAGACTGACAGGTAGACCACGCTGAACAGGCCGAAGATCACGCAGTAGACCGCGAACGGGGTCAGCGAGCGGGTCTGGAAGTACCGGGTCAGGAAGCGCACCGACACGTAGGCGCCGAGCCCGGCCAGCACGCTGCCGACCAGGATCTGGCCGTGGATGCCGTGGCCCAGCGGGCCGGTCAGCTTGGGCAGCTCCAGCAGCCCGGCGGCCAGGATGACCGGGGTGGCCAGCAGGAACGCGAACCGGGCGGCGTCCTCGCGGGCCAGCCCGCCGAACAGGCCGGCCACCATGGCGATGCCGTCCCGGCTGATCCCGGCCAGCAGGGCCAGGATCTGGACCGTGCCGATCAGGGCCGCCTGCGCGTAGCCCATCTCGGCCAGCCGCTGGTCGGCCCGGATGGCGACCGACAGCTCCTGCTGGCGCACCGCGCGCTGCCCCGAGGCGTGCGCCGCCCCGGCGCGGACGGGCTGGCCGCCGGCGGCCTGGGCCTCCAGGTCGCGGTCGGCCTGGCGGCCCTTCTGCGGGCGGAAGCGCTCCCCGGCGAACAAGATCGCGCCGTTCACGATCAGGAACACCCCGGCCAGGACGGGCTTGGCGAACAGCACCCGGGTCTCGTGGTCGGCGACCAGGCCGACCAGGCCGACCGGGATGGTGGCCAGGATGATCATCCAGGCCAGCCGCTCGTCCGCGGACTCCGCCCGCCGGTGCGCGATGGACGAGAAGAAGGCGCCGATGATGCGCAGCCAGTCCCGCCAGAAGTAGACGAGCATCCCGATCGCGGTGGCGACGTGCAGGCCGACCACGAAGGCCAGGTAGGGCGAGGACGGCGCGGCGGCGTCCAGGTCCGTGGCCCAGCTGCCGCCGACCAGGGCCGGGATGAGCACGCTGTGGCCGAGGCTCGACACCGGGAACAGCTCGGTCACGCCCTGGATGAGCCCGATGATGGCAGCCTCGGGGTACGTCATATGGGACATGGAAGCCTTTCGGTCAGCACGCGGCGCAGCCTGCAGACTAGCCAGGTGTGCTGCCCGGGGGGTAACCGGCCCGGTTACGGTCGCGATCCGGTTACGGTCGCGCGCCGGGCGGCCGGGCTCACAGGCCCAGGTAGACGGTCGCGACGACCAGCAGGGCCAGCACGGCGCCCGCGACCGCGAGCCGGATGCGCCGCTCCCGGGCCGGGCCGCTGCGGGCCAGGGTGACGCAGGCCACGACGGCCAGCACCGGGATGGCGATGGTCGGGACCATGATCCCGGCGATCAGCGCCGCGATCACCAGCGGGGTCATGGACGTCCGGGGCGGCAGCCGCAGCCGGGCGGGCGGGACGGCGCCCTGCGTCGGGACCGGGGCGGGGGCGAGCGGGCCGGCCGCCGGGGCCAGGGTCCCGAACGGGCCGACCGGCAGGTCGGCGACCAGGGCGCCGAGGTCATCGTAGGTGCGGGAGGCGTGGGCCAGCCCGACCCGGTCGGTGTACTCCTCCTGATCCAGCCGGCCCTCGGCGAACGCGGCCTTGAGCACGTCGATCGCGCGTTCGCGGTCAGCCTGCGAGGCCCGCAGGTGGCCATGGCCCGGCGGCGGAATCATCGGCGGGGTCCGCTCATCTCATGAAGAAGATGCCGAAGACCGGGCCGAAGGTACCGAGCATAGCCAGGCTGATACCCGCTACCGCCATGCCGACACCGCGCTGGCCGGCCGTGCTGATCCGGGCCAGGGCCGCGACGCCCAGGATGATGGCCGGGAACAGCGTCACCGGGAGGACCGGGAACAGCAGCGTGGCCAGGCCGAAGAACAGTGACGCGATGGCCAGCTGGCTGACCGGCTTGCTCCCCGTCTCCGCCGCCGGCGCCACCGGGGCGGCGGGCTGGCCGGCCGTGGCCGGGATCGCGGGCAGCCCCGGCCCGGCGGACGGGAACAGCACCCCGAGCGGGCCGACCGGCAGGTCGGCGGTCAGCGCGGCCAGCTCGGCGTACGTGCGCGAGGCCTGCACCTGCCCGACCCGCTCGCTGTACTCGTCCTGGTCCAGGCGGCCCTCGGCGAAGGCGGCCTTGAGGACATCGGCCGCGCGCTCCCGGTCGGCGGTGGAACACCGCAGCTGGCCGGGGCCAAGCGGGGGCATCTCCGGTCCCATGGTCATCGGAAAGCTGGTCCAGGCATCTGACCCTCCCGTGCTCGCCTTGTCAGCGTAACTCATGAGTCCCGCGAGGCCGAGGCCGCTTCCTGGTTACCTCGCTGTCATGCGCCGGCCAGCGCGGCCGCGATGAACACGATGAAGAACAGCGTGCCGAGGGTCCCGAGCGCGATGCCCGCGACCGCGAAATTCTGGCCCAGCTTGCCGGTCTGCCGGATCCGGACCAGGGCCGTGATGCCCAGGCCGACCGCGGCGACCGCGGCCGGCGGGAACGTCACGGCGGCCAGCGCCACGGCCAGCGAGGTGACCGCGAGCGGGTCCCGCTGCCGCGGCACGGCCAGGGGCGGCCGGGGATAATGCGCGCCGACGGGCGCGTAGGCGGGCCCCCAGACGGGGGCATAGCCCGACGAGAGCGGGTAAAACGGGGTCGGCGGGTACGGGCCGCCGTGCGGGTAGGGCGGGTAGTAGGGCGGATGCCCGGCGGCCGGCGACTGGGCCAGGGCGGCCGGATAGCCCCGGTAGGGCACGGCGGGCGGGTAAGCCGGGTAGGCCAGCGTCGGCGCGCGGCCGGGGTAGGCCGGGGCCGGGTAGGCCGGGGCCGGGTAGGCCGGGGCCGGGTAGGCCGGGCCGGGGTAGACCGGGCCGGGCGGCGGCGGCAGGCTGCCGAACGGGCCGATCGGCAGGTCGTGCGTCAGCGCGGCGAGCTCGCCGTACGTCTTTGACACCTGGACCTGGCCGACCCGGTCGGCGTACTCGTCCTGGGTGAGGCGGCCCTCGGTGAACGCGGCCTTGAGCACGTCGACGGCCCGCTCGCGCTCGGCATCGGATGCCCGCATGTGCCCGAAACCCGGATGAGTCATCGGCGGCCTCCCGTGATCGCAAGGCCAGGCTATCCGATATGCCTGCCTTACCCGGTCGCGTCACCTGGACCTGCTCGCGTGCTCACCTCCGCGCCATCTGCCGGGGTCACAATGCGGGAATGAGGGCTGATTACGGCAGCTGGCACGGGCATGTGATCGTCTGCGGCCTGCACGGGGTGGGGCTGCTCATCGTGGAGGAGCTCAGCCTGTCCGGGGTGCCGGCGGTGGTCGTCGACGACGACCCGGACCCGCGGCTGGCCCGGACGCTGCGCGGCTGGGGGGTGCCGCACGTCGCCGGCAGCCCGCGCGGCGCCGACGCGCTGACCCGGGCCGGGCTGGCCGGGGCGGCCGCCGTCATCTGCGCGCTCGAGGACGACCTGCACACGCTCGAGGTCGCCATGCTGACCCGGGAGCTCCGGGCCGGGGTCCGGGTGATCGTCCAGCTCGACAACCCGGCGGTGGGCCGGGCGCTGCAGGGGATCGGCATCTCGGTCCTGGACGTCGCCGGGCTGTCGGCCCCCTCGATCGCGCAGGCGTGCCTGCAGGCGCCCCAGGAGATCGTGCTGGCCGGGCACGGATTCTGCGCCGGCCGGGCCAGCGCGCCGCGGGCGGCCACGCTGCGCGAGCTGTACGGCGTGCTGACGCCGGTCGCGGTCCGGGCCCGCGGCGACGGCGACGTCGTGATCTGCCCCGGCCGGGACCACGCGGTCGCGGCGGGCGACGACGTCACCCTGTTCGGAACCGCCGACGAGCTGCGGGCCGCGGGCGTGACCGGCCGCCGCGCCGGGCCCGGCCCGGCCCGCGGCGGCCGCCGGGCGGGGCTGCCCCGGCAGCTGGTCATGTCCGTCGTGCAGGCCGCCGACCGGCGCCTGGCGGTGGCCCTGGCCGCTCTGTTCGCCGTGCTGGTCGGGTCGACGGCGGTGCTGCGGCTGACTTATCACCTGCCGGGCGCGAGCCGCTTCCCGGTGCTGGACGCGGTGTACTTCTCGGTGGAGACGATCACCACCGTCGGGTACGGCGACTTCACCTTCCGGCACCAGGATCCGTGGCTGATGGCCGGCGCCATCGTGCTGATGCTCCTCGGCGCGCTGTTCGTCGCGGTGTTCTTCGCGCTGCTGACCAACGTCCTGGTGAGCCGTCGCATCGAGGAGTCGCTCGGCCGGCGGCGGATCACCGGCCGGTCCGGGCATGTCCTGGTCATCGGCCTGGGCAGCGTCGGCCTGCGGGTCGTCCAGCGGCTGGCGGCCGCGGGGGCCGACGCGGTCGTGGTGGAGAAGAGCGAGGACAACCGGCACCTGCAGCAGGTCCGCGCGCTCGGCGTGCCGGTGGTGATCGCCGACGCCACGCAGCGGGAGGTGCTGGAGTCGGCCAGCCTGTCCGGTGCGGCCGCGGTCGCCGTCCTGACCAGCGACGACCTGGCCAACCTGGAGACCGGCCTGGCGGTCCGGGACCAGCTCGGGCCGCGGTTCGCGGCCACCCCGGTCGTGCTGCGCATCTTCGACCCGCGGCTGGCCCAGTCGGTCCGTGTTCAGTTCGGGTTCGAGTTGGTCCGGTCCACGGCCGCCCTGGCCGCGCCGTGGTTCGTCGGCGCGGCGCTCGGCCTGGAGGTGCTCAGCACCTTCTACGCGGGCGCGGAGCCGCTGCTCGTGGCCCGCTTCACGGTCACCCCCGACGGCGGCCTGGCCGGCCTGGCCATGCGCGACCTGGCCGCCCGCACCCGCGTGCTGGCCCTCAGCCGGACCAGCGGGGACGGATCACTGGAGTACCCGCCCCGCCGCGGCACCCGGTTCCGGGCCGGCGACCGCGCCTACGTGATCGGCCCGTATTCCGAGCTGCTCTCGGTCCTGCGCCGCGACCGGCCCGCCCCGGGGGGCGCCGAAGCGGCCGGGCCGGCGGCGGGGGTATCCCGGCCGGCCGACCTCGGCAAGCCGGGGCCGGGAATGGTCGGCGAGTGAAGGGGGCGGCCGCGTTCGGGGGGTGCTTTCATGATCCCGCAGGGTTTTGCACACCCTGGCAGCACAAAGCCTGCGGGATCATGAAAATACCGCTTCCCGCACCACTGGCCCGGCTCAGGCCGCGGGCCGGCCCGATACGGCGGCCTAGGAGTTCGGCACCTTCGGGGTGTCGTTGCGGGGCCGGCGGCTGATCTTGGAGCCGAGCCAGACCAGCGGGTCGTACTTGCGCCCGGCCACGCGCTCCTTCATCGGGATGAGCGCGTTGTCGGTGATCTTGATGCCCTCCGGGCAGACCTCGGTGCAGCACTTGGTGATGTTGCACAGGCCGAGGCCGAAGTCATCCTGGGCGATCTCGCGCCGGTCGGCCTCGTCGGCCGGGTGCATCTCCAGCTCGGCGATCCGCATGAGGAACCGCGGCCCGGCGAACTCGCGCTCGTTCTCGGGATGGTCCCGGATGACGTGGCAGGTGTTCTGGCACAGGTAGCACTCGATGCACTTGCGGAACTCCTGCGAGCGCTCGACATCGACCTGCTGCATCCGGAACTCGCCCAGCCCGATCGAGGGGTCGGGGGTGAAGGACGGGATCTCCCGGGCCTTGGCGTAGTTGAACGAGACGTCGGTGACCAGGTCCCGGATCACCGGGAAGGTGCGCAGCGGCGTGATCGTCAGCGTCTCGTCCTCGGCGAAGATGTTCATCCGGGTCATGCAGGCCAGCCGCGGGCGGCCGTTGATCTCCATCGAGCAGGAGCCGCACTTCCCGGCCTTGCAGTTCCACCGGATGGCCAGGTCGCCGGCCTGGGTGGCCTGCAGCCGGTGCAGCACGTCGAGGACGACCTCGCCGTCGTTGACCTCGACCGTGTAGTCAGCGAGGTCGCCCTGACCGTCATCGCCGCGCCAGACGCGCAGCGCTGCCTTGTATGCCATCAGTGCGTCTCCTCGGTCGCAGCGGCCGCCGGGACGGAGGTCTCGGCCGGCAGAGCCGCCATCTCGTCCTCCGACAGGTACTTCTTCAGCTCGTCCCGCTCGAACAGCGCGATCAGCTCGTCGCGCATGGCGGGCGTCGGCTGCCGGGTCAGCGTGATCGCATCGCCCTCCAGGCCGCAGACGATGTTGATCTTCCGCCACTCGGGCCGCATGCCCGGGTAGTCATCGCGGGTGTGGCCGCCGCGGCTCTCCTGCCGCTCCAGGGCGGCCTGGGCCACGCAGCGCGCCATCAGCATGATGTTGCGCATGTCCAGGGCCAGGTGCCAGCCCGGGTTGTAAGCGCTGCCGCCCTGGGCCGACACCTCGGCGGCCCGGGTCCCGAGCGCCTCGAGCTCGGACAGCGCCTTCTTGATCTCGGTCTCGGTCCGGATGATGCCGACCAGGTTGCTCATGGTGTCCTGGACCTCGGCGTGGACGGTGTACGGGTTCTCCCCGCCGGTCCGCTCCAGCGGGGCCAGCGCCTCGGCGCGGGCGGCCTCGATCTCGCCCTCGTCGGCGACCGGCAGCTTGGGGCCCAGCCGGCTGATGTACTCGGCCGCGCCGAGCCCGGCCCGGCGGCCGAACACCAGCAGGTCGGACAGCGAGTTGCCGCCCAGCCGGTTGGAGCCGTGCATGCCGCCGGAGACCTCGCCCGCCGCGAACAGGCCGGGCACGCAGGACTCGCCGGTGTCCGGGTCGACCTCGACGCCGCCCATCACGTAGTGCTGGGCCGGGCCGACCTCCATCGGCTCCTTGGTGATGTCGACGTCGGCCAGCTCCTTGAACTGGTGGTACATCGACGGCAGCCGCTTGAGGATCTCCGCGGCCGGGCGGCGCGAGGCGATGTCCAGGAACACGCCGCCGTGCGGCGAGCCGCGGCCCGCCTTGACCTCGGCGTTGTTGGCCCGGGCGACCTCGTCGCGGGGGAGCAGCTCGGGCGGGCGCCGGTTGTGATCCGGGTCGGTGTACCAGCGGTCCGCCTCTTCCTCGGTCTCCGCGTACTGGGCGCGGAAGACGTCGGGGACGTAGTTGAACATGTACCGCTTGCCCTCGGAGTTCTTCAGCACCCCGCCGTCGCCGCGGACCGACTCGGTCACGAGCAGGCCGCGGACCGAGATCGGCCACACCATGTGGGTGGGATGGAACTGGACGAACTCCATGTTCAGCAGCTTGGCCCCGGCCAGCAGCGCGAGGGCGTGCCCGTCCCCGGTGTACTCCCAGGAGTTGGAGCTGACCTTGAACGTCTTGCCGATGCCACCGGTGGCCAGGATGACCGCGGGCGCCTCGAACACGACGAACTTGCCGCTCTCCCGGATGTAGCCGAACGCGCCGGCGATCTTGCCCTCGCCGTCCTTGACCAGCCGGGTGACGGTGGTCTCGGCGTAGACCTTGATCATCGCCTCGGGGTCGCCGAGCGCGGCCGCGTCCTCCTGCTGCAGCGCGACGACCCGCTGCTGCAGGGTGCGGATCATCTCCAGGCCGGTGCGGTCGCCGACGTGCGCGAGCCGCGGGTACTCGTGGCCGCCGAAGTTGCGCTGGCTGATCTTGCCCTCGGGCGTCCGGTCGAACAGCGCGCCCCAGGCCTCGAGCTCGTAGACCCGGTCCGGTGCCTCCATGGCGTGCAGTTCGGCCATCCGCGGGTTGTTCAGGAACTTGCCGCCGCGCATGGTGTCCCGGAAGTGCACCATCCAGTTGTCGCGCGGGTTCATGTTGCCCATGGCCGCCGCGCAGCCGCCCTCGGCCATGACCGTGTGGGCCTTGCCGAACAGCGACTTGGAGATGATCGCGGTCTTCTTGCCGGCCTGCCGGGCCTCGATCGCCGCGCGCAGGCCGGAGCCGCCCGCGCCGATGACGACGACGTCGTAGGGAAGCCGCTCGATGTCAGTCATGATCGCCTCAGTTGAAAATCCGCGGGTCGTTGAAGACGCCGGCCGCCAGCAGCCAGATGTACAGGTCGGTCAGCATCAGCGTGCCGAGCGTGGTCCAGGCCAGCTGCATGTGCCGGGTGTTCAGCCTGGACACCTGCGTCCAGGCCCAGTACCGGGCCGGGTGCTTGGAGAAGTTCTTCAGCCGCCCCCCGGTGATGTGCCGGCACGAGTGGCAGGACAGCGAGTAGGCCCACAGCAGGATGACGTTGACCAGCATGATCAGCGTGCCGAGGCCGAGCCCGAAGCTGCCGTTCGGGCCGCGGAAGGCCTGGATCACGTCCCAGGTGTTCAGCACCGAGATCAGCAGCACGGCGTAGAAGAAATACCGGTGCAGGTTCTGCATGATCAGCGGGAAGCGCGTCTCGCCGGAGTAGGTGGCGTGGGGCTCGCGGACCGCGCAGGCGGCCGGCGCCCGCCAGAACGCCCGGTAGTACGCCCGCCGGTAGTAATAGCAGGTCAGCCGGAAGCCCAGGACGAAGGGCAGCGACACCACCGCGTACGGAATGATCGGCGGAACCTTGCCGAACCAGGTACCCAGGCTCGCCGCCCCCGGCGTGCACTCCCCGCTGATGCACGGCGAGAAGAACGGGGTCAGGTAGTGGTACTGCGGGACCCAGTACCACTTGCCGATGAATACGTGCGTGGTGGCGTAGGCCACCCAGATGGTCAGCAGCGTCGCGGTGATGGCAGGTGCCCGCCACCACGGGTCCTTCCGCAGCGTCTTCTCTGAAATTTGCGCGCGGGTCTTGCCCGGTGCGACCGATGCCTGCGTCATTGTCAGACGGCTCCGCCCTGGAAGGTCTGTTCCTAATCCCCTTGAATATCACTTGACGGGCGCGCCGGGAGCCGCATGGGGTGTGACTCTCGCAACAGTGCCGTTACAATGCCCAGCCCCCGGGGGCGGGCGGAGCCGGGGCGCGCAGGGCGGCCCGGAGGAAGTCGACCTGGAGCAGCAGCAGGTTCTCGGCCACCTCCTCCTGCGACGCCATGTGGGTCACCCCGGTCAGCGGCAGGACCGTGTGCGGCCGCCCGGCGGCCAGCAGCGCCGACGACAGCCGCAGCGAGTGGGCCACCACCACGTTGTCGTCGGCCAGCCCGTGGATGAGCATGAGCGGCCGGGTCAGCTTCGCGGCCTCGTTGATCAGCGAGCTCTGCTCGTAGGCGGCCGGGCTGTCCGAGGGCAGGCCGAGGTAGCGCTCGGTGTAGTGGGTGTCGTACAGGTGCCAGTCGGTCACCGGCGCGCCCGCCACCGCGGCGTGGAACACCTCGGGCGCGCGCAGGACGGCCAGCGCGGCCAGGTAGCCGCCGAACGACCAGCCGCGGATCCCGACCCGGCTCAGGTCCAGGTCGCCGCACCGCTCCGCCGCGGCGTGCAGGGCGTCGACCTGGTCGGCCAGCACCGGCCCGGCCAGGTCGCCGGCCACCGCCCGCTCGAAGCCCGGTCCGTGGCCCGGGGTGCCGCGGCCGTCGGCGATCACCACCGCGAAGCCCTGCTCGGCCAGCCACTGGGAGGTCCAGTACGCGTCGCGGGTGGCCAGCACCCGCTGGGCGTGCGGCCCGCCGTACGGGTCGCACAGGACCGGCAGCGGGCCGGCGCCGGGCTCGTGCCAGGACGGCAGCAGCACCGCGATCTGGGTGCCCCGGGCGCCCGCCAGCAGGACGGGCCGCGGCTCGGGCAGCACGGGACGCTCCGCCCGGGAGGCGATGCTGAGGCTGGGGCCGTCGCGCAGCACGGTCACCTCGGCGCCGCCGTGGCTGAGCCGGCGGCTGACGGCCACGGTCGTGCCGCCGGCCTGCCGGCCGGCGTGCACGCCCTCGCCCAGGGGCAGTTCGGTGAGCCCGTCCGGTCCGGCCCGCCACAGGGCTACCTGCGTCGGGTCCCCGGCCGACGCGGAGAACAGCACCGCATCCCCGTCCACGTCCAGGACCTGGCGGACCTGCAGGCCGTCGGGGGTGACCGGCTCGGCGCCGGCCAGGTCGCCCGGCGCGGCCACCAGCAGCCGCCGGGTGGCGCCCACGTCCGCGGTCCACGCGATGGCGCCGGCCGCGGTCCAGGCCGGGACGCCGGGCACGATGTCGGTCCACACCGGATCGGTGTCGGCCCGCAGCACCGCGGTCTGCCCGGAGGCCGGGTCCACGCTGAGCAGCCGCAGCTCCTTCTGGTCCCGGCTCTGCACGACCAGCAGCGGGCCGGGCTCCGACCAGCAGGCGGTGACGAGATAGGGGAACGCCTGCCGGTCCCACAGGACCCGGGTCAGGCGGCCGGCCACGCTCGCGATGAACGCCGTGACCTCCGCGTTGGCGGTGCCCGCCGCCGGGTACCGGACCTCGCGGGCGGGCGCCTCCGGGTGGGCCGGGTCGGCGATGTGCCAGCGCGGCACCGGGTTCTCGTCCACGCGCGCGACCAGCAGGGCGCTGCCGTCCGGGGACCACCAGTAGCCGCGGGTGCGGTCCATCTCCTCGGCGGCCAGGAACTCGGCCGACCCGAACGAGATGCCGGCCGCCCCGTCCGGGTCGATCACGGCCCGGTCCTCGCCGGTCCGGGTGTCCACGACCCGGAGCGCGCCCGCGCAGGTGTAGGCGACCAGCCGGCCGGACGGGTCGGGCCGGGTGTCGGCGGCAGGCGTCCGGGCCGGCAGCTCGCGGACGGTGCCCTCGCCGGCCAGGGCGGCCAGGTAGGCCTGCCCGGCCAGCGTGAACGCGGCCACGGTGAAGGCGGCGTCGGTGGCGAAGCCGACGATGCCCGCCGCGCGCTCGCGGGCCCGCTCCCGGCGGGCCTTCTCCAGCTCGTCGTCCTCGCCGCCGGAGCCGGCCAGCGCCGCCGGGTCGGCGACCAGCCGCTCGGTGCCGCTGGCCACGTCCAGCGCCCACAGGGCGGTCACCGGGTCCGTCCCGCCCGGAGAGCGCAGGAACGCCACCATGCCGCCGTCGGGGGAGACTTGGAAGGACCGGGGCGCGCCGAGCGAGAAGTTGCGGGTCCGGGCCTGCTGCCGGGGGAATGAGTCCGTCATGATGCAAGATCCTGCCAGCCGGCGGCTCCTGCTGGTGCATGCCCACCCGGACGACGAGTCAATCGAGACCGGGGCCACTATGGCCCGGTATGCGGCGCAGGGCGTCCAGGTCACCCTGGTCACCTGCACGCTGGGCGAGCTGGGCGAGATCATCCCGCCCGGCCTGGCCCACCTGTCGGCCGAGGCCGGGGGCGGCCTCGGCGGGTACCGCATCGGCGAGCTGGACGCGGCCTGCGCGGCCCTGGGCGTGACCGACCACCGGTTCCTGGGCGGGGCCGGGCGGTTCCGCGACTCCGGGATGATGGGCCTGCCCAGCAACGACGAGCCGGGCAGCTTCTGGCAAGCCGACCCGGACGCGGCCGCGGCCCTGCTGGTGCGCATCATCGAGGAGGTCCAGCCGCAGGTCATGGTCACCTATGACCAGCACGGCTTCTACGGCCACCCGGACCACATCCAGGCCCACCGGGTCGCCTGGCGCGCGTTCTCCCAGGCCCGCGCGGTGGTCAGCAAGTTCTACGCCACGGCCCTGCCGCTGTCGGCGCTGGCCGAGGCCATCACCGTGGAGGGCACCAGCTTCACGAAGGTCGAGTCCGCCGCCACGCTACCGTTCGGTATCCCCGATGATGAGGTGACGACGGCCATCGACGGCCGCGGCTACCTCGACGCCAAGCTGGCCGCCATGCGGGAGCACGGCACCCAGATCTCCGTGGACGGGCAGTTTTACGCCCTGTCGGACGGGATCGGGCTGCGGGCGCTCGGCACCGAGTACTACACGCTGGTCTCGCCGGAGCCGCCGCCCGGCGCGCCGCCGGAGGACGACCTGTTCGCCGGCATTGGCTAGCCTGCGTGCGTGACCAACGAGCCCCCGCTGCCTTCCCGGCCGCGCGCTGACCGGCTGACCGCCGTATCCGCGTATGTCGTATTGTTCCTGCTCGGCGTGGCGGAGGCGCTGATCGGCTGCTTCCAGTACGCGCGCGGCCCGGTCCCGCTGGCCGCCGTGTGCTTCGCCCTCGGCATTTTGGTCACCTGCCTACTGGCCGGCTGGGGAATGCGGACGGCCCTCGGCGGGCTTATGCCGGGTGCGGGATGGTTGGCGACGTCATTTGCGCTGGCCACGGGAACTCAGGGAGGCAGCGTCCTGATTACCAACACGACGGCCGGGGAGTGGTTCCTGTTCGGCGGCGCGGCGTGCGCGGCCGGCGGCTGCCTGGCGGCTTACCTGGGCTGGTCCAAGCTCTCCCGGACCGCCCGCGGCGGCTGGTCCTCCGGTCAGGCGGGCCGCTGATGTCCGTCGACCCGCTGGAGTACCGGCAGGCTGCGGGCCGGATGCCGACCGGCATCCTGGTCGCCGGCACGACCCTGGACGGCGCGGATCACGCGATGACCGTCAGCGCGTTCAGCTCGGTGTCGCTGGATCCGCTGCTGGTGCTGTTCTGCGCGGAGAAGATCGCGCGCTTTCACGACACCGTCCTGGCCGCCGGGTTCTGGTCGGTCAACGTGCTCGGCGAGGACTCCGAGAAGACGGCCCGCTGGCTCGCGACCCGGGGGCGGCCGCTGGACGGCCAGCTGGACGGGATCGATCATCATGCCGGCCCGGTGACCGGCGCCCCGGTGCTGGATGCCGCGCTCTCGACGCTGGAATGCCGGACCGTCTCGGTGTATGACGGCGGCGATCACAGCATCATCGTGGGCGAGGTGGTCGGGGTCAGCAACTCGGCCGATGACCGCGGGCCGCTGATCCACCACCAGGGCCGGTACCGCAGCCTGGCCCCGGAGTAACGGGGCCAGGCCGGGCTACGGCTAGCGGGCGACCGCCTCGACCTGGTCCAGCGCCCAGTCCAGGTCCTCCTCGCTGATGACCAGCGGCGGGGCGAGCCGGATCACGTTGCCGTGGGTGTCCTTGGCCAGCACGCCGCGCTCGGCCAGCCGCTCGCAGGCGTCGCGGCCGGACAGCCCCGCGAACTCGATGCCGGCCCACAGGCCCCGGCCGCGGACACTGGCCACCGCGGTGGGCGGCAGCGCGGCCAGCCGGTCGAGCATGTGGGCGCCGAGCTTGGCCGAGCGCTCCTGGAACTCGCCGGTGCCGAGCATGGCGATGACCTCGCGGGCCACGGCGCAGGCCAGCGGGTTGCCGCCGAAGGTCGAGCCGTGCTGGCCCGGCTTGAACACCCCCAGCACCGAGCTGTCCGCGACCACGGCCGAGACCGGGATGATGCCGCCGCCGAGCGCCTTGCCCAGGACGAGCATGTCGGGCCGCACCTCGTCGTGCTCGACGGCGAACGTGGTCCCCGTCCGGCCCAGCCCGGACTGGATCTCGTCGGCGATCATCAGGGCGCCGCCGGCCGTGCAGATCTCGCGGACGCCGGGCAGGAAGGCCGGCGGCGGCACGATGACGCCCGCCTCGCCCTGGATCGGCTCGACCAGCACGGCCACCACGTTCGGGTCCATGGCGGCGCGCAGCGCGTCCAGGTCCCCGTAGGGGACGACGCGGAACCCGGGCGTGTACGGGCCGTAGGAGGCGCGGGCGTCGGGGTCGGTGGAGAAGCTGATAATCGTGGTCGTGCGGCCGTGGAAGTTCCCGTCGAACACGATAATGACGGCCTCGCCGTCGGGCACGCCCTTGACCTCGTAGCCCCACTTGCGGGCCGTCTTGATGGCCGTCTCGACCGCCTCGGCGCCGGTGTTCATCGGCAGCACCATGTCCAGGCCGGCCAGCTCGGCCAGCTCGGCGCAGAACGGGCCGAACTGGTCGTGCTCGAACGCGCGGCTGACCAGCGTGACCCGCTCCAGCTGGCGCTGGGCGGCGCTGACCAGGCGCGGGTGGCGGTGCCCGAAGTTGATGGCCGAGTAGGCGGCCAGCATGTCGAGGTACCGCCGCCCGTCGACGTCGGTCACCCAGGCGCCCTCGGCCTCGGCGATCACCACCGGGAGCGGATGGTAGTTGTGCGCGCTGTGAGCCGCCGCCTGCGCGCGCAGCTGTGCACTAGTCCCGGCCATGACGCTCTCCTCCGTTACGCAGCTCCAGGGTGCAGCACTTGGGGCCGCCGCCCGCCTTGAGCAGTTCCGACAGGTCCACCGGGACCGGCTCGAAGCCGGCCGCGGCCAGCTGGCCGGCCAGGCCGGCCGCCTGCTCGGGCAGCACGACGTGGCGGCCGTCGCTGACCGCGTTCAGCCCGAGGACCGCCGCGTCCTCGTCGTCCGCCTCGATCAGCTCGGGGAAGCAGGACGCCAGCGCGGCCCGGCCCGCTGCGTCGAACGCGGCCGGGTAGTACGCGGCGGTGTCCTCCGACAGCACGGCCAGCGCCGTGTCGAGGTGATAGAACCTCGGGTCGACCAGCCGCAGGCTGATCACCGGCAGGCCGCACAGACGGGCCAGCTCGTCCGCGGCGGCCGGGTCGCTGCGGAACCCGTGCCCGGCCAGCACGGCCGGCCCGGCGAAGACCAGGTCGCCCTCGCCCTCGTTGACCGCCTGCGGGGCCGTGACCGGGTAGCCGCGGCCGGCGAACCAGTCGCCGTAGGCGGGCGCCTCGGCGGCTCGCTGCGGGTACCGGAACCGGGCGCCCAGCACCTGGCCGCCGATGACGCACGCCCCGTTGGCCGCGAACACCATGTCGGGCAGCCCCGGCACGGGCGTGATCGTGTGCACGGTGTGGCCCAGCCGGGTGTACGTCGCGCGCAGGTCTTCCCACTGGGCCACGGCGAGCGCCGCGTCCACCGGCTTCTCCGGGTGCATCCAGGGGTTGATCGCGTACTCCACGGCGAAGTACTCGGGCGGGCACATGAGGTAAGTCCGGGCACGCGCCGTGCGGCCAGCGGTCCTGGTAGCGGTCATCAGGCTCCCGTCGGGGGGGCTAGTCAGCAAGACGATCTAGGTGACACAAGACTAGAAGCGCGCAGCTGCGATCAGCGACGGTCCATCATGCGGATGGGCGGCGATCTGTTGCGTATTTCGCTGCCGCATGGTCGACCTGTTGCGTGTGTTGCCGCAATAGTTTGCGGGTGTTAAACGTGTGTTAAATACCGGGTGCTCAGCGGCCGATGTCGCGGGCCACGTCGAGCCCGAGCAGCTGGTCCAGGTGGGCGAACGTCTCGAACTTGGCGCCCGGCGGAATCTGCGCGCTGGCCGCCAGCGCGCGCAGTGTCACCAGGGCGCCCGGCGCGAACAGGTCATTGTCGAACGCGCCGAACACCTCCGCCGCGTGCGGGGCCGACAGCGGCCGGCTCGGATGGGTGGCCCACTCCGCGACGAGCCGGCGCCACGTCCGCAGGGCCTGGTCGGCGCGGTCCAGCGCGGGCCAGTCCAGGTCCAGCTCGTCGCGATAGGGCTGCAGCAGGAACGCCAGCCGCAGGGCCAGCGGGTCCAGCCCGCGCGCGGTGACGTCGTCCAGGAACACGGAGTCGCCGCGCCCTCCGAACCGCACCGCGCCGGGCGCTGTCCAGTGCCGGGCGCGGTCCGCCGGGTCGGGCCCGCCGACCTGGACGTCGGCCGCGCCGTCCAGGTCACTCTCCTCGGCCGGCCGCAGGCCCAGCACTGCGCCGTCCGCGGCGCCGCCGGCCGCCTGGCCGGCCTGCACGACCAGCTTGTGCCGCTCAGCGTTGCGGCGGATCAGGTCGCCGGTCACGAAGGTGCGCAGGTCGCCGAGACCGGCCCGGCCGCCCGCGGCGGGCGCGGCGACCCGCAGCCGCAGCAGCCGCCGGCGGGCCGGCTCGACGTCGGTGACCTGGCCGCGGTGGAGGTCGTAGAGCCGCATCACCCGGCCAGCCTAGGTGGTCGGGGCCGGGCCGTCCGCGCGGCTCGCGATCAGGGCGCGGATCCGCTCGGTGTGCTCCAGCAGCAGGCCGCTGCCGGCCCGCAGGAAGTCCGCGATCAGCTCCAGCTCCGCGTCGCTGTAGCGCTCGAACTCCGTCGTGGCCTGCGCCAGCGGCCCGTAGACCTCGCTCGTCGCGGCCCGGGCCTTGTCGGTCAGCTCGACCAGGATCCGCCGCCGGTCGCCCGGGTCGCGCAGCCGCCGCAGGTAGCCCGCCCGCTCCAGCCGGTCGAGCAGGGCCGTGGCCGCGCCCGAGGTCAGGCCGGTCTGGCGGGCGATCTCGCCGGCCGTCAGCCGGCCGGTCCGGTCCAGCACCTCCATGCACCGCATGGCCGTGCGGTTCACCGCGAAGAAGTCGGCCGCGGCGTCCTCGAACCGGTCGTAGGCGTTCTGCTGCAGCCGCGCCTCCAGGGCCGCCGCGAGGATCAGCTCGCGGCGCTGTGCGCCCGCTGGCGGCGGAGTTGACACGGGCGGCCTCCCGCATTTAGCTTGATATTAAAGAGACTTTGAACTCAAGACTCTTAATTGTAAAGACTGTTGCAACCTGAGATTCTCGGGCCCAGTCACCGTACTGCGCAGAGCGGAGCCCCGATGACCGAGCCAGCCATCCTCGCCGAGCAGCTCGGGAAGAGCTTCGGCGCCCGGGCCGTCCTGTCCGGGCTGAGCCTGCAGGTGCCCGCCGGCGTCGTCCTGGGCCTGCTCGGCCGCAACGGGGCCGGCAAGACGACGGCCGTCCGCATCCTGGCCACGCTGCTGGCCGCCGACACCGGCCGCGCCCGGGTGGCCGGCTTCGACATCGCCGCCCAGCCCCAGCGGGTCCGCGCCCACATCGGCCTGACCGGCCAGTACGCGGCCGTGGATGACCTGCTCAGCGCGCGGGAGAACCTGTACCTCATCGGCCGGCTGCTCGGCCTGCGGCGCGGCCCGGCCCGGGTCCGGGCCGCCGCGCTGCTGGAGCAGTTCGGGCTGGCCGACGTCGCCGCGGCCAAGGTCGCGACCTTCTCGGGCGGCATGCGCCGGCGGCTCGACCTGGCCGCCAGCCTCACCGGCACGCCGCAGGTGCTGTTCCTGGACGAGCCGACCACCGGGCTCGACCTGGCCAGCCGGCGCCAGCTGTGGGAGCTGATCCGCGCCCTGGCCGCGGCCGGGACCGCCGTCCTGCTCACCACCCAGTACCTGGAGGAGGCGCAGGTGCTGGCCGACCGGGTGGTTGTCCTGCACGACGGCACCGCGGTGGCCGAGGGCACGCCCGCGCAGCTGCGGGCGCGGGCCGGCGGCCCGGTACTGGAGGTGCGCCCGCTGCGGCCGGACGATCGTGCCGCGACCGCGCGGGCGCTGGCCCGGCTGGCCGGCGCGGCCCCCGAGGTGAGCGACGGGCTGCTCACCGTGCGGGTGGCCGGCGAGGAGATGGTGACCGCCGTGGCCCGCGAGCTGGGCGAGGCCGGGCTGCCCGTGGCCCGCCTCGATGTCCGGCGGCCCAGCCTGGACGAGGCCTTTCTCGCCCTGACCGGCGGCGCGGCGTGAGCGTGGCGGCGCAGAGCGCCGTCCTGGCCCGGCGCAACCTGCTGCACGTGCTGACCGACCCGCAGCAGCTGGTCGGGCTGACGGTCCAGCCGCTCATGTTCCTGCTGCTGTTCGTCTACGTGTTCGGCGGCGCGATCGCCGGCTCGGCGCCGCGCTACCTGCAGTTCGTGCTGCCCGGGCTGCTCGTGCAGGGGGTCGCGTTCGGCACGTCGCAGACCGCGGTCGGGCTGAACGCCGACTTCCGGACGGGCCTCATCGACCGGTTCCGGTCACTGCCGATCGCCCGGTCCGCCGTCGTGACGGGCCGGGTCACCGCCGACCTGGCCCGGACCGGCTGGGCCGTGGTCATCAACGTCGGGGCGGGACTGGCGCTGGGCTTCCGGTTCCACGGCGGGCCGCTCGGCGCGGCCGCCGCGGTCGGCGCGGTGCTGGCCTTCGGGTTCGCGCTGGGCTGGGTCATGGCCTGCCTGGGGGTCTGGCTGCGCAGTCCCGAGGCCGTCCAGACGGCCGGCTTCCTGGTCGTGCTGCCGCTCACCTTCGCCAGCTCGGTGCTGGTGCCCGCGGCGAGCATGCCCGGCTGGCTGCAGGCGTTCGTGGCGGTCAACCCGATCACGCCGGTCACCGACACGGTGCGCGGCCTGATGCTGGGCGGCCCGGTCGGCCGCCCGGCGCTGCAGGCGGCGGCCTGGCTGACCGGGCTCACGCTGGTGTTCGGCGCGGCCACGGTGCGCGGCTACAGCCGCCGCGGCCGGCGATGAGGCCGGCAATGCGGTCAGGCGCGGCGGATCAGGCCAGCGCGGCCAGGCGCTTGGCGGCGGCCTCGATGCGCTCGTCGGTCGCGGTCAGCGCCACCCGGATGTGGCCGGTGCCGGACGGGCCGTAGAAGTCGCCCGGCGCGACCAGGATGCCGATGCCGGACAGGACCTCGACGCTGCCCCAGCCGTCGTAGCCCGGATGCTGCGCCCACAGGTACAGTCCGGCCTGCGAGTGGCTGACCTGCCAGCCCGCCGCCTCCAGCGCGGGCCGCAGCCGGGCGCGCCGCGCGGCGTACCGCTCGCGCTGCTGCCGTGCGTGACCGTCGTCATTGAGGGCCACCGTCATGGCCGCCTGAACGGGGCCGGGAACGATCATGCCCGCGTGCTTGCGGGTCTCCAGCAGGGAGGCGACCAGCGCCGGGTCGCCGGTGACGAAGCCCGCGCGATAGCCGGCCAGGTTCGACCGCTTGGACAGCGAGTGCACGGCCAGCAGCCCGTCGTGCGATGCGCCGCTGACGCTCGGGTGCAGCACCGACAGCGGCTGCGCGTCCCAGCCCAGCCCGATGTAGCACTCGTCGCTGGCCAGCACGGCGCCCCGCTCGCGCGCCGCCGCGACGGCGTCGCGCAGGGTGCCGGCCGGCAGCACCTCGCCGGTCGGGTTGGCCGGGGAGTTCAGCCACACCAGCCGGACGTGCTCGTCGCCCCCGCCGGCGGGCTCCCCGGCGCGCACCGGGCGGGCGCCGGCCAGCCGCGCGCCGACGTCGTAGGTCGGGTAGGCCAGCTCCGGGTGGATCACCGCGTCGCCCGGCCCGCAGCCGAGCAGCGTCGGCAGCCAGGCGACCAGTTCCTTGGTGCCGATCACCGGCAGCACGGCGTCCGGGCTGACGGTGACCCCGTGGTCGCGGGCCAGCCAGCCCGCCGCGGCCTCGCGCAGCGCCGCCGTGCCGTAGGTGGCGGGGTAACCCGGCGAGTCGGCCCCGGCCGCCAGCGCATCCTGGATGAGCCGGGGGACCGAGTCGACGGGCGTGCCCACCGACAGGTCGACGATGCCGCCGGGGTAGGCCGCCGCGCGCTGCGTTGCCCCGGACAGGGCGTCCCAGGGAAACGACGGCAGCCCGTGCCCGCGAAGCTGCGGGCTCAGTGCTCCGCCTGCTCCTGCGGCGGGAGCGCCGCCACGAGCGGGTGGTCGGCGTGGATCTTGCCGGTCTTGGACGCGCCGCCCGGCGAGCCGAGCTCACTGAAGAACTCGACGTTCGCCTTGTAGTAGTCCTTCCACTGGTCGGGCACGTCGTCTTCGTAGAAGATCGCCTCGACCGGGCAGACCGGCTCGCAGGCCCCGCAGTCCACGCACTCATCGGGGTGGATATACAGCATCCGTTCGCCCTCGTAGATGCAGTCCACGGGGCATTCCTCGATGCACGCCTTGTCGAGCAAGTCGACGCAAGGCAGTGCGATGATGTACGTCACGTCCGAGCTCCTCTTTCATCTGCGCGGGCGGGCCCGACCCCAGGAACCGCAGATTATCAGCCGAACACCACGGCGGAGGCCGGGGCCGGGTTCGCGCCGCCCGGGGCGACCTTGGTCCAGCCGCTCGTGGCGTGACTGGCGGCCCACTGGTACCCGCCGTAACTGATGTCACGGATGCCGTACGCGCCGGCGTGCGAGACCAGCCACGCCGCCACGGCCCAGCCGGGGGCGCCCGGCGCGACCGTGACCCTGACGCCCGGGTCAGATGCGGTGTGCATCGGCAACGGTCCGAAGGCGTGGTCGAGGGCCTGGCGCGCGGCCGCCAGCTGGGGCCGGGCGGCCGGCCCGGGGTACCAGCACCACACGGCGCGCGGCCGCTGCCCGGTGAAGGCGGCCGACAGGCGCCCGGCCACGCCGGAGTACTGGGCGTAGGCATCCCCGTCGGCGCTGTGCTGAACGGCCTGCGCCGCCTCCGAGACCGGCATCACCTGGTAGCCGTGCACCTTGCTGAGCGCGGCGAAGAACTTGCTCGTGGCATAGACCGGGTCCTCCAGCTGGGCGGCCGGCCCCCAGCCCTGGGAGGGCCGCTGCTGGAAGACGCCCACCGAGTCCAGGTCACCCGAGCGCAGGTTGGTCAGCTTGGACTCCTGCAGCGCGGTGGCCAGCGCGACCGTCACCGCGTACGGGGGGAGCGCCCGCTGCTGCGCGACGCCGGCGATCGTGGCCGCGATGCCGGCCTGGCCGACCTCGAGCGAGACCGGCTGCCCGGTGCCGGCCGTGCCCGCGTCGCACGAGGCGGGCTCCAGCACCGGCACCGAGTGCCGCAGCGCGATGTACCCGCCGACCGTGAGCAGCAGCGCGAGCACCATCGTGGCCCTCGTGACCCGCTTTGCCCCGCGCCTCATCGGGCGGCTCGGTGGCCGTCGGACCGGGGGCGGGTACGCACACGTCAGAAGCTACCCGCTGCGCCCGCCCCAATGATTGGGTCACGCCGATCACCCGGTACCGGGAGGGGTGATCGGCGCAGGCCAGCGTGCCGCTACGTTATGGGCATGAGCGGCCACACCGAGCCGCGCCGTCGGCTGCGCCGCCAGGGCCCGGCCACGCTGCGCGGGGAGCAGATCCCGAGCACCACCACCGATCAGCGCCTGCTGGACTGGCGCGGGTCCGGTGACTGGGTGCACACCGACCCGTGGCGGGTGCTGCGGATCCAGGCCGAGTTCGTCGAGGGCTTCGGACTGCTGGCCGAGCTGGGCCGGGCGGTGGCCGTGTTCGGCTCGGCGCGCACCGCGCCCGGCAGCGTGGACTACGAGCGCGGGCGGAGCATCGGCGAGGGCCTGGCCGAGGCCGGCTACGCGGTGATCACCGGCGGCGGCCCGGGCGTGATGCAGGCGGCTAACCAGGGCGCCAGCGAGGCGGGCGGCATCTCGGTCGGGCTGGGCATCGAGCTGCCCGTCGAGCAGGGCCTGAACGAGTACGTCGACCTCGGCCTGGAGTTCCGGTACTTCTTCGTCCGCAAGACCATGTTCGTCAAGTACGCCCAGGCCTTCGTCGTGCTGCCGGGCGGCTTCGGGACCCTGGACGAGCTGTTCGAGGCGATCACCCTGGTGCAGACGGGCAAGATCACCAAGTTCCCCATCGTGCTGGTCGGCGCCCGCTACTGGTCGGGCCTGCTGTCGTGGATCAACGACACGCTGCTGGCCACCGGGATGCTCAGCCCGGCCGACCCCGGCCTCCTGCACGTCGCCGACGATCCGGCCGACGTCATCAAGATCATCACCGACGCCCACCGCCAGGGCGACTTCGCGACCCGCCACCCCGCGCAGCCCGACCTCACCTGAGGCCGCCCCCGCGCCCGGCGCGCGGCCCCGGGTGTCGGCCCGGCGTGGCACCATGGCCGGTATGCCTGTGGTTCTGATGCTCGCCGCCGTCGTGATCCTGGCCGGGGTCGTGGTGGTGGCCATGGGGCGGGGCGGGGAGCTGGCGCTCGCGCGGCCCGATTCGGCGGCGTACGGCCGCGAGTTCGCCACCCCCGCCGACATGGTCGCGTTCCGGCCGCCGGCCGCGCTGCTGGGCTACAGCGCGCCGGTCACCGACGAGGCGCTGCAGCGGATCGCCCGGGCGGTCGCCGAGCGGGACGCGGAGCTGGCCAGGCTCCGTCACGAGGTGGCCGTCCTGCGCGCCCGCGAGTTCCAGGCCGGCGGCCCCGCCCGCCCGGGCAGCTACGCCGACCCCGGCAGCTACGCCGATCCCAGCGCGTACGCCGACACCGGCACCTACACCGACCTGGGCCGCCACGCGGGCCAGGGCCCGGCCGCCGCCTCGGCCAGCTGGGATGTCAGCCCGGCCGGCCAGCCGGACTACGGATCGCCGCTGAGCTTCGGCGCCCGGGCCGCCGGCGGCGGCGGGGCGCTGGAGCAGTACGAGTCCGAGCTCGTCGCCGCGGAGCACGCGGAGGCCGGCGAGCCCGCGGCGCCTGCCGGGCCGGCGGCGCCTGCCGGGCCCGCGGCGCCTGCCGGGCCCGCGGACACCGAACCCGCCGGCGAGCAGGGGGCAGGGAGCTAGTGGACCAGTCAACGGGGGCCGTCGCCGGGCCGGACGGTCAGCTGCGCTGCCCGTGGGCCCTGGGCACGCAGGACATGCTCGCCTACCACGATGACGAGTGGGGCCGGCCGGTGCGCGATGACCGGGGACTGTTCGAGAAGCTGTGCCTGGAGGCATTCCAGTCCGGGCTCTCGTGGCTGACGATCCTGCGGAAGCGGGAGAACTTCCGGGCCGCGTTCGCCGGCTTCGAGATGACCAAGGTGGCGGCGTTCGGGCCCGCTGACGTGGACCGCCTGCTGGCCGACGCCGGCATCGTCCGGAACCGGGCCAAGATCGTGGCGGCCATCGCCAACGCCGGCGCAGCGCTCGGCCTGCCCGGCGGGCTGGCCGAGCTGGTCTGGAAGTACGCCGAGCCCGGCCGGCCCGCGCCGCGGGCCCTGGGCGACGTGCCGGCGTCCACGCCGGCCGCCAAGGCCCTGTCGGCCGACCTGCGCCGCCACGGCTTCCGCTTCACCGGCCCGGTGACCGCCTACGCCACCATGCAGGCGTGCGGCCTCGTCAACGATCACCTGGCCGACTGCTTCAGCCGCGGCTAGCCCGCCCTCCACCCGGCCGCCGTGCCGTTGCCTCGCCGGCGACGGGGACTTATCTAATGGCTCGCACCTTTTGTGGTCGTGTGCGAGACTATGGCCAACCGGTGGAGGCGATATGACGCGAGCCGGGGCAGGGCCGTCTGGCGGCCGGGGGGCGCCCGAAGTGACCGTGTTATTCAGGTCTGGGCCAGGCACGGCGGTCCGGCCGGAAGGGCTACCATATGTCCACCCGAAAATGGCCCGTCCAGGGCAGCGCCGCGCTCTAGACCCGGGCCGGCCGGGGCGCCATGGCGCTCAGCCCGGGACTCAGCCGCTCGGCCGCACCGAGGTCGTTCGCCGGCGTGCTGGGCGTGCGCCGACCCGGACCCTGGATCGCCTCAGCCTGCCGGGGCGACGGTCCGGACCACCCCGAGAGAAGGACCCCGAAATTGTCTGACGCTGAAGTGGTGCCGGAGGGCGTCGACCCGACGCAGCTGAGCCCGGCCCGGCTCTATGACTACCTGCTCGGCGGGACCCACAACTACGAGGTCGACCGGCAGGCGGCCGAGCAGATCCGCCGCGGCATGCCGGAGCTGGCCGACGCCGCGTGGGCCAACCGGGGGTTCCACGGCCGGGCCGCGGCCTGGATGGCCGCCAGCCAGGGGATCGGGCAGTTCATCGACCTCGGATCGGGCCTGCCCACGCAGAACAACACCCACCAGACGGTCCGCCGGGTCACGCCGGACGCGCGGGTGGTCTACGTGGACGTGGACCCGATGGTGGCCGCCCACAGCGCCCCCCTGCTCGCCGAGGACGGCAGCACCACGGTCGTCACGGCCGACCTGCGGGACCCGGACTCCGTCCTGGCCCATCCGGAGCTGCGCCGCCTGATCGACTTCAGCCAGCCGGTCGGGGTACTGATGACGGCGGTCCTGCAGTTCGTGGCGGACGGCTCGGACCCGTGGGCGCTGGTGCGGCGGTACATGGCCGCGACGGTCCCGGGTAGTTACCTGGCCCTGTCGCACGTCACCCATGACCGCCTCCCCCCGCAGATCACGGAGGTAGCCCTCGAGGTGTACCAGCGGACGCCGAGCAACATCTTCGCGCGGACCCATGACGAGGTCACGCGGTTCTTCGACGGGCTGGAGCTGGTGCCGGCCCAGCCCGGCGGCGAGCACGCCATCACCTTCACCGGCCTGTGGGGGGCCGAGGACCCGGGGGCCGCGGACAGCGACGGGTCACGGGCCTTCTACTGCGGCGTGGCTCGCCGCCCATGACCGGCAGCAAGCCCACGGTCGAGAGCCTGGGCATCGACGTGAGCGCCGCGCACTGGCAGCGGTCGGGAGCCGGGGACGGCGCGATCGAGGTCGCCCTGGTCGGCCCGGCGGGCGAGGCCGACGCGGGCCAGCGGGATGCGGCGTGGGTCCTGATGCGCGTCTGCGGCGACGCCGACGGGCGGGTCCTGGTCTACGACCGCTACGAGTGGGAGTGCTTCCTGGACGGCGTCCGGGCCGGCGAGTTCGATGCCGCCGCCAGCTGACCAGGCCCGACGAACGGCTGCTGGACCAGGGCGGGAATGGCGACCATAATGTTTGTGAATCACAACTTAAGTACCGCTATGCTAAAAATCTGGTCCCGTCAAGGAGGCAATCGCGATGAGCGACGATGCCTACGGGGCGACCGCCGCGAAGCGGCGGCTGTCGCTCCGCCTCACCGAGCTGAGGCAAGCCTCCGGGCATACCGCTAACCACGTGTGCGACCTGCTGGACTGGGGCCGGGGCAAGGTCGGCCGGTTCGAGGCCAACCAGTGGAAGCGGCCCGAGATGAGCGACATCCGGGACCTGCTGCGGGCCTACGGGGTGGGCCCGGCCGAGGCCGCCGAGCTCGAGCACCTGGCCGGCCAGGCCCGCGCCCGCCCGTGGTGGCGGGATTACGCCGATGTGTTCGAGAACGAGTTCGCCGGCTTCGAGAACGACGCCAGCCAGATCCGCACCTTCATGCCGCTGGTGCTGCCGGGGCTGCTGCAGACCCGCGAGTACATGGAGGTCGTGCTGCGCGCGGGGTCCCGCTCGCCCAGCTTCATCCGCCGGGCCAGCGAGGCCCGGCTGCGGCGGCAGGAGATCCTGGACCGGCCCGAGACCGCGCCGCAGTTCCGCGCGGTGATCACCGAGGCCTCGCTGATGTACCGGTGGGGGTCGAAGGGCGACCGGCGCGAGCAGATCGAGCACCTGGCCGCCGTCAGCCGCAAGCACAACGTCGACCTGCGCATTCAGCGCTTCGCTGACGGGCCGCCGACGGGCATGCACTCCATGGTCAACATCTTTGACCTGCCCGGCGACGACTCGCACCTGGTCTACATCGAGACCGATGTGGCCATCCACGAGGTGAGCAAGAAGGAGGAGGTGGAGAGCTACATCCACGGCTTCAGCCGCGCGCAGGACGCGGCCCTGGAACCCGGCGACACCACGGCCTACCTCAAGTACCTGGCCGAGCAACTGGAGTGACTGAACCAACTGGAGTGACTGTGATCGACCTGTCTCAAGCAGCATGGCGGAAGGCCCGAGCGAGTTCCATGAACGGGGGGTGCGTCGAGATCGCCGACAACCTGCCCGGCGTGGTGGCCGTCCGGGACAGCAAGCGTCCCGAGGGCGGCGCTCACGTGGTCGGCCGGGAGGCGTTCGCCGCGTTCCTGGCCGATGCGCGGAGCGGCCGGTTCGACTTCGCGGGCCGTTAGCCCGCGAACGGCCGGATGACCAGCCAAATCAATAACAGAGTGTAATCGCCATAACGCGATACGCTGCAAAGAATCCCCCGGGCTGTCCCCCGGGGGATTCTTCTTGCACGGCGCCTGTCTCAAAGGCATGCGGTCGCGCTCGGACACCAGCCGGCCCCACCGCGTAGGCGACTGTACCGGCGCGGCAGCCGTCCTGGCTACGGGTGACCGGAGGTTGGCCGTGGCCTGACGGCTACGGTTGGCTTACCCTGAAGTCAGGGATCCCGCTGGCGCGCCAATCGGCGCACCATTGAGCGTTAATTTTCCGCGAGTTTCCCCCGATCCCATTGCGTCACTTCGAACCTGACTCATAATCTGTGCTTCACAGATGCTTTACTCGGGAAGTCGGAGGAGCATGCTCCCGTCGCCTGCCGGTAGCGGCCTGGGTGGTCGCGGCGGACCCGTCCCGTCCGCGGCCGACTCTGGGATGCTGGCGGCACCGGTGGCCGAGGCCTTCGACATCACCCCCGACACCCGGCCCCTCCTGCAGGACGCGCCGGTCCGGGTCGGCGGCTGCTTCACCCGGCCGCTGCCGCTGGACCGGACCTGCTCCTCGGCCGCCCGGAGCTTCTTCCGCGAGGCCGTCGCCGGCCTCGGCCTGCCCGGCGACCTGGTCCACGACGGCATCACCATGGCCAGCGAGCTGGCCGCGAACACGCTGCACGCCCAGGGCAACGTGGAGTACAGCGGCAACAAGCAGCGCGCCGTCAGCGGCATCCCCGAGTTCTGGCTCTACCTGCGCGGCCGCGGCGCCCGCACCGAGGTCGTCTGCAAGATCTTTGACTCCGAGCCCGGCTGGTCCGTGGATGCCCTGGAGCAGCCCGGCAAGGCCCCGCTGGAACAGGTGGGCGGGCGCGGGCTGCAGGTCGTCGCGGCCCTGTCCGCCGGCCAGTGGGGCGGCCACCCGAGCCGCGGCCGCCTGGGCGCCTGGAAGGTGGCGGGCAAGGCCGTCTGGTTCGCGCTCCGCGTGCCGCCCGCGGCCGAGACCGCGCGCTACGGCCGCCGGGAGCTGAGCGCCGAGCAGGCGGTGGACGAGCTGGAGATCATGCTCACCGACCGCGGTCTGGGCACCCGGCTGGTTCGCGCCGACGAGCCGGGCGGCCACATCTCGGTGCTGTCCGTCAGCCGCCACCTGACGGTGTGGCGGTACGGCACGACGCTGTCCTGGCGCGCGCACGAGGGCGCCTATCAGCAGATGCACGTGTACGACCTGGTCGACGTGGCCGAGCAGATCGTCTGCGCCCACGAGGAGGCCGTGCTCGCCGACCCGGCCGTCGTCGTCTAGGCCCGTCGTCTAGCGACAGGACCGGATCAGCGCGCCTCAGCGGCCCTCGTAGACCGGAACTTCCTTTCGCAGGAACGCTTGCGTGGCCGCGCGGTGATCCGCCGAGGCGCCGAGCTGCTCCTGGAGATCGGCCTCCTTGGCCAGTGCCTCGTGCAGCCCGTGCCCGGCGGCGTAG
Organism: Streptosporangiaceae bacterium; assembly: GCA_036501025.1. GTDB lineage: Bacteria > Actinomycetota > Actinomycetes > Streptosporangiales > Streptosporangiaceae > DASUBV01. The sequence continues at coordinate 87,489 of DASYBB010000168.1, forward strand.
AGCAGGCTCTCCTTGATCGCGGCGTAGGCCAGCGTCGGGCCCGCGGCCAGCCGGGCCGCGAACGCGGCCGCGGCGGCCGGCAGCTCCTCGTCGGCCACGACCGAGGTGACCAGGCCGAGCTCGAGGGCGCGGTCCGAGCTGACCGGCTCGGCCAGCATCAGCAGCTCGGCCGCCCGCGCCGTCCCGACCAGCCGCTGGAGCGTCCACGAGGCGCCCGAGTCGGCGGTGAGCCCGATCGGGGCGAAGGCCATCGCGAACCGCGTGCGCCGGGCCGCGATCCGGAAGTCGCAGGCGAAGGCCAGTGCGGCGCCGGCGCCCGCGGCCACGCCGGGCAGCGCGGCGATGACGGGCTTGGCCATGCCGGTGATGGTCATCACCATCGGGTTGTAGTGATCGCGCACCGTCTGCACCGGGCCCGCGCCCGCCTCAAGCTGGTCGGCGTGCTCGCGCAGGTCCTGGCCCGCGCAGAACGCCTCGCCGGCCCCGGTCAGGATCACGGCCCGGATTCCGGGATCGTCACTGCAGTCCCGGAGCGCGCTCAGCAGGGCCACCTTCGTTTCGGTGGTCAGGGCATTACGCGCGGCGGGCCGGTTGATCGTGATGGTCGCCACCGCCCCGGCCTGCTCGCGCAGCACGCTGTTCGGCATCATCAGCTCCTTAGTTACCACTCACCGCGGCAACTGAAGGATAATAGAGGTACTGATCGAGATGCTTGTGGCTGGCCGGTCCCGTCCGGCACCCCCACTGGGGTGTGCTGTGCCTCAGCGAGGGGTGCCGTGTGGCCCCGAAGTAGCAGGGAAAGGGGAGCAGCATGGCGGCGATGAAGCCGCGGACAGGTGACGGTCCGCTAGAGGTCACCAAGGAGGGCCGCGGCATCGTAATGCGCGTTCCGCTCGAAGGCGGCGGCCGGCTGGTGGTCGAGCTGACGCCAGACGAGGCCAGTGCCCTCAGCGACGCGCTGAAGTCCGCTGTCGGCTGACTTGCCGATCCACGCTGACGTCATCGCGCTGCCGGGGGCCAGCCCGCGGCTGCTCGGTGCCTACCTGGAGTCGCTGGGCGGCGACCCGGCCGCCGACAGCCGGCCGGACTTCCTGGCCCTGGCCGTGGCGCCCGGCGAGGTCTATCCGGTCACTGAGCCGGAGCTGGACGGGCTGGTGGCCGCGAGCGCGGCCGACGTCGTCGCGGCCTGCCAGCTGACCGGGCGCGCGGGCGAGACCGCGCTGATCCCGGCCACCGTGGCCGGCCATCCGGTCAGCGTGCTGCTGATCGGCGTCGGGGACCGGTCGCCCCGGTCGCTGCGGCGGGCCGGCGCGGAGCTGGGCCGGCGGATCGCCGACGGCGCGACGGCCGTCACCAGCATCGTGGCCGACGGCGACGAGGACGACGTCCGGGCCTTCGCCGAGGGCGTCGCGCTGGGCAGCTACCGTTTCGACCTGAAATCGGGACAGCCGGCCGAGCCCGGCCCGCCGGGGCTGGCCCAGCTCCTCGTGGGCATCGGCGGCGACTGGTCCGCGGCGCTGCACCGGGCCAGCGTCACCGCCGCCGCCGTCGGGCTGGCGCGGGACCTGGCCAACCAGCCGTCGGCGGTCAAGAGCCCCCAGTGGCTGGCCGACCGCGCCCTGGAGGCCACCGCCGCCCAGGGCGTCACGGGCCGGATCTGGTCGACCGACGAGCTGACCCGGGCGGGCTTCGGCGGCATCCTGGCCGTGGGCTCCGGCTCGGCGCGGCCGCCCCGGCTGATCGAGCTGAGCTATCACCCGGACGGGGCGCAGGGTCACACCGTCCTGGTCGGCAAGGGCATCACCTTCGACAGCGGCGGGCTGTCGCTCAAGCCGAACGACGGCATGATGGCGATGAAGACCGACATGGCGGGCGGCGCGGCGGTCATCGCGGTGCTGTCCGCGCTGGCCCGGCTGGGCGTCCGGCGCCGGGTCACCGGGCTGGTCGCCGCGGCCGAGAACATGCCGTCCGGGTCGGCCTACCGGCCCGGCGACGTGCTGACCCAGTACGGCGGCACGACGGTGGAGGTGCTCAACACCGACGCCGAGGGCCGGCTGGTGCTGGCCGACGCCATGGCCTACGCGGTGGCGGCGCTGGAGCCCGACGCCATGATCGACATCGCCACGCTGACCGGTGCCGCTCGCATCGCCCTCGGCACCACGCACGCCGCCCTGTACGCCACCGACGATGCCCTGGCCACCGCGCTGACCGCGGCCGGGGAGGCCAGCGGCGACCGGGTCTGGCGGATGCCGCTGGCCGACGGTTACGCAACCGCGCTGGCCTCCGACGTGGCCGACATCTGCCACGTCGCGCGGGACGGGTCACCCGGCTCGATCACGGCCGCGCTGTTCCTGCGCGAGTTCGCGGGCGGCCAGCCGTGGGCGCACCTGGACATCGCTGGGACCGGGCGGTCAGCGGAGAACTCCGGCGAGCTGGCCAAGGGCGCCACCGGGTTCGGCGTCCGGCTGCTGCTGGACCTGCTGGCCAGCTGAGCCCTAGTCCTCCCGCTTGACCGCCGTGAGCAGGCCGTTGCCGATCGGCAGCAGCAGCGGGACCAGGCGGTCATCGGACCGGACCAGTTCGCGCAGCTCGCTGGTGACGGCGCTGTCGTCGGGGCCGTGCTCGGAGCCGAGGGCGTCGTCGAAGGCCACGATCCCGCCGGGCCGCAGCAGCCGCAGGGCGGCGGCCAGGTAGTCCGGGCCCTCCTGCGGGTCGGCGTCGCAGAACACCAGGTCGTAGGCGCCGTCGGCGAGCCGGGGCAGGACCTCCAGGGCCAGGCCGCCGATCAGGCGGTACCGGCTGGCCGGGAAGCCGGCCGCCAGGAAGGCGGCCCGGGCCAGCCGCTGATGCTCGGGCTCGACGTCGACGCTGGTCAGCACGGCGCCCGGCCGCATGCCGCGGAGCAGCCAGATGCCCGAGGTCCCGCAGCCGGTGCCGATCTCGACGACCGACCGCGCGCCGGTCGCCGCCGCGATGAAGCGCAGCGCGCCGCCCGTGACCGTGGCCACCGGGGCCGCGCCGCCGACCTCGGCCGCGTTGCGCCGGGTCGCGATCAGGGCATCGTCCTCCGGCAGGAACTGGTCCACCTGCGCCGGAGTGACGTCTGCGGTCGAGATGACTGCCTCCTTGGCCCGTGACCGGTGCGGAATTCCCGGACTCCCTGTTGCGGCAGCCTAGCGCCAGCCCGGAGCCGCCGGGAACTAGCCGGGTAACCTGGGGCGTTGGGGAATTGCCAGGCGGCCGGGGGAGACGATGCCCGGAAGATCGCTGGCGCCCAGACGGAAGGATGCGCGTGCGAGCGGCGTTGGAGGCTAGGGAGCGGGTGAAAGGGGAAACCGTGGACCAAGCCGGATCGCCGGAGGCCGCCAGCCTCGATGTCGCCGAGTGGACGCCTCCTACCTGGGAGGACGTGGTTCGTGACCACTCCGCGCGGGTCTACCGGCTGGCTTACCGGCTCACCGGCAACACCCACGATGCCGAGGACCTGACGCAGGAGGTCTTCGTGCGGGTGTTCCGGTCCCTGGCTACGTACTCGCCGGGCACCTTCGAGGGCTGGCTGCACCGCATCACCACCAACTTGTTCCTGGACATGGCCCGCCGCCGTCAGCGGATCCGGTTCGAGGGCCTGGGCGAGGAGACGACCGCCCGGCTCAGCGGGGCCGAGCCCACCCCGGCCCAGGTGTTCGACGACCGGCACCTGGACGGCGACGTCCAGGCGGCGCTGAAGGCGCTGCCGCCGGAGTACCGCGCCGCAGTCATTCTGTGTGACATCGAGGGCCTGTCCTATGAGGAGATTGCCGACACTCTGGGCATTAAGCTCGGCACCGTACGGAGCCGGATTCACCGCGGCCGGGCCCAGCTGCGCGAGGCCCTGGAGCACCGGCGGCCGCGGCACCTGACCCCGGCGCCGGCCGCGCTGGCCCGGGTCGGCGCCGACCTGCCGCTGCCGCAGGGAGGGCAGCCATGACCCACCTGGGCCAGCGCCTGTCGGCGCTGATCGACGGTGAGCTGGACAGCGAGGACCGCGACCGGGTCCTGGTCCACCTGGCCAAGTGCGAGCCGTGCCGGGCCGAGGCGGTCGCCCTGCGCACCCTGAAGCGGCGGATGAACGCGCTCGGCGGTGAGACCGAGACCGACTCGGCCCTGACCGGCCGGCTGATCGAGCTGGCCGGGCTGGCCGCGAGCCTCGACGCCCGGGCCGGGATGGGCTTCGCCTCGTGGTCGAACGCGTCCGCGGCCCGCCTCGGCGGCCGCCTGGGCTGGCCCGAGGCCCGGCCCGCCTGGTACGTGCTGGGCGGCGCCGTCTCCGTTTTCCTGGCCGGCCTCGGGACGGCCGCCTTCATGGCCGGCGGCAGCCCGCGGGCCCCTGAGCCCGAGCCGCACGTCACCCCGGCGGTGGACGTCTTCGTCCTGCAGCACGACCTGGTGGGCGGCGCGGCCCCGGCCAGCCCGGCTCGCCCGGACCGCCCGGCCAGTCCGGGCCTGAACCGGAGAATCCCGATCGTTCCGTGAGCCCCCGGCCGAGCCCCGCCCGGCGCCGCATGACCAGCCTGGTCGTGGTCATCGGCCTGCTGGGCGCCTGCGCTGTGCTGATCGTGCTGATCGACTCGCCCGGCGGGACCACGGCCGTTCCCGGCAGCGCCGACCGGGCCGGGACGCCCGCCAATCCCGCGACGCCGGCCGGCGCGGCCGGGCTGCGGCTGATGGAGGCGGCGGCGGCCGCGTGCGGGGCACTCGCCTTCCACGGGATCCAGGTCGATTCCTGGCCCGACGCGCCCGGCCGGGCGCCCGCCGACGTCGAGGTCTGGCATCAGCCCGGCCAGGCCGTCCTGGCCCAGTACGCCGCCGGCGCCCCGGCCGCTGACCGGCCGGCCGCGACGTCGCCGGCCGGCACCGCGCTCCCCGACCAGGCCGATGTCCTCACCGTCACCGCCCCGCTGCTGACCTTGATGCGCCAGCACTACGTGCTGGCCTACGCCGGGCCGGGCCAGGCCGACGGGCGGGCCGCCCTGGTCATCGAGGTGCGCCGCCCGGCCGGCGGCGTGGCCGCCCGGTACTGGCTCGACCGCGCCACCGGGCTGCCGCTGCGGCGCGAGCTGTACGACCACCGCGCCCGGGTCGCCGCCGAGGTGGCCTTCGCGCAGCTACGCCTCGGCCCCGCCCCGGCGGGTGCGATGCCGTCTGCGGCCGCCCGCCCGTGGGCCGGCCGGCTGACCGCGGCCCGCCGCGCCGCGCTCCGGGCGGCCGGGTGGCCGCTGCCGCGGGCGCTGGCGGGCGGTCTGTCACTGTTCGCGGCCACCCAGACGGCGACCTCGTCCGGCCGGGTGGTCGAGCTGTCCTACTCCGACGGGCTGTCCGTGGTGTCAGTCTTTGTCCAGCGCGGGCAGCTGCCCGCCCGGATGCCGGGCTGGCGGCCGGTGACGGAGGGCGGCCGCGAGGCCTACGTGACCGATCCCGGCGACCAGAGCGTGGCCTGGTCCGCCGGGGGCTACGTCGTCACGGTCGTCTCCGATGCGCCCGCCGGCACAGCGGCCCGGGCGGTCGCCGGGCTGCCGGCCCCCCGCCCGCCGGGCTTCTGGTCCCGGATGGCCCGCGGCTTCCGGCGGCTACTGTCCTGGGCCAACCCGCTGGGCTGATCATGCCTACTCCCGCCCGGCCGGGGGGAGGAATGTAGCCAACGGCGGGTACGGCACAGGAAAACGGGCTGCTCACGAGGCATGCCTTGTGTCTTGAGGAGGCACATGATGTCGGAGGGGCCTGGGCAGTCGAGCGCGGGGCAGCCGCCCCCGCCGGCGCCGGATTTGCCCGGTACGGGCGACTCCGCGGCTCCCTCCCCCGGCGGGCCGGCCGGCCCCGAGCCCGAGCCCGAGCCGGACTATTCGCTCCCGCCCGACCCGTTCCGCCGCGGCGGAGCCGGCCCCGGCGACCCCGGCCGTCCCGCCCGGCCCGGCCCCGGCGACCCCGGCCGTCCCGCCCGGCCCGGCCCCTGGGGGATGCCCGGCCCGGGCGGGGTCAGCCGGCGGCTGACGGCGGCCGTGGCCGCCATTGCCCTGGCGTCCGCCCTGATCGGCGGCGTGGTCGGCGGGTACGTCGCCACCCGCGCGGCCGGCGGGACGACCAGCCCCGGCTACAGCCTCGGGCCGCCCCCGCGCGCCGTGCCGGCGCGCTCGGCCGGCTCGGTGGCCGGCATCGCGGCGCGGGTGCTGCCGTCGGTCGTCATGATCCGGGTCGACGGCGCCCAGGGCACGGGGTCGGGCTTCGTCATCCGCGGCGGCTACATCGTCACCGACAACCACGTCGTCACGCTGGACGGCACCGCGCGCAGCACCCGGCTCCAGATCGTCCTGTCCGACGGCCGGACCCTGCCGGCCCGGCTCGTCGGCCGCGACACCTACTCCGACATCGCCGTGATCAAGCCGTCCGCCGCCGTCCGCCTGCCCGCCCTGCCGCTGGGCAACTCGGCCGGCCTGGCCGTCGGCGACCCGGTGGTCGCCTTCGGATCGCCGCTCGGCCTGGCCGGGACCGTGACCAGCGGCATCGTCAGCGCGCTGGACCGGCCCGTGCAGCCGGGCGCGGGGAACGGCCCGGCCGCCCCGCAGGTGTTCCTGGACGCCATCCAGACGGACGCGCCGATCAACCCCGGCAATTCGGGCGGTCCCCTGGTCAACCGGCAGGGCGAGGTCATCGGCGTGAATGCCGCCTTCGACACGCTCGGCGGCAGCATGATCACCGGCCAGGGCGGCAGCATCGGCCTGGGCTTCGCCATCCCCGTCAACGAGGTCGCGCGGGTCGCGACCGAGATCGTCCGGACCGGTCATGCTGCCCACGCGGTGCTCGGCGCCGTGCTGAACCTCAAGTACGCCGGGGCCGGCGCGCAGATCGCGACCGAGCCCGCCGGCTCCGGGACGGCGCGGCGCGGCCTGCCCGTGACGCCGGGCGGCCCGGCGGCCCGGGCCGGGCTGCGCGCCGGGGACGTCATCGTCAGCTTCGCCGGCCAGCCGGTGGGCAGCGGCCAGGCCCTGCTGGACGCGGTCCGGGCCCAGCCCCCCGGCGCGCGCGTGCCGGTGACCTACCTGTCCCGCGGCCGGAGCCGCCAGGCCGTCGTGCGGCTGGGCTCGGCGGGGTCCTAGGGGGTATCCGCCGCCCCGGCGGCGGCGGGCGCAGCGCGCCGGGGTTACGGGCTCTGCGGCGGGCGTCTACCCTGGAGGCAGCGGACCGCCATTATTGCCGGTCCCATGCCCCGCTGGAGCGCTCGTTGTTTGACTTGTCGTTCGTCAAGATCGCCGTGCTGGCCGTCATCGCGCTCGTGGTCTTCGGCCCGGACCAGCTCCCGAGAATGGCCGCCCAGGCGGGCCGCGCGCTGCGCGACGTCCGCCGGCTGGCCGAGAACGCGCGGGCCGACCTGCAGCAGCACCTGCCGGACGAGCTCCAGGACTTCGACGTCGCCGACCTCAACCCGAAGCACTTCGTCCGCAAGCACCTGCTCGACGAGGTCAGCGGCTTCGGCGCGAGCGGCGCCGAGACCGCCGTGGCCGGCGGGACCGCGGGCATCGCGGCCACGGTCACCGCCGAGCCGGCCCTGCTGCCCGGCGAGCACCCGCCCTACGACGACGAGGCCACCTGAGCCCTGCGGCTAGACGGGGGACAGGCCGAGCTGGCGCCCGACCAGGCTGCGGGACCGCCCGGCCAGCTGCTCGGCCACCTTCCTGAGCTGCTGCGCGGCCGGCGAGTCCGGCGCCGCGAGCACGACCGGGTCGCCGCTGTCGCCCGCCTCGCGCAGCCGCGTGTCGATCGGGATCTCGCCCAGCAGCGGCACCGGCGCGCCCGACAGCCGGGTCAGCGTGTCCGCCACCGCCTGGCCGCCGCCCGTGCCGAACACCTCGACCCGCTCGCCGCAGTGCGGGCAGGGCAGGTACGACATGTTCTCGATCACGCCGACCACCCGCTGGTGCAGCTGGGAGGCCAGCGCCCCGGCCCGCTCCGCGACCTCCGACGCGGCCAGCTGCGGGGTGGTGACCACGATCAGCTCCGAGCCGGGCACCAGGTGCGCGGCCGAGATCGCCACGTCGCCGGTGCCGGGCGGCAGGTCCATCAGCAGGACGTCCAGGTCGCCCCAGTACACGTCGGCCAGGAACTGGGTGAGCAGCCGGTGCAGGATCGGGCCGCGCAGCGGCAGCGGCTCGTTGCCCTTCTTCAGCATCCCGCTGGAGATGGCCGAGACCCCGTGCGCCGACGGCGGCATGATCATCTGCTCGACCTGGGTCGGCCGGGCGGTGATCCCGAGCATCCGCGGCACCGAGTGCCCGTAGATGTCGGCGTCGAGCAGCCCGACCTTCAGGCCCATCCCGGCCAGCGCCACGGCCAGGTTGACCGTGACCGATGACTTGCCGACCCCGCCCTTGCCGCTGGCGATCGCGTAGACCTTGGTCAGCGAGCCGGGCTTGGCGAACGGGATCTCCTTCTCGGCCTTGCCCTGGCCGCTGCTGCCCCGCAGCCGGCCCTGCAGCTCGCGGCGCTGCTCCTCGCTCATCACGTCCAGCTCGACCTTGACCTGGCGGACCCCCGGCACCGCGCTGACGGCGGCGGTGACGTCCCGGTTGATGGTGTCCCGCAGCGGGCACCCGGCCACCGTCAGGTAGACGCCGACGCGGACCGTCCCGTCCGCCTCGATGTGGATCTCTTTGACCATCCCGAGCTCGGTGATCGGACGGTGAATCTCGGGATCGTTGACGCCCGCGAGTGCCTGGGCCACTTGCTCGGCCGTGGGCAGCGTCGCTGTAGATGGAGAGGACATGCCCTTATGCTACGGCCCGCGCCGGAGCACCTGGCCAGCGCCGCAGCCCATCGGCGTAGGCTCCCGGCGTGAGCGCACGCACCGCGAGATCCCGCCGGACCGTCCTGGCCGTCCCCGGCAGCAGCCCCCGCTTCCTGGCCAAGGCCCAGCAGCAGCCCGTGGACGAGGTCTTCCTCGACCTCGAGGACGCCGTCGCCCCGGCCCAGAAGGCCGCCGCGCGGCCGGCCGTGGCCGGTGCCCTGCGCGACGGCGACTGGGGCAGCAAGATCCGCGCTATCCGGATGAACGATGTCACCACCGCCTGGGCCTACCGGGACGTGATCGACGTCGTGGAGCAGGCCGGGGACGCCCTCGACGTCATTGTCCTGCCCAAGGTCACCGGCCCGGGCGACGTCCAGTGGCTGGACCTGCTGCTCAGCCAGGTCGAGGCGGCCATGGGCCTCGAGGCCGGCCGGATCGGCATCGAGGCCCAGATCGAGGACGCGCGCGGCCTGGCCCGGGTGGACGCCATCGCCGCCGCCTCGCCGCGGCTGGAGGCACTGGTCTTCGGCCCGGCCGACTTCATGGCCAGCCTGGGGATGCGGTCCCTGGAGATCGGCCAGCAGCCGGCCGGGTACCGGGGCGGCGATGCCTTCCACTACGCCCACCTGCGCATCCTGGTCGCCGCCCGCGCGTTCGGCCTGCAGGCGGTGGACGGGCCGCATGCCGCCATCCACGACGCCGACGGGCTGCGGGCCAGCGCGGCGAGCGTCGCGGCCCTGGGCTTCGACGGGAAGTGGGTGCTGCACCCGGGCCAGGTCGACATCGTCAACGCCGAGTTCTCCCCGGCCCAGGACGACTACGACCGGGCCGAGCTCATTCTGGCCGCCTACGAGTACCACACGACCCGCGGCCAGGGCGCGGCCATGCTCGACGGCGACATGATCGACGAGGCCTCCCGGAAGCTGGCCCTGGTGGCCGCTGCCCGCGGCCGCGCCGCCGGCCTGCGGCCGACCCGGGAGTTCCACCCGCCCGCTGACTGAGGCGGTGCTGGGCCCGGGGGATGGGCGCGCGTAGTATCAGGAGAAATCGACACGGGAGCTCGGGCATACCGGGCTGAGAGGGTGGCTGGCCCGCGGGCCTCGCGCCACCGACCGTCTGAACCTGACCGGGTAATGCCGGCGTAGGGAGGCAGTCGTGACCGCCAAGCTCTCCTCCTCGGCCCCGGCCGAGCCGGGCGGCCTCCCGGCCGAGTTCCGCACGGTGCCCGGCGACCGCCGGTCCGAGGTCGGGACGACCCTCGCGGAGCCCGTGCCGCAGGCGCTCGGGCTGCTGGACCAGCTGGGCCTGTGGGGCAACCTCGGGGTCAGCCTGCTCGGCTTCACCGGGGCCATCTTCGTGCTCCAGCCGCTCGGCGCCGGCACCCCGGAGCTGTCCCTGGCCGCCAGCCTGACCGCCGTGGCGGTCGGCACGCTGCTCGGCGCGCTGGCGGTCGCGTTCGCCGGCCTGCCCGGGGCGCGCACCGGCGCGCCGGCCATGGTCCTGCTGCGCGGCCTGCTCGGGCGCGGGGGGTCCTACCTGCCGACGGTGCTGAACATCGGGCAGCTCCTGGGCTGGGCTACCTTCGAGCTGGTCACGATCGCCACGGCCGCCCACGTCGTCGCGCCGGCGCTGCCCCGGTGGGGCTATGTCCTGATCGCCGGGGCGGCCACCTTGCTGCTGACCATCCGCCCCCTCGGGGCCATCCGGGTGCTGCGCCGGTACGTCACGACGGCGGTCATGGTCGTGCTGGCCTACCTGCTGGCCCAGCTGCTGACCCACCCGGTCCAGGCTCCGGCCCATGGCACCTGGTCGGGCTTCTGGATCGCCACCGACACGGTGGTGGCCGTCGGCATCTCGTTCGCCCCGCTGGCCGCGGACTACACCCGTCACTCGCGCACTGAGCGCGCGGCGGTCGCCGGCCCGCTGATCGGCTACAGCGTGACCCAGATCCTGTGTTACGTCATCGGCCTCCTGGCCCTGGTCACGGTGGCCCGCGATCCCAGCCGCATCTACGGCGCGTTCATTGCGCTGCCCCTGGGCAGCATCGGCTTTGCCATCCTCGCCGTCCGCGAGCTCGACCAGTCGTTCGCCGACGTGTACTCCACTGCCGTCTCCGCCCAGAACCTGCGCCCCCTGTGGGACCGGCGCATCCTGGCCGTGGTCATCACCGCGGTGGCCACGGCGGGTGCGCTGGCCCTGAACATTGCCGACTACGAGAACTTCCTGCTGCTGCTGGGCTCGGTCTTCGTGCCGCTGTTCGCGGTATTGGTGATCGACTTCTTCGTCGTGTCCCGGGGCCGCTGGGACCTGTCCGGCCACGGCCGGGTCCGCTGGCTCATGCTGGCCGCCTGGGCCGCCGGGTTCGTCACCTACCAGCTCATCAACCCCGGCTACATCTCCTGGTGGGCCACGGCCTGGGCGCACGTCGGGTCGTTCATCGGCTTCACCCCGGCCAGCTGGATGTCGGCCTCGATTCTGTCCTTCGCCGTGGCCGCGCTGGCCACCCTGGCCGGCGGTGGCCTGGCCCGGCTCACCGCCCGCCGCCGGTCGGCCGGCGCATGAGCAGCGGGCTGGTCCACGGCATGGGCAAGGATCTCGCCGCCCCGGACTGGCCGCCGCTGACCGACGACGAGGTCGGCGTCGTCCTGGCCGCCTACCCGGCCTGCGACGACGGCAGCTCTGGCGGCCGGCCCGTCGTCAGCTGGCACAGCCCGCGGCCGATGTCGGCTGCCGGGCTGGTCCGGTGCGACCGGGCGCCGGGCCGGTGCGTCTTCGTCAAGCGCCACCACGCGGCCGTCCGCTCCACCGCGCAGCTCGTCACGGAACACGCCCTGGCCACCTACCTGCGGCTGCGCGGGGTGCCGGTGCCGCCGGTCCTGCGGGACGCCGACGGCGCGACCGTGGCCGAGCACGGCGAGTTCCGGTACGAGGTCCACGAGGTGGCCGACGGCGTCGACCTTTACCGGGATGCGGTGTCCTGGTCGCCGTTCACCAGCCCGGGTCACGCCCGGGCCGCGGGCGCCGCGCTGGCCCGGCTGCACGACGCTGCGGCCGCCTTCCCCCTGCCCGAGCGGCCGCCCGCCCCCCTGCTGACCTCGTGTGCCGTCGTCGCCGCCGACCCAGCCGACCCCGCCGGCGCGGTGACCCGGTTCGCGGCCGGGCTGCCCGGGCTGGCCCGGTACCTGAGCACCCGGGACTGGCGCGCCGACGTGGAGCGATACCTGCGGGCGCCGATCGAGCAGGCCGCGCCGCTGCTGGCCGCGCTGCCGCGGCAGTGGGGGCACGGTGACTGGCACCCGTCCAACCTGACCTGGACCAGCGCCGGGCCCGGCGCGGTGGTGGCCGGCGTGCTGGACCTGAGCCTGGCCAACCGCACGCTGGCCGTGCACGACCTGGCCATGGCGGTCGAGCGCGCCACCGTGGCCTGGCTCGACCTCGACGAGACCGGGCACGCCCGCGCCGACCTGGACGCCGTCGACGCCCTCCTGGACGGCTACGAGAGCATCCGGCCGCTCACCGCCCCGGAGGCCGCCGCCCTGGCCGCCGTGCTGCCCGTCGTGCACGTCGAGTACGCGCTGACCGAGGTCGACTACTTCGCCGGGATCGTGGCGTCTGCGGCCAACGCGGACCTGGCCTACGATGCCTACCTCCTGGGCCACGCCCGCTGGTTCGCGGGCCCGGACGGCGCGGTGCTGCTCGACCGGGTCAGGCGGCGGGCGGGCTAGCCGCCCGTCGCGGTCGGGCCGCCCGGCCCCTACAGAACGCCCCATGACCGCAGCGCGGCGATCAGGCCGCCGGTGAGCTGACCGGCCGCGTCGAGCGCGCCCGCCTGGGCCGGCGTGACCCAGCGGGCGTCGGCGGCATCGTCGCCGGGCGTCAGCTTGCCGCCCGTGACCAGCGCCGCGTAGTCGCGGATCTCGAACACCGAGCCCGGCGGCCCCGGCCGCTCGACGCCGCCGACGAGGCGGCCGCAGGACACGACCAGGCCGGTTTCCTCGGCCACCTCCCGGACCACGGCCCGCTGGTCGGTCTCGCCGGCCTCGATCCGGCCGCCGGGCAGCGACCAGAGCCCGGCGCCGGGTTCGTTGCGGCGCTGGATCAGCAGCAGCCGCTCCGCCTCGTCCCGGATGATCGCCCCCACGCACGGCACCCGGCGCGGCCCGGCCCCATCGTGCTCAGTCATGTATGTCGTTTACCCCACGCGCCGGCCGAGCAGGTAATCGGTGTGGCGTGGCCAACGGGGGGCGGCGGGTGAGAGCGAAAGACGGGCCAGCATGTCCGCGCTGCGATGCCCGGCTGCGAGGCCCGTCGATCCTGGCCAGCGGCTGGCACTGTCCCGAGCACGGCGAGGTGAGCCCGCTGTGGCCCACGCTCAGCCCGTCCCGGGCCGGGCTGAGCGGGCTGCTGCGCGGCGCCGCCGTCCCGGTCTGGCTGCCGTGGCCGTTGCCCGACGGGTGGCTGGTCACCGGGTTCGCGGGGGCCGGTGACGAGTGCTCGGGCACGAAGGGCTGCGCCGTGGCCCTGTCCGGCCCCAGCCCGGCGGGCGGGGTGGCCGAGCTGCTGGTCGTCTCGGAGGACCCCCGGGTGGGGCTGGGCTGCCGGTTCGCCGGGCTGGACGGGCTCGACCCCGGTGTGCGCCTGACCGCCGGGCCGCCCGCCGCCGCGGTGCGCCTCGGCGGCCACGAGCTGCCCCTGTGGCGGGTCGAGGTTCCGGGCCGGGCGGCGTTCGCGGGCGAGGTCATGGGCACCTGGCTGTGGCTGATCCTGTGGCCGCGCACGGCCGGGACAGTGCTCGACACGCCGTTGCGGCTCAGGGATCTGCGCGATCCGGGCCAGGAACTGGACCTCCCGTTCGGCGCGCCCTCCCCGCAGCTTCCCCGCTAGTGTTCGGCGGGTGGTATCACCCGTGAGCACTACGGCCCTGCGGGCCGACCTGCACAGCCACAGCAACGTCTCCGACGGCACGACCCCGCCGGCCGACGTGATCGCGCGGGCCACGGCGGCCGGGCTGGACGTCATCGCCCTGACTGATCACGACACTGTCGCCGGGCACGCGCAGGCCGCCGCGGTCCTGCCGGCCGGGCTCACCCTGCTGCCCGGCATGGAGCTGTCGTGCCGGCTCCAGGGGCACAGCGTGCACGTGCTCAGCTACCTGTTCGACCCGGCCTACCCGGAGCTGGCCGCGGAGACCGCGAAGATCCGGGACAGCCGGCTGTCCCGGGCCCGCGAGATGGTCCGGCGGCTGGCCAGCCGGGGCATCCCGGTGACCTGGGACCAGGTCGCTGACATCGCCGACGGCGGCGTGGTCGGCCGGCCGCATATCGCCCGGGCGCTGGCCGCGGCCGGGGTGGTGGCCACCCCGGCCGACGCGTTCAGCCCGGAGTGGATCGGCCCCGGCGGCCCGGCGTACGTGGCCCGGTACGCGCTGGACCCGGTCCGGGCGGTGACCCTGGTCCGGGCCGCCGGCGGCGTCACCGTGCTGGCCCACGCGCGCGGGTACGGCCGCGGCTGGCAGATTCCCGACGAGGTGATCGCCGAGCTGGCGGCGGCCGGGCTGACCGGGCTGGAGATCAACCACCCGCAGCACGACGAGGCGGCCCGCGAGCAGCTTCGCGCGCTGGCCGCGGCCCTGAACCTGGTGCCCTCGGGCGGCAGCGACGACCACGGCGAGCTGACCGGCTTCCGGCTCGGGACCGAGACCGCGCCGCCCGGCAGCTACCGGCGGCTCATCGAGCAGGCGACCGGCGCCACGCCGATCGTGGCGCCGGCCGCCTGACGGCTGCCGCAGTCCTGGCCGGGCCGCGGCGGGCTCAGCCTGGCCGCGGCATCGCGGTACGGAGCCGGATCGCCGGGCTGCTCCTACCGCCCATCGCGGTTCAGCCCGTCGTGGCAGCGGTCCGCACTATCGTTGCGCAGAGCTAGGAATACCGCACCGCGGGCTAGCTTCGGCTGTTGTTGTCTAGCACGGGCTGAACGTCCGGGAAGGCAGTACCCATATGGATGCGCGCATTGAGGGCGTCACCGCCGCGGGCGGCAACGCCTGGATCATCGGCGATGACGACGAGGTCATCGTCATTGACCCCGGCACGGATGCCGGGGCGGTCCTGGACGCCGTCGGGGAGCGGGAGATCCTGGCCGTCATCTGCACGCACGGGCACGCTGCTCACGTCGGCGCGGCGGTGGAGGTCGCGGAGCGGGACGAGGCGCCGGTCGCGCTGCACCCCTCCGACCGGGTGTCCTGGCGGGCGGTGCACCCCGATGAGGACCCGGAGATCGAAGTCGAGGACGGCGGCAGCTTCGAGGTGGCCGACGTCCACCTGGAGGTCCTGCACGCGCCCGGCCACAGCCCGGGCTCCATCTGCCTGTATTGCGAGGAACTGGACGCCGTGTTCGCGGGCGACGCGCTCAGCGCGGGCGGCCCCATGCCGCACGAGGGCGAGTTCCCCGACTTCCCGCGCCAGCTCAGCTCCATCGGGGAGCGGCTGCTGACGCTGCCGGGCACGACCCGGGTGCTGCCCGGCCACGGCGAGGAGCTGACCGTGGGTGCCGCGGATAAGAGCTTTGACAGCTGGGCCGCCGCCGGCGCGACCGGGTTGCTGGCCGCCAGTGACGGCGCCAGGCCGGGCGGGATCCCGGGGCTGGCCGCGGACTGAGGCGGCAGCGGACGTGACGGCAGGCGCTCCCATGGAGCAACTCGGATTCGAGGGCATGCCCCGCCGCTTGTACGCGTGCACGCCGACCCGGCTCACGACGTGGCTGGACTGCCCCCGCCGGTACCGGATGACCTACCTGGACCGGCCGCCGCCGCCCAAGGGCCCGCCCTGGGCGCACAACAGCGTCGGCGCCAGCGTGCACAACGCCCTGGCGGGCTGGTGGCGGCTGCCCCGCGCGCAGCGGACCGTCGCCGCGGCCGGGGACCTGCTTGACCGCGGCTGGCTGACCGACGGCTTCGCCGACGACGCCCAGCTGGCCGCCCAGCGGCGGCGCTGGCGGCCGCTCGTCGAGTCCTACGTCGCCCGCCTGGATCCCGACAACGAGCCGCTCGGCGTCGAGCGGACCGTTGCCACCCGCACCGACCTGATCGCCGTCTCGGGCCGGATCGACCGCCTCGACGACCGCCTCCCCGTCCCCGCCGCCCGCACCCCGCCCGACGCCGCTAACCCCGCTGCCGCCCGTACCGGCCCGGACGATGCCGCCCCGGGCGAAGACGACCTGGACGAGACCGAGGGCGGCGGCGAGCCGGGCGGCCTGGTCGTGGTGGACTACAAGACGGGCCGGCACCTGCTGACGGTCGATGACGCCCGGTCCTCACTGCCGCTGGCGCTGTACGCGCTGGCCGCCGCGCGCGTCATGCGGCGCCCCTGCCTCCGCGTCGAGCTGCACCACCTGCCCACCGGCCGGGTGCTGGCCTGGGAGCACACCCCGCAGTCGCTGGCCCGCCAGCTGCACCGGGCGGAGGACATCGCCGAGGAATGCGCCCGCGCCGACGACCGCTACCGCGCCCCAGCCGGCGACCGCAGCGACGCGACCTTCCCGCCCCAGCCCGGGCCCCGCTGCGGCTGGTGCGACTACCGCTCGCACTGCCCCGAAGGCAGCGCGGCCGCCACCGGCCGCCGCCCCTGGGACGGCCTGGACCTAGAAGTCGCCCCCATCCTCGACCCCGACTAGCCCGACTGGCCCCGACTAGCCGGGCCGCAGGCCAAGCCGCCTGCAGCCACCGGACTTTCGCGGCCATGGTCAACCCACCCAGCAGGCCGAGCCACTGGGGCTGGAGTGACTTGTGGGGTAATTGTGCCGGGGTGATTGGGCGGCAGCGGGCGGGGCGGCGGCGGCGCTGGGGCCATACCCGCGCGGCTATCTGGGGTGGGAGCCAGCCCAGCGCGCGGGGTGCTACCGGGCCGGGTGGGTGGCCGGGCGGCGGCGCTCGGCGGCGTTCCAGAAGGTGGTCAGGGCGCGGGCGGTGGTGTCGGGGGCCTCGACGGCGGGGGAGTGGGCGGCGCCGGGGATGCACGAGCGCTCGGCGTGCAGGCGCTGGGCCATCCGGTGCTGGACGGCGGGGGGCCAGGCGTCGTCGTTCTCGCCGTAGATGACCAGGACGGGCAGCGGGTCCCGCGGGGCGCTCGCCGGGCCTGGCGAACGGGTCAGGGCGGCGAGCTCGTCGGTGCGATCCGGGCAGGTCAGCAGGTATCGGGCCATCGCGATGAGGCCGATCGGGCAGGTCCGGTGGGTGCGCTCACCCAGGAACGCGATGATCCGCTCGTCGGTCCCGTCCAGCCGGGCCTGCGGCTCCAGCCGCTCCCGCCACAGCTGCGCGACGATCGCGCTGAGCTGGTCGCGGTCGTCGCCCTCGCGGCCCTGGTGGGGGTCCAGGACGTCGAGCAGCTGGCGCAGCACGGTGGCGCGCTGGCCGCCGATCGCGCCGGGACCTGAGCCGATGAGGGTCAGCGAGAGGACCCGGCCGGTGGCCAGCAGGGCGGCGTCCCGGGCGATCAGGCCGCCCATCGAGTGCCCGACCAGGTGCACCCCGGCCGAGCCGTGCGGGCCGGTCTCGCTCGCGGCGGAGTCGCGGCTCACGGCATCCGCGACGGCCATGACGTCGGCGGCCAGCTCGCCGGGCGCATAACCGGCCCGGTCCGCCGCATGCGGGCTCTGGTACTGCCCGCGCAGGTCCATGGCGACCACGGTGCGGTCCGCCGCCGCCAGGGGCTCCAGCACCGGCAGGAAGTCTTCCTTGCTGCCCGTGAAGCCGGGGACGAGCACGGCCGGGTGGCGCTCGCAGACACCGTGCCCGGGCTGCGCCTCCAGCGCGGCGAAGTCGCCGCGCTCAGTCGTCACCTTGGCCGACCGGACTCGGTACGGCATCTCAACGGACCTGGGGGTGCTCACGTGGCGGCAGCCTATCGACGATCCCGCAGAAACCCTAAGGCGTACCTACCCAGAATCCCCTGAAGTCTGCCCCCACGCCAGCAGTCGGCGCGGGGCAAGCTGGGGGATCGCGGGCGGCGGGTTTCCCTAGCTGTTGCTGTCCGAGCTGGCACTGTCGGCCGCGGACGCCGGCGAAGCACCGGCCGGGCGCGGCGAGCGCCGCCGGCGACGGCGCCGCTGCCCCTCCCCGGCGGAACCGGCGGAACCAGCGGACCCGGCAGGCCCGGCGGACCCAGCGGCCCCCGCGGACGCGGCAGCCCCCGCGGACCCGGCAGCCCCCGCGGACACGCCGGCCGCCTCCGGAGCGGACCCGGCAGGCACAGCGCCCTCACCGACCTGGACGCCGGACCGGGTCCGGCGGCGCACCCGCGCCCGGCGCGGGCCCGGCTCCTGGCCGGACGAGTCGCCCCGGTCGGTGTGCCGGCCGCCGCCGCGCGGGCGGCCGTGGTCGGCGCCGGACGAGCCGCCCCGCGAACGTGTCTTGCCCGTCTCGCCGATGTCCTCGAGGACCTCGGCCTCCAGGCCGGCCCGCGCGCGCTTGGCCCGGGGCAGGACCCCGTTCGTGCCGGCCGGGATGTTCAGCTCGGCGAACAGGTGGTCTGAGGTCGAGTAGGTCTCGAGCGGCTCGGGATGCCCCAGGTTCAGGGTGTCGTTGATCATCTTCCAGCGCGCCAGGTCGGCCCAGTCGACAAAGGTGACGGCCACGCCCTCCCGCCCGGCGCGGCCGGTGCGGCCGATCCGGTGCAGGTAGGCCTTCTCGTCCTCGGGGCACTCGTAGTTGATCACGTGCGTGACGTCGTCGACGTCCAGCCCGCGGGCGGCGACGTCGGTGGCCACCAGGACGTCGACCTTCCCGGTCCGGAACGCCCGCATGGCCCGCTCGCGCTGGCCCTGGCCGAGGTCGCCGTGCACGGCGCCGGCCGCGAAGCCGCGGGTGGTCAGCGCGCTGGACACCTGGTCGGCCGAGCGCTTGGTCCGGCAGAACACGATGCTCAGGCCGCGGCCCTCGGCCTGCAGGACCCGGGCCAGCACCTCGATCTTGTCCATCTGGTGCGCCCGGTAGACGTGCTGCTCGGTGGTCGGCACGTGGGCGGGCTCGTCGTGCTGCTCGGCCCGGATGTGCATGGGCCGGCTCAGGTGGCGCCGGGCCAGCGTGACGATCTCGCCGGGCATCGTGGCCGAGAACAGCATGGTCTGGCGGCCGTCCGGGGTGAGACTGAGGATCCGCTCCACGTCCGGCAGGAAGCCCAGGTCCAGCATCTTGTCGGCCTCGTCGAGGACCAGCACCTGGACGTGGCCGAGGTGCAGGTGGCCCTGCCGGACCAGGTCCAGCAGCCGGCCGGGCGTGCCGACGACGATGTCGACGTTGGCCAGGGCCTCGATCTGGGGCTCATAGGCGCGGCCGCCGTAGAGCACGACCACCTTGGCGCCCATCTGGCGGCCGGCGATCTCCAGGTCCTGCGCCACCTGGAAGGCGAGCTCGCGGGTGGGCACGACGGCGAGCGCGCGGGGCGAGGCCTTGAGGCCGGCACCGGGCATGTCGTCGAGCCGCTGCAGGATCGGCACGCCGAAGGCCAGCGTCTTGCCGGTACCCGTGCGGGCCTGGCCGATCAGGTCGTGGCCGGACAGCGCGACCGGCAGCGTCAGGGCCTGGATCGGGAAGGCCGTGGTGATGCCCTCGGCCTCCAGGGCCGCGCAGATCGGCTCGTCGATGCCGAAGTCACGGAACGTCTTGTCGGGCCCGGCGCCGCCGTCGGCGGCCGAGACCTCGACCACCTCGACGCTCTCGTCCAGGTCGGTGCTCGTCAGGAGCTCGGGGCTAGCCTGCAGGTCAGCGTCACCGGGGCCGATGGCCTCCGGTTCGTCCTGCATGGCTGCTGTGTATGTGCTCAGGGCTGCCGCCTCCATTATTGGCCAGCGGTCCGCCAGGCGTTTGTCGGCCTGTCTCTTCGCCACCGGCTGGGCATGTGGCTTCTCCGGTGCGGCAGCGGTGCCGCCATGACGGCGCCGGCCGGAGCTGAGTCCTGGCCGACGCTATCCATGGCACGGCCAAGCCGTGGTCTGGCATGCACCGTGCGCTCACGGAGAAGTGGACGGCGCTTCGTCGGCTGCTCGATACCCGCGCAGGGCCTTCGCCGCGCCTTAGCTTGTGTAACACGATCGGGGGGTCACCGCATTCCTGCCGTGGATCGTCCGCCCATTCTAGCAAGTTCGCCCTGCTGGCCTGGGTGTGGCCGGTGCGGGCTTGTACGCTGCGGACGTGACTGAACCAGCGCCCGGTCCGACGGTGCCGCCGGATGGCGTGCTCGACCTGCTCGCCATCGTCGCTTACGCCCAGCTCACGGCGTTCTTCCGGCTCACCGACGACGCCGCGCTGGCGGCCGAGCTGGCCGACAAGGCGGCGCTGGCCGAGATGGCCGCCGCCGAGTTCGGCCATTTCCAGCTGGTCCGGCGGCGGATCGAGGAACTGGACGCCGACCCGTGGCAGGTGATGGCGCCCTTTGTCGCGGCGGTGGATGCGTTCCACGCCCGGACCGCGCCGGCCGACTGGCTGGAGGGGCTGATCAAGGCCTACGTGGGCGACGGCATCGCGGCGGACTTCTACCGGACCGTGGCGACGCTGCTGGACGCGCCGACCCAGGCCCTGGTCCTGGAGGTACTGGCCGATACCGGGCACGCGGAGTTCGTCATCGATCGCGTCCGGGCCGCCATCGCGGCCGATCCCAAGGTGGCCGGCCGCCTGGCCCTGTGGGCGCGGCGGCTGGTCGGCGAGGCGTTCGGGCAGGCGCAGCGGGTCGCCGCGGAGCGGGAGTCGCTGGCCGGGCTGCTGGCCGACGACTCGCGCAATCAGCTCGGCGACATCGGCCGCATGTTCGCCCGCCTCACCGACGCCCACGCCGCCCGCATGGCCGCCCTCGGCCTCTCCGCGTAGCCACGGGACCTACCCCCTGGCCGCCCGGAACGCCGCCGCCTTGACCCGGTTCTGGCACGCCGTCGAGCAGAACCGCCGCGACCCGTTCCGCGAGGTGTCCACGTAGACCCGGTCGCACCGGTCGGCCGAGCACACCCCGAGCCGCCCGTGCAGGCTGCTTCCCACCACCACGGCCAGCCCGGTCGCGCACCCGGCCGCCCAGCCGGTCACGATCGAGTCGTCCCGGCCGCGGAAGTGCAGGTGCCATTCCTCGCCGTCGTGCCGGTCCAGCGACGGCCGGGCCCCGGTCTCCAGCAGCAGCTCGTTGACGCGGAGCGCCGCCCGGTCGGCGTCGCCGGCCGCATTGGCGTCGAACACCTCCCGCAGGCCCGCCGCCACCGCGCCGAACGCCGCCGCCTCCGCCGCGGTCAGCTCGCGGACCGGCGATCCGCCCGAGCGCAGCGCGGTCGTCGCTGCCGCGACCAGGTCCGGGCCGCCCGGCGGCTGGAATCCGCGGCCGTGCGCCTCGCCCGGCGTCAGCGCGTTGACGAGGTGGACCGCGACGGTCACCACGACGTCCATGTGACTGGTGAAATTCACTTGACCGGTTACGTCCTTACTGTCTAGCCTGTGACTGCCTAACCTACGTTAGCCAGTGACCATGTCGGGAGAGCGCCATGACGAGCACCGCCGAGCTGAGCCCCGCCGCCGCCCGCGACTGGATCGCGCGCTGGGACGCCCAGCAGGCCGGGTACGTGCCGCACCGCGAGGAGCGGTTCACCGCGCTGATCGACGCCGTGGCCGCCGCCGCGGGCCGGGACAACCCGCTGGTGCTGGACCTCGGCTGCGGACCGGGCTCACTGGCGGTCCGGCTGCTGGACCGGCTCCCGGCCGCCACGGTGGTCGCGGTCGACGCCGATCCGGTGCTGCTGGCGCTGGGCCAGGCCGCGGCCGCCCGGCCGGGCCTGCGGTTCGCCGACCTGGACCTGCGCGAGCCGGGCTGGTCCGCGGCGCTGAACCTGGACCGGCCCGCCGACGCCGCGGTCAGCACCACCGCGCTGCACTGGCTGGCGGCCGATGAGCTGGCCGCCCTGTACGCCGAGCTGGCCACGGTGCTGCGGCCCGGCGGCGTGCTGGTCAACGGCGACCACCTGGCCGACGACGCCGGCGACGCGCCGACCCTGGCCCGGCTCGGCGACGCCCTGCTCGACGCCGAGCGGCAGCGGCAGTACCCGGCCGGGCCGCCGGAGCAGCCGGAGAACTGGACGGACTGGTGGGCCGCCGTGCTGGCCGACCCGGTCCTGGCCGGCCCGGCCGCCCGCCGCGGCGACCGCAGCCGCCTCCCGGCCCACCACACCGCCCAGTCCGAGTCCCTGGCCACGCACGTGGCCGGCCTGCGGGCCGCGGGCTTCGGCGAGATCGGCACGATCTGGCAGCACGGCGCCAGCCGCCTGCTGTGCGCCGTCACCCCGGCGGCCTAGAGCCTCAGCGGGTCCCGAAGAGCCTCAGAGGCTCCCGAACCCGACCCGGCGCCCCGGCCCGGTCCCGACCTCGACGTAGGCGATCTTGTCGGCCGGCACCATCACCTTGCCGCCCTTGTCGTCGAACAGCACGAGCAGCCCGCCGTCGGTCACGGCGGCGCGCAGCGCCCGCTCGACGTCCTCGGCCTCGTCGTTGGTCTCCAGGGTGAGCTCGCGCGGCACCGACTGAATCCCGATCTTGACTTCCACGGCTCTCCTAGCGGTCGCGGGCTAACCGGCCCCCCGAGGTTATCCCCGCGACCGCTACGGCTGCCCTGTCATCGGCCAGCCGCTGATCCCACGCCAGGCCAGCCGGGCGATGAGCTGCTCGGCCTCGTGCTGGGGGATGGCCCGGTTGGTGCTCAGCCAGTACCGCGCGGTCACCTGAGCCATGCCGACCAGCGCCATGCCCAGCATGTGCGCCTCGGCCTCGCCGATGCCCGCGTCCTCGTGGATGAACTGGCTGACCAGGTCGGCGGTGTCCTGCATGGCCCGGCCCAGCCGGTCGCGGACCGCGGGCTCGTTGTTCAGATCGGACTCGAACACCAGCCGGAACGCCTCGCCCCCGCCGCCGACGTAGTCGAAGAAGGCCCGGAACGTGGCCGTGACCCGCTCCCGGTTGTCGGTGGTCGAGGACAGCGCGTCGCGGACGCTGCGGTTCAGCTCGGCGACGCTCTCGTCCAGCAGCGCCAGGTACAGCTCGAGCTTGCCGGGGAAGTGCTGGTACAGCACCGGCTTGCTGACCCCGGCGCGGTCCGCGATCTCGTCCATGGCCGCCTGGTGGAAGCCCTGGGCGACGAATACGTCACGGGCCGCGCCCAGCAGTTGCCGTCGCCGCGCGGGGCGCGGCAACCGGGTGCTGGCCGGCCGGGCTTGCGGCGATACGGTCACGGTGGTCTCCGAGATCTCCGAGCGGTCTGGTTACTGCCGGTGAAGAGCAGCCTCCCGTGCGATTCTACGGGCGGTGGCCCGCGCTGCCGGTCTACCGGTAATCGTCGTCGTCCGCGGGGACCGGGCGGGCCTGCTCGGCCGCGTCCGCCTCGTCCGACTCCAGCGGCACCGCGACCGGCTCGTCCGGGTCGGCGTCCGCCGCCCCGGGGTCGGCCGACTCGTGCTGCTCGACGGCATCTGCCTCCGGTGCCTCCAGGCTTTCCTCGCTCATCACGCACCTCCTAGCCGGTATAACTTGCCGTGGCGCACACTGGTAACCCCGCAGCGATGAGCCGGCCTGTCATTGCCGAACCGGAAAATCCGGACAAGACTGTTGCTGCGGACCGGGGGGTAAGGAGATGTCATGCGCAGCATGTGGAAGGGTGCCATCTCCTTCGGCCTGGTCATGATCCCGGTAAAACTCTATGCCGCGACCGAGCAGAAGGACATTGCCTTCCGCCAGGTGCACCGCGAGGACGGCGGCCGCATCCGGTTCCGGCGGGTTTGCTCCCTGGACGGCGCCGAGGTCCCCTACGAGGACGTGGCCAAGGGCTACGAGCTGCCCGGCGGCGAGGTCATCGTGCTCACCGACGAGGACTTGGCCGACCTGCCCCTGGCCAGCAGCAAGAGCATCGAGGTCATGCACTTCACGCCGGCCGACCAGCTGGACCCGATCTTGTTCAACCGCAGTTACTACGTCGAGCCCGAGGCGGCCGGCGTGCGCGCCTACGCCCTGCTGCGCGACGCCCTGGAGCGCTCCGGCCGGGTCGCCATCGCCCAGGTCGCGCTGCGCCAGCGGGAGTCGCTGGCCACGCTGCGGGTCCGGGACGGGGTGCTCGTCCTGGAGACGCTGCTGTGGCCCGACGAGATCCGCGGCGCCGACTTCGGCTTCCTGGACGAGGACGTCGAGGTCCGGACCCAGGAACTGCGGATGGCCACGTCGCTGATCGACTCCATGACCGTCGACTTCGACCCGGCCGAGTACCACGACCGCTACCGCGAGGCGCTGCAGGAGCTGGTCACGGCCAAGATCGAGGGCCGCGACGTCCTCCAGCCCGGCGAGCCGGCCGCTCCGGCCGCCTCGACCAGCCTGGCCGACGCCCTCAAGGCCAGCCTGGCCGCGGCCCGCGGCGACCAGGCCGACCAGCCGAAACCCGCCACCGGCACGAAACGGGCCGCTTCCTCCACCCGCGCGGCGAAGAAGCCGGCCGCCGCCAAGGACAAGGACACCGGGGACGCCGCCGAGGCCGACGCCGAGAAGCCCGCGCAGCGCCGCACCCGGCGCAAGGCCAGCTAGCGCAAGGCCAGCTAGCGCAAAGGCCGGCTAGCGCAGGTGCCCGGTGGCAGGTGCTTGGTTAACGGACGGGTCTGCCCAGGTGTACGGCGGGCTACCCGCGAGTAGACTTTGCTAATGACCGATCAGCTCACCTCTGGCCCGGTCCCGCACTGGCCCGGTGTGCCCGTCACGCTCGGTAGCGGCGAGGTCTTCGTCCGCTCGGCCCCGGCGCAGGCGGACGACGCTGAGCCCGCCGTCTTCGTGCACGGCCTGGGCGGCTCCTCGCGGAACTGGACCGACCTGATGGCCGAGCTCAGCCGGCCCGGCCCGGTCCCGGCCGAGGCCGTCCTGGCCAGCGAGGCCATTGACCTGCCGGGCTTCGGCTACTCGCCGCCGCCCGCCGGCGGCGACTACTCGATCGAGGCCCACGCGGCCGCGGTCATCGCGCTGATCGACGCGCAGGGCCGCTGGCCGGTCCACCTGATCGGCAACTCCCTGGGCGGCGCGGTCTGCGTCCGGGCCGCCGCGCGCCGTCCCGACCTGGTGCGCACCCTGACGCTCATCTCGCCCGCGCTGCCCGACCGGCGGCCCCGGCCCGGCCCGCTGCGGGTCGGCCTGGCCGGCGTGCCGGGCGTCGGCGGCTGGCTGCTGGGCAAGGTGCTGGCCTTCCCGGCCGAGCAGCGCACCGCCGCCACCATCTCGGACCTGTACGCGGACCCGGGCCGGATCCACCCCGAGCGGTTCCGCGACGAGGTGGCCGAGGTCAACCGGCGCGACACCCTGGACTACCAGGCCGAGGCCTTCACCAGGTCGACCCGGTCCCTGGTGACCGAGTACCTGCGCTTCGGGCCGCGCACCCTGTGGCGGGACGCGGCCCGGATCCCGGCGCCCACCCTGGCCATCTTCGGCAGCCACGATCACCTGGTCAGCCCGGTCATGGCGGCGCGCGCGGCGCGCGGGTTCCGCTCGGCCAGCGCCGTCGTGCTGCCGCAGACCGGCCACGTCGCGATGATGGAGCGGCCCGCCACGGTGGCCCGCCTGATCCGCGAGTTCCTCGCCCTGGCGCAGTCCCCGGTGCCGCCCGGCTACACCGCCGTGCCGGGCGCCGAGGACAACGACCCGGGCCACCTCGAGTCCCTGACCCAGGTGCCGTGACCCCCAGCCGGCCGTGAACACTGGCGCCGTGAACACTGGTGGCGTGGAGACTCCCGAGCAGCTTGTTATCACCGCCCCCGAAGTGATGACCGGCCTGCCCGGCGCGGACGTCCTGGCGCCCGGCTACGTCGTGCTCCGCGGCGGCCAGGTCGCGGCCGTGCGGGAGGGGCTGCCGCCGAGTGCCGCCGATGTCATCCTGGCCGACGGGTACCTGGCGCCGGGGTTCGTCGATCTGCAGGTCAACGGGTACTACGGCGTAGAACTCCAGGACGCCCGGCCCGAGGGCTGGGCACACGTGATCGAGCGGCTGCCCGAGACCGGCACCACGGCCTTCGTTCCTACCTTCGTCACCGCGCCAGTCGAGCGGCTGGCGAGGGCGCTGCGGGAAGCGGCCACGTTTCGCCAGGAATTGCCGTTCGGGGCGCGGGTCCTCGGCGTCCATGTCGAGGGTCCGTTCCTGGCCCCGGAACGTCGCGGCGCCCACAACCCGGCATGGCTGACTGATCCCACCCCGGCCGCGGTCGGCGAACTGATCACCGCCGGCGGCGACCTGCTGCGCCTGGTCACGCTCGCCCCCGAACGGCCCGGCGCCCTGGCCGCCGTCGCCCGGCTGGCGGCCGCCGGGGTGCTGGTCAGCGTGGGGCACAGCGACGCGACGGCCGCGCAGGTGGCCGCGGCCGCGGACGCCGGAGCGCGGATGGTCACCCACCTGTACAACGCGCAGCGGCCGCTCGGGAACTACGAGGCGGGCGTGGTCGGGCAGGCCCTCACCGACCCGCGGCTGACCAGCGGGCTGATCGCGGACCTGCACCACGTCAATGTGCCCGCCTGCCTGATCGCGCTGGCCGCCGCGCCCGGCCGGATCGCCCTGGTCACGGATGCGGCGGCGTGCGCGGGGATGCCGCCCGGCCGGTACCTGCTCGGCGGCGAGCCGATCGAGCTGCCGCCGGGCGCCGGGCAGCCGCCGCGCCGGCCCGGCGGCGGGCTGGCCGGCTCGGCGCTGCGGATGGACCGGGCCGTGGCCAACCTGGCCGGCGCCGGCGTCAGCCTGCCGGATCTGGTGAGCGCGGCCACGTCCATCCCGGCTGACCTGATCGGATGTCCGAATCTGGGCCGCATTGCCCCGGGTACGGCCGGCGACCTAGTCTGGCTCGGCCCCGACCTGCAGGCCAGGGCGACCTGGATCGGCGGACGGCAGGTCTTCGGGGCCACCGCGCCAGTCGGGTAACGAGCGAGCTACGGAAGGTAGGCGGCCAGGCCGTGTCACACATGGGCCAGGAGATCACGCAGCAGCCGGCCGCCCTGGCGGCCACCATCGAGGCCCTGCTGCCGCTGCGGGCCGACGCGGCCGCGCTGGCCCGGCCGACCCGGGCCGTGCTGCTCATCGCGCGGGGCACCTCCGACAACGCGGCCGTCTACGGCAGCTACCTGATCCAGGCCTACGCCGGCCGCCTGGCCACGCTCGCGGCGCCGTCCATCGCGACGACCTACCGCAGCCGCGTGGACCTGTCCGGCGTGCTGGCCGTGGCCTTGTCGCAGTCCGGCCAGACCCGCGAGATCGTCGACACCCTGGCCTGGGCGCGGGACTGCGGCGCGGCGACGCTGGCCATCACCAACGGCGCGGGGTCACCGCTGACCCAGACCGCCGACCTGTCGTTCATCACCCGGGCCGGTACCGAGCAGGCCGTGCCCGCGACCAAGACCTACACCACCCAGCTGGCCGCCCTGGCCGTGCTGGCCCTCAGCCTGGGCGCCGACCTCGACCCCGGTGAGCTGCGCGCGGTGCCCGGGGCGGTGGCGGGCATGCTGACCCTGGCCCCCGACTTCGAGGAGATCGTGGCCGAGCTGGCCCTGGTGCCGGGCGTCGTCGTCTCCGGCCGCGGCCTGGCCTACTCACCCGCACTGGAGCTGGCCCTCAAGCTCAAGGAAGCCTGCTACCTGCACGCCATGGGCCTGTCCTACGCGGACCTGCTGCACGGCCCGATCGCGGTGGTGGACGCCGACACCCCCGCCATCGTGCTGGCGGCTGACTCCGGCCCGACCCTGGAGGGCACCATCGAGCTGGCCCGGCGGGTGACCGGCGCCGGAGCCCGGGCCTACGGCATCGGCGGCGGCCCGGAGCTGGCCGCGGCCTGCTCCCGGTCGCTGCCGGGGCCGGCCCTGCCCGAGTGGCTCGCCCCGATGGGCCTGATCGTCCCCGGCCAGCTCCTCACCGAGGCCCTGTCCCGCCGCCTCGGCCTAGACCCCGACGCCCCAAGAGGCCTGAGCAAGGTCACCCAGACGGAGTTCTCGGGCAGCTAGCCCAGCGCCCTAACGCCCGCCCCGATTGCCCTAACCCCCGCCCGCATAAATGCCGCCCGCGACTCCCGGCGAAGCCGGGACGAGCGGCCGGCAGCGGGGGCTCCGGGGGTGTCCCCCGGTCTGGGGGTCCGGGGGTTACCGCCCGGTGTAACTCTCTAACCCCAGCCACTGCGGGTTAACCCCTACCCCTCCCGGAACACCTTGTGCTGCGCCGCCTGGGCCCTGGGCCGGATCACCATCAGGTCGACGTTGAAGTGCGCCGGCCGCGTCACCGTCCAGGTCACGGCGTCGGCGACGTCGTCCGCAGTAAGGGGCTCGGCCACGCCCTGGTAGACCGCAGCGGCCTTCTCGGCGTCGCCCCGGTAGCGGTTGACCGCGAACTCGTCGGTCTTGACCATGCCCGGGGCGATCTCGATGACCCGGACCGGCTGGTCGTAGAGCTCCAGGCGGAGCGTCGCGGCGATGGCGTGCTCGCCGTGCTTGGCCGCGACATACCCGCCGCCGCCCTCATAGGCGACGAACCCGGCCGTCGAGCCCATGACCACGATCGTGCCCGCCCCGCTGGCGATGAGCTTGGGCAGCAGCGCCTGCACCGCGTTCAGCGCGCCGATCACGTTGACCTCGTACATGGCCCGCCAGTCATCGGCCGACCCGGTCGCGACCGGGTCGGCGCCGACCGCGCCGCCCGCGTTGGCGACCAGCACGTCGCACCGGTCGAGCGAGCCCAGCACCGCGTCGACGGCGGCCCGGTCGGTCACGTCGAGCTCGTGGGCCTGCGCCTGGCCGCCGCTCTTGGTGATCCGCTCGGCCAGCTCGGCCAGCCGGTCGGCGCGCCGGGCGGTCAGCACCACCCGGTAGCCGGCGTCGGCCAGCCGGAGGGCCGTGGCCGCTCCGATTCCGCTGCTGGCTCCGGTGATGACGGCGGTAGGGCTCTCGCGTGCGTCCATGACCGCTGATTCTGCCAGGCGGCCCCCGGCCGCGAATCGGGGGATCATTTACGATCGGAGCTGTGGCAGAGCTGCGCGGCGTCATCACCGACTGGGGTGGCGTCATGACCAACCCGATCATCGACACCGTGACCGCCTGGCTGGACGCGGACGGCATCGACCGGGACTCCTACAAGACCCTGATGCGGGCCTGGGTCAGCCAGGCCTACGACGGCGGGCCCGACCTCAACCCGATCCGCGCGCTGGAGCGGGGCGAGTGCACCGAGGCCGAGTTCGAGCAGCAGCTGGCCCGCCAGCTCGTCCGCCTCGACGGCGGGGCCGTGGCCGCCGACGGGCTGCTGGCGCGGATGTTCGCCGCCGCGGCCTTCGACGAGGGCATGCACGAGCTGATGCGGGCCGCCCGCCGGGCGGGCCTGCGCACCGGGCTGCTGTCCAACTCCTGGGGCGCCAGTTACCCTCGGCACCTGTTCCCCGACTTGTTCGACGCCGTGGTCATCTCGGCCGAGGTGGGCATGCGCAAGCCGGAGGAGCGGATCTTCCGGCTGGCCGCCGAGGTCCTCGGCCTGGAACCCGCCGAGTGCGTCTTCATCGACGACATCCTGGACAACGTGGCCGCCGCGCGGGCGGTCGGGCTGATCGGCGTGCACCACCGCGGCGTCCAGCAGACCCGGCAGCAGCTCGCCGAACTGCTCGGGGTATCCCTATGACGGGCGCGCCCGCGCTGTCCTAGCCTGGATCGCTGTGGCCGACTATCCGCACCCGTCCAGCCCCGGCCGCTCGGCCAACATGCGAGCCAACCGGCGGACCGACACCAAGCCCGAGATGGCCCTCCGCCGGGCGCTGCACGGGCAGGGCTTCCGGTACCGCAAGGACTACCGGCTCGACCTCGACGGGGCGCGGGTCCGGCCGGACATCGCGTTCACCGCCCGCCGGGTCGCCGTCTTCGTCGACGGCTGCTTCTGGCACGCCTGCCCCGAGCACGGCACCAAGCCCGCCTCGAACACCTGGTACTGGGGTCCCAAGCTGACCCGCAACGTCGAGCGCGACCGCGCCGCCGACGCGGCCCTGCTGGCCGCGGGCTGGCAGGTCGTGCGCGTGTGGGAGCACGAGCCCCTGGACGCGGCGGTCGCCGCGGTGGTGGCCGCGCTGGCCCCGGCGGTTCCCGGCGCGCCGCCGGCGGCCACCCACGTCGGCCCGCCACCGGCCCCGCCCGCCGCGCCAGTGCCGCCCGGCGCGCCGGGCCCGCTCGTCCCATCCGTGCCGGTGCCGCGAACCGGGGCAGCCGGCGCGACCGCCGATGCCGGCGCCACCGGGGATCTTGGGATCCGGCCGAATGGCTGACCGGCGGCCTGCCGCCTGTCACACTCAGTGCTACCTTCTGCTGCGCCGCGGGGATGGCCATGCGCATTTACCTGCCTGCCACGCTTCCGGCGCTGGCCGAGCTGCTGCTGACCGGCGAGGTCAGCCAGCCGCCAGTGCGCGGATTCGCCGTCACGCCCGCCCTGCGCGAGGGGTACTCCAGCGGTGACCTGGAGGAACTCGAGTACATCGCGCTCCTGCACGCCGCCCGGGCCTCGCTCCGGCTGCTGCACGACGACCCCGGCGCGCCGCGCCGCCGCGTGGTGCTCGCCGCCGAGGTGCCCGAGGAGGTCATCGTCGGCCATGTCGGGTTCGGCGAGCCGGCCCTGGTCGAGGTCAAGAAGGCGGTCCTGCTCAGCCACGTCGTCTCCGGCCACGTCGACGACCCGGCGGCCGCCACCGAGATCGCCGCGGCGGCCGCCGCCCTGCCGGCCGCCGACGATGGCGATGACGACGCCCAGTTCGCCGTGGACAGCGCCGAGGGCCACGAGCTGCTGTGGTACGCCACCCAGGAGCTACGCCACCTGAGCGACTAGTCACCCGGCCCGGCTAACCTGGCTAAACCGCCATCGAAGTCGGGCTATGCAGGGAGCGATGCCGCAGTGGATGCCGTCACCAACGTCCCGGTTCCGGTCAATGAGCCCATCCAGGGCTACGCCCCCGGCAGCCCCGAGCGGGCCGCCCTGGAGACCAGCATCAAGCAGCTGGCGGGCGAGCGGGCCGAGCTGACCATGACGATCGGCGGCCAGCAGCGCATGGGCGCCGGGGACCGGCTGGACGTGGTCCAGCCCCACAATCACCACCACGTGCTCGGCCAGCTGGCCGAGTCCAGCGACGAGGACGTGGCCGCCGCCATCGAGGCCGCCCGGCGGGCCGCGCCGATGTGGCGGGATTTGTCCTTCGACGACCGGGCCGCGATCTTCCTGAAGGCGGCCGACCTGCTGGCCGGCCCGTGGCGGCAGACCATCAACGCCGCCACCGTGCTGGGCCAGTCCAAGTCGGCGTACCAGGCCGAGATCGACGCCGCCTGCGAGCTCATCGACTTCTGGCGCTACAACGTGTTCTACGCCCGGCGGCTGCTGGCCGAGCAGCCCACCTCCTCGCCCGGCAGCTGGAACCGGCTGGAGTACCGCCCGCTCGAGGGCTTCGTGCTGGCCATCACCCCGTTCAACTTCACCTCGATCGCGGCCAACCTGCCGACCGCGCCCGCCCTGATGGGCAACGTGGTCGTCTGGAAGCCGTCGCCCACCGCGCAGCTGTCGGCGCACTACCTGATGCGGCTGCTGGAGGTGGCGGGGCTGCCGCCCGGCGTGATCAACCTGGTCACCGGGAGCGGACAGGCGGTGTCCCGGGTCGCCGTGCCGCACCCGGACCTGGCCGGCATTCACTTCACCGGCTCCACGGGCACGTTCCAGCACCTGTGGCGGAGCGTCGGGGAGAACATCTCGCGCTACCGGAGCTACCCCCGCGTGGTCGGCGAGACCGGCGGCAAGGACTTCGTCATCGCCCACCCGTCGGCCGACCCGGCCGGGCTGACCACCGCCCTGGTCCGCGGCGCGTTCGAGTACCAGGGCCAGAAGTGCTCGGCCGCCTCGCGCAGCTACATCCCGCGCAGCCTGTGGAACCGGGTCCGGGACGGCCTGGTCGGCGGCATCGAGTCGCTGACCGTCGGGGACGTGAGCGCTGACCTGTCGGTGTTCATGGGCGCGGTCATCGACGACCGCGCCTTCGCCAAGCACTCCGACGCCATCGGGCGGGCCCGGTCCCGGCCCGCGGTCAGCGTGCTGACCGGCGGCGGCACCGACGCCAGCCAGGGCTACTTCGTCCAGCCCACCGTGCTGGAGTCGACCGATCCGGCCGACGAGATCTTCACCACCGAGTACTTCGGCCCCATCCTCGGCGTGCACGTCTACGAGGACGCCGACTACGACGCCGTGCTGGCCCAGGCGGCCGGTGTCGCGCCCTACGCCCTGACCGGGTCGATCTTCGCCCAGGACCGGGCCGCCATCGCCGCCGCCACCCACGCGCTGCGGTTCAGCGCCGGCAACTTCTACATCAACGACAAGCCGACCGGGGCGGTCGTCGGGCAGCAGCCGTTCGGCGGCGCGCGGGCCAGCGGCACTGACGACAAGGCCGGCTCGATCTTCAACCTGATCCGCTGGGTCAGCGCCCGGACCATCAAGGAGCTGTTCGTCCCGCCGACCGACTACCGCTACCCCCACATGGGGTGACGAAATCGCGATCCGTCCGCAGGCCAGCAGCGTCATGGTCCTGCCCGGGGAGCCAGCCGGGGGAGCCTACCCGCCTCACTGGCCGCTCACCTCGCCCACGTTCAGGATGCCGTCCATGGCCGCACTCGCTTTCGTGATCTTGTCGGCGAGCTGATGCCGATAGACAGTCCGGGTCACCGTGCTGTTGACGTGCCCGGCGGCGTCGGCGATGTCCTCGATGTCGACGCCGCCCTCGGACAGCACGCTGACCCAGGTGTGCCGGGTCTCATGCGGATGCCAGCCCTTCCCGAGGCCGGCCCGCTTGCACAGGCTCCCGAACTGGAGGGCCACGTCCTGCGGCCAGCGCGCCCCGCCTGACTCCATGGCGAAGACGAGGCCCGCGTCGGTGTAGGCAGCGCCGAGCCTCAGCCGGTCCCTGGCCTGCTGTGCCCTGAGCGTCCGCAGGACAATCTCGGCGTCGCGGGGCAGCTGCATGGTGCGGCGGCTCCGGACAGTCTTCAGGTCGGCCAGTGTCAGGACCCGCTTCCCGTCCGGGCCGGGGAGGGCCTTCAGGCACTTCCGGACCCGGATGATGCCCTCGGACATGTCGACGTCATCCCAGCGCAGGCCGAGCATCTCGCCCGGCCGCAGCCCGCACGTCACCGCTGTCACGATGTAGGCCCGCCAGAACGGCTTCAGGTCCAGGGCCAGCAGGGCGGCGATCTGGTCCTTCGTCATGGCCTTGGAGACTCGCTTGGTGCCGCGCGGCACGTCGGCCAGATCGGCCACGTTCTGGTGGACCAGTCCGTCTCGCTGCGC
>DASYBB010000169.1:0-2000 GCA_036501025.1 Streptosporangiaceae bacterium
CCGCACCCGCCCGCTGGCACTTCCGCCTCGACGGCGCCGACTACCTGATCGACAGCGACGGCCGCCAGTGGTCACTCACCGCGGGCACCCCGGCCGCGCCGGCCGACGTCACCATCACCGCGACCACCCAGGCCCTGACCGGGTTCATCTTCGGCCGCCCCGGCCTCGACCTCGACATCACCGGCGAGCCCGGGCCGGTCCGGCGCTTCCGGCGGCTGATCCGCACCCTGGCCACGGTCGTGTCAGCTGAGTGAGCGGGCCGGCCGGGGCAGGCCCGCGTGCTCGCGCAGGGTGGTCCCGGCGTACTCGGTCCGGGCGATCCCGCGTGCCTGCAGGACGGGCACCACATGGTCGACGAACGCCTCCAGCTGGCCCGGCAGCACGTTGGGCATGATGGTGAACCCGTCGGCCGCCCCGGCGTCCCACCAGTCGGTGATGAGCTGGGCCAGCCCGTCCGGGGTGCCGGTGAAGTCCAGGCCGCCGGGCAGGGCGGACAGTTTCTGGGCCACGGCGCGGAACGTGATGGCCGGGTCCTCGGCGGCCAGCTGGTAGATCGAGGCGCCGAAGCTCGTCTTCGGCGCGGCGGCCAGCAGCTCGGGCGGGAACGGCGCGTCGGGGTCGATGCCGGCGTAGTCCAGCCCGGCCAGGTTGGCCAGGTTGCGCCAGCGGAACTCGCTGCTCGCCGCCGCCTCGAGCTCGCCCGCCCGCGCGGCGGCCTCGGCGTCTGTGCCGGCCAGCAGGAAGGACAGGCCGGGCAGGACGCGGACGTGGCCGGGATCGCGGCCGGCGCCGGCCGCCTGCGATCGCAGGTTGGCGCGGAACGCGACCCCCGCGTCGATGCCGGCCAGCGGCGTGAACACGGCGTCGGCGTACCGGGCGGCCAGGGCGATGCCCGGCCCCGACGAGCCGGCCTGGGTCAGGAACGGGTGGCCCTGCGGTGAGCGGGGGAACGGGAGGTAGCTGGCGACGTCGAAGTAGGGCCCGTGGTGGCGGGGCGGGTGGAGCCGTGCCGGGTCGGCCCACTGCCCGCCCGAACGGGACATGACCGCGGCGCCGTCCTCCCAGGCGTCCCAGAGCTTGAGCACGACCTCGACGTACTCGCCGGCCCGGTCGTACCGGTCGGCCGCCGGGGGATGCGGCCGGTCACCGAAGTTGCCCGCGGCGGCCGGCTCGACGGTCGTGACGATGTTCCAGCCGGCCCGCCCGTGGCTCAGGAAGTCCAGCGTGGCCAGGCGCCGGGCGGTGTCCCACGGGTAGCTGTAGGTGGTCGAGACGGTGGCGATGAGCCCGACCCGGTCGGTCGCGGTGGCCACCGCGGACAGCAGCAGGAGCGGATCGAACCCGGCCCCGGGCAGGTACTCGGACCGGAACTCCGCCACCCCCGGGCTGTCGGGCAGGAAGATGGAGTCCAGCACGCCGCGCTCGGCGGTCTGGGCCAGCTCGATGTAGTGCCGCGGGTCCAGCACGCTGGCCGGGTCGGCGCCCGAGATCCGCCAGGCGGCCTCGTGGTAGCCGGAATTGCGCAGGTAGGCGTTGAGGTTCAGGTACCGGCGTTCAGCAGTCAACTTCAGTTCCTTCCGGCGGCATGGTCGCGACGGCACATCAATGTCACCACCGCGCGCGTTCCCGCGGCCGCCCGCCCCCGGTTTAATCGGGCAGAACGCCCCATTTCGCCGGGAGGAAAGCGGCATATGCGGCATTACCGGGTGGGTCAGCTACCAGCGTCGCCGTCATCGACCTGCCCGGCGGCCGCCAGCCGATGACCGCCGGCGTCCCGGCCGGCGCCGTCACCCTGGTGTACAGCGGTGAGTGCGACAACTACACCGAGCTGCGCGCCGGGCTGCGCCGGCTCGGGCACGCCTTCCGGACCGACAGCGACACCGAGGTCGTGCTGCGCGGCTACCTGGAGTGGGGCGACGGGGTCGCCGGCCGGCTCAACGGCATGTTCGCCTTCGCGATCTGGGATATGCGCTCGGAACGATTGCTCTTGGGGCGCGACC
>DASYBB010000170.1:0-145782 GCA_036501025.1 Streptosporangiaceae bacterium
ATTTCCGTTCGGTGTACGGGACGATGCTCGACGGCGTGCTCGGCACCGACGCGGGTCAGGTGCTGGACAACTTCCCGACCCGCGTCGACAACCTGCTCAGCACCTGATTACCAGGGCAGCGGACCCGTTGCCTCGACATAGGTGCCGGTTGGGCCGTCCGGGCCGATCTGGGCCATCCGCACGATGATCTCGGCGCCCTCTTCGACGGTCTGCCTGCCCGCGCCGCCGTTGAGATCGGTGCTGGTGAACCCGGGTTCGACCGAGTTCACCCGGATCTGCGGAAACGCCTTGGCGTACTGGACAGTGACCATGTTGACGGCGGACTTGGACGCCGGGTAGGCGACGCCCGGAAAGGCATTGGCTGCTGAGCTGACGACGGCGAGTGAGGCCAGTCTGCTGCTCACGTTGACCACGACCGGCGCGGTCGAGCGCAGCAGCAGCGGCAGGAAGGCGTGCAGGACGCGGACCGTGCCGAACACGTTGGTCTCGAACGTTTCCGCCATCAGGTCGGCGGTCAGCTCCCCCGCGCTCACGACGCCGTCGGCGCGCCATTCTGGTGCGATGCCCGCGTTGTTGACGAGCACGTCCAGCCCGCCGTCGGCGGCGATGGTGTCGGCTGCGGCCTGGACGGAGGCGTCGTCGGTGACGTCGAGCTGGACCGGGCGCGCGCCGATCGTGCGCGCGGCGGTTTGTCCGCGTTCGAGGTCGCGACTGCCCAGGTAGACGGTGTGACCGGCAGCGGCGAGTTGCCGGGCGGCCTCGAAGCCGAGTCCTTTGTTCGCGCCGGTGATCAGGATTGTTGTCACGACTACAACCCTAGGGGTTGGTGCGCGCTCCACGTCAAGCCTTGCCGTTTCCGGCGAGCAGGCCGTCGATGACGACGTCGACGGCGAAGCGGAACCGCTGCCCCGCGTCACCCGCGACGAGCTGGGTGGCGTATGCCGTGATCAGCGGGAACCGGTCTGCGGGCAGGCCGGCGAAGGTCTGGTGGAGCTCCGCACCCAGCTCCTGGTGGCCGGTGCGGCGTACGTCGTCCTCGACGGCGGCGTGGGTCACCAGGGCCGCGAAGACGTCGGTGGCCCAGGCGGCGCGCTGGGGGTCGAGACCGCCCGCGAGCAGGATGCCGAGCAGGTTCTCCTGGAGCAGCAGGGCCGCTTCGGACCGGGGCGCGATGGCCAGGGTCGTGGCGGCGATGCCGGGGTGGGCGATCAGCGCGCCGTGCATCCGGGCGAGCAGGGTGTGCAGCTGGGCGTGCCAGTGGGCCGGGTCCGGCTGGTCGAGTTCGACGGTGGCCATGACCCGGTCCTGCATGGCCTGGAGCAGGCCGTCCCGGCCGGAGACGTAGACGTAGAGCGAGCCGGCTCCGGTGTCCAGGGCGGTGGCGACCCGGCGCATCGAGACCGCGTCAAGGCCCTCCGATTTCAGGATCGCCAGGGCGGCGTCGACGACCACTTCTTCGCTGAGCGGGGGCTTTGCCGGGCGGTCCCGGGTCGAGCGACGGGCAGGGCTCATGGTGGCGGACCTCTCACACGAACGAACAGTGTTTGTCCCGAACGCCGTTCTTGACATACGGTGTTCGTAGCGAACACTGTACCTGCCCCGGAGGGGTTTCATGGGCATCACCACCGTCTCGACCCCGCACACGACCGCGCGGCCCTACCGGCTGCGCTGGGTCGTGGCCGCCGTCGTGCTGGCCGCCAACACCGTGGACGTGCTCGACGCGACGATCGTCAACGTCGCGGCTCCGTCCGTCCACAGTGAACTCGGCGGCGGGCCGGACACCATCCAGTGGCTGAGCGCCTGCTACACGCTCGCCTTCGCGGTCGTGCTGATCGCGGGCGCGCGGCTCGGCGACATTCTCGGTCGCCGCCGGATGTTCCTCGTCGGTTCGGCCGGATTCACCGTGTTCTCGGCCGCGTGCGCGTTCGCACCGACCATCGGCGTGCTGATCGCGTTCCGCGCGCTCCAGGGCGCTTTCGGCGCGTTGATGATCCCGCAGGGATTCGGTCTGCTGAAACAGGTCTTCGACGACGATGACGAGTTCGACAAGGCGACCGGCCTGTTCGGCCCGGCGACCGGTGTCGCGATGCTCGCCGCGCCGGTACTGGCGGGGGCGCTGGTCGACGCGAACCTGTGGGGCACCGGCTGGCGCCTGGCGTTCCTGATCAACGTGCCGATCGGCGCGCTGACGCTGCCGCTGGCGATCCGGTCGCTGCCGCGGGGTGCCAGCCATCCCGGCGTCAAGCTCGATCTCGGTGGCGTCGGCCTGGTCGGCGCCGGGCTGGTCGCGATCATCTATCCGTTGATCCAGGGACAGCCCGACGGCTGGCCCGCCTGGTCGTTCGCGGTGCTCGCGGCGGGTGTGCTGCTGGTGGCAGGCTTCTTGTTCTGGGAGCGGCGACGTCAGCACAGCCCGTTGATCGAACCGACACTGCTGGCCAACCGCACCTACCTCAGCGGCGTCGCGGTCGCGCTGGCGCTGTTCGGTGCGTTCGGCGGGCTGCTGCTGTGCATCTCGCTCTACGCCCAACTCGGCGAGGGCTGGTCGCCGGTGCACGCCGGTCTCGCTTTGACGCCGATGGTCGCGGGCATGATCATCGGCATGGTGGGCTCCCTCGCGCTGGTCAAGCGGCTCGGCCGCCACCTGCTGCACATCGGCATCGTGCTGATCGCCGTGGGTGCGATCGTGCTCGCCCTGACCCTGCGCGGCGGGACCTGGGATCTGGTGCCCGGACTGCTGCTCATCGGGGTCGGCGTCGGTGCCTGCGTCGGGCAGCTCTTCCGGTTCATCCTGACCAGCGTGACCATGGCCGAGGTCGGCTCGGCGTCGGGTGTGCTGGAAGCGGTGCAGCAACTCTCGACCGCGCTCGGGGTCGCCGTGCTCGGCACGATCTTCTTCTCCGCGTTCACGCCCCACGTCCCGACCCACGCCCTCCAGGTCACGGCCTTGGCGTGCCTGGCGCCGCTGGCAGTCGCGTTCGTTCTGGTGTTCCGGCTGCCGATGCAGCCACGAGAAGGGAGTGAGTGATGAAGGCGGTTCGGTTCAGCCGGTTCGGCGGCCCGGAAGTCCTGGAGATCGCGGATCTGCCCGATCCGCACCCGGGTCCCGGTCAGGTCAGGATCGCGGTGCGCGCGGCGGGGGTCAACGCGAGCGACTGGAAGAAGCGCCAGGGCCTGATGGACGAGGACCTCCCGCAGACCCTGGGCTACGAGGCGGCCGGAGTCGTCGACGAGCTCGGCGCGAGCGTCACGGACGCCGCCGTCGGCGATCGCGTGTTCGGCTTCTCCGCCGACGGGGCGGCTCAGGCCGAGCTGGCCGTGCTGTCCTGGTACGCGCCGATCCCGCCGTCGCTTGACTTCGCCGGCGCGGCCGCCCTGCCCGCGGCCGTCGAGACGGCCACGCGCGCGCTCGACCAGCTCGGCGTGCGCAGCGGCACCGCGCTGCTGATCAACGGCGCATCCGGCAGCGTTGGCAGCGCCGCGGTTCAGCTCGCCGTAGCGCGCGGCGCGCGCGTCGCCGGCACCGCCAGCCCGGCCAACCACGCTTACCTTCGCTCCTTGGGGGCCGACCCCGTCGCGTACGGCGCGGGCCTCGTCGAGCGGGTGCGCGCGCTGGCGCCCGGCCGCGTCGACGCCGCGCTGGACGTCGCCGGGAGCGGCGTCCTGCCCGAGCTCATCGAGCTCGCGGGCGGCCCCGAGCACGTCGTGACGATCGCCGACTTCGCCGGCGCGCGGGAGCACGGGGTGAGGTTCAGCAGCG
The DNA here is from genome assembly GCA_036501025.1 of Streptosporangiaceae bacterium. GTDB lineage: Bacteria > Actinomycetota > Actinomycetes > Streptosporangiales > Streptosporangiaceae > DASUBV01. Next base: position 3,761 of record DASYBB010000170.1, read on the forward strand.
GGGACGCCGGCCGCGCGCTCCACGCCCTGGCCGGGATCGGCGAGCTGATCGAGTCCGGGCACTTCTCGCTCCCGGTCGCGCAGACCTTCCCGCTCGCCGAGATCGCGGCGGCGCACCGCGCCGGCGAGGACGGTCACGTCCGCGGGAAGCTCGTACTCGTCCTGGACTCGCCAAACTGCGGCCCGGAGTAATGGCGGACATCACCTAAGAGCGCGCCCGTATCAACTCGCCTTCGGTCCAGGCGTCCGGGCTGCCGCCGGGAGCGGCGCAGGGCCGGGCGGCTGTGCCCGCGGCGCCAGCGCAGCGCAGCGAGCGGGACCGGCTGGCAGGGCGGCAGCGGCGCAGCGAGCGGGATCGACCGCAGGCCGGAGTGGTCGGCGCGGCGGGATCGGCGACCGGGCGCGAGTGGCGCGGCGAGGGGGGCTGGCCGACCGGGCGGCAGCGGCGCGGCGAGGGGGGCTGGCCGACCGGGCGGCAGCGGCGCGGCGAGGGAGACTGGCCGACCGGGCGGCAGCGGCGCGGCGAGGGAGACTGGCCGACAGGGCTGTGGCTCAGCGGGCGGGAGTGGCTGGCGGGGCGGGCTGCACCGAGGCCGGACGGCGCCGGGCGCCGCCTAGGAAGGGGACTTTCATGATCCCGAAGGATTTGGGCTGCCAGGGTATGCCAAATCCTGCTCGATCATGATAAACGCCCTCAGCGTCGACCCCCAGCCGCCAGCGCCGCCCACCTCTCGAAACACCCGTCACATCGGCCACCCCCGCCACACCACCAGTCCGCATAGGAGCCCACCCCTGTCTGGCCTCCCCGTGCGCCATGATCGTGACCGACAGCGCCGCCCCCCTCCGGCCACATGCGCCTCTCCCGCTACGCCAGCACCCCGCAGAGAAGTCGCCCCTGGCTCACCGACCCCAGGGGCCATGATCGTGACCGCTTGACCGGCAAAACCAGCGGAAAATCGGTCACGATCATGCGAAAAGGGGGCAGCGCGCGGAGTGGGTGGGTGCCCGCAGTGGCACGGCCGTCCCACGGTGCCCGCGGGCGGCCTGCGGTGCGGGCCGCCGGCGTGGCGGCCTGCGGTGCGGGCGGGCGCCGTGGCGGCCTGCGGTGCGGGCGGGCACCCTGGCGGCCTGCGGCGCGGCCTGCGGTGCGGGGGGCGCGCCGTGGCGGTCCCCTCGGGGCGGCCCGGTGCGGCGAGTGCCAGAATACGGAGGGTGAACACTATCCAGTCCGAGAAGGTCCGGGCCGGCCGCGGCTTCTTCGCGGCCCTCGACCAGAGCGGCGGAAGCACGCCGGGGGCGCTGGCTGAGTACGGCATCGGGCCCGACCGCTACAGCTCCGACGCCGAGATGTTCGACCTGGTCCACGCCATGCGGACCCGGGTGCTGACCAGCCCAGCGTTCGGGGGCTCGCGCATCCTCGCGGCGATCTTGTTCGAGCAGACGATGGACCGGGAGGTCGGCGGCGTCCCCACGGCGCGGTACCTGTGGGACGAGAAGAACGTCGTGCCGTTCCTGAAGGTCGACAAGGGGCTGGCCGCCGAGCAGGACGGCGTGCAGCTCATGAAGCCCATCGACACCCTCGATGAGCTGCTCGAGCGCGCCCAGCGGCACCAGATCTTCGGCACCAAGATGCGGTCGGTAATCCACGACGCCGACGAGGCCGGGATCGCGGCCATCGTGGACCAGCAGTTCGAGTACGCGAGCCGGATCATGGCGGCCGACCTGGTGCCCATCATCGAGCCCGAGGTCAGCATCGCCAGCCCGCACAAGGAGCAGGCGGAGACGCTGCTGCACGACGCCATCGGCAAGCACGTCGAGGCGCTCCCGGCCGGCGCGGCCATGATGGTGAAGATCACGATCCCGACCCGGCCCGGCCTGTACGGCGACCTGGCGGCTGACCCGCGGGTCCTGCGCGTCGTCGCCTTGTCGGGCGGCTACAGCCGAGACGAGGCCTGCGCCCTGCTCGCGCGCGATCCCACGCTCATCGCGAGCTTCTCGCGCGCGCTGCTCGAGGGGCTGACCGACGGCCAGACCGACGAGCAGTTCAACGCCCGGCTCGACGCGTCGATCGAGCAGATCTACCAGGCATCGGTGCACAAGCAGGCCAGCCCCTGAGCAGCCGCGCGCGGAGCGCGGGCCGGCCCGGGCAGCACCAGCACGTGGCGGGCGGCCGTACCTCGACCGGGTCGCCTACCTGGCCCGCCGGTCCTGCGCCTGCCGCCGCGACGGCGGTCAGGCGGCCGGGCCGGTGATGATCGGGGCGGCTCCCTGGCGGCCGGCCAGGTAGCGCTTGCGCAGGACCCGCACCGCCTCGGTGAGGGAATCGTCGGGGCCGAGGGACTGCTCGCAATCGCGCAGGGCCCGGTCGAAGTGCGCGCTCGCCCGCTTCAGCATGCCCGCCGCGTGGCAGGCGTGCGCGAGGTTGGCCCGCGCGCTCAGGGTCTCCCGGTGGCCCGGGCCGAGGAACTGCTCGCAGTCGGCCAGGGCGGCCTCGCCCAGGCTGATGGCCTCGGGCAGGCGCCGGGCCTTGTGGCAGGCGGCGGCCAGGTTCCAGCGCGCCCGCAGCGTGTCGGGGTGGCCGGGGCCCCTGATCCGCTCCAGGTCGGCCAGCTCGGACTCATACAGCGGGAACGCCTCCCGGAGCCGGCCGCTCAGGCAGTAGATGGCGGCCAGGCTGGCCCGGGCGGCGATGGTGTAGGCGGGACCGGCCCCCGGCAGCCGCTCCCACTCGGCGATGGCCTGCCGGAGCGTCGCGGCCGCGTCGTCGGTCCGGCCGGCCCGGTAATAGGCGATCGCCACGTGCTCGCGGGCGGCGACCGCGCCGGGGTAGGCCGCGCCGGTCACCTTCTCGACCTGCGCCAGCGCCTCCTGGTAGATCCCGATCGCCTCCTCCGGCCGGCCCGACCGGCGATAGATGTCAGCCAGCTCATGCCGGACCGCGATGGTCTCGGGGTGCATGAGGCCGATGCTCCGCTCGCGGGTGCCCAGGCAGCGGCGCAGGGCGCTGATCGCCTCGGGATCCCGGCCCGCGTCGGCGTAGGCGCCGCCGAGCGCGCGCAGGCTCTGCGTGGTCTGCGGCTGGGCCGGGCCGAGCACCCGCTGGCAGTCGGCCGCGACCCGCTCGGCCAGCGAGATGGCCGACTCCAGGCGGCCCGCGGCCCGGTAGGCCGCGGCCAGGCTGGCCTGCACTGCGATCGCCTCCGGTCCGTCCGGGCCGGCCGCCGCGTCGATGTCGGCGGCCAACTCCTTGTACAGGGCCAGGGCCTCGTCCGCGCGGCCCGCCGCCACGGCGGCGCTGGCCTGCCGCCCCCGGAACTGGAGGGCGGCGGCCGACTGGGCGCCGAGGTACTCGCCGCAGCGGGCGGCCAGCTGGCGCCAGTAGCTGGCGGCGGCCAGCGGCATCGGGGCGTCGTCGAGGCTCCGGCCGGCCCGGGCCAGCAGCGGATGCGGGCCGCCGTCCCACAGGGCGGGACCGCCGCAGCGCTGCACGCTGGTCGCGCAGTCCCGGAGGGCCTGCTCCAGGCCGGGCGCCGTGGTGGCGCCCGCCGGCCAGCACGCGCAGATCGCGTCGGCCGCCGCCCGCACTGCCCGGCCGAGATCCGACGGGCCCATCGCGCGGCGGACCGATGCCTGCAGCGCCGCCGCCACCCGTACCGTGCGCACGTCATCGTCCGGCGCGACCGCGACCAGGCCGAGCCGCTGCAGATTGCCGAACGCGAGCCGTACCCGGGCCTGGTCGTCGCTCGTGCCGCCCGGCTGGCCGGTGATGTAGCCGCACGCGGCGGGGCTGGTCAAGATGGCGCCGGGGATGCCGGCCGGGCCGAGCACCGCGGCCAGCCGCAGGGCCGGCCAGGCCAGCTCGGCGGGCGACAGCTGCACCGCCCGGCCGACGGCCAGCATCCAGGCGGGCGCCAGCGGGTCGCGCGCCAGCTGGCCCGGGTCGGGCCGGTACCGCTCGCTGGCCAGCCGGTACTGGCGGCAGTTCTGGCCGCTGTCGAGCAGGTAGGTCACCGCCAGGTGTAGCCCGGCGGGCAGGCAGCCGAGGCCGATGGCGAGATCCAGCGAGCCCGCGACCTGGTAGGGGTCGTCATCGAGGCGGGCGGCCAGGTAGCTCAGCGCCTCGCGCTGGCTGAACGCGGGCAGGCCGACGGCCACGAGCTCGCGGGCCGGCGGCGTCCCCCGTCCCGCCGTGGCCGGCGCGGCGGACACGGCCGGCGGCGGGCGCACGCCGGCCAGCCCGGTCGTGGCCAGGACCTGGCCGGCCGGCCCGTGCGGCCACAGCCCGTCCGCGTCAGCGGCGTCGGCCAGGCCGTCGAGCACGATCAGCCAGGGCCGGCCGGTGGCGGCCAGCCAGGACAGGAGCCGGGCGGCCGCTGCCTCGGGCTGGCCCGGCGCGGCGGCGACCCGGATGTCGGCGAGGACCCGGGCGTAGCCGCTGACGATGCTGTCCCGGCTGCCGGCGTCAATCCAGGCCAGCAGGTCGAGCTGGCCGGCCGCCCACAGCTGCGCCGCGAACGCCGCGGCCAGGCCGGTCTTCCCGGTGCCGCCCGGCCCGGCCGGGCCGCCCTGGCCGCCCGCGCTGCCGGGGCTGCCGGGGCTGCCGGGGCTGCCGAGGCTCGCGGGGGAGTCGGGGGAGTCGGGGCCGCCAGGGCGGCCCGGTTCCGGCGGGCCGAGAATCACCGTGACTCCGGCCCACAGTGCGTCCCAGCCGCGCGGCCCGGTCTCCGGCCGCTCGGTTACGCCGTCGCCCGGGAACGGGAGGGTCCCCGACCGGACAGGCCACGCCATGCGCCGCAGCGGCAAGGCGCGTCCGCCGCGCCCGCCGTTTCCGCCTCTCCCGGCGTCCTCGCCCCTCCGGGCGTTCCGGGCGTTAGCGCCCGGCCCGGCGTCTCCGGCGTTCCGGGCGTTAGCGCCCGGCCCGGCGTCTCCGGCGTTCCGGGCGTTAGCGTCCCGCCCGGCGTCTCCGGCGTTCCGGGCGTTCCCGCCCCTCGCGGCGTCTCCGGCGTCTCCGGCGTCTCCGGCGTTCCCGGCGTTCCCGGCGTTCCCGCCCCGCCCGCCCTGCCCGGCGTTCCCGCCGCGGCCGCCCTGCCCGGTGTTCCCGCCGCGCCCGCCGTGCCGCGCGCCCCCGCCCGGCCCGGGTTTCACTCGCTCACTCATCGAGCAGCTCCTCCAGGTCCGGCAGGTCCTCGTCCGCCCCGGCGCGGAACGCGAGCACCGTGATCAGGGCGGCCAGCAGCGCGGCCGTCCCGCACAGCGCGTACCCGAGCGCGTACGAGTGGCTCAGCGCGTCGAAGGCGACCCGCTGCAGCGGGTTGAACGGCGTCACCTGGCCGCCGGGCGCGGTCACGGTGGCAGGCACCGCGTTCGCGCCGAGCGGGCCGGACGTGACGGCGTGCACGGCACCGAGGACCGCGGGCCGCTGGGCGGCCGGGACGTGGGCCGGGGCGGCCAGGAAGGCGGCGTAGGCGTGCTGCAGGACCGGGCTCGCGGCCAGCCGCTGCCGGATCCCGGCCGCGGCCTGGCTGAGCGCGACCGCGCCGATGATGGCCGGGCCGAGGGTGAAGCCGAAGTCACGCAGCATGTTGGTCGAGCCGCTGGCCATCCCGGCCAGGTGGTTGGGCGCGGTGTTCACGGCGATCGCGGTGAGCGCGGACAGGGCCAGCGCGAAGCCGGAGCCGACCAGGATGAACGGCGCGATGACCGGGGCCAGGGACAGGTCGGCGGCCGGGATGGCGGCCAGCCACAGCGCGCCCGCCGCCATCAGCACCAGCCCGGCGCTCAGCGGCCACTTGGGGCTGTGCCGGTCCAGCAGCCGCACGGTCACCGGCAGCTGGACCACCGCCATGCCGTTGAGGAACACGAACGCGAGCGCGGTCTTCAGCGGGCTGAATCCCTGAATGGCCGACAGCCGGATGCTCGTCGAATAGGCAATTCCGAGGAACGCGAACATGCCGATGATCGTGACGGCCGAGGCGACCGCGAAATTCCGGTTGTAGAAGAAGTCAAGGCGCAGCAGCGGCGCCCCCGACCGCCGCTCCACGGCGATGAACAACCCGAGGAAGACCGCGAAGATCGCCAATGCGGACACGATCGGCCAGCTCCGCCAGCCACTGGCCGGGCCCTGGACAAAGGCATACAGCAGCGCGAAGAGGGCGACCGCGATGGTCGCCTGCCCGGCCCAGTCGAGCGACCGGCCCTCCGGCGACGAGGAGTCCCTGGCCGCGGTGGCCGAGACGACGGCGCTGACCAGGGCCAGGGCCAGCACGACCAGGTAGGCCCATTTCCAGCCGGCCAGCGGGTCGGCGCCGAACCGCAGTTTCGCGGCCAGGCCGCCCAGCAGCGGCGAGGCGCAGTTCCCCGCCGACAGCGCCGCCGCCCAGATCGACACCGAGCGGATCCGGGTCGTCCCGGAGTAGGTGCCCGCGGCGATCATGGCCAGGCTGGTCGGGAAGATCGCGGCGGCGCCGAGCCCGGCCAGGACCTGGCCGGTCCACAGCACGGCCAGCCTGGTGTCGGTGGGCAGCGCGGTCCCCGGCGTGAGCACGCCGACGGCCTCCCCGGCGGCGAGCGCGAGGGCGCCGCCGACCAGCAGCCGCTTGCGGCCGAACAGGTCGCCGAGCACGCCGAACGTCAGCTCCAGGACGCAGATCGGGACTAAGAACGCGTCCGAGATCCAGGTGAGCTGGGCCGAGCTGGTGCCGAGGTCCTGCTGGAACAGGCCGTTGAGGACGGCGGGAATGGCCACGCCCATCTGCGCGACGCAGACGGCGAGGACCGCGGCAATCAGCGTGCCGGCTCGCAGGACATAGATCCCGGATGGGATGTATGCCGCATTTTTGGTGGTTCTGAGATACGCCATGGAGCCGCTCCAGCACCAGGGACAACGAACCTCGGGGTGTGGAGACAGATCATGGCACTATGTCCGGACAATAGGAAAGGGTCCCGCTACGAGAAGATGAGCGTTCCATCCCCGAAATCGGCCGCCGGAAGGATTTCGCGCTCATCGAAGTAGCCGACGTCGGTCCCGCGCCACGGCATCCGGTCGCCCTGCCGCGGAACGCGGTGCACGCTGCGCAGCAGGTACCCCGGGCTGAAGTCGTCCGGGTCGGTCCACGGCCGCAGCGGCATCTCGGCTTCGTCGTCCCGGAGCGCGGGCACCACCACCGTGGCGCCGCGCTCGTCCATGTGCTCGAACAGTCGGCACATCAGGTCGCTGATCAGGTCGACGCGCAGGGTCCAGCTGGACCGCCAGTAGCCGAAGATGTAGGCCAGGTTGGGCACGCCGGTGAACATGATGCCGTGGTAGGTGACCGCGGCGGACCAGTCGACCGGGGCGCCGTCGACGAAGAACGGGAGGTCGCCCATCACGCTGAGGTGGAAGCCGGTCGCGGTGACGATGACGTCGGCCTCGAGGATCTCGCCCGAGCTCAGCCGGATGCCGTGCTCGGTGAACTCCTCGATGGTGTCGGTGACCACCGACGCCCGGCCCTCGCGGATGGCGGTGAAGAAGTCGCCCTCGGGGATGCGGCAGATCCGCTGCTTGCCGAGCGGGTAGCGCGGCGTGAAATGCCGGTCCACGTCGTAGCCGGGCGGGAGGGCCTGCCGGGCCTGGTCGATGAACCACTGGCGCATCTCGTCGGGGGCCTTGGCGCGCCGCTCCCGGGCCTCGCGGGCCTGCTTGAGGACCAGCCGCCGGATGATCTCGTGCGTCCACTCGGCGGGCGTGTCCACCGAGCGCAGCACCTCGGCCATCTCGTTCGACTTGGGGCTCGCGATGTAGTACGTGGGGGAGCGCTGCAGCACGGTCACGTGCGCGGCCCCGCCGGCCGCCAGGGCCGGCACCAGCGTGGCCGCCGTGGCGCCGGAGCCGATGACCACGACCCGCCGGCCGGCGTAGTCGAGGTCCTGCGGCCAGGTCAGGGGGTGCACGATCGGGCCGGCGAAGTTCTCCATCCCCGGCCACTGCGGCGTGTAGCCCTGGTCCTGCCGGTAGTACCCCTGGCACATCCACAGGAAGTCGGCGGTGTAGCGGGCCTGCTCCCCGGTGTCCAGCCGGGTGACCTCGACGGTCCACTGGCGCGCGGCCGAGGACCAGCTGGCCGACCGCACCCGATGCCGGTAGCGGATGTAGCGCCCGAGGTCGTTCTCGTCGATGACCTCGCTGAGGTAGGCGAGGATCTGCTCGGCGGTGGCCAGCTCGTCCTTGAGCCACGGCTTGAAGCTGTACCCGAAGGTGTACATGTCGCTGTCGGACCGGGCGCCGGGGAAGCGGTTGACGCTCCACGTGCCGCCGAAGTCGGCCCGCGATTCCAGCACCGCGAAGCTCCGGCCCGGAAACCGGTGCGACAGGTGATACGCAACCCCGATCCCGGAGATGCCCGCGCCGACCACCAGCACGCCGAAGTGCTCGCTGCTGCCGTCCGGCGCGCCGCCCTCAGCCCGCTCCCGCTCGATCCCGACCTGGGTCGTGCTCACCGCTCGATTCCTCCGCGCATTGAGTGCCGTCCGCCGCCCCTCAGGCCGCCGGCCCGTCCAGCGGCCCCGGCGTGCGGCCCAGCTCCGCGACCAGCTGGCGGCTGTAGGCCACCCGCCCGGTCAGCACCGCCGGGTCGCCGCTGCACAGCGCCAGGGAGGCCTCGGCGAACATCTCCGGGGACTCCGCGTCGCCGGACGCCAGGGCCTGGTCGACATCGGTGATCAGGTGGTGGAACAGCACCCCCGGCGTGGGCACGCCGCGGGTCGGGGACAGTACGTTGACGGCGATGCCGTCGGCGTAGACCTCGGCCGCCAGCCCGGTCGTGAGCCGCTCCAGCGCGGCCTTGCACATGCCGTAGACCGTGCCGCCGATGCCGCCGCCCGGCTCGGGCGGGATGGCCGGGTGGACCGCCGCGATCGAGGAGATGTTCAGGATCCACCCCGCGCCGCGTTCCCGCATGCCCGGAAGGACCCGCTGGCTCAATTCGAACGGGGCCTTGACCTGGACCTCGAACATGAGGTCGTAGCGGCGCCCGGGGAACTCCGCGACCGGCAGGAAGAACGTCACCGCCGCGTTGTTGACCAGGATGTCCACCGGTCCCAGCTCGCGCTCGGCCTCGTCGATGATGCGGGCCCGGTCGGCGGGCTTGCTCAGGTCGGCCCGGATCGCGACGGCCGTGCCGCCGGCCTTGCGGATGGTGGCGACCGTCTCGTGGATGGTGCCCGGCAGCCGCTCGTCGGACTGCTCCTGCGTCCGCGCGACGACCGCCACGGCCGCGCCCTCGGCGGCGAACCGCCGGGCGACGTACTCGCCGATCCCGCGGCTGGCCCCGGTCACCACGGCCACCCGGCCCGCTAGCACGCCCACGCGATTCTCGCTCTCTGCTCGCTGGTCCCCACAGCAGTGTTCTAATGCGGCTGATCATGGAAGTAAAGAGCGATACCGGCTCAGACGCTGCCCGGGCGCTCTAGCTGAGGCCTGCCTCGCCGGGGTATCACTATGTTATGGATCATGTAGAAGGGCTGGCTTTGGACCTGGCCGGCGGCGTCGCGACGATCACGCTGAACCGGCCCGAGAAGCTCAACGCGATCCGGTGGCCGATGGTCCGCGGCATCACCGACTGGGTGACCGCGCTCGGCGAGGACCCCGCGGTGCGCGTCATCGTCATCACCGGGGCCGGGCGGGCGTTCTCCTCCGGCGACGACATCGTGGGCGGCATGGGCGGCGAGTTCTCCGCGGAGCCGGCCGAGCGCATCGCCCGCTCGGTGACCCGCGGCTGGCACTACCAGATGATCAGGACCCTGATGTCGGTGCCCCGGCCGGTCATCGCCGCCCTCAACGGGCGCACCCACGGCGCGGGCTGGGTCATCGCGCTCGCCTGTGACTTCCGCGTCGCCCGCGATGACATGCTGATCGGCGACATCCGCTCCGAGAAGGCGATCTTCGCCAACCAGGGCGTCGGCCTCATGCTGCCGCACCTGATCGGCGCCTCGCGGGCCATGGACCTGCTCATGACCGGCCGGGTCATCGAGGCGGCCGAGGCCGAGCGGTTCGGGATCCTCCAGCGGCTGTGGCCAGCCGCGGACTGGGATCGCGAGCTGGCCGCCTTCACCGGCGAGCTGGCGGCCGGGCCGACGCGGGTCTACGCCGCGTGGAAGGCCAGCGTGAACCGGTCCGTGCTGCTGGAGCTGGACGCCTACACCGACCACGAGAACCTGCTCAACGTCGCGCTGACCGGCTCGGCCGACCACGACGAGGGCATCGCGTCGTTCCGGGAGAAGCGCAGCCCGGTGTTCACCGGCCGCTGAGCCGGCGCCGGGTGCCGCGTGCCGCCGGGATGTCGCCATGTGCGATTTTGCCGGTTCCGCAATCCGGCTTGTCACGGCGGGCGCCGGGGACGCACCCTGGGCGCGTGAGCGAACACGATGACGCGCGTCACGCGGTGACCGGCGGCCCGGCCACCCAGGAATTCTGGGACGAGCGCTACGCCAGCGCGGATCAGGTCTGGAGCGGCGAGGCCAACGGCGCGCTCGTCCGCGAGTCCGCCGGGCTCGCGCCCGGCCAGGCCCTCGACGTCGGCTGCGGCGAGGGCGCCGACGCTGTCTGGCTCGCGCTGCGCGGGTGGGACGTGACCGCGCTGGACGTGTCGCCGGTCGCGCTCGAGCGCGCATCCCGGCACGCCGGGCAGGCCCGGGTCAAGGTGCGGTGGGTGCACTCCGGCCTGGTCGGCGCCCCGATCGCGCCGGGCGCCTTCGGCCTGGTGTCGGCCCAGTACCCGGCGCTGCTGCGCACCCCCGGCCACGACGCCGAGCGCGCCCTGCTGGCCGCCGTCGCGCCGGGCGGCACGCTGCTGGTCGTACACCACCACCCGCCCATCGACGCCGAGCAGGCCAGGGCCCACGGCTTCGACCCCGACGACTACGTGACCCCCGAGGACGTCGCCGCGCTGCTCGATGACGCGTGGCAGGTCAAGGTCAAGGAGATCCGCGCGCGCAACGTCACCGCCGGCGCCGGGTCTCACCACACCCACGACCTCGTCCTGCGCGCGCACCGCACGCGCTGACAACGGCGGGGCCGGGCTCCGTGGGAGCATGACGGGGTGCCCGTGATCGTCGCCCCGTACGGGTCCTGGGAGCCGGCCTCGCCCGCCGAGGCGGCCGCGATCTTCGCGGCGCTGCCCGGCCCGTGGTGGATCGCCGGGGGGCATGCGATCGAGCTCGCGGTCGGGCGGCCGGTCCGCGCGCACGGCGACATCGACGTGCTGGTGCTGCGCAAGGACCACCTCCACGTCCAGGCCGCCCTGCGCCAGTGGGAGTGGTGGGCCGCCGACCCGCCGGGCACCCTGCGGCCGTGGCCGCCCGGCGAGCGGCTGCCGCCCGCCGTGCACGACATCTGGTGCCGCCCCGGGCCGGGCCGGCCGTGGCGCATCCAGGTGATGCTCGACGAGTCAGACGGCGGCGACTGGGTATCCCGGCGCGACCCGCGCATCCGCCGGCCGCTCGCGGGGATCGGGCAGGCCAGCCGCGACGGCATCCCCTACCTGGCGCCCGAGATCCAGCTGTTCTACAAGGCCAGGAACGTCCGCCCGAGGGACGAGACCGACTTCACCGCCGCCCTGCCGGTCCTCACCGAGGCGGGGCGGGAGTGGCTGGGTGACGCGCTCGCCCTGGCCTACGGCGCGCACCCGTGGCGGGACCGGCTCGGCGGGCCTGCCTCCGGCACGCCGGGTGCGCCGGCGGCCTCCTGAGCGGTGGGGGGGCTCATCGCGGGCCGTCGTTTCTCATCGGTGGTTGACGCCGGAAGAGCAGCGCGGCCAGCGCGGCGGCCGAGCGCGCCGAGCACGGCCACGCCGAAGACCTGGCCCAGCTGGCGCAGGGCGTTGTGCACCGAGGGCGGCGAGCACGACCGGGGAGCCCCAGCCGAGATCGGGCCTCTCGATGGTGGCGTAGGCCAGGAGCGCCACCCCGGCCGTGGTCGCGGCGGCCCCGGCCCAGTCGAGCCGGGCGGCGGCGCGAGCACGCGGCAGGCGGGGGAGCAGCGCGCCGGCCAGCACGATGAGGATCGCGGCGAGCGCCCGCGCGGAGCCGGGCTGACTTCCGGCCGGGCTCAGGTGCGCGGCGGGCGCTCCATGTAGCGGCCGTCAGGCGGCGCGAAGCCGAACTGCCGGTACAGGCCGTGCGCGTCGGAGGTGTGCAGCATCCAGCGGTACCCGGCACCGGGGCCGTCCTCGATCATCATCGACACGATGGCCTTGCCCAGCCCGGTGCCGCGGTGCTGGGGCAGGACGTACACGTCGCCGAGGTAGGCCGACCCGCCATCGCTCATCGCGCGGGCGAAGCCGACCATGGCGCCAGCGCGGTCGTAGGCGGCGACCACGCGCCAGGCCGCGGCGATCTGGGCGCGGATGTCGGGCGCGCCGCGCCAGTGGCCCCAGTAGGCCTCGGTGGTGAGGAACGCGACCGCCGCGGCCGGGTCGACCCGGGCCGGGTCGTCGTCGAGCTCGTAGTCGCCTGCCGTCACGCGCATCCGGCCGCCTCCAGCGGTGTGGATCAGTACCGCCTGCATTGAAGCAGACCGGGCGGTCCGGGCCTGATCGGGCATCTCGTGACGTTGTGTGTAACCGGTTACGGCCGCCAGGCGTCTCGATAGGGGACGGTCTGTTCGCGGGCCGGGGCGATCGGGAGGCTGGAGATGGGCGTCATGAGGAAGCTGAGCGGCGGCCCGGGGAGCCGGCGGGCGGCCCGGGCGGCAGCGGCCGTACTGGCGGCCGCGGTCGCGTCGGCCGGGCTGGTGGCGGCCGGCGGGGGCGCCGGCGCCGCGGCCGCGGCCGGGCACCGGGCCAGCCCGGGTTCGGGGACGGTGCTGGGCGCGGGGCAGGCGGGCGCACGCTCAGCGGTGCCGTGGCGGCGGGTGGGGCCGGGCTGGGTGCTGGCCGAGTACTGGAACGGCCGGTACGCGGCGGCCGGGAAGGCGGTCGCCGCTCCGGCCAGCCTGTACCTGGTCGACCCGGCCGGCGGCCGGTACCAGCTGTACCGGACGGCGGCGACCACGAGCCCGCCGGTCCTGGTGGACTGGTCCGGCGACAAGACCCGGGCGCTGCTGCGGACCGCCACCGCCGGCGGCGCGGAGCAGGTCACCCTGGCCACCGGGGCGGTCGGCAGGCTCAGGCTGGCCGGGCAGGCCAGCGTCATCGGCTACAGCCGGCCGAGCGGGCTGAACCTGCTCGGCTGGCGCGAGGTCGGCTCGCGGGAGCAGCTGGCCCGCTACAGCCTGACCGGGGCCGTGACGAAGATCCTGGCCACCGGCACCGACGTGGGCGCGGGGGTGTACTCCGGCAATGGCACCACGCTGGCCGTCGGCGCGGCGCGCGGCGTGCAGCTCGTCAGCAACTCGGGCGCTGTCATCCGCTCGCTGCCGGTCGCGGGGACATCCTGTGGCGCGGTCCGGTGGTGGAACTCCGGCACCATCCTGGCCTCGTGTCTCGGAACCAAGGGCACCGCCGCCGTCCGGGTGTGGCTGGTCCCGGCCGGCGGCGGCCGGCCGCGGGCGCTGTCCCTGGAGCGCGCCGGGGACAGCGGGGACCTGGGCGACATCGGCGCCTGGCAGCTGCCCTCCGGTCTCTACTTCCAGGGGCTCGGCCCGTGCGGCACCGTGCAGATCTTCCGGCAGCGCGCGAACGGATCGGTCACGCTGGTCACCGTCCCGCACTCCTCGGGCAACAACCGGGTGCTGGGCGCCTACCAGGGCCAGCTGCTGGTCCAGGCCCCGACCGGGTGCAGCCCCACGGCCGCGCTGCTGTGGTTCAACCCGTCCACCCGCCACGAGCACACGCTGCTGAGCTCGGGCGTGCTGGGCGCCGTGCCGTACGGCCTGCCCGACGCGGGCCGCTGACCCCGGCGGGCGGCCCTCGCGCACCCGTTTACGCACGTATGTGCCCGAATATAGAGTTGCTGGCAGATCCCGGCCCGGCCAGCAAGGGAGTTCTCGTGAGCCAGCCCGGCACTGCCCAGCAGGAGCTCGACGTCGTGATCGTGGGGGCCGGGTTCTCCGGTCTCTACCTGCTGCACCGGCTGCGCGAGCTCGGGTTCTCCGCCCGGGTCCTCGACGCGGCCGGCGACGTCGGCGGGACCTGGTACTGGAACCGCTACCCGGGGGCGCGCTGCGACATCCCGACCACGGACTACGCCTACAGCTTCGACCCGGAGCTGGAGCGGGAGTGGACCTGGTCGGAGAAGTACGCGACGCAGCCGGAGATCCTGGCCTACCTCCAGTTCGTGGCCGACCGCTACGGCCTGCGCTCCGGGATCGAGTTCTCCACCAGCGTCACCTCCGCCCGCTGGGACGAGGCGGACCGCAGGTGGCTGCTGGCCACCGACCGCGGCCAGCAGCTGCGGTGCCGGCACTACGTCATGGCCAGCGGCTGCCTGTCGATGCCCAAGTCGGCCGACATCGAGGGCGCCGGCCGCTTCGCCGGCGACGTGTACTTCACCAGCCGCTGGCCGCACGAGGGCGTGGACTTCACCGGCCAGCGGGTGGCCGTCATCGGAACCGGCTCGTCGGGCATTCAGTCCATCCCGCTGATCGCCGAGCAGGCGAGCCAGCTCACGGTGTTCCAGCGCACCCCGAACTTCTCCGCGCCGGCCCGCAACGGCCCCGCCTCGCCCGGCCGGCTGCAGCGGCTGGCCGACGACCGCGACGGGTACCGGCACGCGGGCAAGTGGTCCGCGGGCGGGATGCCCGGTGAGCGGACTGACATCCTCGGCGTCACGGCCAGCGAGGAGGTCCGCCGGGAGCGCTTCGAGGCGGCGTGGGCCGAGGGCGAGCTGTTCGGCCTGCTCGGCATCTTCGCCGACCAGGGGGTGAACCCGGCCGCCAACGAGATCGTGGCCGAGATGATCCGGGAGAAGATCCGCGCGGTCGTGGCCGATCCCGGGACCGCCGACGCGCTCTGCCCGACCGACCATTACTTCGGCACCAAGCGGCCCTGCCTCGACACCGGCTACTTCCAGGCCTACAACCTCCCGCACGTCCGCCTCGTGGACCTGCGCCAGCAGCCCATCACCAGCATCACCGAGACCGGCATCGACACCGCGGGCGAGTCGCTCGAGTTCGACGCGATCGTGTACGCCACCGGCTTCGACGCCATGACCGGCGCCCTCGTGGCCGTCGACGTGACGAGCGGGGATGTGTCCCTGAAGGAGAAGTGGGCGGCCGGGCCGTCGACTTACCTGGGCCTGATGACGGCCGGGTTCCCCAACTTCTTCATGATCACCGGCCCGGGCAGCCCCTCGGTCCTGTCCAACATGGCCGTGTCGATCGAGCAGCACGTGGACTGGGTCGCCGACTGCCTGACGGCCATGCGCGACGGCGGCCTGGAGACCATCGAACCGACCCCGCTGGCCGAGTCCGCGTGGAATGAGCACGTCCAGGACTGGGGCGCCATCACCCTGCACCCGACGGCCGACTCCTGGTACATGGGCGCCAACGTGCCGGGCAAGCCGCGGGTCTTCCTGCCCTACATCGGCGGCGTGGACGACTACCGGCGGGTGTGCGACGAGGTCGTCGCCCAGGGCTACCTCGGCTTCGCGATGGCCGGGCCGGCCGGGACCCAGTGCCGGGACGGGGCGATCCGCCGCGTGCAGCCCGACGTCGCCCTGGTCCTGGAGGCGATGGCCGCCATGGGCCTGCCGCCCCTGGAGACCATGCCGGCCGCCGACGCGCGTGCCTTCATGGCCGCCGCCGGCGAGGCGCGGCCGCCCGGCCCCGAGGTGGGCGAGGTCAGCGACGGGGTGCTGCCCGGCGCGGACGGGGACCTGCCCTACCGCCTGTACCGCCCGGCGGAGCCGGCGGGGCCGCACCCGGTGGTGGTGTACTTCCACGGCGGCGGGTGGGTGCTGGGCGACCTCGACTCCGACGACCCGCTGTGCCGGGACCTGTGCGCCCGGTCCGGCGCCGTGATCGTGTCGGTGAACTACCGGCACGCGCCCGAGGCCCGGTTCCCGGCCGCCGCGCAGGACGCCCTCGCCGCCGTGCGCTGGGCGGCCGGCCACGCCGCCGAGCTGGGCGGCATCCCCGGCCAGCTGGCGGTGGCCGGCTGGAGCGCGGGCGGCAACATCGCGGCCGTCGCCTGCCAGCTGGCCCGTGACGCCGGCGGCCCGGAGATCAGCGGGCAGCTCCTGATGACCCCGGTGACGGACTGCGACCTGAGCCGGCCGTCCTACACCGAGAACGGCGACGGGTACATCCTCACCAGCGCCTTGATGCACTGGTTCTGGGACTACTACGCCGACCCGGCTGACCGCGCCGACCCCCGGGTCGCGCCGCTGCGCGGCGGCCTGGCCGGCCTGCCCCCGGCGTGCATCGTCGCGGCGGACTTCGACCCGCTCCGCGACGAGGGCCGGGCCTACGCCGCCGCGCTGGAGGAGGCCGGGGTGCCCGTCCGGCTGATCCGGGCCAGGGGGCACACCCACACGTCGGTGACCATGGTCGACGTGGTCCTGTCGGGGGCGGCAGTGCGCGCCGAGATGGCCGCGGCGCTGCGCGGGTTCTTCCCGGCGCCGGTGGCGGCCTCGGCGGCGGCCGCCACGACCTGAGCGGGCGGCCGCCACGATCTGAGGCGGCGGCCGGCGCGCCACGACGGGCGCCGCCGGCGCTACGAAGAAGTGCTCGCCGCCGAGGCCAGCCTGACCGGCGCGGCCCCCCCGGCGGCACGTCACCGGGCTAGGAAGGACCGAGCGCGCCATCCCGGCGCCACGCTGGCGCGAGGCGGGCGCCGCTGACCGGCGACGAAGGGTTACTGTCGTCAGGTGATACTCGCGGTCACGCTGGCGGCCGTGGTCCTGCTGAGCGCCGCGGCCGCAGTTGCCTGGAGCGCGCGCCTGATCCGCGTCGGCCACCTGGACGCGCAGGCGCTGGCGGCCAAGCTCGCCGTGCCCCACCCGGTCTCGGCGCTCGACTGGCCGGAGCTGGCCGTCCGGGCGGTCATCCCGCAGCCGGACGAGCGGCCGCTGGTCCTCCTGCGGGTGGCCTGGCCCGCCCGCCCACAGGTGGAAGCCACCCTGCTGATCGCGCTCGCCGCCGGAGATCACCAGTCGCTGCCGCTGCTCGCCCGCTGGCAGCTGACCGGGGCCTCCGTCTCGCCGGTCCGGCGCGAGGGAGCGGCCCTGGAACTGCGCCGCCGCCAGAGCCTGGAACGCGTCCCCGCGGTCCTGGTCGCCGAGGACGCCGGCCCCGGCCCAAGCCCGGACCCAAACGCGGGCCGCAGGCCGGACGCAGACCCGGGCCAGCGGCCCGGGCCGGGCGACCACGGCTGAAACGGCGATCCCGGCCGGCGTCCGCCTCGGGCAACACCCTCAGCGGTTCGGATCGCACCGCGAGAACGACGCACGAGGCGAACCGCAAAACCCCGGCCCAGCCGGGCGCGCACGGGCTGGCTAGGTGATCTGGTACCGCCGCTCCCGCTCGTAGACGTCGGGCAGCCCGAGCAGGTCCCGGATGTCGGGGACGTCCGCACCGAGCGCGGCCGTCGCCTCAATCGGCGGCCCGGCGGGCAGCTGCCCGGTGTCCCGGACCGCCTCCAGGGCGCGGCGGATCGCGTAGTAGGCCACCGAGTGACTGCTGCCGCAGATCTGGATGCGGAAGCCGAGGGCCTGGGCTTCGGCGGCGGGGATGAGGTTGCCGTTGTAGAGGGCGGGCAGGCCGGGCTTGACGACGTGGTCGATGTAGGCGTCGAGGTCGGCGCGGGTGCGGATGCCGTCGACGAACACCGCGTCGGCGCCGGCGTCGCGGTAGGCGTGGACGCGGTCCACCACGTCGGACCACCCGGTGACCGCCAGGGCGTCGGTGCGGGCGATGATGACGAACCCGTCGTCGGCCCGGGCGTCGCAGGCGGCCTTGATCTTCTGCACGTGCTCGGCGGCGGGGATGACCCGCTTGCCCTCGAAGAACCCGCATTTCTTGGGGAACACCTGGTCCTCCAGGTGCAGCGCGGCGGCGCCGGCCCGCTCGTAGGCGCGGACGGTGCGTTGCACGTTCAGCGGGTTGCCGTACCCGGTGTCGGCGTCGGCGATGACCGGCAGGCCGCTGGCCTCGGCGACCCGGGCCACGTTGGCGGCCATCTCGGTCAGCGTGGCCAGCCCGACATCGGGCAGCCCCAGCGCCGCCGCCGTCCCGAACCCCGTCATGTACACCGCATCGAACCCGACCGACCCGGCAACCCGCGCCGTCAGCCCGTCATAGACGAACGGCGCCAGGATGAAGCCGTCCGCGCTCAGGCGGTCTCGGACCATGTTTGACATGCTCATCAAGCCTCCTGGCCCACGCTGTAGCGCCGTTCGGATTCATAGACGGCCGGCAGGCCCAGGACATCGGTGAGGCTCTCGCCGGCCGGGGTGCCGGCCTGGATCTCCCGGCTGATCGCGCTCGCGTCGCCGGTGCGGCGCAGCAGGAGCATCGCCTGGTAGACCTCCGCGTACGCCGCCATCAGGGCCGCCCCGGCGAGGATCTGGATGCGGAAGCCGAGGGCCTGGGCTTCGGCGGCGGGGACGAGGGCGCCGTTGTAGAGGGCGGGCAGGCCGGCCTTGACGACCTTGTCGACGTAGGCGTCGAGGTCGGCGCGGGTCTTGATGCCGTCGACGAACACGGCGTCGGCGCCGGCGTCGCGGTAGGCGTGCACCCGGTCGACGACGTCGTCCCAGCCGGTGACCGCGAGGGCGTCGGTCCGGGCGATGATGACGAACCCGTCGTCGGCGCGGGCGTCGCAGGCGGCCTTGATCTTCTGGGCGTGCTCGGCGGCGGGGATGACGCGCTTGCCCTCGAAGAACCCGCATTTCTTGGGGAACACCTGGTCTTCGAGGTGCAGCGCGGCGGCGCCGGCCCGCTCGTAGGCGCGGACGGTGCGCTGCACGTTCAGCGGGTTGCCGTACCCGGTGTCGGCGTCGGCGATCACGGGCAGGCCGCTGGCCTCGGCGACCCGGGCGACGTTCGCGGCCATCTCGGTCAGCGTGGCCAGCCCCACGTCGGGCATACCCAGCGACGCCGCCGTCCCGAACCCCGTCATGTACACCGCGTCGAACCCGACCGACCCCGCAACCCGCGCCGTCAGCCCGTCATAGACGCCGGGAGCGAGCACGAACTGCCGGCGGCCGGCCTGCCATTCCTGCCATGCGTCAGTCATCGCGGCCACCTCACTCGCTGCCCGCGGCCGTGATCAGGCCGGCGCTCCGCAGCTTCTCCTCAAAGAACGGCATGAAGCCGCCGGCCATGAAGATCTGATACGGCGGGCTGCCCTCCTCCCAGCTGTCGCCCTGCAGCTCGGCTCCCGTGTCGAGGTTGGCGACCTTCCCGCTGAGGATGTCGACGCGGAGCGTCTGCCCCTCCTCGGCCAGGCCGAGGATGCCGGGGCACACCAGCGTGGGCAGGCCGGTGTTGATGGCATTGCGCAGGTGAATGCGCGACACCGATTCCACGATCACCGCGCCGATGCCCAGGGTCTTCAGCGGCTCGGAGCCATTGCGGCTCGACCCGCAGCCGAAGTTGCGGCCAGCGATCAGGAGGTCACCCGGCCGGACCTGGGCGGCCCAGTCCGGCCGGTTCGCCCGCATGCAGTACTGCGCGGCTTCCATCGGGTCGATGTTGCGCCGCGCCAGCACGTAGGAGCCCGGCACCATCAGGTCTGTGCTGATCTTGTCGCCGAACTTCCAGGCGCGCCCGGAAAAAACGGTCTCCACAGGCTATTTACCTTCCTCTCGTCTTCGACCCGGCCGCCTCAGGCCAGGAACTCGCGCGGGTCGACGATCCGCCCCGCTATCGCCGAGGCGGCCACGGTGGCCGGGCTGGCCAGGTACACCTGCGCCTTGGAACTCCCCATCCGCCCCTGGAAATTGCGGTTGCTGGAGGAGATGCACACCTCGCCGTCGCCCATCACGCCGAGGTGGCCGCCGAAGCACGGCCCGCACGTGGAGTGCTCGACCAGGCAGCCGGCGTCCGCCAGGATCTCCAGCCAGCCGGCCTTCAGGGCGTCGCGGTAGACCTCCTGGCTGGCCGGGCTCACCAGCATCCGCACCCCCGGCGCCACCTTCCGGCCCTTCATCACCCGGGCGGCGACCTCCAGGTCCTCCTGCCGGGCGTTCGTGCAGGAGCCGAGGAAGGCCTGGTCGATCGGGATCCCGGTCTCCTGCGCGCTGCGGGCCGGATGGACGTTACCCGGATCGTGCGGGTACGCCACCATGGGCTCCAGGCCGGATACATCGAAGCGGTGCGTCGTCTCGTACCGCGCGTCGCTGTCTGCGAAGACTGGCTCGTATGGCCTGCTCACGCGGGTGCTGAGCCACTCGTCAGTCTTCTCGTCGCACTCGAACAGGGCGAATTTCGCGCCCACCTCGACGCCCATGTTGGCGATCGTCCAGCGCTGGGCCAGCGTCATCTGGCGGACCGCCGCACCGGTGTACTCGATGGACTTGTACAGGCCGAAGTCGGTCCCGAGATCACGCGCTATCTCAAGGATCACGTCCTTGCCCACGCACCAGGACGGCAGGTTCCCGTCGATGACGACCTTCACGCTCTCGGGCACCCGGAACCACAGCTCACCGAAGGCGAGGATGTACAGCGCGTCCATGGCCGAGTTGGTCACGCACGCGTTGAAGACGCCGCCGCTGGTGGAGTGCGAGTCGCCCATGGCGATCAGCTCGCCGGGCGCGATCATGCCGTTCTCCGGGAACAGCTGGTGCAGGATCCCGCCCCGGCCGAACTCGAAGAAGTTCGTGATCCCGTACTTCTTGACCAGCCTGCGCATCTCCGTCGCGCTGTTGGCGGCCTCGACGGTCGGCGGCGGGGCCAGGTGGTCCTCCACGATGAAGACCCGGCCGGGGTCCCAGACCCGGTCCGCCCCGAGTCTTTCCAGGGCGCGCAGCATGTGCCCGGACGTGGCGTCAACCTTGCACCACACGTACTCACCGGGCCTCACTGCCTGCCGTCCGGCGTGCCCGGCCAGGACTTTCTCGGCGATGGTCATGCCCATGCGCTATGCCGCTCCTTTCAGTTTCGTGTGTCCGAGCTCGTTGAGCTCCTCCAGGCTGACCTTGGTGGTGCGCTCGCCCATGACGAGGACCAGCACGGCCAGCACGATCTCGACGGCCATCAGGAAGATGAACACGGCGAGGAACCCGCTGCTCCCGTAGATGTTGGTGATCGCCTTCGGCCCGTAGAGCCCGATCAGGCCGGACACGACCGCTACCGTCCCCAGGGCCGTCCCGCGGATGTGCGTCGGGAACAGCTCGGCCTCGAAGGAGTAGAAGAATGCCACCTGCACCTGGAGGAACGCGATGATCAGGATGCCGGCGATGATCAGCTGAGCTGAGGCGCCCTTGCTGCTCGTCCCGTAGATCAGGGCCAGCGCGGCGATCGCGATCCCGGTGCCGGCGAGCAGGTACTTGCGCTGCCATCGGTCGCTGACCAGCCAGAAGCCGAAGGCCAGGGCATTGCCGCAGGTGAAGATAATGGCGGCGAAGTAGATGGAGCCGGCCGCGGAGTCGCCGCGCAGGTACAGCAGCGTCGGAAGGTAGAACCCGAACCCGAAGTAGGCGACGCCGACGCAGGCAGTCATGAGCGCGACGAGAATCCAGCGCTTCCCGTATCCCTGCGCGAAGATGTCGCCGACGCCGAGCCACAGGCGCTTCTGCGCTTCCACCGCGCTGACGGCCGCGGACTCGGCCGGCGTCGCCGGCGGCTCGACGACCGGGGGCAGCGGGCGCCTGGTAGTCCGCTCGACCGCCGCCTCGATCTTGCTGAGGATCTTCTCCGCATCCTCGTAGCGCCCCCTCGTGACGTACCACCGCGGGGACTCCGGCAGCCAGACCAGCGTGACGATCAGTGCGATGAATCCCAGCGCGCAGATCAGGAACAGCGCCCGCCACGCCCCGGCCGACGCCGGGACGATGCCCAGCGCGCTCCAGCTGAGGATGGCCGGCCCGAGACCGCCGACCATGGTCATCGTCGTGATGAGCCGGCCGCGGTACGAGCTCGGCACCATCTCCCCGATGATGGACAGGGCCGCCACCGACGCGCCGGTCGCGCCGAATCCGCTCAGCGTCCGCGCCAGCATGAACTGCAGCGGGGTGCCGACGAGCGCGTTGGCGATGCAGAACAGCGAGTACCAGCCGGTGAAGAAGATCAGCGTCCGCCGGCGGCCGAGCCGGTCGACGACCAGCCCGGCGACGATCGCCCCGACCAGCCCGCCGACGCCGAAGTAGGTGTTGATGTCCCCGACCTGGCCCACGGTGAGGTGCAGCTCGGCGATGGCCCCTGGCGAGGCGTAGCTGAAGGCGTAGTTGTCCATGTACTGGAACACCAGGATGGCCCCGACGCACAGCAGCAGGATGACGTGCCACCGCGACAGCGGCAGCCGGTCCATCCGGGCGCCCACCCGTTCCAGCGTCAGCCGGGGCTGCTCCTTGATCCGCGATTCTCTTGCCGACCCGCCATCTACAGCGTCAGCGGTACTCATCGACCCCTACCTTCCTGGGCTCATGGCCGATTACCTGCCTGTTTCTGCACCTTCGCCGCCGATCCCGCCTGCCCGGAACGGCCCGGCGACCGCCACCTGCGACGCCCGGGACTCGTCCCGGATTGGCATTAGTTTCATAATGTGTAACCAAAACTTCATATTACGTGCAACGTAGGCTCCGGTGAGTGGCCGGTCAATAGCTACGGGCGAGTAACGCGCAGAATGTGTTGTCTCGATGCCGAGTTAATTCAAATAATGAAACTAACTGAGTCTGGCTGAGCGCGGTGAGCTCATGCGGGCAAGCGCGGAGAGCGCCTGGGGATGCTGCCGATAGGTGATGACGGCAGGAACGCCGCCGCAGGGCGGCGGGAGCCTAGGCGAGGACGCTGACGGGCTTTACGGCGCCGCGACCGGTATGGCTGTGGCCTGGATCTCGGCGAGGGAGGCCGAGAACTCCGCGCAGACCTGCACGAGGTCCGGAATGGCCTTCTCAATGGCGTCCGCCGTGAAGCGTCCGACGGGCCCGCCGATGGTGATGGAGCCAGCGATCGGCCCGCCGGTTCCGAGGAACACCGGCGCCGCCACTGCGGCGACGCCGGGATGATTCTCCTCGAATGAGCGCACGAAGCCGTCGCGCGCGACCGCACGCACCCTGCTGTCTAGTCCCGTGACGTCGGCGGCCGGAATGTGCCTGCCCGCCGCGAGTTCCCTGGCAATCGGCTCACGCTCCGGGCCGGGCAGCCAGGCGAGCATGGCCAGCCCGGTGCAGCCCCGCGCCAGGGGCATCCGATGGCCGATCTGGACCGCCTGGCGCAGTGCGTGCGCAGTGCTCTCCGCGCCGGCGGCGAGCAGCGCCCAGTTGCCGTCACGGACGGCCAGGGTGGCGGTCTCGGACGTCAGCGAGGCAAGCGACTCCAGCCAGGGCCTGGCCCGCTCGGCGAGGTCACGCCCCGGATCGATGGCCGCGGCCAGCCGGATAAGGCGCCTGCCGACCTGATAGCCCGCCCGGCCAGTGCGCTCCAGCCAGCCCTCATCCTGCAAGGCGCGGAGCAGGCGGTAGGCCGTGCTCTTGGACAGCCCGGCCTGCTCGCCGATCCACTCCAGCGAGGCCGGCCCGCCGGCCGTGGCGACGATCTCCAGCAGTCGCCCGGCTCGCCGGGCCGTCTCGGCCCCCTCGATGCCAGAGGACTCCCTGCCGGTCAAGGCCGCCCTCCGACCACGCTGACGCCGGGTTCCATTATCTGCAACGACATACAGCCTTGGTACCACACTTCGCTGAGTTATCGCCTCGACCCTTGACTGGCCTCAAGAGCTCACTTAAGTTGCGCATAGTGTGAATTGTTCGTTTCACATTATAGAACTACCGGACGACGGGTCGCCAGGGGCAACGAAACGCCTGCCCAGAGGAAGGAACGCCATGCAGCCGAGAGTCATGTGGAGGCTCGTCACGTCGACCGTGGTGCTGTTGTCAGCGGGCGTCCTGGCCGCGGGCCCGGCCGGGGCTTCGACAGCGCCGGTAGCCGACGCGCGCATCCTCGCCCACTTCGACGTCAGCGCCGGCCAGACACCGGAGAACATCGCTTTCGGCCCGGCGGGGAGCATCTACCTGACCCTGGCACTGGCCCGGCAGGTGGCGTGCGTCAGTTCCCGTGGCGACGTCCGCGTGATCGCCACGCTGCCCGCCCCGCCTCCGGGCAGCACCCCGCTCACCACCGGGATCGTGCGCACCCAGGACGGGACCTTGTACGTCGCGTACGCAGCGGGCACCAGCTCCCTCAACGGCGTCTGGCGTATTCGCCCCGGAGCGCGTCCCGCTCGGATCTCCGCGCTGCCCGGCAGCGGGTTCCCCAACGGCATGGCCCTCGACCAGCGCGCCGGCGTACTCTACATCGCGGACTCGCTGCTGGGTGTCGTATGGCGGGTGCCGATCAGCGGCGGCCCGGCGGCCAACTGGGCCAGCGGCCCTGCGCTGGCCCCGGCCGGCTTCTTCGGCGCGAACGGGCTGAAGGTGCACGACGGTGCTGTCTGGGTCTCCAATGACGACCAGGGCACCCTGCTGCGCATTCCCATTTCGGCCGGGGGCCGGCCTGGCGTCATCAGGACCATGGCCAGCGGGCTGGCCGGGATCGACGATTTCGCCTTCCTCGGCCAGCGCAGCGTCCTGGCGGCACTGGACGCGGGAAACCAGGTGGCGCTGGTCCGCCCTGATGGCAGCCACGCCATCGTTCTGACCTCGGCCGACGGGCTGGAGAATCCGTCCTCCGTCGCCGTCCGAGGCGACAGTCTGCTCGTAACCGACGCGGCCTACACAACCCAGCACGACCCCAACCTGCTGATTGCGCACCTGGACCTCCGCGACCGTTCATGAGGATGGCTGGCCCGCCGAGCGGGGTGACGTCATCAGGACTGCTCCGGGTGAGGCTGGGCAGTGAGGAGAATGGGTAGCGGCTGGCCCACGGCGGTCCGGCGCCGGGGCAGCTGAGCCGAAGGCAGGCAGGTCATGCGCTTCCTGAGCGTCGATACGGACAAGAAGATTTCGAAGATCGGGCTCGGCGCCTGGCAGTTCGGGTCCCGTGAGTGGGGCTACGGCGACCCGTACGCCGCGCAGGAGGCCCGCTCGATCGTGCGCCGGGCCGTCGAGCTGGGCGTGACGCTGTTCGACACCGCCGAGATCTACGGATTCGGCCACAGCGAGCGGATCCTGGGCGAGGCCCTGGGCGAGGACCGCGGGTCGGTCTTCGTCGCGACCAAGATCTTCCCGCTGCTGCCCGTGGCGCCCGTCGTGGAGCAGCGCGCCGTGGCCAGCGCCGCCCGGCTGGGCGTCCGCCGGATCGACCTGTACCAGGTGCACCAGCCCAACCCGGTGGTCCGGGACGGCACGATCATGCGCGGCATGCGGGCGCTGCAGCGGGTCGGCCTCGTCGGCGAGGCGGGCGTCAGCAACTACCCGCTCAAGCGGTGGCGGGCCGCGGAGGCGGCGCTGGGCAGCCGGGTGCTGAGCAACCAGGTCAGCTACAGCCTCGTCGACCGGGCGCCGGAGCGCGACCTGCTGCCGTTCGCGGCGGACGGCCGCCGCGTCGTCATCGCCTACAGCCCGCTGGCGCAGGGGCTGCTGTCGGGCCGCTATGACCGCGACCACCGGCCGGCCAATAAGGTCCGGGCCGCGAACCCGCTGTTCCTGCCGGCCAACCTGGAGCGCGCCGCCGGGCTGCTGGCGACGCTGCGCGAGGTCGCGGACGCCCATGACGCGAGCCCGGCCCAGGTCGCCCTGGCCTGGGTCATCCGCCACTCCGGCGTGGCCGCGATCCCCGGCGCGTCCAGCGTCGCGCAGCTGGAGAGCAACGTCGCCGCCGCCGAGATCGACCTCAGCGACAGCGAGGACCAGGCGCTGCGCCACGCCTCGGACCGGTTCCGGCCCGTCACCGGGGCGGCCGCGCTGCCCCAGCTGGTCCGCGCCCGCATCGGCCGCTGACGGTCCCCGGCCGCTGACCGCGGCCCGGTCTAGCCGCCGGCCTCGCGGCGCGCGCGGGCGCGGCGCTTGCCCTCGTGCATCGCCTGGACCCGGGCCACCGGGATCGCCCGGCCCTCCTCGACGAGCGCGGCGGGCAGCGCCTGCGGCGCCGGCAGCGCCTCCGCC
Organism: Streptosporangiaceae bacterium; assembly: GCA_036501025.1. Taxonomy (GTDB): domain Bacteria; phylum Actinomycetota; class Actinomycetes; order Streptosporangiales; family Streptosporangiaceae; genus DASUBV01. The sequence goes on from DASYBB010000170.1 coordinate 29,875, forward strand.
CACGGGTCGCCCGCGCCGAGCAGCCGGTCGGCCGTATGCACTGTGAAGTCGGCCGGGGCCACCCGGTCCAGGTCCGCCCAGGCCACCGGGAACGAGACCGGGGTGCCCGGCCGGATCCGCGGGCTGTACGCCGCCGCGACCGTCGCGCCGTGCACCCGGGTCGAGTCCAGGAACACCTTGCCGGCCCGGTCCTCGCGGACAAAGGCCGTCGTCGCCAGGTCCGGCTCCAGCCGCTCCGCGCGGGCCGCGACCGCCCGCGTCGCCGCGGCCACGTCCTCGGCCGATGTCGCGGCCTGCACCGGGACGAACACGTGCAGGCCCTTGGCGCCGCTGGTCTTGACCGCGCCGGCCAGGCCCGCGCCGGCCAGCGCCTGCCGCACCGCGAACGCGGCCCGGACGGCCAGCCCGAACGCGCCGCCCTCCGGCGGGTCGATGTCCATCACCAGCCGCAGCCCCCGATCGCCGTCGCCAGTCCGCATCAGGGCCGGGTGGTACTCCACCGCCCGCTGGTTGGCGAACCACAGCAGCGTCCGGCGGTCATCGCACAGCGCGTAGGACACCTTGCGCCGGGAGGCCTCGGCCCACACCGATACCGCGGTGACCCAGTCCGGCGCGTACTTCGGCAGGTTCTTCTGCATGAACGGGTCCTGGCCGCGCAGCACCCGGATCACCGACAGCGGCCGCTGCGCTAGCTCCGGGACGATCCGCCCGGCCACCGCGTCGAGGTAGTCGACGAGGTCCCGCTTGGTGGCATTCGCCTCCGGGAACAGCGGCTGGTCGAGGTTGGTCAGCGCCACCCCGTCGCGCGTCTCGCCGCCGCTCACAGGTCCGCTCCGGTCATGCCGCCACCCTGCCACACCCGGCGCCGGCCCGCCCGGGCCGGCGTTTGATGATCCGGCGGCGGGGGCACCCCAGCCTCGAAGGCGTTGGCCGCGGCGGCCCGACACACTACCGGGCGCTGCCTGCCTTCGATTCCCGCAAAGCGACACAACAGGCGATCCGCTTCTGCAGCCGGGGGAAATGTCATGTCTGAAACCTTTGTCATGGACGTCACTCGCATTCGCGACGAAGCCCGCCAGCACCTGAAACAAGGCCCGGTGACGCCATCGAACACCACCGACGTCGACCAGGTCATCACCGTGCTGAACCAGGTGGTGGCCACCGAGATGGTGTGCTACCTGCGCTACTCGCAGAATGCCATCGTCGCCCAGGGCATCGACCGCGAGCAGGTCGCCAGCATGTTCACCGATCACGCGGCCGAGGAACTCGGGCATTTCCAGCGCGTCGCCGACCGCGTCAACCAGCTCGGCGGGTCACCCGACATGGACCCCGCCACCCTGGCCCAGCGCGCCCAGACCGATTACGCCACCCCCGCAGACACCGACCTGCAGGGCATGATCCGCGAGAACCTCGTCGCCGAGCGCATCGTGATCGGCGCGTACGCGGAGATCATCCGCTGGCTCGGGACCGCCGACCCGACCAGCCGCCGCCTCATCGAGGACATCCTGAAGGAAGAGGAGGACCACGCGGACGAGCTGAACGACCTGTTCACCGGCTGAATGGAGGGAGACAGACATGAGTGCGAGGCCCGACGGGCGGCCGCCCGCGACGACCACCGAGGCCGGCGTCCCGGTCGGCAGCGACGAGTACTCGCTGACGGCCGGCGCGGGCGGGCCGGTCCTGCTCCAGGACGCCTACCTGAACGAGAAGCTGGCCCACTTCGTCCGGGAGCGGATCCCCGACCGCGTGTACCACGTGAAGGGCGGCGGGGCGCACGGCTACTTCGAGGTCACCGCCGACGTCAGCCAGTGGACCAAGGCCGCCTTCCTCGGCGAGGTGGGCAAGCGCACCCCGCTGTTCGCGCGGTTCTCGATCGTGGCCGCCGAGGAAGGCGCCCCAGATACCGACCGTGACGTGCGCGGCTTCGCCGTCAAGTTTTATACCGAGGAAGGCAACTACGACATCGTCGGCAACAACACGCCGGTCTTCTTCGTGCGCGACCCGATGAAGTTCCCGGACTTCATTCACTCCCAGGAGCGCCTGCCCGACACCGGGATGCGCAGCAACAACATGCAGTGGGACTTCTGGACCCTCTCGCCGGAGTCGGCCCACCAGGTGACCATGCTGATGAGCGACCGGGGCACCCCGCGCAGCTGGCGGCACATGCACGGCTACGCCAGCAGCACCTACATGTGGGAGAACGCGGCGGGCCAGAAGTTCTGGGTCAAGTATCACTTCAAGTCCGAGCAGGGCATCCAGAACATGACCGACGCCGAGTCCCGGGCCGCGCGCACCGGGGACCTCGACGCCCACCGGCGTGACCTGTGGGACGCCATTGCCCGGGCCGAGTACCCGGCCTGGCGCCTGGAGATGCAGATCATGCCGTTCGAGGACGCGGCCAGCTACCGCTTCAACCCGTTCGACCTCACCAAGGTCTGGCCGCAGCGGGACTACCCGCCGATCCCGGTCGGCCGGATGGTGCTCGACCGCAACCCGGAGAACTTCTTCGCCCAGGTCACGCAAGTCGCCTTCGAGGTGTCGAACATGGTCCCGGGCATCGGGCCGAGCCCCGACCGGATGGTCCTGGGGCGGATGTTCGCCTACGGTGACTCGGCCCGCTACCGGATCGGCCCCAACTACGACCAGCTCCCGGTCAACCGGGCGGTCAGCGACGTGCATAACTACAACAAAGACGGCCCGATGCAGTACGAGCACAGCGGGAACCAGCCCGTCTACGCGCCCAACAGCTACGGCGGCCCCAAGGCTGATCACGACCGCTACGCCGATCCCGGCTGGTTCGCGCCCGGTGCCGAGATCGCGCGCACGGCCTACGAGGAGCACAAGGACGACGACGACTTCGTCCAGGCCGGCACGCTCTACCGCAACGTGATGACGCCCGCCGACCGGGACCACCTGGCCGGCAACATCGTCTGGCACCTGAGCCAGGGGGTGGAGCGGTTCATCCAGGAGCGCGCGGTGCACGACTACTGGGCCAAGGTCGACCCCGACCTCGGCGCGCGCGTGGCGCGCGGCCTGGGCCTGTAGAAGAGCCCGGTGGCCGGGCGGAAGCACGCGATGACGACGCCGGAGGGGAGCGCGCCGCGCATGGCTGACCGGCCGTGCGCCGACTGCCTGGATCCCTCGGCGGCGGTCGCCAGGCCGCGGTGGCAGCTGTCCCGGCCGGCCGCGTTCTGGCTGATCGCCTATGCGTTCGCGGTCACCATGCTGGGCACGACCCTGCCGACGCCGCTGTACGTGATCTACCAGGCCCAGTTTCATTTCTCGACCAGCGTCGTCACGCTGATCTTCGCCACCTACGCGGCCGGGGTGCTGGCTGCGCTGCTGCTGGCCGGGCGCGCGTCCGACCAGGTGGGCCGGCGTCCGGTGCTGGCCGCGGCGATCGGGCTGAGCATCGTCAGCGCGATCACGTTCGTCCTTGCGCCGGATGTTGGCTGGCTGTTCGTCGGGCGGGTGCTCTCCGGCCTGTCGGCTGGGCTGATGACCGGCACGGCCACCGCCGCGCTGACCGAGACGACGCGCGGTGCCGGGCGCCGCGCGTCGCTGGTATCGACGACGGCGAACATGGGAGGCCTGGGCCTGGGACCGCTGGTCGCCGGGCTGCTCGCCCAGTACGCTCCCGAGCCGACCGTGCTGCCGTTCGTGGCCCAGCTCGGACTGGTCGCCGTTGCCGGGCTCGGCCTGCTCGCCGTGCCGGAGACGGTCAGCGAGCGCTCCGCGCTGTCCCTCCGGTTCCGCGGCCTGGGCATCCCGCGGGACGGGCGGGCCGAGTTCCTGGCCGCCGGGTTCGCCGGCTTCGCCGCGTTCTCCCTGCTCGGGCTGTTCAGCGCGCTGGCCCCGACGTTCCTGGGCAGCGTGCTGCACGACACCAGCCACGCGGTCGCGGGAGCCGTGGTCTTCCTGGCATTCGCGGTCGGAGCGGCCACCCAGCTGGCCGGGTCCCGGCTGCCGAGCCGGCCGGTGATCCTGGGCGGGCTGGCCGTGTTCCTGGCCGCGCTGGCCCTGATCGTCGCCGGGCTCTCGGCCGCGTCGATGCCGCTGTTCCTGGCCGGGACGGTGGTCAGCGGCGTGGCAGTCGGCCTCGTCTTCATGGGCAGCCTGGCCGTGGCCAACCGGCTCGCCCCGGCGCAGACCAGGGGCCAGGTCATCTCCACCTACTTCGTGTTCGCCTACCTCGGCTTGACCGTACCCGTCATCGCCGTCGGATTCGCCTCGCAGGCCTTCGGCGACTTCCGGGCCACCCTGGGCTGCGCCGTGGCCCTGGCCGCCGCCGCGCTGGCCTCCGCGGCCGTCATCCGCCGGTCGGGGGCGTGAGCGGGCCGGCGCCCTTACCTGTCGGCGTATTCGAAACTACTCGTCTAGTTTTAGTAGTAGGATGGGCCTGTCGGCGGCTTCCCGCCGGGGAAGCCCCGGGATCACGTCCCTGGAGGAGCCATGCAGAAGACACAGCTCAGGACCAGCCCGCTGGGCCGTACCGGCCTGGAAATCACCCGGGTCGGCTTCGGCGCGTGGGCGATCGGCGGCGGCGGCTGGGAGTTCGGCTGGGGGCCGCAGCAGGACGACGAGTCGGTGGCCGCGATCGGCCGGGCGCTGGAACTGGGGGTCAACTGGATCGACACGGCCGCTGCGTACGGCTTCGGCCGCTCGGAGCAGATCGTCGGCCGCGCGCTGGAGGGCGTCAGCGAGCGGCCGTACGTGTTCACGAAGTGCTCGCTGCTGGATGACGGGACCCGGCACGTCCGGCACAGCCTCAAGCGGGACTCGATCCTGCGCGAGGCGGACGCCAGCCTGCAGCGCCTCGGCATCGACGCCATCGACTTGTACCAGATCCACTGGCCGATCCCCGACGAGGACATCGAGGAAGGCTGGTCGGCGATGGCCGAGCTGAAGGAGCGGGGCCTGGTCCGGCACATCGGGGTATCCAACTTCGACACGGCGCAGCTGCGACGCATCCAGTCGATCGCGCCGGTGGAGACCATGCAGCCGGAGTACTCGCTGATCGACCGGAGCGCCGAGGCGGAGCTCCTGCCGGCCGCCGGGCGTGACGGGATCGGGGTGATCGTCTACTCGCCGATGGGCTCGGGCCTTTTGACCGGCGGGATCACCCGGGAGCGGATCGCGGCCATGGCTGACGACGACTGGCGCAAGACCGACCCGCGGTTCACCGAGCCGCAGCTCAGCGCCCACCTCGCGCTCGTCGCGCGGCTGGAGGCGGTCGCCGACCGGCACGACAGCACGCCCGGTGCGGTCGCGATCGCCTGGACCCTGCGCAACCCGGCGGTGGACGGTGCGATCGCCGGCTTCCGCCGCCCGGCCCAGGTGGACCCGATCCTGGCCGCGGCGGGCCTGGAGCTCACCGACCGCGACATGACCGAGATCGACGCAGCGAACTAGGGGTGAGGACCGTGACGGAGATCGGATTCGTGGGACTGGGTGCCATGGGCGCTCCGCTGGCCGGCCGCCTGGTGCAGGCGGGCCACCAGGTGTACGGAACCAACCGCACCAGGGCCAAGGCCGCCAGGCTCATCGAGCAGGGTCTCATCTGGCGGGACACCCCGCGCGCGGCCGCCGCGGCCGCCCAGGTGGTGTTCAGCATGGTCACCGACGACGCGGCGCTGGACGCGGTCACCGCAGGCCCGGACGGGATCCTGGCCGGCCTGCGGCCCGGCAGCGTCTACGTCGACATGAGCACGGTCAGCCCGCGGGCCAGCCGGGAGCTGGCCAGGCGGGTCCGCTCAGCCGGGGCGACCATGATCGACGCGCCGGTCTCCGGCAGCGTCCCGGCCGCCACCAGCGGCACCCTGTCGATCATGGCCGGCGGCCCGGACGCGGCTTTCGAACAGGTGGTGCCGCTGCTGCGCCAGCTCGGCCGGAGCGTCACTCATGCGGGCGGGAACGGCCAGGGCCTCCTGCTCAAGCTCGCCATCAACATCAGCCTCGCGGCGCAGATGCTCGCCTTCAGCGAGGGCCTCCTGCTGGCCCAGCGCGGCGGGATCGACCCGGAGCTGGCCGTCCGCGCGATGAGCGAGAGCGCGATCGGGTCGCCCATGCTGCAGGCGCGCGCCCCGCTCGTGCTCGACCTGCCCGAGCAGGCGTGGTTCGATGTGCATCTCATGCACAAGGACATCCGCCTCGCGCTCGACGCCGCCCGCGAGTCAGCGGTGCCCTTGCCGGCCGCCTCAGCCGCCGATCGCGTGCTGGGCTGGGCCGAGGAGACCGGATACGGGCACCGGGATATCGCCGGCCTGTTCCGGGTGCTGGGCCAGCGGGCAGCGTGAGCGGGGACATGGCCACGCAGGCGCCCCGGGGCAGCGACGCGGCCGGCGGCGCCGCGGATTCGGCCGCCCCCGCGCCGGCGCGGGGGCGGCCGCGCAGCGAGAAGGCGCGCACGGCGATCCTGGCCGCCGCGGCGGGGCTCCTGCTGGACCGCGGGCTGGCGGCGGTCAGCATGGACGCGGTCGCCGAGCAGGCCGGAGTCAGCAAGGCCACCATCTACCGCTGGTGGCCGACCAAGGAATCGCTGGCCCTCGACGCCCTTTACGCCGAGTGGGCCGCGGCCGGGCCGCCGCCGCGGGACACCGGCTCGCTGCGGGGGGACCTGCTCGCGCTGCTGCGCCCCTGGGCCCGGCTGGCCAGCAGCCGGCCCTACGGCCGGGTGATCGCGGCGCTGCTGACCCAGGTGCAGACTGACCCGGGGTTCGCCGCCGAGTACCGGCAGCGGGTAGTGGAGCCGCGCCGGGACCAGGCCCGCGCGATCATCCGCCGCGCCGCCGAGCGCGGCGAGATCCTCCCCGGCACCCAGGTCGAGGTAGTGCTCGACCTGCTCTACGGCCCGCTCTACCACCGGCTGCTGCACGGGCATGCCCGGCTGAGCGACAAGTTCGTCGCCGATGTCATCGACGTCGTCCTGAACGGCATCCGCCCCCGGCCCGGCGGTACCGCCGGCTAAGGCCGGCCGCCGAGCCCCGCGGGCGGCGCCGACGTCCGCCCGGCCGTGGCCGTTCCGGCCGCCGCGGCCCGGCCGGCGAATATCTCGGTCACGCAGGCGTCGATGGCGTCCTGGTCGGTCGCGGCCGCTATGGACACGCGGTGATGGCCATCGCTGACGACGTGCTGCCCGCCCACCCGGTACACCTCGATGGGCGGGATGGCCGCGCCGCGCGCCGGGCCAGCGCCAGCTGTTCCCAGCGGTCCTGCATCCGGTTAGAGGTCGGCCGGAAGTGCCGGTCGAAGTCGCGCCGCGAGCCGGCGGTGCCCGCAATCGTGTCCAGCCGTATCGTCTGCAGGCCGAGGTACCGCTCGCCGCGCCAGCCGAGGGAGCGGGTCACCTCGTCGAGCGGCAGCAGGCGGTTGCCGCCGGGGGGCTGGTGGCGCAGGCGGCCGGCCAGCGCGGCTAGCGCCTGGTGCCGCCTCGCCCGCAGGAAGTCATTCTCGACGCCCGCCCGCGGGATCCCGGTATCGAGCATCGCGCTCGCGCTCGCTTCCGTGATCTGGCCCGGGGCAGCTGGCTGCACCCGGGGAGCCGCTGGCCGGTGCGTCCGGCCCGTCTCGTGTATTATAGAAACTAATCGTTTCGTTTATTAAATCAGGAGACCCTGAAGGAGCACGCCATGGCCACCGCCGTCCGCAGTTCCCCGCCGGCCGTCCCGGCCCGGCCGCTGGCCGTCCGGCTGCTCGGCGATCCCCGGCACGGCCCGCTGCCGCTGCTGCTGCTGGCCCTGACCGCGGTCACCGGGCTGGTCGATGCCGTCAGCATCCTGCGGCTCGGCCGGGTCTTCGTGGCCAACATGACCGGGAACGTCGCGTTCACGGGCTTCGCGATCACCGGCGCGCCGGGCTTCTCGCTCAGTGCCTCGCTGGTCGCGCTGGCTGGATTCCTGGCCGGGGCGGGCATCGGCGGCGCGCTGGCCGGCCGCGTCGGCTACGACCGGGCACTGCTCCTGCTCAGCGCCGCCGCCGGCGAGCTGATCCTGGTCGCGGCGGCCGTCGGGATCGCGGCCTCGGCCGCCGCCCTCAGCGGCGTCCCCCGCGACGTCATCGCGGCCCTGCTGGCCGTCGCCATGGGCATCCAGAACGCGGCCGCGCGCCGGCTCGCGGTGCCGGACCTGACCACCACGGTGCTCACCATGACCCTCACCGGCATCGCCGCCGACCTGCGTGGCGGGCGCGGCCACGGGCCCGACCTGATCAGGCGGCTGCTGGCCGTGGCCACCATGCTGTCCGGCGCCGCCGTCGGCGCCTGGCTCGTCCAGGTCAGCCCCGCGGCCGCGCTCGGCCTGGCGGCCGCCCTGCTGGCCATGGTCACCGCCGGCGCCGCGGCCGCCGCCCGCCATCCGGGAGCCTGGCGCCAGGGCGGTGCTCGCGCGTGAGCGGCGGCGGCCGCCGTGATCTGCGACACACCTGCGCTCCAGCCGGGCCGGGCCGGAATGCGCCCGCTGCCCGCGGGGTTCGCCCCATATAGAAAACGATTCGTTCAGTATTTAAGCTAGGAGTGCGGATGCCACCGGGCACGGCGCAGCAGGAAGCGGTCCAGCGGGTCGGAACGGCCGGTCGAGGGGAACGCCGGCCCGCCGAGCCGGGGAGCGCCGTGACGCAGGCGGCCGGGTACAGCCGGCCCGCGCTGGCGCTGATCCTGGTCGCCGCGTTCATGGTGGTGCTGGATTTCAGCATCGTGAATGTGGCGCTGCCGTCCATCCAGCGTGAGCTCAGCCTCTCGGCCGCCTCGGTGCAGTGGGTCGTCACGGCGTACGCGATCGCGTTCGGCGGCCTGCTGATCCTCGGCGGCCGGGCTGGCGATCTGTTCGGGCGGCGGCGCATGTTCATGATCGGGATGGCCGTGTTCACGGCCGCGTCCCTGGCCGGCGGCCTCGCCCGCGACCCGGTGCTGCTGATCGCCTCGCGCGTGGTCCAGGGCGGCGGGGCCGCGATCGTGGCGCCTGCCGCGCTCTCCCTGATCACCACGGGCTTCCCCGCGGGTCCGCGGCGGACCAGGGCCCTGGGCCTGTACGGCGCGACGGCGTCGGTCGGCTTCGTCGCCGGGCAGGTCCTCGGCGGGGTGCTCGTGGAGTTCCTCAGCTGGCGCTCGGTGTTCCTGGTGAACGTCCCGGTCGGGCTGGCCGCCCTGGTGCTCGTCCCGCTCCTGCTGCGGGAGTCGAGCCTGCCGCTGGCGGGGCGGCGCCTGGACGCCCGGGGCGCACTGCTCATCACTGTGGCTATCGCCGCGCTGGTCTTCGCCGTTTCCCGGGCCGGGGTCGCCGGCCTCGGCTCCGCCAGCGCGCTGATCCCGCTCGGGCTGTCGGCCGTGGCCGCCGCGGCCTTCGTGGCGGCCGAGCAGCGGCATGCCGACCCGCTCGTCCGGCCCGCGCTGCTGCGCGCCCGCGGCCTGCGCAGCGCCAGCACCCTCATGCTGCTCGTCGGCCTGTGGAACGGCGGCGAGATGCTCGTGCTGTCGCTGTACCTCCAGCAGGTCCTGCACATGTCCCCGCTCGCGGCGGGCCTGGTGATCGCCCCGCAGGGAATCATCGGCCTCGCCACCGGCCTGCTGGGGGCCCGGCTGGCCGGGCGCCTCGGGATCCGGCGGGTGCTGGTGCTGACCAGCATCGCCGCCACGGCCGGATTCGCGGTCCTGACCCAGCTCCCGGCGGGCGGCGGCTACAGCCCGCTGCTCGCGGCGGTGATGCTCGTCGGGTTCGGCACGGCCGGCACGGCGTTCGGCAGCATGGTGACGGCCAGCGCCGCCATCGCCGATGGCGACCAGGGCCTGGTCGGCGGCGTGATCAACACGAGCCGGCAGCTGGGCGCGGCGGTGGGCGCGGCGCTGCTGCCGGCGATCGCGGACGCCGTGGGCCGGGCCGGCCACGGCCTCGCCGCCGGCGACCGGGCCGCGATGCTCGCCGGGGCAGTGGCGGCCGGGCTCGCCGCGCTGGTCGCGCTGAGCGCCCGGAGCAGGCGGCCCGCCGGGCCGGCCCGCAGCTGGCGGCCCGGCGCCCGGCCCGGGGAAGCGGCCTCCTGACCGCACCGGGTCCGATCAGCCGGCCTGCCGCGTGCATTCAGCGATCATCCAGCGAGTCGCAAGGTTCGCCGCGCACCCTGGAGTCATGAGCTCTGGGGCCAGGGATGTTACCGGTGAGGCACGGCTGCTGGTCGTCGACGACGAGGAGACGATCCTCGAGCTGCTGGCCGGGTCGCTCCGGTTCGCCGGCTTCGAGGTGCTGACCGCGGCGAGCGGCGCCGAGGCGCTGCGGGCCGCGGCGGCGTCCCGGCCCGACCTGCTGCTGCTGGACGTGATGATGCCCGACGGCGACGGGTTCGAGGTCGTGCGCCAGCTCCGCTCGTCCGGGCCGGACGTGCCGGTCATCTTCCTGACCGCGCGCGACGGTGTCCGCGAGCGCGTCGCCGGCCTGGCCCTGGGCGCGGACGACTACGTCACCAAGCCGTTCAGCCTCGACGAGGTCCTGGAGCGCATCCGCGCGGTGCTGCGGCGGACCGGCCGAGCGGCCGCGTCGACCCGGCTGCGGGTCGGCGGCCTGGAGCTCGACGAGGACAGCCACGAAGTCCGCCGGGACGGCACGCTCATCGCGCTGACTCCCACCGAGTTCCGGCTGCTGCGGTTCCTGATGGTGAACGCGGGCCGGGTGCTCAGCAAGGGCCAGATCCTCGACCACGTGTGGGACTACGGTCTGGCCGGGGACCTCGGCAACGTGGTGGAGCCGTGCATGAGCTACCTGCGGCGCAAGGTCGACCAGGGCGAGCCGCGCCTGATCGCCACCATCCGCGGCGTCGGCTACGTGCTCCGGATCCCGCCGCCGTGAGAGTGGCGGGCCGGCTGCGGAAGGGCGTGGCCGACGCCTCGCTGCGGATCCGGGTGATGGCCGCGGCCGCGCTCCTGGTGGCCCTGATTTCCCTGGTGACCGGCGTCCTCGGCACGACCCTGCTGCACAGCTACCTGCAGGGCCGGGCCGACGCCCAGCTCCGCGACTTCGCCGCCGTGGCCACCCGCGTCCTGGGGAAGTCGCACCTGCCCCCCCGGCCGCCCGGTCCCGGCCAGACGCTGCCGGCCCAGTTCCTGGTCGAGGTGGTCAGCGCGGACGGGACGGTCCAGCGCGCCGAGACGCCGCTCGGCGCGCCCGGCGCCCCCCGGCTGTCCTCGGCGCAGCTGCGAGACGGCGGGACCCCGTTCACCACGGCCGCCGCCAGCGCGCCCGGGCATTCCTGGCGGGTCCTGGTGAAGCCGCTGTCCGGCGGGCGGCACGCGGTCATCGCGTTCAGCCTCGACGGCCTCACCAGTACCGTCACCCGCCTGGAGATAGCCGACGCGCTGGCCGGGGCCGTCGCGATCGCGGTGCTGGCCGGCGTGGGGCTGCCCCTGGTGCGCGCCAGCCTGGCCCCGCTGAGCCGGATCGAGGCGACCGCCGCGGCCATCGCGGGCGGCGATCTGTCCCGGCGCATCGACCACCCGTCGCGGCGCACCGAGGTCGGCCGGCTGGCCGAGGCCCTCAACATCATGCTCGGCCGGATCGAGGCGGCCTACGACGCGCGGGCGGCGGGCGAGGCGCAGGCCCGCCGGTCCGAGGACCGGATGCGGCAGTTCGTCGCCGATGCCAGCCATGAGCTGCGCACGCCGCTGACCTCGGTCCGGGGACTGGCCGAATTCGGTCTGCAGCAGGGCGGCGCCGCCAGCGCAGCCGAGCTGCTGCGGCTGATGACCCTCATCCAGAACGAGGCCGGCCGGATGAGCCGGCTCGTGGAGGACCTCCTCGTGCTGGCCCGAGTCGACACCGGTCGCCCCCTGGAGCGCCGGCCCGTCGACCTGGCCAGCATCGCGGCCCAGGCGGTCCAGGCCGCCCGCATCGTCAGCCCGGGCCGCCCGGTCACCCTTGCGGCCGGCGCCGACCCGGTCATCGTCTACGCCGACGAGGAACGCCTGCGGCAGGTCATCGACAACCTGATCGGCAATGCGGTCCAGCACACCCCGGCCGGGTCGCCGGTCAGCGTGTCGGTGGACAGCACGACCGGGACCGGGGAGATCACCGTCGCGGACCGCGGCCCGGGGATGACCGCGGAGCAGGCGGCGCGCGTCTTCGAGCGCTTCTACCGGACCGATGACGCGCGGGCCCGCGCCCGCGGCGGCACCGGGCTCGGCCTGTCGATCGCGGCGGCGCTGGTCGCCGCGCACGACGGAGACATCACCGTCGACACCCAGCCCGGCCAGGGCGCCGCCTTCCGCGTCCGCCTGCCGCTCGCCGGCGGCGCGGAAGGCGGGCCTGAGCAGCCGGTTCCGGGCGCCTGACGGCCGGCTTCCGGGGTGCCTGGGGGCTGGCTGCCGGGCGCCTGACGGCCGGCTTCCGGGGTGCCTGTGGGCTGGCTGCCGGGCGCCTGACGGCTGGCTGCCGGGCGCCTGGGGGCTGGCTTCCGGGGTGCCTGACGGCTGGCTGCCGGGCGCCTGACGGCCGGCTTCAGGACCGGAAGCCCGGCCGGCCGGGAGCAAGCCCCCGGGCGGCCGCAACGAGATCGCAAGACCCGCCCCCTTGACTGCAGTTAGCGGGGCTTCCTGCCCCGCCCGGGCCGCCGCCGCGCGGCCGGCCCGCCAGCAGCGAGGGAGACATCGTTGACCCGCCTGACCTACCGCCCGCCCGGCCGGCCGACCCGAACCGGCGTGCTCGGGGCCGTGGTGCTGACCGCGGCCCTCGCCGCGGCCGGCTGCGGAACCAGCTCGGCGTCATCCGGCGCCGGCCCGTCGCCGGGCAGCTCGCCGGGCACGTCGCAGAGCTCGGCCTTCCGGCAGTGCCTGGAGCGGCACGGGGTAACGGCTCCGGCCGGCCGCCCGGCCGGCGGAGGCGGCGCACCGCACCCGCGGCCCACCGGATCGGCCGCGGGGTCGTTCCGCCAGGCCCTGCAGGCCTGCGGCGGCTCCTTCCCCGGCCACGCCGGGCAATCCGGCTGACCGGCCCCAAGGAGAGGATCCAAGATGTTCGTCACGTACTTGCTGCGCGAGCTGCGGCGCAGGATGCGGCAGTCCATTTTCATCGCGGCGGGCCTGGCCGTGGGCGTCGGCCTGGTCATCACCGTGACCGCCGCGTCGGACGGGGTCTCCGCCACCCAGGGCACCGTGCTCCACTCGCTGTACGGGGTGGGCACCGACGTGACCGTCACCCAGCCGCCCACGGCCGGCTCCGGCGGAGGGACGCGCTTCAACGTCGGGGGCGCCCCGGCGGGCCAGCAGAAAGCCGGCACCAGCTTCAGCCGGGACATCCTGGCCGGCGGCGGCACGGGCACCATCAAGTCCGCGTCGGTCACCACGGTGGCGGGCCTCAAGAGCGTCTCCGGCGCGGCCGGTGCGCTAGCCCTCAATGACGTGAAGCTCTCCGGCACGGTCTCGGCAGGCACCGGCCAGCCCGGCGCCCAGGGCGGCCCCGGCGGCGGGTCGATCAGCAGCAGCTCGTTCACCGTCACCGGGGTCGACCCGTCCCAGGACGGGCTCGGGCCGCTCAGCTCGGCCACGATCGCCTCGGGCCATGGCCTCACCGCGGCCGAGTCGAACGCCAATGACGCCGTCGTGAGCTCCGACTACGCCACGGCCCAGAACCTCAAGGCCGGGTCGGCCATCACCGTCGCCGGGAAGACGTTCACCGTCGTCGGCATCGCCTCGGCCGCTCAGGGCGCGAGCAGCGCCGACGCCTACATCCCGCTGGCCCGCGCGCAGGCCCTGGCCGGCCTGCCGGGCGAGGTGAACACCATCTACGTGTCCGCCGCCAGCGCCGCCGACATCAGCACCGTCTCGGCCGAGATCTCCCGCGCCCTGCCCGCCGCCACGGTCACCACCTCCAGCGACCTGGCCAGCGAGGTGACCGGGTCGCTGGCCAGCGCCTCCAGCCTGGCCAACAGCCTGGGCCGGTGGCTGGCGGTCGCCGTGCTCGCCGCCGCGTTCGGGCTGGCCAGCATCCTCACGATGTCCGCAGTGTCCCGGCGGGTCCGGGAGTTCGGCACCCTCAAGGCGATGGGCTGGCGCAGCCGCCGGATCATCCGCCAGGTCATGGGCGAGGCACTGGTCATCGGCATCGCCGGCGGGGCGGCGGGCGTGGGCATCGGCTACGGCGCCGCGGCCCTGGTCTCGGCCCTGGCCCCGCCGCTGACGGCGACCACTGCGAGCGGATCCGGCGCTGCCGGCGGGCCCGGCGGCGCCGGGGGACCGGGCGGGCGGTTCGCGCACGCGCCCGCCGCCGCCCATACGGTCTCCGTCCACCTGACCGTCCCCGTCACGCTCGGCGCTGTCGCGCTGGCTGTGATCCTCGCCATCGCAGGCGGCCTGATCGCCGGCTCGCTCGGCGGCTGGCGGGCCAGCCGGCTGCGTCCCGCGGCGGCCCTGGCCCGAGTTGAGTAACCACCGAAAGGGCAACCCGATGTACCGGCTTACTGATGTCACCAAGGACTACCCGAAGGGCCGCGGCGTCGTGCACGCGCTGCGGGGCGTGAACCTGGTCATTTCGACCGGCGACTGGCTGGCCATCCAGGGGCCGACCGGCCACGGCAAGAGCACCCTGCTGCAGATTCTGGGCGCCCTGGACCGCCCGACCGCCGGCACCGTCGAGCTGGACGGCCGGGACCTCGCCGGCCTGCGGGAAGGCCAGCTGACCGGCGTCCGCGCCACCTCGATCGGCTTCATCTTCCAGACCTTCAACCTCATCCCCACCCTGTCCGCCCAGGAAAACGTCGAGGCCGCGCTGGTCCCGCAGCGGGCCGAGGCCGCCGAGCGGAAGGAGCGCGCCCGCCAGGCGCTGATCGAGGTCGGGCTGGGCGAGCGGGCGCAGCACCTGCCCTCCGAGCTGTCCGGCGGCCAGCAGCAGCGGGTGGCCATCGCCCGCGCCCTGGTCAAGAGGCCAGCGGTGCTGCTCGCCGACGAGCCCACCGGAAACCTCGACGAGGGCACCCGCGACGAGATCATGACTCTCCTGGAGTACCTCTGGCGCGAGCGCAGCCTCACCCTCGTGACCGTCACCCATGACTCCTCGGTGGCCCGCAGGGCCCAGCAGACCGCCATCATGCGCAACGGCCGGCTCACCATCGCGGACTCCGCTCCCCGGCAGGCGCGGGCGTGACCGCGGCCGGCCAGCCAATCCAGACACCAGCGAAAGAAGATCATCACATGTTTTCCAGCAAGCGCAGCAAGTCCGTCGCCGCCGGCGTCGCGGCCATCGCGGTCGCGGGCGGTTCCTACGGGATCGTCAGCGCCACCTCCGGCAGCACCCCGGCCGCGGCCAGCACAAGCCCAGCCACGGCCGGCAGCGGCTCAGGCCCGGCCGCCAGCGGTCCGGGGGGCCCAGGCGGCCCGGGCGGCGGGGGATCCAACGCCCGCTCCGGGCCGGCCGCGGGCGGAGCATCCGGCACGGTCGGCAGCGTGTCCGGGTCGGGCTTCACCCTGACCACAGCGGCGGGCCAGAAGGTGACCGTCGACGAGGCGTCCGGCACGACCTACCAGAAGGGGACGACCCCGGTCTCGGCGACCGCCATCACCACCGGCGAGCCCGTCCTGGTGCTCGGGACGACCAGCAGCACGACCATCACGGCCACGCAGGTCACCGTGGAGCCGGCGGGCACCGCCGCCACGGCCGCTTCCTCGGCGGCGGCCGGGGTGGTCCCCTTCCAGCGCGGCACGCAGACCACGTCCAAGCAGGCCGGCCAGATCCCGGCGAACTACACCGAAGGGCAGGGGACGATCGTCAGCGGAACGGCCGCGAACAAGGCCACCGAAGCCGCGCTGGCCGCCTACCCCGGCGGCGTCGTCGACCGGGTCGTGCAGCTGAGCAACGGCGAGTACGAGGTCCACAACATCGGCGTCAGCTGGCCGCACCACGTCTTCGTCAGCCAGGACTTCAAGGTCGTCGGCGCCGACTAGGTTGCGGCGCTGCCCGGTCCTAGCCAGTTAGCGTCATGCCCTGGCGGCGGCCACGCGCCGGTTGTGAACCCGCAGGGTGAGCGCGCTGGCCTCGATCAGCGGAGCCGGGACTCCCGCGGCCCGGGCCCGGTCGGCGAGATCGCCCAGCACGTCCGCCTCAGCCGGCCGGCCCGCCAGCAGGTCCCGCGATAGCGAGGCGGTGACCGCCGACCCGGCGGCGGTGAGGGTCTGCTCGGTCCGCCGCAGCTCGCCGCCCGGGACCGGGTGGCCGGCGGCCCGGGCCGTGGCCGCGGCCTCGGCCAGTACGTCGCGCGCGAACCGCTCGCCGCCGGGCACGGCGACGATGTCGCCGACCGGCGCCCGCATGAGGGACGTCACGGCGCCGATGCTGGCAATGAAGACCCATTTGGCCCACATCGCGCCGATGATGTCGCCTGGCACGGTCACGCTGGCGCCGGCCTCCCGGAAGGCCGCCGCTAGCTCCTCAACCCGGGGGCTCGGCGGCCGGCCCAGCTCGCCGACCTCCACGTCGAACCCCGGCGCCAGGACCCGGATGGCCCCGCCGTCGCCGACCTGCGTCACCACCCGGATGACGCCGCCGAGCACCGCTGCGCCGAACCGGCCGGCCAGCGTCTCGACGTGCGCCATCCCGTTCAGGAACGGGAGGATCACGGTCGGCGCCCCGGCGGCCGGCGCGATGTCGTCCATCACCGCGGGCAGGTCGGCGGACCTGACCGCGAGCACGATCGCGTCGTATCCGGGTCCCAGCTGGTCCGCGGTCACCACCCCGGTCCGCACGGTCCGGGTCCCGCCCTGGCTCGCGAGCCGCAGCCCGCTGTCGCGCAGCTGCCCGGCCCGGCGCGGCCGGGCCAGGACGGTGACGTCCTGGCCGCCCTCCGCCAGGCGCGCCGCGACGAAGCCGCCCACCGCCCCAGGGCCAGCGACCAGGAATCTCATCGGCGTGCACCTCCTCCCGTCAGCCTAGGCAGCCTGCTCACCGGCCGAGAAACTGCTGGTGCAGCAGGAAGATGTTGAGGGCCGTGATCACGCCCGCGCAGGCCCAGCCGGCGATCGCCGTGGGGCGCCGGTTGACGTCGCCGCCCATGACGTCGCGGTGACCGGTCAGCAGGACCAGGAGCACCAGCGCGAACGGGATGCCGAAGGACAGCACGACCTGGCTGAGCACCAGGGCGGTCGTGGGATTGACCCCGGCCGCGAGGATAGCCAGCGCCGGGATCATGGTGATCGCCCGGCGGGCCAGCACTGATCGGCAGCGGCAGCAGCCGGACCGGCCTGACGATCGGGTACCTGACCGGCGGCGGCCTCATGATCGTCGGCGGGCTGGTCGAGGTGTTCCTGGGCATCGACGCCGAGGGCCGGTCGCTGGAGAGCGTCGCCCGGCCGCCCACCCAGGTCGGCGCAGGCCCCGGCGCAGGGCAAGTGCGAGGATAGCCCCGGCAGCAGGCTGGCATATGACCGGGGTTGGGCATGATTGAGGTTTCAGGCAAGGCGGTTTACACCGAGCTGGACGAGCTCGTGGCACCGGCGCACACCGCGGTGCTGGTCATCGACATGCAGCGGGACTTCGTCGCCGCCGGGGGCGCGTTCGACCGGCTGGGCGTCGACCTGTCCATGTACGAGGCGGTCCGCCCGGCCGTGGCCCGGCTGCTCGGCGATGCGCGCCGCGGCGGCGTACCGGTCATCCACGTGCAGAACACGGCCCTGCCGGGCCGGATGAGCGACTCGCCGGCCCAGATCCGGTTCAACCTGCGGATGCACGGCCAGGCCCGGCGGGACGGCCCGCCCCTGACGTACACGCTGCCCGGCACGCCGGGCCACGAGTTCGTCGACGAGGCCCGCCCGGAGCCCGGCGAGCTGGTCGTGCGCAAGTACCGCTCCAGCGCGTTCTGGGGCACGAACCTGCCGCTGCTGCTGCGCAGCAACGGCATCGAGACCGTCGTGATCGCCGGGTGCACCACCGAGGGCTGCGTCGAGTCCACCGCCCGCGACGCGCTGTTCAGCGACCACTACGTGGTGATCGCCGAGGACTGCGTCGGCAGCGACGATCGCGCCCAGCACGATGCGTCCCTGCTGCTGATGCGGCACCGCTTCGACCTGGCCACGGCCGGCCAGATCGCCGCCTGCTGGGCGCCCGCCGCGGTGGTGGCCCGGTGAGCCGGCTGGCCGGGCAGGTCGCCCTGGTGACCGGCGCGGCGTCGGGCATCGGCGCCGGGATCAGCGTGGCCTTCGCGCGCGAGGGCGCCGACGTCGTCCTGGTCGACCTGGCCGAGCCGGCCGCCGCGGCCGGCGTGCTGGCCGCGGTCCGGGACCACGACCGCGAGGCCCTGTACATCCAGGCCGACGTCAGCGACGAGGACAGCGTCGAGGCCATGGCCGGCGCCGCGCTGGCCCGGTTCGGCCGGGTCGACGTCCTGGTGAACAACGCCGGCATCTTCACCCAGTCGCTGCTGGCGGACATGCCGGTGGCCGACTGGGACCGGGTACTGGCGGTGAACCTGCGCGGCCCGTTCCTGTGCTGCCGGGCCCTGATCGGGCCGATGCTCGAGCGGGGGTCGGGCCGGATCATCAACATCGCGTCGCAGCTGGGCCAGATCGGCGGGTCGGAGGTCGCGCACTACAGCGCGAGCAAGGCCGGTGTCATCGGCCTGACCAAGGCGCTGGCCCGCGAGGTATCCCACCGGGGCGTGCTCGTGAACGCGATCGCGCCCGGGCCGATCGTGACGCCGCTGCTGGACAGCGAGACCGAGGAGTGGCGCGCGGCCAAGCTGGCCGAGCTGCCGATGCGGCGGTTCGGCCGCGTCGACGAGGTCACGCCGACCGCCGTCATGCTGGCGTCGGCCGACGGCTCGTACTACGTCGGCCAGACGCTGGGCCCCAACGGCGGGGACGTGATGCTGTGAGCGCCCCGGCCCAGGGCCGCGGGACCGAGGGAAGGGGGGCCAGGTGAACACTGCGGACGTCATCGCGGCCGCGCAGCAGGCCGGCGTCAAGCTCATCCGTTTCGAGTATTGCGACGTCAGCGGGGTGGCGCGGACCAAGGCGATCCATGTCGGCCAGCTGGAGCACAAGCTGCGCGAGGGGGTGAACCTGACCCGGGCGCAGATGTCGATCAACCTGCTCGAGACGGTCGTCGACATCCCCGGCATGGAGCCGGTCGGCGAGATCCGGCTGGTCGCCGACCCCGCTACCTTCACCGTGCTGCCGTGGGCGAACTCCAGCGCGAGCGTGCTGTGCGACCAGTGGGGCCACGACCGGCGGGACTGGGGCGCGTGCCCGCGCTCCTACCTCAAGTCGGTCATCGCCAGCGCGGCGGCGCTCGGCATCACCGTGCAGGCCAGCTTCGAGAACGAGTACTACCTGGCCCGCGAGGAGGACGGCCGCTACCTGCCGTTCGACCTGCCCGGCCACACCCCGGTCTACAGCAGCATCGGGCACGACCTCAACGCCGACCTGATGGTCGAGACGACCGATGCGCTGCTGGCCCAGGGCCTCATCGTCGAGCAGGCGATCAACGAGTACGGCGCGGGCCAGCAGGAGATCTCGATCCGCTACGCCGACGCGCTGCGCAGCGCGGACAACCAGATGAAGTTCCGGGACACCGTGCGGGGCGTCGCCCTGGCGCACGGCCTGCTCGCCTCGTTCGCGCCCAAGCCGTTTCCCGAGCAGATCGGCAGCGGCGCCCACATCCACTTCAGCCTGTGGGACACCGGCGGCCGCACCAACCTGCTCTACGCGCCGGACGCGGACCGCGGCCTGTCGCAGCTCGGGCGGCACTTCATCGCGGGCGTTGCCGAGCACCTGCCGGCCCTGACCGCGCTCACGGTGCCGAGCTACAACTCCTACCGCCGGCTCGCGCCGCAGGCGTGGGCGTCGGCCACCACGGCGTGGGGCTTCGACAACAAGGAGGCGGCGCTGCGGGTGGTCTCGCCGTTCTACGGGCGCGAGGAGCAGAGCTACAACATCGAGTTCAAGGCCTCGGACGCGAGCTCGAACCCGTACCTGGCGCTGGGCGCGCTGATCGCCGCGGGCCTGGACGGCGTCGAGCGGGCCCTGGAGCCCGGCCTGCCCTGCGAGCGGGATCCGGCCCGGCTGGCGCCCGGCGAACTGGACGCGCACAAGGTCCGGCCGCTGCCGGGCTCAATGGCCGCGGCGCTGGACGAGCTGGAGAAAGACGAGCTCCTGCTGGCCACGATGCCCGACCTGCTGCGGCGCTGCTACCTGGCCGTGCGGCGGTCCGAGGCGGCGGCGTTCGCGGCGGAGGACCTCGACTTCGAGATCCGCCACCACTTCTACCGGTTCTGAGCGGTGGCGCCGCCGGTCGACCTGTCGGGCGTTCCCGTCATCGACAACCACTGCCACGCCGTGGCCGCCGACCAGGAGCACGACCCCCGGCGCTGGCGCGGGCTGTTCACCGAGTCCGGCGGCCCGGTGACCCAGGAACGTGATGTCACGCAGACCGCGTTCTACCAGCGGCTGCTGCGCGCCATGGCGGGGCAGCTCGGCGTGCCCGCCACCGAGGCCGCGGTGCTCGCGGCCCGCGCCGGGCGCAGCGCCTCCGACCTGGTGGCCGAGCTGTTCCCGGCGGCGGGCATCAGCGGGGTGGTGGTCGACACCGGCTTTCCCGCGCCGGACCGGGCCATGCCCGCCGCGGACTTCGCCGCGGCGGCCGGCTGCTCGTACCAGGCCCTGCTGCGGCTGGAGGTCATGTTCGAGCGGCTGGTCACCGAGCACGCGACCTGGGACGGCCTGCGCACGGCCGTGGCCGCCGAGCTCGCTGACCTGCCCGGCCGCGGCTTCGCCGGGCTCAAGTGCATCGCCGGGTACCGGACCGGGCTGGCGGTGGAGCGCTGGCCGGAGGCCGAGGCCCGGGCCGCGTTCGGCCGGGCCCGCGACGTGGCCGGCCGCACCGGGACGGTCCGGCTCGGGCATAAGCCGCTGCTGGACACCCTGCTGCACGACGCCTTCGCGGCGGCGGCCGCGCAGGGCCTGCCGGTCCAGTTCCATGTCGGCTACGGCGACGCGGACGTGGACCTGCGGCGGGCCGGGCCGCTGGAGCTGCGCGCGGTGCTGGAGGAGCCCGCCTACCGGAGCATGCCGGTCATCTTGCTGCACGGCTGCTGGCCGTACTTCCGCGAGGGCGCCTACCTGGCCTCGCTCTACGACCACGTCTACCTGGACCTCTCCTACGCCATCCCGTTCCTGTCCACCGGCGAGCTGCGCTCGATGACCCGCGCCGCGCTCGGCACCGCCCCGGTCAGCAAGCTGATGTACAGCTCCGACGGGGCGCGGGTGCCCGAGCTGCACTGGCTGGGCGCCCGCGACGGCCGCCGGGTGCTCGGCGAGGTGCTCGGCGAGCTGGTGGCGGACGGCGACCTCGGCCCGGAGCAGGCCCGCGCGGCCGGGCGGGCCGTGCTGCACGACAACGCCGCGCGCGTGTACGGGTTCGGGGACCGGCGCTTACCCGACCGGTATGCGCGCGCGGAGCCGGCCGTGTCACGCCTGAACCGGGAGCGGCCGGACGGCGTACCATCAGGTAATGGCAGACCCACGACACTGCGATCAGTGCGGCACCTCGTTCGTGCCGCGCCGTGAGCATGCCCGGTTCTGCTCGGGCCGCTGCCGGGTCGGCTGGAACAACGGCAAGGTCGGCGACCCGGTGACCGAGGCGAGCGCGCTGGCCTGGTCGGTCATCGCGATGGACGACATGACGCGGCGGCTGCCGCTGGTGCGGGCGCGCGACCGGGCGCGGGCGCTGGCCATCGTCGGCGAGGTCGTCTGGCAGGTCACGATCGTCGACGCCACCTTGGTGCGCTATTACCCGGACCGCTACGACGGCGTCCTGGCGGGACAGCCGCAGGCCGCCCGCCGCCGGATCGAGGGAACCCTGAGCGGGCTGCGCTTCGTCCGGAACCGGCTGCGGGACCGGGCCGGGTACGGCGACTTCGTCAGCTGGCCGGGCAGTTCCGGGCCCGCCACCAGCCCGCTCACCGCGTGGGTCTGGCAGCCAGTGCCCGAGCCGGCCCTCGACGCCCTGCCCCCCAGCGGGCGGTCGTGGGAAACCACGCGGTACCGCGACTACCGGGAGTTCCTGGCCCGCCGCCCGGTCGGGGAGACCTTCGGCTGGGCCACGTCCTTCCTGAGCCGGGCGGCCGCGCCCGCGATCGCGGGCCTCAGCACCCCCGCCGCCTCCTGAGGGCGGGCCGCCGTCACTGGAGCAGCGCCTTGGCCTCGCGGCGCAGGTGCTCAAGGTCGGGCCGGGCGGGCAGTGCCGAGGTCATAGTCGACCACCTTCCTGGTGGCTCTCGACGGGTCCGCGTGAGTCGAGCGCAGGAGGGTGACGCGCCCCGGCCGCGCTCCCAGCACGACAGCTCAACGCTTGAGGTCCATGACCAGGCGGCCGGGCAGTTCCGCGACCCGGACCTGGGCGGTGTCCGGCAGCCCGGCGGCCAGGGTCACGACACCCTCGAAGTCGCCAGCCAGCGCCCAGCCCAGCAGGACCGGGTAGCCGGTCCGCTGGACGCCCCGGCCGACGGCCGGGGCGCCGGAGGTCCCGTGGGCCTGGGCCGGGCGCAGCGTGATGACCAGGAACCGGCGGCCCGGCAGGGCGATGGCCTGGCCGGACGGGTCGGCCACGACCTGCGTGCGATAGCTGATGGTGTAGCCGGGCACCGGGCCGGTGACGTCCAGGACGATCCGGTCGTATCCGCACTCGGGGTGCGCGGCGGTGCGGACGGCCGTGATGACCGGGACCGGGGGCACGGCGACGTCGCGGGTGACCGCGACCGGCACGGCCTGCCACGGCCGGGCGTCGCACCCCGCCGAGGCCGTGGCGCCGGGCGGGCTCGGCTGCGCGGCGACCGACGTGGCCGGCCGGCCGGCCGATGCGGCCGACCCGGGCCGGCCGGCGCTCGTGCCGCAGCCCACCGCCGGCGCGAGGGCCAGGACGGCGATCAGGGCGAGGAGTGACTTCGGGCCGGGGTGTCGCATGACGACCTCCTGCGCGGGATGCGTGCGGACGTGCCCGGACGTCCGTACCTATCCCTCCGAACCGCCTCGGCGATCCGGTGCGTCTTCCGGGTGCGTCAGTCGTACCGCGCCGGCACCGCCATTGGCAACTCTCAGTGGTTCCGCATGACCCGCCGGCGGTAGGCGATGCTGCCCGCGCCGGCCACGATGGCCGCCGCGCCGAGGCCGAGCAGCGGGCCGTCCCGGAAGCCGGCCGTGCCGCCGCCGCCGGTGGCCGGGGCGGCGGTGACGACGGGGCTGTCGGAGTGACCCGGCGTGGCCGACGGACTGGCGCTCGCCGTCGCGCTGGGCGTACTGCCGCTGGCCGCCTCGGCGGGCGTTGTTGCGGCGCCCCCGCTGGGCGACAATGAGGACGGTGTCGTCGAGGGCAGGTTCTGCGCAGGCAATGACCCGGAGCAGGCCGATACGGACAAGGACGCGACTATGGTCAAGGCCGCGCAGCCGATGGTCAGCCTCGTCCCGGTGATGGTTATGCGCATCTTTATGGCCTCCTCATGTCTCCGTAGATGGGGGAGCGCCGGAAGCCATAAAGGCAAGGCTCATATGCGGCGCAGACATGCAATGGCCTGTTCATCATTGGAATATTAGGCTACGCGAGCACTGCGTTCCGGGGAAGGCAGAGGAGGCGGCGGTATCAGCGGAGGCGAGCCGGGGCGCATAGCCGGGTTTCGCGTGGTCGTGTCATGGCCGCAGAGCGGATGTGTCCCCCCGGCCCGGGTGCGGGCCAGCCTCCGCGCCCGCCTCGCCGGGATGGCCGGCGCCCTGTTCATCGCGGGCGGGGCGGCCGCGGTGGGCGTCGCGGTCAGCGCCCAGGTCCACGCCCCGCAGGCCTCCGCGGCGGCAGCGGGCTCCACCGGGCCCTCGGCTGGCCGGGGGCCGTGGCTGCAGCGCTCGCTGCCGGTGTCGGTAACCATCCCGGCCATTGGCGTAAAGGCGGGAGTGCTGCACCTGGGCGTCAACTCCGACGGGACAATCCAGGTCCCGTCGGTGTATACCCAGGCCAGTCAGGCGGCCTGGTACAAGTACTCCGTGACGCCCGGCCAGATCGGCGCCTCGGTCATCGAGGGCCACGTCGACACCCGGCACGGATCGGCCGTTTTCTTCCGGCTCGGTGCGCTCCGCCCCGGCGACCGGATCGACGTGCGGCTCGCCGACGGGGCGACCGCCGTTTTCCGCGTCACCGGCGTGCGGCGGTACCTTAAATCCCGTTTCCCGGCGAAAGTCATCTACGGCGCGGCCCGCTATGCGGCCCTGCACCTGATCACGTGCGGCGGCACCTTCGACGGCGCGACCGGCCATTACCTCAGCTCCACCGTGGTGTTTGCGTCCCTCACCTCCGCGCGGCGGGCCGGCGCCCGGCGAGCCGGGGGGTAAGCGATGGGGATCGCGCGGCCCGCGCTGTACGCGTGGCAGCCCGCAGCGGTGGTCTTCTGCTCGGCGAGCCGGGAGCGGGCGCGGACATCGCTAGGGCCGTGCTCGCCGCTCGGCGGCGTCGAGGGCCGGCGCGAGCGGCGCGAGGGCGGTCCTGAGCAAGTCCGGCAGCGAGCCGGACGGGATGACGAGCCCGCTGGCGGCGGCCGGCCGGATCCACCGGCCGAGCGCGATGCGGACTGCGGCGGCGACGCTGGCCGCTAGCACCGCGGCGGCGCCCTGGCCCGCATCCCCGATGCGCTCGGCGATCACGGCGGTGAGGGGATGCTCGATCCCGGCGGCCGTATCGAGGAAGGCATCGCGAAGCGCGGAACGGGCGGTGAGCAGCAGCTCATGATCGCGGCGGCCCGGGCTGCTGTACTGCTCCACGATCGCCTCGATAACGGCGTCGGCCGGGCGCACCGGGGCGGGCCGGGCGGCCACCGCGGCGGCGACCCGCGCTTCGCGTTCCGCGGTGACGGCGGCGACGATCGCCTGCTCGCGGCTGGAGAAGTAGTTGTTGTAGGTCCGGGTCGAGACCCCGGCCGCCCCGGCGATGTCGTCGACGCGGACGTTCTCCGCGCCGCGCTCCAGGGCCAGCCCCAGCGCCGCGTCCCGCAGTGCCTTCCGCGTCGCCCCGATGGCGATCCCCGGCTCGACCTGGACCTGGCCAGCCCGGGCATCGTCCAGGTGCTGGAGGGCCGCGGCGGGCACGCCGACCCCGGCCTGCCGTCGGAACCCAAGGAGGCCTTCACCGCCGTCGCGGAGTCCTACCGCGGCTGACCAGGCCCCTTACTCGGGCGGGAGCGGCTGGCGGGTCCAGAGGGTCTTGCCGGTCCGGGTCGGGCGGCTGCCCCAGCGCTCCGCCAGGCTGGCCACCAGGAGGAGCCCGCGGCCGCCCTCGTCGTAGCGCCCGGCCCGGCGCAGCTGCGGGGCGGTGCTGCTGCCGTCGGAGACCTCGCAGCTGAGCGCGTCGTCCAGGATCATCCGGACCTGGATGGGCGGCTGGGCGTGGCGGATGGCGTTGGTCAGCAGCTCGCTGACGATCAGCTCGGTGCTGAAGGTGAGCTGCTCCAGCCCCCAGGCGGCGACCTGGGCGCCCGCCCGGGCCCGGGCGCCGGCCACGACCGCGGGCTCGGCGGGCAGGTCCCAGGTGGCGATCCGGTCGGGGGACAGCGCGCGGGTGCGGGCCACGAGCAGCGCCGCGTCGTCCTCGGCCCGCTCCGGGAGCAGGGCGTCGACCAGGCGGTCACAGACCGACTCCAGCGGCGGCGCGACCCGGCCCGGGCCGGGCGGCTGGACGCGGACGTCGCGCAGGACCTTGGCCATCGCGTTCAGCCCGCTGTCGATGTCGCGCTGGCGGGACTCGATCAGGCCGTCGGTATACAGGACCAGCAGGCTGCCCTCGGGCAGGTCGGCCTCGGCCTCCTCGAACGGCAGCCCGCCCAGGCCGAGCGGCGGGTTGGCCGGGAGGTCGAGGTAGTCGGCCGCGCCGTCCGGGGTGACGACGGCGGGCGGCGGATGGCCGGCCCGGGCCAGCGTGCACCGGCGGGTGACCGGGTCGTAGACCGCATACAGGCACGTCGCGCTGAGGTCGGTGATGCCATCGCCGTCGGGTGGCAGGCCCTCCTCGTCGGCCAGGCGGGTGACGACGTCGTCGAGCCGGGTGAGCAGCTCGCCGGGCTCGAGGTCGATGTCGGCCAGCGTCCGGACGGCGGTGCGCAGCTGCCCCATGGTGGCGGCCGCGCGGATGCCGTGGCCGGTCACGTCGCCGACCACGAGCGCGACGCGGCTGCCCGACAGCCGGATCACGTCGAACCAGTCGCCGCCCACCGCGACGGCCGCGTCCGCGGGCAGGTACCGGGTGGCCACCTCGACGGCGGCCTGCCGGGGCAGGCTCTGCGGGAGCAGGCTGCGCTGCAGCATCAGCGCGGTCGCGCGCTGCTGGGTGAAGCGGCGGGCGTTGTCGATGCAGACCGCCGCCCGGGCCACGATCTCCTCGGCCAGGACGAGGTCATCGTCCTCGAACGGCTCCGGGCGCCGGTGCCGGACGAAGACGGCGATGCCGAGCGTCGCGCCGCGGGCGCGCAGCGGCACGATCATGAGCGAGTGGAAGCCGAACTGGGTGGTGTGCGCGGCCCGGTCCCGGTCCTGCTCGGCCCACCGGTCGATGGCGCCCCGCAGGTCGCCGGCCTTCACGATCACGCCGCTGGTCAGGCGCCCGATGGCGGACGTGTGCCCGGGAATGGCGGACACCTGCCCGGGCCGGACCAGGGCCTCGGGGCTGCCCGCCAGGACGGACCCGCAGGCCAGCCGCCGGAACGGCGCGGTGAACTCGAACGGCTCAGACGTCGGCTCGTCCCCGCGGAACACCGAGGCCAGCAGGTCGATCGTCGAGAAGTCGGCGAGCCGGGGGACGGCGACCCCGACGAGTTCCTCGGCGGTCCGGGTCATGTCGAGGGTGGTGCCGATCTTGGTGTTGGCCTCGTTGACCAGGGCCAGCCGCTCCCTGGCCAGGTGCTGCTCGGTCATGTCGAAGGCGATGACCAGCACGCCGCGCACCCCGCCCGCCGGGTCCCGCACCGGCGACAGGCTGAGCTCCACGGCGTGATCGCGGACCTCGCCCGGCATCCGGTTGGCGCCCCGCCACACCGTCGGCTTCCCGGTCGCGGCCACGGTCCGGGCGGCGGCCAGGATCGACTCGGACTGCGGGGTATCGATCAGGTCGGTCAGCGGCACGCCCAGCCCGGCCGCCTCGTCGGGCAGGCCGAGGACGCGGCACATCGACGCGTTCAGCCGCAGCTGGCGCATCTGCGGGTCGAGGAGCGCGATGTTGATCGGGCTCTGCGTGATGGCCCAGTCCAGCACCTCCCGGAGGTCACGCTCGCCATGGACCTCCATGGTGCGCATTCCCCCTCGCCCTCGGTGACAGCTTGCAGTGACGCCTCAACCGACGGTACGCCCAGCTGACCTGCATGCTGTTCGGAGGTCGGCGTACGGCACAGGATGGCACGAGAGTCACGCACCGGGCACATTAATCGTCGTATTGCCGCTTTTCCGGTCAAGACAGCGGCAAACCCGGCAGCTGTCGCGACGCGCCATTCGGGCGGCAATCTCCGGTGCCCACGAGGCGCGCTAGGCATAACGGTCGTAACGGGTCAGACTGGAGCCCGGAGGCGGATGTGACGTGACCGATGACGAGCAGGCCGGCGGCGCCTCGATGACAGCCGAATACCACCGGCGCGGCTGGTGGGGCACGGCCACGATCGCGGACATCGTGGCCGGCCGGGCCGCCGGGCCGGGGGGCGGGCAGCCGGCGTTCCTGGGGGACGGTCATCGCCTGTCGTGGGCGCAGTACGACGAGCAGAGCACCCGCCTGGCCGCGCTGCTGGCCCGGCCCGCTTGCACCGGGCTGCGGCGGGGCGAGCGGGTCGCGGTGTGGCTGCCGGACGGGCCGCTGCTGCACGTCGTCTACCTGGCCCTGGAGAAGGCGGGCGGCGTGATCGTCGGCATCAGCGCGCGGGCCGGCCCGGCGGAGCTGCGCCACCTGCTGGCGCGGACGAGCGCGACCACCCTGGTCTCGCTCGCCGAGCATCGCGGCCGCGCGACCGCGGCGGTCGCCGAGCAGCTGCGCGCGGACGGCCTCACGTTTCGTCATCTGGTCCTGGGCGCGCGCGGCGCGACCGCCGAGCTCGACGGCCGGGCGCTGGCCTGGCCGGACGCGCCGGGCGCCCGGCCGGGGCCGGGCCTGGGCGCGGATGACCTGTGGCTGGTGAACTCGACGTCGGGGACGACCGGGCTGCCGAAGTGCGTGATGCACTCGCAGAACCGCTGGATGTACTTCCACCAGCTGGCGGTCGAGGCCGGCGCGCTGACCGCGGCCGACACCTGGCTGAGCGCGCTGCCGAGCCCGTTCGGGTTCGGGATCTGGACCGCGCACGTCACGCCGGCCATCCTCGGCTGCCCGACCGTGCTGACCGAGCGGTTCTCGCCGGACGAGGTGCTGAGCCTGATCGGCCGGCACCGGGTGACGGTCCTGGCCTGCGTCAGCACCCAGCTGGTCATGCTGCTGAACGCGGCCGGGCGCGGCGCCGCCGAGCTGGCCTCGCTGCGGGTGGTGTTCACGGGGGGCGAGGCGGTTCCGTACGACCGGGCGGCCCGGTTCGAGGACCGGTTCGGCGTCACCGTCCTGCAGTTCTTCGGGTCCAACGAGACCGGCGCGCTGTCCCGGACGACCCTCGCCGACTCCCGCGAGGCCCGGCTCCGCACGGCCGGGCGGGTCATCGGCGACATGCAGGTCCGGCTGTTCGACGAGGCCGGGGCGGACGTGACCGCCACGGGCCGGGGCATCCCGGCCGGCCGGGGCCCGGCGACCTGCCTGGGCTACCTGGACGACGCCGCGGCCAACGCGAAGCTCCGCACGGCCGACGGCTGGATGCTGATGGGCGACGTGGTGGAGCTCGACCGGGACGGCTACCTCACCGTCATCGGGCGGACCGCCGACGTGATCATCCGGGGCGGCACGAACATCAGCGCGGCGCAGGTCGAGGAGGCCGTGGCCAGCCACCCGGCCGTGGCACTGGCCGCGGCGGTCGCGGTGGCCGACCCGGTGTTCGGCGAGCGGGTCTGCGTGTTCGCCGAGCTGACGCCGGGCCGGGAGCTCCAGCTCGACGGCCTGCGGGACCACCTGCGCGCGAGCGGCGTGTCGCCGCAGCTGTGGCCCGAGCGCCTGGAGGTCCTGCCGGCCCTGCCGCTCACGCTGGGCGGGAAGGTCGCCAAGGCCGAGCTCCGGCGCCGGGCCAGCGGACTCCCCGCGCCCGGCCCCGCAGCTCATGATCGTGACCGTTTTACCCCGTAATTCTGCGGATTATCGGTCACGATCATCCGGCCATAAACGGACGAATCAGCCGGAACGGTGGAGTTTCCCGCACGCTGTTTCGGGGGCGGCGGCGGCCTTTCCCGGGACCCTTTGGGCGGTCCCTGGGGGAGAATGGCGCCCTTGGCCTTTCCCGTCACCCGGACCGATTGAACGGGCCGCTGAGTTCTGCCAGGCTTAGGAGAAGTCATGCTTATCAGGGGAGGAAAGCGATGATTCACCACGCTGTCCGGCTGGGGGCCGGCCTGGTGCTGGCCGCCGGGAAGGGCGTTGCCATCGGCGTGCATCATCTGGCCGGGGTGAAGGCGGCCCATGCGGCCGCGGCCTCCGCGCACGCGGCGGCGGGGACGACAGCGGCGGCCGGATTCCACAGCGCCTTCACCATGGCTCAGCTCGGGCAGATTCACGCGGCGGCCATCACCCAGCCGTCCCTGGCTCACCTCCTGCATGAGGCGCTGACCACGAAGATCACCGACGGATCGGTCGGCGCCGTGGTGCTCGGGCTCCTGGTCAAGGGCTATCTCGAGGAGGCCGGGAAGGAGCACGAGGGCGTCCGGGTCGAGGTGAACGTCAACGAGGCGGGCGCGCTGCTGGAGATGGCCCGGCAGGCGGCCCGCGAGTACCTGGAGGAGCAAGGCGTGCCCGCCGCCGACGCGCGCGTGGTCCGGCTCGACGCGGAGGCCCAGCTCCGCAGGAAGCGGCTGAAGACCCAGTTCAACGGCGGGCCGGGCACGGCGGCGGCGCTTATCGCCTGACCCGGGCCCGGGTCGCGCCGGGCGGGCGTGAGCCGGGCGCTAGCGGCGCGGGAGGCCCATCCAGACCGTGTAGGTGAGGTTCAGCGTGCGCTCCGGGGGCGCCGTCAGGGCGTGCTCGTCCGCCTGGATGTGCAGCACCAGGATCCGCCGGGGCCGGGCCGCGTAGGGCAGCATCCGGCCGCCGCCGGCGGCCAGGATCACGGGGCGGCGGCCGGCCGCCCGGATGCCCCGCGCGACCACCCGCATCTTCTGCGGCGTCGGATGGCCGAGCAGCGCGGCCGGGTCCCCGCACATGCCCCGGACGACCTGGGCCATCCGGTCGGCGGTGGCCGGGCTGATGATGACGACCGAGGCGTTGCCGCCGATGGCCGCGCACATGCCGCGGACCGCGCTGATCTCGCCGGAGTAGGTGACCGTGTCCGCGAGCGGCCCTGCGGCCAGGCGGGAGCCGCCCGAGCCGTCCTGGTAGGAGATCCCGAACGTGGTGACCGCGGCGGGCAGGACCAGCGCGGCGCCGACCACGGCGACCGCGACGGCCCGGATGGCCGGGCTGAGCCCGCGCTCGCGCAGCCAGCCCGTCAGCCAGCTCGCGGCCCACAGGGCCAGCAGGATGACACCCGGCAGCACGCCGGGCACCAGCCGCCGGCTGGCCCAGGGCTGGTCGGGGGTGATGCCGGGCCGCAGCAGCGTGGCCACGATGATCCACGCGAAGGACAGCAGCGGCAGCGTCCAGGCCGGCGCCCGGCCCTGCAGGCACCGGCGGCCGAGGACGGCCGCCCCGATCGTGGCCAGCGCGACGGCGGGGACGCCGACGTACCAGAACACCCAGTGCAGGCTGATCTCGTAGTACAGGCGGGTCGGGTCGACCGGCAGGTGATCGGCCTGCTGGTAGCCGGTCATGGCCCGGACATCGGACGCGGTCCGCTGGCCGTGCACGGTCTGCAGGTACGGCCGCAGGGCCAGGCCCGCGGTGACGGCGAACGCCAGCGCGGCGGCCGCATTGGGCAGCCAGTTCCCGCGCAGCTCGGGCAGGCCCCGGCGCCACCGCAGCGCCACGGCCGCCCCGGTGACGACTACGAGCAGCCCGGCGATGGCGACCAGCGGCAGCAGCGAGCCCTTGATGCTGGCCAGGTAGGGCCGGGACAGGACCACGCCGTCGATCACGCCGTAGGCGGCGCCGGCCGCCACGCCGCCGATCAGCGGCAGTGCCAGCCGGCTGCGCTGCAGGAGCAGCAGCCCGCAGTACGGGATCAGCGGCAGCATGTCGCTGGCGCCGTCGATGCGCACCAGCAGGGTCAGGCCGACCGCGAGGCCGCCCAGCGCCGCGAGCCCCGGCCCGCCGAGCGCCGCGAGCACCCGCCGGCCGGACCGGGCCGGGCCGCCCGGCCCGGCCGCGAACGCGTCGATGATCAGGCACAGCCCGCCCAGGAACAGGACCTGGGCCAGCGGCTCGCTGTAGGTCGACCGGGAGGTGAACTGCTCGGGCAGGGCCAGGGCCAGGATCAGGGCGCCGAGCGGGGCCCACCGCGGGCCGACCAGGCGCGCGATCAGGCCGCCCAGGGCCAGCACCCCGCACGCCCCGATCAGGGCGCCGGCGGCCACGGCCAGCCCGACGCCGCCGGCCCAGAAGCCGGCCGCGAGCAGCATCGGCAGGCCGGCCATGAACTGCGGCACGATGGACTGGCCCACCGGGTGGAATGCCGGGCCGTAGAACGACAGCAGCCCGTGGGTGCCGCCGAAGGCCGCGGTGTCCTTCGGGATCGGCAGCGAGCCGTGGCTGGCGATCCAGGTGCCGAACTGGATGTAGGAAGCCGGGTCGCGCTGCACGATGATCTGCTGGGAGTGGTAAACGGCCTGGTCGACGCCGAACGCGACGGCGACCGCCACCAGGGCCGCCACTGTCCACCAGGGCGTGCGGGCCGGTGCCTGGCCCAGGCCGGCCAGCAGCCCCGGCCGGCCGGGCATCCAGCGCACGGCGAGCACGGTCAGCGACGCCGCCAGCGGCACCGAGAGCACCAGCATCAGCACGGGGGTGAACGCGCCCAGCAGGAGCAGCGGCAGCCCGGCCAGCAGCCACGCCATGGCCAGCAGGGCCGGCAGGACGGTCAGCTGGCGCAGCAGCCGGCCGGCCGGGTCAGCGGGCGGCGCGCCGTGCGCGTCGGCGGCCTGGGCCGGGGGTGAGGCGCCCGGCGTGGTCCGGGCGTCGGGCGTCACCCCGGCCTCCGCTTCCCGGCGGGACCGGGGTTTCGGCGGGCGGCACGGACACGGGCCGGGGGGGTGGGCGACAGCAAGGGCACAAGGCAGAGTAAGGCCCGCAGCCGGGTGCAGGGACCCGGGAGGGCCTAAACCGGCCGGCCGGAGTCAGCGGCCGGCCGGTCCCGGCCCGGCCGGACCCGGCACCGGGCCGCGAGCAAGGGGACGAACGGCAGCGGCGAGTACGGCGCGCAGGCGCCGGCCGACGCTGCCCCGGCACCGCGCCCGGGCCGCCGCCAGCCGGCCCCGCCGGTCACGGGCCACGCGGAGCTCACGGTCACGCCGGGCCGCCTGGTACAGCCGGTATCCGGAGTAAGGCATCACGGCGGGCTCCTCCTCAGCGCGGCGCCACCCGCGGCCGATGGCATTTCCCGGCGGCCAGAATGCGGCGGGGCAATTGCGGAAGCCGGTTTCGTCTTATCGGCAACAATCGCGGAGAGCCGGGCGGGCCGCCAGAATCAGATGTCACCACCTCGCCCGAACAATCGCGTGCGGGGACGGGTGATGAACGTCATCGGCACCCGGGGAAGCGCGACCGGACCTGCGCGGGACGCCGCCCGGGGCGCGGCGGCATGGCCGGCACCGGCGATACGGGATAGCCCGTAATTTCCGGCTTTCGCAGCGCGAGCGGCATTTCACGCTGTCAGATGGGAGGCAGTAGCACATGTGAGGGGAAGCTGGGCCAAGCAGGTGGCCGCCCGTCCCGGGAAAACCTGACCGGGGCGGGGCCGGCCGGGGGGAGTGGTTATGAGCATTATCGCCCTGTTTACGTGGGTGCTGGCCGCCTGCGGCGGCCTGTACCTGGTGGCCGTGTGGCTGATCGAGTATGACCGCGAGTTCCAGGGGTCGGCCAGCAGCCGGCTTCCGGTGCCCGTGATCTGCACGCACGCGCTGCTCGCGCTCGGCGGCCTGGCCGTGTGGGGCAGCTACCTGCTCCTGGGCGGCGCCCGGCTGGCCTGGACGGCGGTGATCGTCCTGATCGTGGTGGCCAGCCTGGGCATGGTCATGGCCATCCGCTGGATCTACATGTACCGCGCGGTGACCCAGATGCGGCTGGCCGCCGCGCCCGGCGGCCGGGCCGAGCTCCCGGTCCCGCCGGAGCGGAACTTCCCGGTGTCGGTCGTCATCGGCCATGGCGCGCTGGCCGTCGTGACGCTGGTCCTGGTCCTGGTCACGGCGCTGACCGCGCACTAGGCCGGCCCGCCACGCCACGCGGCGACGACGGCCCGTCAATGCTGGCCGCCGGGCGGGCGGCAGCGCAGACTGGGTCATCGCCTCGCTCGCCGCCACCGGTCCCGCGAGGCGCCGCCCGGAGCCGGCCACGGAGGGAGCACAGCACATGACCGCGGGGATCCCGCCCACCATGCAGGCGTGGGTAGTGCAGGAGCCGGGGCCGATCGAGGCCGGCCCGCTGGCCTACCGGGAGAAGCCCGTGCCGGCGCCGGGACCGGGCGAGCTGCTGGTCCGGGTCCTGGCCTGCGCCGTGTGCCGCACCGACCTGCACGTCGCCGAGGGCGACCTGCCGGTGCACCGCGAGCAGGTCACGCCCGGCCACATGGTCGTCGGCACGGTGGCGGCCCTCGGCGCGGGCGCCGCCGAGTACGCGGCCGGGGACCGGGTCGGCGCGGCGTGGCTGCGGCACGTGGACGGCACCTGCGCCTACTGCCGCCGGGGCAGCGAGAACCTGTGCCCGAACTCCCGCTACACCGGGTGGGACGCGGACGGCGGGTACGCCGAGTACACCACCGTGCCGGCGGCGTTCGCCTACGCGCTGCCCGATGACGTCCCCCCGGTGGAGCTGGCCCCGCTGATGTGCGCCGGGATCATCGGCTACCGGGCGCTGCTGCGCGCGTCACTGCCAGCCCGCGGCCGGCTCGGGCTGTACGGGTTCGGCGACAGTGCCCACCTGACCGCCCAGGTGGCGCTGGCCCAGGGCGCGACCGTGCACGCCCTGACCCGCGGCGAGGAGGCCCAGCGGCTGGCCCTCGAGCTGGGCGCCGCGTCGGCCGGGGGCGCGTACGACGCCCCGCCCGAGCCGCTGGACAGCGCCATCCTGTTCGCTCCCGTCGGGGACCTGGTGCCGGTCGCCCTGCGGGCGCTGGACCGGGGCGGGGTCCTCGCCGTGGCCGGCATCCACCTCAGCGACGTGCCGCGGCTGACCTACGAGACCGACCTGTTCTACGAGAAGGAACTGCGCAGCGTCACCTCCAACACCCGCCGCGACGGCCGGGAGTTCCTCGGGCTGGCGCTGCGCTACCGCGTCCGCGCGACGACCCACGCCTACCCCATGGCGCAGGCCCAGCAGGCGCTGCAGGACCTCAAGGCGGGCCGCTTCGACGGCGCGGCGGTCCTGGTCAACTAGCGCGGGCGGTCACTCGGCGGAGCGGCGGTCGTCGTCCACCACGTGGACTGCCGCCTCCTCCGCGGTCGCGGCCCCGCCGTCGATCCCCTCGTCCAGGCCCTCGAGGTCGTCCTCCTGGGCCGGGTCCGACGTCTCGTCGCCGGCGACCAGCCGGCCCGCCCGGGGATCGGGGTCGTCATCGAATCCCCCGCTGTCCGGTTCCTCCTCGTCGAGCCGCTGGTCGAGGGACTCGCCGTCTTCCTGCTCGGCCGCCGTGGTCCCGTACCGCATGGCAGCCGACCAGCGCTCCGGCGGGACTACGCCGCGGTCGAGCGGGTCGTCGCCGGGATTCCCGTCCAGCGAGTCGGACCCGTCCTGCACGTCGTAGTCCTCAAGATCAGCGGACTCGTGGCGCCTCTCGTCAGACATCTCTCGACTGCTCCTTCCCCGTGGGTCCCAGCTTCCCCCCGACTTCACCGTAGACCCGGTTCCCGGATCGCCAGCGGGTAGGTCAGGTTAGAGCGTGCCCTGCCGCGCCCGGAGGAACCGGAACGAAGGAGCGTGCGATGTCGCATCATCTCGATACGCCGCTGGCCAGGCAGAATGGCCAGCTCTACCTAAATGACCTGTATGTCTTCGAGGACGACGGCAGCACCGTGCTGATGATGGACGTCAACTCGAACATCACCGGCACCTACGCCGAGCCGGGCTTCCACCCGGAGGCCCGCTACGAGTTCAAGGTGCACTTCGACGGCGCCGACTACGAGGGCCTGACGTACCGGGTGTCGTTCGGCCCGCCGGACGCCAGCGGGCAGCAGGACCTCCGGCTGCACGCCCTGGCCGGCGCCGACGCGCGGGACGACGCGGCCGCCGGCGACCTCGTGCTGGAGGGCCGCACGGGCGAGGCGGCCAGCGGCGTCGGGACCCGGATCTGGGCCGGGCGGATCGCCGACGCGTTCTACGTGGACCTGTCGCTGCTCGGCATCGTCAACGAGGCGGTGGCCAAGGGAACGGCGCCGGACCTGTCGTCGTGGCGCCCGGACGGCGCGCAGAACAGCTTCGCCGGCACGTCGGTGGAGTCGATCGTGCTGGCCGTCTCCCACCAGCATCCGCAGCTGCGGCCCGGTGCCCGCGTGGGCGTGTGGTGCACCACCAAGCTGGCCACCGACACGGGCGGCTGGCGGCAGGTCAACCGCGCCGGGCGCCCGATGATGTGGCCGATCTTCTGGCCGGGCGACACCGACTTCTCCAATCCGGCCAACACGCGGCACCCGGCCCAGGACTTCGCCGCCGACGGCCGCCACGTCGCGGGCCAGGTAGCGGCCATCGCGGCGGCCGGCGGGACCTCCGCCGACCCGCATGCCTACGGGCAGGCCGTGGCCCGGCAGCTGTTCCCGGACGTGCTGCCCTACGCGGTGGGGACGGCCGCCACGTTCGGCTTCGCGGCGCATAACGGGCGGGCGGTGGCCGACAACGCGGCGGAGGCCATGTTTTCCCTCGTCACCGGCCGCGCGGTGCCCTCCGGGCTCGATCCGTCGGTCACCGAGCAGCAGCGGCGCCCCGACTTCCCGTACGTGGTGCCGGTGTGACCGGGCGGTCGCTATGCGGTAGGTTGCGCAGCGGCGCCCGGGGCGGGATATCGGGTGATCGGGCGAGTTGTCCGCGGCGCCCGGAGACTGCCGCCCGGGTGACGGGAGGGACTGGCCATGACCGGTCAGGAGCCGGGGGACGCAGCTCGCCAGGATGAGCTCAGGGAGCGGCTCAACCGGCTCAACACGGGGGTCGCGCACTCGGCGCGGGTGTATGACTACTGGCTCGGCGGCAAGGACAACTTCGCCGCCGACCGGGAGGCGGCCGAGCAGGTCATCGCGGTCCGGCCGACCATCCGGGCCGACGTCCGGGCCAACCGGGCATTCCTCGGGCGGGCGGTCCGCTACCTCGCGGCCGAGGCGGGGATCCGGCAGTTCCTGGACATCGGCACCGGCCTGCCGTCCGCCGACAACACCCACGAGGTGGCCCAGTCCGTCGCGCCGGAGGCCCGGGTGGTCTACGCCGACAACGACCCGATCGTGCTCGCGCACGCGCGGGCGCTGCTGACCAGCGCGCCCGAGGGGGTCACCGCCTATGCCGACGCGGACCTGCGCGACACCGACCGGGTGCTCGCGGAGGCCCGCCCGACGCTCGACCTGGGCCAGCCGGTCGCCGTCATGCTGATCGCGATCCTGCACCACATCCCCGATGCCGAGGACCCGTACGCGATCGTGGCCCGGCTGGTCGACGCGGTGGCGCCCGGCAGCTACCTGGTCCTCAGCCACCCGGCGTCGGACATCGACCCCGAGGCGGTGGCGGAGGTGGCACGCCGGTACAACGCTCAGGTCCCGGCCGGCCAGCAGCGCCGCTCGCACGCGGAGGTCACCCGGTTCTTCCGCGGGCTGGACCTGCTGGAGCCGGGCGTGGTGCAGACCACCCAGTGGCGGCCGGCCCAACCCGGTCCCAGCGGCGTCCCGGTGCCGATGTGGGCCGGCGCCGCCCGGAAGCCTTAGCCGGCCGGGCTCTTTCCTGGCCCGGGCGTCCCGGTCGGCGGCCGGCGGGCCGGCGGCCCGCGGGTTCTGGCCGGGTGCGGCGGGTATCTAGGCGGTCAGGGGCGCCGCGCAGCGGCGGCAGCACGCGTCCCCGGCTTGCCAAAGGGGGAGTGGCGTGGCAGCAGCGAGGCCCGCCGGACGCGGCGCGGGACCCGGCCCCGGGCTCGGGCCACGGCTCGACGCCGGGCTCGGCGCGGCGCTGGCGGCCGTGCTGGCCGGCGCGGGCGCGGCGGAACCGGACTCGCTGGGCGACCTGCTGGCCGTGGCGGGCCGGCCGGTCGGCATCAGCGGCGTCCGGATCTACCTCGCCGACATTCAGCAGGTGCACCTCTATCCGCTGGCCGGCGGGACGGCGCCGCCGGGTGCGGCGCTGGCCATCAACGCCACGCTGGCCGGCCGGGCCTACCAGACAGCGGCCGTCCAGCATGCCCCGGCCGGGCCCGACGATGATGCCGGGGCCGGGGTCACCCGCCCGGATCCAGCCGCGGAGCCGGCCCAGCTGTGGGTGCCGCTCCTGAACGGCGCGGAGCGCCTCGGGGTGCTGGAGTTCACCACCGCGGACGCCGGCCCGGCGACGGTGGCCCGGTGCCAGGCGCTCGGGTCACTGGCCGGCCTGCTGGTGGCCAGCAAGAGCGCCTGCAGTGATGCCTACGCCCGGACCCGGCGCAGCCAGCCGGTGGCCCTGCAGGCCGAGCTGGTGCACGCGTTCACGGCGCCGCCAGCGTTCGGCACCGCGGACGTGAGCATCGCGGCGATCCTGGAGCCCGCCTACGAGGTCGGCGGCGACGCGTTCGACTACAGCCTGCTCGGTGACCGGATGCAGGTCACCGTCCTCGACGCGGCCGGGCACGACCTGGTCGCCGGCCTGCTCGCCAGCGTCGCCCTGGCCGCCTGCCGCGGTGCCCGCCGGGCCGGCGGCAGCCTGGCCGACATGGCCGGGCACGCCGACCGCGCTATCGCCGGCCACTTCGCTGACCTGCGGTTCGCCACCGCGCTGCTGTGCGACCTGAACACCGCGACGGGCGAGTTCACCTGGATTCCGTGCGGCCACCCGCCGCCCCTGCTCATCCGCGACGGCAAGGTGATCAAGGAGCTCGCCCGCGAGGCGTGGCTGCCGCTCGGCCTCGGCCGGTTCCGCGGCGCGCCGCCCGGCACCGGCCGCCCGGCCGGCCCGCCGCCTCCGCCGTACCGCGAGCAGCTCCAGCGGGGTGACCGGATCCTGCTCTACACCGACGGCGTCACCGAGGGCCGCGGGGCGGACCGGAGCCAGTTCGGCCTCGACCGCCTCAGCGACTTCATCATCCGCAGCACCGCCACCGGGCTGCCCGCGCCCGAGGTACTGCGCCGCCTGGACCGGGTCATCATCGACTTCCAGGACGGCCGGCTGTCCGACGACGCGACGATTGTCCTGCTGGACTGGCCGCCCGCCGGCCGGCCGTAGCGAGCTGCCCCGTGCGGGTCAGTCGAGGAAGGCGCACAGCACGGCGGTGTCATCATCGCGGCCGTTGCGGGACACCGACTGCAGCACCAGGGCGTCGCACAGCTGCGCGGGCTCCGGCGGGAGGGCGGCCTTGAGCTCGTCCGCGAGCCAGGCGATGCCGTCATCGATACCCTCGTCGCGGCGTTCGATCAGGCCGTCGGTGAACATGGCCAGGCAGCTGCCGGGCGGGAAGCTGACGTCCACCTCCGGGCGCTCCCGGGTTTCCAGCCCCAGCAGCACCCCGCCCTCATCCAGCATGGCGACCGTGCCGTCCGGCTCGCGCAGCAGCGGCGGCGGGTGCCCGGCGAGGCAGTAGCGCAGCGACCGGCCGGCCGGGTCGATGACGGCCGCCGCGGCCGTGGCCAGCGGTTCCCTGATCGTGCTGCAGATGAACTGGTCCAGCGCGGCCAGCAGGCCCGCGGGCTCGTAGGCCAGGGCCAGGGCCCGGGCGGCGCTGCGCACCTGGCCCATGGTGATCGCGGCCTCCAGCCCGTGCCCGGCGACGTCACCGACGATCAGCATCATCCGGCCGCCGGCCAGGGGGATGGCGTCGTACCAGTCGCCGCCGATGCCGTACCGGGACTCGGCCGGCAGGTAGCTGGCGCCCAGGCGCACCGCCGGGAGCTCGGGCAGGGTGGCGGCGAGCAGGCTGCGCTGCACGGACATGACCAGGTCGCGGTCGCTGTCGTGCTGCGCCGCGCGGCTCAGGGCGTCCGCGATGGCCGAGCCCAGCGCGGTCAGGGCGAGCTGGTCGCGCCCCTCGTCGAGGGCGTGCGGCCGGGCGAAGATGAGCGTCAGCACGCCCAGGGTGCGCCCGCCGGTGCGCAGCGGCACGGCCGCCCAGGCCTTCTGGCCCGGGCTGACCTGGATCTGCAGGGCCTCGGGGTACTCCGTCGCCAGCTCCTCCGGGGTCGGCACGTAGACCATCCGCGAGGTCGCCAGCGCCTTCGCGGACGGCGAGTAGGCGGCCAGCGGGAACTCCCGCCACGACGTCAGGGCCGGCTCGGCCAGCCCGACGGCGTTCACCGTCACCAGGCGGCCGGGCTGCTCCTGATCGACCAGGGCGAGCCGGGCCGCCGAGGCGCCGAACGGCAGCAGCCCGTGCTCGAACACCGACGCGGTCACCTCGGCCAGCGATGCCGAGGCGACCAGCGCGGTCATCATCCGCTGCAGGCCCTCGGTGCGCTGCCGGGCCGCGCGCTCGGCCTCGAGCTGCTGCGCCCGGGCCAGGGCATCAGCGGCCAGCCGGGCCACGACCCGGACCGCGC
Source organism: Streptosporangiaceae bacterium (assembly GCA_036501025.1). GTDB lineage: Bacteria > Actinomycetota > Actinomycetes > Streptosporangiales > Streptosporangiaceae > DASUBV01. The sequence goes on from DASYBB010000170.1 coordinate 69,797, forward strand.
CCTTCTGGGCGTCGGTGAACCCCTGGGGTTGCGCCCAGGCCACGCCCATGGCGCCGATGACGCGCTGATGCCGGTCCGTCAGGGCCAGGGCGGCACTGGCCGCGGCGCCGGCCTTGATGGTGTCCTGGATCAGCCCCGGATAGCCGGCCGCGATCTCCGAAAGCGAGGACAGCCAGATCTCGCCCCCGGAGACCAGGGCGGAGCCGACCGGGGTGGATCCGTCGGCGGGAATCGTCGCATAGCGTTCCGCGATGTCCCTGCGCGTGTCGGAGGCATGGTAAAACCGGGCCGGCGCGTCCGCGACGGGGTGCAGGACGGCGATGTTCGCGAAGCCGGCGCCCGCGGCGGCGGCGCCCTTCTCCGCGACGACCTGGGCCACCTCGTCCGCGCTCTCGGTCCGGGACAGGGCCTGCACCAGCTCGCCGAGCTCGGCCGTCGAGGGCGCCGCCCGGCCCGGGGCCGCGGTCGCGGCCGTCTCCGCGGCAGTTGCCGCTGCTGCCGCCGCGGCCTCGGCGGGCACCGGGGGCGACGGCGGGGCCGAAGTCGGAGGAGCCGGGCCGGGCACCCGCGACCGCCCGGCCGGCCGGCGAGCCTGCGGCCCGGCCGTCGAGCGGGCCTGCGGCCCGGCCGTCGAGCGGGCCTGCGGCACGGCCGGCCCGCGGGCGTGTGCCCGAGGCGAACCGGGCCACCCCTCAATGTCCGGCACGACACCCCCCGGTTGCGTGCTGGCCCTGGCCTTCTACCTGGCCCAGGAGCGCCGCTGGCGGGCGGCGTTGCGAGCTGGAACAAAGCTGACAGTAATGAGGTAAACACTATCAGTGGCAACAAGTCCCGCGCCGGGACCAGGTCCTCCGCTCCCGGGTGGCCGCGCGGACGGCGGGCCACCCGGGGCGTTCGCGGCGGGCCGGTCAGGCGTGCGCCGGCTGGACGCCGTTGTGGTGGTGCCAGGCGGTGGCGCCGGCGACGGTCGCCGCCCTGGTCTGGCCGAGCTTGTGCTTGACGGCCTCGCTGGGCGGGACCTCGAGCTCACGGAACCACCGCCGGGCGGCCGACATCAGGGCGGTGCCGCCGACGATGGCGCCGCTCATCGCGATCAGGCCGCCGACGCCGATCAGGACGGCGCCGACCATCATCGGCGCGCCGTTGAGCTGAAATTTGGGCGGTGGTGACATCTGCTGATGTTCCATTGGATCCTCTCTGGCGTTGCGCGTGCTCCTGACATCCCCGGAAGGTGAGGTCGCGACTTCATCCGGTCCGGGTGATTGACCACGCGGGCCAGGAGGGCAGTGGCCGGGTCAGTGCCGCGCCGGCGCGCCGTCGTTCCACGCCGAGACCCCGGCGGCCGTCGCGGCCTTGGTCTTCTCCCAGGACTGCCGGAGGACCTCGGCCGGCGGCTGCTCCATCTCCTGGACCCGCCGCCGGGTCGCCGCGATCAGCGTCATCCCGCCGATGGCGAAGCCCGCCAGCGCGAGGACGGCGCCCGCGCCCACCAGCACCGCGCCGACGACCAGCGGCCCGGTGGAGACCTGGAATCCGGCGGGGCCACCGCCGGTCATGGATGTCCGGTCGTGCATGGCAACTCCTTCCCCGGTCACGGCTGTCCGGGGGCGCTGCCCCCGGCGGGCGGCGGCGGATTGCCGAAGGCTGCCCGCAGCCGGTCCTGCTGCTGCACCGACAGGTCGGAGCGGACCAGCTCCATGCCCTGCCCCTCGAACGCCTTGGCCACCGTGTCCACCGCGGCGTCGGAGCTGAGCAGCATGAGCACCGAGGTGCCGGGAACCATGTCGCCCTTGACGGACTCGATCATCGAGCCGTCGATGGTGGCGTGGCGCATCTTGCTGACCAGCGATGACATCCGGCTGCTGTCGTCGTCGGTCACGTGCTCGGCGGCCATGGGCTGCGAGGCGTACTGCGGCCAGCGGAGCACGGTGACGTCCTGCACGTCGATCAGGTCCTGGGCGTCCAGCTGCTTGAGCCGCAGGACGGCCTCGTCGGCCCCCTCGGTGCCCCTGAACCGCCATGCCGTCGTTGACATCGACTCGACTCCTTCCCGGCGCTGGAAGCGGCCGCCGCCCGGCTCGCGCGTGCCGTCCCTGCCGGCCCACGCGCCAGCCACGGCTGCCGGTGATACGAGCCAATGTGCTGCCCTGCGCCCCCGCCCGCCTCGCCCGCACGGGGTGAAATCCGCCGGCCGCACGCGCCGCCGCCCGGGGCGGTGCGATCGCTAGCCACCCTGGTGATGTGGGGCGGGGCGGCCGCGCCGAGAGTGGTGGGCGTGACCACTGGGGTGAGCTAGTCACACGGTGAGGAGCCGGAGATGAACCTCGTGGACGTCGCGGGCGTTTCGCTGCCCGTCTCGCCGTTCCCGCCGCTGGCCGTCGGGTTCTTCGGCCTGGGCACGGGCTACCTGATCTACGGCGCCCAGGAGCTGTTCGGCTACCCCAAGCGCGACGAGCAGGTCGACCGCGCGACCGGCATCTGGGGCATCTGGATGCCGGGCTTCATGCAGTTCCTGGCCGGCACCATCCTCTTCCTCGGGCTGACCCTGTTCGGCACGTTCACCTCGGCGCCGCTGTACATGGCGGCCCTGGCGTTCACCGCGTACGGCGTGCACTGGTTCGCGCTGGGCTGGATCCGGATGCGCGGCGCTGACGCGCGGGCCAACATCGGGATGACGATCGCGTTCATCGTCATCTCCGTGCTCGGCATCGTGGTCTTCTTCAAGGCCCACGACAACCCGGTGGCGGGCGTGTTCATCGGCCTGACCTGCGTGTACGTCGCGGAGTTCTTCGCCACGCTCGGTGCCGACGCCCCCAAGCTCAGCAAGCCCGGCGGCCGCGCGCTGGGCTTCTTCCACCTGGGCACGGGCGCGTGGCTGATGTACCTGGTCTTCGCCGTCGCCCTGAACTTCGTCCTGAAGTACACCCTGCCGCTGTGAGCGCGGGGGAGGACCGGGCGGCGCCGCGCTTCCGGACGCCCTCCGGCCGAGGATGATCGAGCCCCCTCGTCGCGTCTAAGACGTCCGACCAGCCTCTACGTAACGTGATTAAACCAGGTCAGGGCACGTTTCGTCAGGAAAATCGGCAGGTCGGGGAATCGGGTCGACGCGTCCCGGAATGATTGCGTACGGCGGCGATGATCTAGGCTGCGGCCGAGATGATCTCCCCAGCTACCGCGGCGGCGCCGGCCGGCGCCCGGCACCGCGGCCCGATCCTGGCCGCGCTGATGGCCACGATGGCGCTGTCGGCCATGGACAACACGGTCGTGGCCACCGCGATCCCGCAGGTGGTCCGCGACCTCGGCGGGTTCTCGCTGTTCAGCTGGGTGTTCTCGGCCTACCTGCTCACCCAGACGGTGACGATCCCGGTGTGCGGGAAGCTGGCCGACCAGTGGGGGCGCAAGCCGATCCTGGTCGTCGGGACGATCGTCTTCCTGGTCTTCTCCGGGCTGTGCGCCCTGTCCTGGAACATGGTCAGCCTGATCGCGTTCCGCGGCCTGCAGGGCATCGGCGCGGCCGCGATCATGGCCACCGTCAACACCCTGGCCGGGGACCTGTACGCGCTGGCCGAGCGCGGCCGCGTGCAGGGCTGGCTGTCCAGCGTGTGGGGCGTGTCGGCGGTGCTCGGGCCGGCCCTCGGCGGGTCGCTGGCCCAGTACGCGTCGTGGCGGTGGATCTTCGTCATCAACCTGCCGGTGGGGGCGGTCTCGCTCACGCTCATCGGCCGGTTCCTGCACGAGCGCGTGACCCGGAAGCGGCACCGGGTGGACGTGCTCGGCGGGCTGCTCATCCTGATCGCGGCCGGGTCGCTGGTGTTCGGGCTGCTGCAGGGCGGCGTCGCGTGGGGCTGGCTGTCGCCGCCCGGCGTGGCCGTGTTCGCCGTGACGGTCGTGGCCACCGGGCTGGCCGTCGTGGTCGAGCGGCGGGTGCCCGAGCCGATCATGCCGCCCTGGGTGTGGAGCCGCCGGGTGCTGGCCGGGTCGGGCCTCGGCGCGGCCGGGCTGGGCGTGCTGGTCATCGGGCCGAGCACGTTCCTGCCCACCTACGGCCAGGAGGTGCTCGGCCTGGGCGCCGTCCTGGCCGGCGCCGTGCTGGCCACCATGAGCCTGGGCTGGCCGCTGGCGTCGTCGCAGTCGGCGCGGATGTTCCTGCGGATCGGGTTCCGGGACACGGCCCTGATCGGGTCGTCGGTGTGCCTGGCCGGCGTGCTGATCTTTGCCCTGCTGCCGCAGCCGGCCGGCGTGGGAATCGCGGTGGCCAGCACGTTCGTGCTCGGCTTCGGGCTGGGCCTGCTGTCGGTCTGCACGGTAGTGGGCCCGCAGTCCACCGTCGCCTGGGAGCAGCGCGGCGTGGTGACCGGGTCCATGATGTTCTGCCGGTACCTGGGCCAGAGCCTGGGCGCGGCCATCTTCGGCGCGGTGTTCAACGCGGCGATCCTGCGCCGCCTGCGGTCCGCTCCGCCGGCGCTGCAGGGCCGGCTCCCGCATCAGGTCAACGCCGTGGGCACCGTGCTGGGCCGGCCCGGCGGGCTGGCCGCGAACGCGGTCGACAGCTACCTGCGGCAGGCCATCTCGGCGGGCACGCACGACGTCTACCTCGGGCTGTCCGGCGTGGCGGTCGTCACCCTGGCGGTGATCGCGATCGTCCCGCGCCGGTTCGAGACCACCGCGGGCGCAGCCGCCGACGTTCCCGGCGAGTAGCGCCGGTCAGGCGCCCGCGGCGGGCGGATCGATGTCCTCGTAGAGGCGGGCCGCGGCCAGCAGCCCGTCGGGGCCGCGCTCGCAGACGACGATCCCGGCCTGGGGCGACAGGTCGTGGCGGCCCCACCGGGCGATGTTGAACTCCACGGCGCAGCGGACGCCGTCGTCGGTCACGGCGCACACCTCGAGCGGGAGGCCGCCGCCCGCGCCGAAGCGCGCGGCGAAGAACGAGCGGAGCTCAGCGCGGCCGCGGTGGATGGCATCCGGGCCGATCGACTCGCGCGCGTACCCGTCCGGCGTGAAGGCGCCCGCAGCCGCCTCGGCGTCGCCGGCCTCCACCGCATCCAGGTAGCGGCCGACGATGTCACTCGGGCGGGTCCCGCCGGGCTTGAGGATGGGCGGCCGGAGGTGGTGCCGCCCGTCGACGGGCCATTGGCTGCAGTAGGTGCGGAACACCACCGACCGGGGACCGGTCGACTCGGCGACGACCGCGATCGGCCAGCCCTGGTCCTGGCCGTCGCGGGTCAGGTGGGCCAGCAGCTCGACCACGGCCCGGCCGCTGATGCAGGTCGCGTACACGGTCTCGATCCGCGCGTGCAGCCCGGCCAGCCAGGACTTGTTCTGGCTGACGAACTGCCGCAGCTCCCGGTGGCCGTGGATCACCCCGGCCTTCGGGTCGTAGATCACGATCTCGCCCGGCCACGCCGCGTGCAGGGCGTGGGCGTCCTTCTCGGTCAGCGCGGCGAGGTACTGCGCGACCGGGTCCGTCTGGCCGGCGGCCCGCGCCTGCCGGCGCGCCAGCTCGACGGCGGTGGTGAACTCCGGAAACCAGGGCATCTCAACCTCATGATCGGCTGACGGCGGGCAGGCGGCCGTTCCTGGTCAATGTAGTCGTCTCGCGCCCGGCCCGGCCGCGGGACGCACCCGGGGAGGCCGGCTCTCGCGTGGGCCCCGGCCCGCCGGGGCACAATGGCCAGAGTCGCGCCCATCGCGGGCAGTTGCCGGGGGGCGCCGGGACCGGGGGAATCGCGGGAATCGGGGGAATCGGGGAGGAGCGCGGCTGGTGATCGCGGAACGGCGGACCGGGAGCCTGCTGTCGGTGAACGTGGGCCTGCCCAGGGACGTCGACTGGCACGGCCGCACGGTGCACACGGGCGTGTGGAAGCGGCCGGTGCGCGGGCCCCAGCAGGTGCGCCGGCTGAACATCGACGGTGACGGGCAGGGCGACCTGGCCGGGCACGGCGGAGAGCACCGCGCGGTGTTCGTGTACCAGATCGATTCCTACCAGTACTGGCGCCAGCAGCTGAGCCGCGACGATTTCGAGTACGGCCAGTTCGGGGAGAACTTCACGATCGCGGGGCTGGCCGATGACCGGGTCTGCATCGGCGACCGGTACGAGATCGGCGAGGCGCTGTTCGAGGTGACCCAGCCGCGGGTCACCTGCTACCGGGTGGGCATCCGGATGAGCGACCCGCAGATCCCCGCCCTGCTCGTCTCCCACCGCCGGCCGGGGTTCTACTTCCGGGTGCTGCGCGAGGGCGCGGTGTCGGCCGGGGACGAGATCGTGCAGGTCGCGGCCGGGCCGGGGGAAATGACGGTGTCCGAGGTCGACGCGCTGCTCTACCTGCCGGGGCATCCCCGGAAGGGCGTCGAGCGGGCGCTGGCGATCCCGGCGCTGCCCGAGGGGTGGAAAGCCTCGTTCCGGGCCATTCTCGGGCAGGCTGACGGCGCCGGCGCCGCGGGCAACGCCGGGCTGGCGGCCGAGAGCCCGCCGCCCGCGTGGCCGGGATTCCGGCCGCTGGCCGTGACCGCGGTCGAGCCCGAGAGCACCGCGGTGGTGTCGGTCCGCCTGGCCGACCCCGCCGGCGGCGCCCTGCCGGCCGCCCGGCCCGGCCAGTTCCTCACCCTGAAGCTGCCCGCGGCACCCGGCGCCCCGCTGCTGCGCAGCTACTCGCTGTCGGGCGCGCCGGGCGACGCCGCGTACCGGATCAGCGTCAAGCGCGAGCCGCACGGCGCGGGCAGCGAGTACGTGCACACCCGGGTGCGGGCCGGCGACCGGCTGGAGGCCGCCGCCCCGCGCGGCACGTTCATCCTCGCGGCCGGTCCCGCGCCCGTCCTGCTGGTCAGCGCGGGCGTGGGGGCGACGCCGGTGCTGGCCATGCTCCACGCGCTGGCCGCCACCACGCCCGGCCGGGAGGTCTGGTGGCTGCACGGCGCCCGCAGCCGGGCGCAGGAGCCGTTCGCGGCCGAATCGCGGTCCCTGCTGGCGGCCATGCCGCACGGGCACCTGCAGGTCTGCTACAGCCACCCGGACCCCGCCGACGTCCTGGGGCGCGACTACCAGGCCCGGGGCCACCTGTCGGCGGAGGCCCTGGCCGCGCTGGGCGTGCCCCGCGACGCCGATGCCTACATCTGCGGCCCGGCCGCGTTCATGAGCGACGTCACCGCGGCCCTGGTCAGCATGGGCGTCGACGCCGCCCGGGTGCACACCGAGATCTTCGGCTCCGGCCCGTCCCAGACGCCCGGCATCGCGCCGGCCCCGGCCCGGCCGCCGCACCCGCCGGCCGGCCAGCCGGGCGACGGTCCCAGGGTCGCCTTCTCCCGCAGCGGCCTGACGGTTCCCTGGGACCGGCAGTTCGGCAGCCTGCTGGAGCTGGCCGAGGCCTGCGACGTGCCGGTGCGCTGGTCCTGCCGCACCGGCGTCTGCCACAGCTGCGAGAGCGGGCTGCTGTCAGGAAAGGTCAGCTACGCCCCCGATCCGGTCGACGAGCCCGCCGCGGGCAGCATCCTGATCTGCTGCTCCGAGCCCGACGGCGACCTGGCCGTCGACCTGTGACGGCCGGGAGCTGGTCAGGATGACGAGCTGCTGGGTCGCCCGGGTCATCGCGACATAGCGGTCAACCGCCCCCTCGATGCCCGGCCCGAAAGCCTCCGGGTCGACGAGGACGACCAGGTCGAACTCCAGCCCCTTGGACAGCTCCGGGGTCAGCGACCGGACCCGGGGCGTCGCGGCGAGCCGGGGATCGCCGATCACGCAGGCGATCCCCTCGGCGTGCGCGGCGAGCCACGCGCCGAGGATCGAGCCCAGCTCCGCGGCCGCCCCGTACCGGACCGGGACGCCGCTGCTGCGGATCGAGGTGGGCACGTTGGCGTCCGGGAGCACGGCCCGGATGACCGGCTCGGCGTGCGCCATGACCTCCTCCGGCGTCCGGTAGTTGATGTTCAGGGAGGCCAGGGTGATCCGGTCGAGCCCGATCCGCTCGAGCCGCTGCCGCCACGACTCGGTGAAGCCGTGCCGGGCCTGGGCCCGGTCGCCGACGATGGTGAAGCTCCGGGACGGGCAGCGCAGCAGCAGCATCTGCCACTCCGCGTCGGTCAGTTCCTGGGCCTCGTCCACGACGATGTGCGCGAACGGGCCGGCCAGCCGGTCCGGGTCGGTGCCGGGCAAGGCGGCCTCGTTGACCAGGACGTCACGGAAATCCTCGCCGCGCAGCATCGTCACCAGGCCGGTGCCGTACTCGTCGTCGGCGACCTCGATCAGGTCATCGACGACCCGGTTCATCTGCTCGCGCTCGGCCGCGACGGCGGCGTCATGCCGGCGCTGGCGCCGCGATGCCTGCGGGTCCCCGAGCCGGTGCCGGGCCGCGTCCAGCAGCGGCAGGTCGGATACCGTCCAGGCCCGGGGGTCCTCGCGCTGCAGCCGGGCGACGTCAGCGGGGCTGAGCCACGGCGCGCACAGCCGCAGGTAGGCGGGCACCGACCACAGGTCCCCGACCAGGTCGTCCGGCTCGATCAGCGGCCACGCCCGGTTCAGGGCCGCGCGCAGTTCCCGGTTCTGCAGCAGCGACGCGCGCACCAGGCCGGGCGCGGCGTCGCCGTCGTAGCCGTCGGTCAGGATCGTGAGCAGCTCGTCCCAGATCTGGTCGCGCGCCTCGTTGTGCGGCGTGCCCGGATCCGGGGCGTCGAACGCCTCGGCCCAGTCATCGGCGGTCAGCCGGAGGCTGGCCCAGTGGGTCGCGACTGTCATCGGCGTGGCGGGCGGCTTCTCGTAGAACCGGACGGCGGCCTCGATCGCCCGCACCAGGTCCGCGGACGACTTCAGGCGGCCCGCCGCCGGGTCGGCCTCGGCCGGTGCCGTGGCGCCCTCGGGAATGAGGTCCCGCAGGGTGGCGGTCAGCACCCCCTCCTCGCCCAGGCTGGGCAGGACGTCGCCGACATAGGCCAGGTAGGGCTGGTGCGGGCCGACGAACAGGACGCCGCCCCGGCGGTGACCCAGGCGCGGGTCGGAATACAGCAGGTAGGCGGTGCGGTGCAGGGCGACGACGGTCTTGCCCGTGCCCGGCCCGCCGTCGACGACCAGCGCGCCGCGCGACCCGGCGCGGATGATGGCGTCCTGGTCGGCCTGGATGGTGCCGAGCACGTCGCGCATCCGGGGCGACCGGCTGCCGCCCAGGCTGGCGATGAAGGCGGACTGGTCATCGAGCGCGGCGTGCCCGTCCAGCCCGTCCGCGGTGAAGACCTCGTCCCAGTAGTCGCTGACCCGGCCGCGGGTCCAGCGGTACCGGCGGCGGCTGGTCAGCCCCATCGGGCTGGCGTGGGTCGCGCCGAAGAACGGCTCGGCCGCGGGGGAGCGCCAGTCCAGGAGCAGGCGGCGGCCCGTGCTGTCGGTGAGGCCCAGCCGCCCGATGTACACGGGCCCGGAACTGCCCGCGGTGACGATGTGCCCGAGGCACAGGTCCAGGCCGAACCGGCGCAGGGTCCGCAGGCGGGCGGCCAGCCGGTGGATCTCCAGGTCCCGGTCCAGGGCCTGCTGGCCGATGCCGCCGGGCGCCCGGCGCTCGGCGTCCAGGCGGTCGGACAGGTCGGCGATGGACTGCTCCAGGCAGTCCGCGATGGCCGCGAACTGCTGCTCGTCGCCGGCGATGAGCGCCGGGTCGGCCTTGGCGGTGAGGCGGTCGGGAAGGTCAAACGCGCTGGTGGCCAGCGGGTTCACCACATTGGCTCCGATCTGAGGTGGTCATGGTCAGCGGCTCCGGTGCCTTCGGCCTGCGATTATGCGGCATGACCGGGGTCTTGCGGCAAGCCCCGGGCTGCGCTATAGATTGATAGTGGAGGGGTGTGACTACCCGCCTTTCCCTGGCCGCCCGCTCTGGGCGGCCGCCCGCCGCGCCTGACGATCGTTGACGTGCGGACGACACAGCAGGGTCTCGGGCGGCAGCCGGCGGCGCCACGGGCCGCCCGGCCCCGGGGACCACACAGGGGAGGACATGGTGAGCACCGTGGAATCGGACCTGCTGCGATGGGACGTCGGGCGGTGATGGTGCAGCTGGCCGTGACGCTCGCCGGCCGGCCCCGCCCGGAACGGCCGGAAGCCACGGCCGGGGACACCCGCACTCGCATTCGGACTCGCGCTCGCGGCGCGCGGCGGCGCAAGAGGAAAGCAGCATGGATGCGGGGCGGGACGGCCGAGCCGTCCTGGTCCCCGTCAGCGCGGCCCCGTCCGGGGCGCTAGTCCTGCGGACCGGCCGCCTGGCGACCGGCGGCGAATCGGTCACGCCCTCGCCTGCGAGCAGTCACTCCGGGCCTGACCCGCCTGCCCCGCGATGCGGCCGCCGGCCCGAGTAGGCTGCTCGCATGATCGTCGGCGTCGGCGTGGACGGCCGGTACGGCTTCTCCGCCGCCGAGCACCGCGAGATCGCCCGGTCCGCGGCGGCGCTCGGCTTCGGCAGCCTGTGGACCAACGCCGTGACGATCCCCGACCCGTTCCACGTCTGCGCCCTGTGGGCGGAGGCCGCGGGCGGGGCGGTGCGCACGGGGATCTCGGTCATCGGCGCGCTGAACTGGAAGCCGCAGTCGCTGGCCGGGCAGGCCGCGACGGTCGGCCTCCTGTCCGGCGGCCGGTTCACGCTCGGCATCGGCACGGGCGGCGCGGGCGTCACCCAGCGGCCGATCGCGACGATGGCCGACTACCTCGCCGTGCTCCGCCCGCTCCTGTCCGGCGAGGAAGTCGTCTACCGCGGCCGGACCATGGACGTCGAGCGGTTCCGGGTCGGCGGCCGGTTCCCCCGGGTCCCGGTCTACCTCGCCGCGCTCGGGCCGCAGATGCTGCGCCTGGCCGGCCGCTCCGCCGACGGCGCCGCGCTGAGCTTCGCCACGCCGGCCGAGATCGCGCGGTCGGCTGAGCTGATCGCGGCGGGCGCGCAGGCGGCGGGCCGCGACCGCGCCGACATCGCGCTGTCGATGTACCTCCGCGTCTGCCTCGACGACGACGCCGACCTGGCCCGCCAGGCGTTCGCCGTCAACGTCCTCGGCTACGCCCTGGCCCGCCCCGGCACCGACAGGCGCCTGGCCTACCGCGGCCTGTTCGGCCGGATGGGCTACGACGAGGTCCTGAGCGACCTCGAGGCCCGGCGCGATCGCGGCGCCGGCCTCGACGAGCTGGCCCGCCGCGCACCCGACGACATGCTGCACGCCGTGGGCTGCTTCGGCACCCCCGACGGCGCCGCCGGCCGTTTCGCGACCCTCTCGGCCGGCCTTGACGAAACGATTGTGCGCTACATCGCGGCCCGCCCCGGCGTCGAGCCGCTCCTGGCCACCATGGACACGCTCGCCCCGGCCCGCATCCTCGCGTAGCCGCCGCCCGGCCGTCATCGGCGGCCAGCCGGCCCGTCCCCGGCCCGTCCCCGTCGGCCGGGGCCCGCGCGGTCTTCCTTGCTGATCATGGTTGCGTTACGTTCACTGCGTGGCGAGACGCCGCCGTCGGCTGAGAGCAGGGAGACCGGGATGCGTTCGGCGATCAGCATCGGGGGAGCGCAGTCCGGCCGCCAGCGGAACTGGCCGGACCTGGTCCAGTACGTCGCCGAGGCCGAGCGGATGGGGGTCGGCGACTGCTGGAACGCGGAGGCGTGGGGCCTCGACGCGGTGACCCCGCTGGCCTACCTGGCCGGCCAGACCAGCCGCATCCGGCTGGGCACCAGCATCGCCCAGATCAGCGCCCGGGTCCCGTCGATGACGGCGATGACGGCGATGACGATGGCCGCGATGTCGGGGGACCGGTTCGTCCTCGGCCTGGGCGTGAGCGGGCCGCAGGTCGTCGAGGGCCTGCAGGGGGTCCGGTTCGGCCGGCCGCTGACCCGGCTGCGGGAGTACCTGGACATCCTGGACCTGGCCTTCGCGGGCGAGAAGCTGCAGTACTCCGGCTCGGTCTATGCGCTGCCGCTGGCGGGCGGCGAGGGCAAGGCACTGCGGCTGGCCCAGCCGGCCAACCCCGCGATCCCGGTCTACCTGGCCACGCTCGGCCCGAAGGGCCTGGAGCTGACCGGCGAGCGCGCGCAGGGCTGGCTCGGCACCTCGTTCGTGCCCGAGTCGGCCGAGGTGTTCCTGACGCCGATCCGGACCGGCGCGGAGCGCGCCGGGCGGTCGCTGTCGGACATCGACATCCAGGTCGGCGGCCGGCTGGCCTTCGGCGACGACATCGACTCCCTGATCGCCCCGCTGAAGCGGGGCCTGGCCTTCAGCCTCGGCGCGATGGGCTCGGCGCAGACCAACTTCTACAACCGCGCCTACCAGCGCGGCGGCTATGCCGACGCCGCCGCCGAGGTGCAGCGGCTGTGGGTCGCCGGGCGCCGCGACGACGCCATCGCGGCCGTGCCGGACGAGCTCGCGCTGCGGACCAGCTTCGTCGGCAGCGACGAGATGGTCCTCGGCCGCCTGCGCGCCTACCAGGCCGCGGGCGTGACCACCGTGCGCCTCGACCCGGCCGGCGACACCGTGACCGACCGGCTCGACACCCTGGCCCGCGGCCTCGACCTCATCCGCCGCCTCGGCGAGCCCGCCTGACCCCGCCGCCCTGAGTCCGGCCGCCCTGGCCGTCGCGGCCGGACCCCGCCGGCCTGAGCCGGGCCGAAGCGGCCACCTGACCCCGCCGCCATGGGTCCGGCCGGCTACTCAGCGGCAGGCGGCAGGAAGCCGATGGTCAGCAGGATGTTGGCGTACAGGCGGCCGTCGCCGGTGGCTACGCAGGCGGCGAGGTCCGGCTCGCGGCAGGCCGCGTAGAACTCGTGCCGGTCCAGCGGCTGCAGCGGCAGGCCGTCGCCCAGCAGCCGGCGGTAGCCGTCCCACGCGGCCGGCGAGCTGCCGTCATCGGGGCGCATGACCGTGGCCGACTCGACCGGCACTGCGCTGAGGACCGGTTCCAGGACCTCGTCAACGGTCAGCAGGCCGGGCCGCAGGTTGAGGAATACCAGCTCGGCGCGCGGGTGGGCGTTGGTGGAGTGCGAGTAGTTGGCGTCGGCGAGCAGGATGCGGCCGCCGTGCCCGGCCCGGGCCAGCGCCGCCAGCAGCGGCGGGTGGATCAGCGGAAAACGCAGCACTGGGTCCTCCTGCTCTCGCCGCCCTCGATGGGGGACTTGCTCCCATTCTGATGTGCGCAACGGGCTTCCCTGAGCGCAACACGCTGGCGTGCGGGCGGCGGGTGTGCCGCCTGGTGCGCACGGGGCTGAGCTGCGCCGTCCGGCCGGGGCTGCTCGAGGCTGCCTTCTTGATCGCGAAGCCTTTTGGCTGCCAGGGTGTGCCAAATCCTGCGGGATCATGAGCCAAGTCCCGTCAAGCCCCGATCAAGCCCCTTCGACGCCGTCGGTGAGCCGAGGCGACCCGGGCTCGGGGTGCTGGCGTGGCCGGGGCGGCGGCTGGGGCTGGAGGGGCGGCGCGGGGAGCCGCCACAGCCTCGCGGCGGAGGTGCGGGCGCCGCGCGGTGCGGGCTAGCGCGGGGCGGCGCCGGCGCGGGCCATGATCTCCTGGACCACTGCCGTCTTGGCGTCGGCGTAGTGCTGGACGTGGCGCCAGTGGCGGCGGGCCAGGTCGCGCTTGACCGCGGCGTAGCGGTCGCGGTCGTCGTCGTGGGCGCGCAGCCAGTCCCGGAAGCGCAGCATCCGGCTGATCTCCGGCGTGCCCGCGGTGAAGGTGTGCAGGTTGATGTTGGTGTCCGGACCCTTGAGCAGGCGGTGCTCGAACCAGTCCGGCTCGCGGATGGTGAGCCGGTACCCGGCCGCCGTCAGGTCGGGCACGTAGGACGGCTCGTCGGTGGTGTCGGGCACGGCCAGCACGATGTCGATCAGGGGCTTGGCCGGCAGGCCCGGCACCGAGGTCGAGCCGGCGTGCTCGACGAGCACCGCGCGGTGGCCGAGCACGCGCCGGATGCGCGCGGCCTCCCGCTCGAACAGCTGCGGCCAGGCCGGGTCATAGTCCGCCAGCTCGATCGGCGCGTTATGCGGCCGGAGCTCACCGACCCTGGATTTCTGCAGGTCCTCGTCGCTGGCGAAGCCACTGGTCAAGTCAGCCATCGGCGGTTTGCTCCTTCGTGAAGGCAGCCCGCCAACATATCAAGATTCCGCGCGATTTAGTGTGGCAAGGGCGGGTCGTACGGTACGCCTGCGAAAGGAGCAGCCATGGCTCAGCAGGTGACCGGCGGCGACCTGGTCGCGGCCGCTCTGGAGGCCCTCGGCGTCGAGCATGTCTTCGGCATCGTCAGCGTGCACAACCTGCCGATCTACGACGCCATCCGGCGCCGCGGCCGGATCACCACGATCAACTCCCGGCACGAGCAGAACGCGGTGCACGCCGCGGACGCCTACGCGCGCACCACCGGGCGGCTCGGCGTGGCCATCACCAGCACCGGCCCCGGCGCCGCCAACGCCGTGCCCGGGCTGTACGAGGCGGCGTTCTCGTCCTCGCCCGTGCTCATGATCACCGGGCAGGTGGAGACCCGCTTCTACGGCAAGGGCCGGGGCGTCCTGCACGAGGCCGAGCGCCAGCTGCCCATGCTCCGCAGCGTGACCCGGCGCACCGAGAGCGTCGCCCGCGCCGAGGACATCCCGGACGCCATCCTGCTCGCCGCGGCCGACGCGCTGACCGGCCGCCCGCAGCCCGTCGCCGTCGAGATCCCCATCGACCTGCAGTACCAGGCGACCGCGGCGCAGCGGCCGGAGCGACCCGCGATAAGCCGGGCCCGGCCCGAACCGGCTGCCCTGGCCGCGGCCGCCGCCGAGCTGTCGGCCGCCGCCCGGCCGCTGATCTGGGCCGGCGGCGGCGTGGTCGCCGCGGGCGCGTCGGCCGAGCTGACGGCGCTGGCCGAGCGGCTGCAGGCGCCGGTGGTGACGACCACCGAGGGCCGCGGGGCCATCGCCGAGGACCACCCGCTGGCGGTGGGCCCGCACTCCGACCACGCCGAGGTGTCGGCGGTCATCGCCGACGCCGATGCCGTGCTGGCGGTCGGCACGCGCTTCCCGGCGGCCGGCAACCGGTGGGTCCCGGTGCCGTCCCGGCTCATTCACCTCGACGCCGACCCGCGGGTCATCGGGCTGAACCACCCGGCATCGGCCGAGCTGGTCGGCGACGCGCTGGCCGGGCTCCAGGACCTGCTCGGGGCGGTCACCGGCCGCGGGGCGGAGCCGGAGTTCACCAAGCGCGCCCAGGAGGCCGCCGCCCGCGCCCGGGCCGACGGGCGCGACAAGATCGGGCCCGACTACCGCGTCATCATGGACGCCATCCGCGAGACGCTGCCGCGCACCGCCCCGGTGGTGCGGGACTCCACGGTGCCCGCCTACCGCTGGGGCGACCGCCTGCTGCCGATCCTGGCGCCCCGGACGTCGGTGCGGCCCAACTCCGCGGCCATCGGCCCCGGCGTCCCGCTGGCCATCGGGGCAGCGGTCGGCAGCGGCCAGCCGACGGTCGTCATCCAGGGCGACGGCGGCCTGATGCTGAGCGTCGGCGAGCTCGCGGTGGTGGCCGAGCGCAAGCTCCCCATCGTGGTCTGCGTGTTCAACGACCGCGGCTACGGGGTGCTGCGGTTCGTGGAGAGCCAGCGTTTCGCGGGGGAGTCGTTCGGGGTTGACCTGCACACTCCCGACTTCGTCGGCCTCAGCCGGGCCATGGGGCTGGACGCCGAGCTGGTCCGGGGAGCGGCCGAGTTCGGGCCCGCGTTCAGCCGGGCCGTGGCCGGCGGGCGGCCGACGCTGCTGGAGATCGACCAGTCGGTCCTGGCCCCCATGGCCTGGTAGGGCGCCCGCCTCAGCGGAAGCTGAGCTGGTCCCCGGCCACGTCGACCCGGACGGTGTCGCCCGCCTCGAAGTCGCCCTGCAGCAGCAGGACGGCGAGCCGGTCGCCCACGTCGCGCTGCAGCACGCGGCGCAGCGGCCGGGCGCCGAAGTCCGGGTCGTATCCGCGGGCGGCCAGCCACGCCTCGGCGGCGGGGCTGACGTCGAGGGTGATGCCGAGGCGGCGGGCCCGCGCGGCCAGCTGCCGGAGCTGGATCCGGACGATCGCGCCGAGGTCGCCCGGCGTCAGCGAGCGGAACGGGATGATCTCGTCGATGCGGTTGATGAACTCCGGGCGGAAGAACTCCTTCGGGTCCTCGGCCAGGTTCGAGGTCATGATCAGCACGGTGTTGGTGAAGTCGACCGTCCGGCCGTGCCCGTCGGTCAGGCGGCCCTCGTCCAGCAGCTGGAGCAGGATGTTGAACACGTCGGTGTGGGCCTTCTCGATCTCGTCGAGCAGGACCACCGCGTAGGGCCGCCGCCGGACCGCCTCGGTGAGCTGGCCGCCCTCGTCGTACCCGAGGTAGCCGGGCGGCGCGCCGATCAGCCGGGCCACCGTGTGCCGCTCCTGGTACTCGCCCATGTCGATGCGCACCATGGCGCGCTCATCATCGAACAGGAACTCGGCCAGGGCGCGGGCCAGTTCCGTCTTGCCGACTCCGGTCGGGCCGACGGACAGGAACGTGCCGATCGGCCGGGTGCCGTCCGACAGGCCGGCCCGGTTGCGCCGGATCGGCCCGGCTATCGCGCGCACCGCGGCGTCCTGGCCGACCACGCGCAGGCGCATCATTTCTTCCATCTGCAGCAGCTTGACCGCCTCGCCCTCCATCAGCCGCGCGACCGGCACCCCGGTCCAGGCGCTGACGACGGCGGCGATCTCCTCGGCGTCGACCTCGGCCTTGAGCATCCGGCTGCCCGGCGGGAGGTCCTCGAGTGCCTTGACCGCCGCGTCCAGCCGCCGTTCGAGGTCGGGCAGCTGCACATACTCCAGGTCGGCCGCCGCGGCCAGGTCGCCGGTCCGCTCGCACCGGGCCGCCTGCGCCTTCCCCCGCACCAGCTGCTGCTTGACCTCGTGGATGGCCGCGATGGCCTGCTGCTCGCCCTGCCACTGCGCGGTCCGCTCTGCGGCCCCGGCCCGCAGCGCGGCCAGGTCCGCCTCCAGCTGCCCGCGCTGCGCCGCGGTCTCGTCCTCGCCGTCGGACGGGGGCAGGGCCAGCAGCCTGATCTCCAGCCGGCGCGCCTGGCGGGCGGCCCGGTCGAGATCGGCCGGCGTGGTGTCGATGCCGATCCGGAGCCGGCTCGCGGCCTCGTCGATGAGGTCGACCGCCTTGTCGGGCAGGTGCCGCCCGGACACGTACCGGTCCGACAGGTGCGCCGCCGCCTCCAGCGCCGAGTCGTGGATCAAGACCCCGTGGTAGACCTCGTGCCGCTCGCGCAGGCCGCGGAGGATCTCGACCGTGTCCTCCAGGGACGGGGGGTCGATGACCACGGGCTGGAACCGGCGCTCCAGCGCGGCATCCGCCTCGATCCGCTGCCGGTACTCCTCCGGGGTGCTGGCCCCGATCAGCCGCAGCTCGCCGCGGGCCAGCATCGGCTTGAGCATGTTGCTGACGTCCATGCCGCCCTCGCTGCCGCCGGCCCCCACGATCATATGGAGCTCGTCGACGAGCAGCAGGAACTCGCCCTGCGAGGTCGCGATCAGGTTGATCGCGTCCTTCAGCCGCCGCTCGAACTCGCCGCGGAAGCTGGACCCGGCCACCAGCTGGGCCAGGTCGAGGGAGACCAGCCGCTTGCCCAGCAGGCCGGCCGGCACCGCGCCCTCGACGATCCGCAGGGCCAGGCCCTCCACGATCGCGGTCTTGCCGACCCCGGACCGGCCGATCAGCACCGGGTTGTTCTTCGTCTTCCGGCCGAAGATCTGGACCAGCCGGGCCAGCTCACCGTCCCGGCCGATGACCGGGTCGAGCTCGCCCTGCCGGGCCGCCGCCGTCAGGTCGCGGCCGTACTGCCACGGGACCGGCACCTCTGACTTCGCCGACGACCGCCGCGCTCCCGCCCTCACCCTGCGCCCACCGGCAATCCGCCCTCCCCGTCACCCGAGCCAAGATCGCTTACGCTCAGAATGACATAACACCCCGTAAATAGTCCCCTTTGCAAGGCCGGCCTGTTCGGTTCCCGCAGATCACGACCCATCCGGAACGTGGCCCGGGCCGCCCGCACCGCCCTCAGCGAGCCGGTGCCGTGCCCGTTTCAGGTCCCCGGGCCGGCGCAGCTACTCAGCGCCACCGACGGTCACTGAAGTAGGCCCTTGACAGCGCGTGCCGCTGGGTGATCATGAGGACTATCCGGAGTTAACACGGGTGAAACACTCGCCCACGGCGCTGTCTCTGATCTTGACCCGTCCGGTTGCTCCCTCGGCCGGGCGTCGCAGGCCGGCCGCAGGAATGCGCCGGCCTGCGGTGCGACGTGGGGCCGCGGCCCGGGCGCGATCGCCGGGCCGGGCCGGCCGGCGCCCGCGGAGCCGCCGGGATGGCAGCTGCCGCCCTCCGCCACCCCAGGGCCAGCGCGGTCAGTTAAAGCAGCCCCGAATGGTATTGAGCGGACTGCAGTTGCCCAGGGTGTTGTTCGCGACGGTTGACGGTGTCGGATTGGGTCGACGGTGTTCGTAGCAGTAGCGGAGCCCCCCGGCGGGGGCGGCGTGAAGGCAGGGGAGTACCACCGTGATCGAGGACCGGGTGCGCACCTTCGCGCAGGACCAGGTGCTCGTCTTCGGCGCGACGACGTTCCGGCAGTTCGCGAAGCTCGTCACCATATTCGACGAGCCGTACTACGACAGCCTGAACGAGCTGCCGAAGCTCGTGTTCTCCAGCACGCTCGAAGAGCCGCTCGGATGGCAGAACTCGACGGTGATCAACGAGGACGCGGTGACCGCGATCGAGCGCCTGAAGCGCACCACCGACGTCCCGATGCGATCGCACGGCAGCATCTCGCTGAACCGCTCGCTGCTCGCTGCCGGCCTCGTCGACCGGATCGAGGTCATGATGTTCCCGGTCATCTCAGGCCGCGCTGGCGCGGCAGCGCTCTTCCACGACGGAGCGGAGTTCGACCTGGACCTCATCGAGTCCACCGTGCTCGATGGCCGTACGCACAAGCTCGTCTACGCCCCGCACCTGCACCAGGGAATCCCCGAAGGCGCCGGGCCGCGGCTCCGAAACGCGGGCCGGGCATAACCGGACAGGGAAGAGGGAGGCCCTAGCTGTCGATGCCGCGGCGGCTGCCGCGGTCGCGCGGGGCCTTGCGGGCCTTGCGCTTGACCTCGACGCCGCCGAGAAGGCAGAAGCCCGACAGGCGCAGGACCGGTGCGCCCGGCCGGACGGACTCGTCGCTGTCGGCGCTGACCTCGCGGCCGCCCAGGATGGCGACGCCGTTGTCGATGACGTGCATCTCGGGCGGCACCGTGATCTCCATGCCGCCGAGCACGCAGGTGGCCGAGATCGTGATCTCGCCGGCGGGCAGGGTGGCCTCCCGGAAGTCCAGCTCCACGCCGCCGAGGATGGTGACGACGTTGATGTGCGAGGGCACCGTCCAGGCTCCCTTGCGGGAGGAGCCGCTGAGGATCGCCACGATGTGGTTGGTCTCCCCGGACCGCTGGGCCGGCGGCGCCGCGCTGGTGCGGTCGGGCAGGTCGTCCAGGAGCGGGACGATCTCGGCATGGGTCTTCGCCGCGTACAGGGCGCTGAGCCGGTCAGCGTGCTCATCCACGGTCAGCCGGCCCTCGGCCATGGCGCCGTTGAGCACCGAGGCGGCCTGGTCGCGGTCGGCGTCCGAGGCCCGCAGCCGCGGATTGTCCCCGAAGGGCTGCGCAGTCATGGCTCTATTGTCCGGTATCCGGGGTCTCCGGTCATCCTCTTCTTGATCGCGCCGTTCTTGACCACGCGGCGGCGGGCGCCCGGATGTGACGCAGCAGACATCCGGGCGCGGCATGCGCGTAGTTGGTTGAGGGTTACACCAGATGGCTTCGATACACCCCGATATGGGGAGCCCGACGAGCCGGTCCGGACGCCCGATGAGCGTGCGAATCGACCCGCCGTCGGATCTGCTGGCGCCCCGGCGCCAAGGAGGAGCTCGTCATGAACCTCAGTCCCCGCTTTGCCCTCGACACCCTGTTCGTGCTCGGCGGCGCTTTCCTGGCCGTCGTCGCCCTGCCCTTCACCGCCCCGGTGGCGGGCTGGACCGGCTTCGGCGTGTTCACCGGGCTGGCCGCGGTCGCCCTGGCCAGCGCGCTGTTCGGGCACGGTGCCGTGCGGAAGACCAGCCACGGCGTGCTCGGCCTGGTCGCCATCTGGTCCCTCATCGCGACGCTGCTGTTCACCGGCCCGGCGCTGACCTGGCTGGTGCTGGCCGGCGGCGTCGCACTGGCCGTGATCGCCCTGACCGACCTGGCGGCGCACGAGGTCACCACCGAGAACGTGGTGCACCAGCTGGTCGTGACGCAGTCGCCGGCCGACGCCGTGGCGAACGGCAGCCGCGCGGCCGCCTGACCGAGACCCCGCACGAACGGGTCACCTGCACCGCCAGAGGGGGACGAGAGCTCGTCCCCCTCTGGCATGCCCGGCGCTTTGCCCTGGCCGCGCGAGCGGTCAGGTGACCCACGACGGGACGAGCAGGGCCAGCCCGACCGGGTCGGTCAGGACCTCGATCGCGGTGATGACGCCGCCGGCGACCTCGAAGGCCATCACCGTGACCGGCCGCCCGCCCGCCGTGATGAGGACGCCCGGCCGGCCGCCGGCGAGCACCGGATGAGCCCGCGCGCCGGGGCGCGCGCCGGTTCCCGCCCGGGCCGCGACCCGGGTCGCGCCGCGGACGGCGAAGGCCCCCTCAGGCCCGCGGCCGCGCAGCTCGACCTCGGGGGCGAGCACGGCCAGCAGCCCGGCCAGGTCGCCCCGGCCCGCCGCCGCGAAGAACGCGTCGATGACCTCGCGGGCCGCGCCGTCGGTCGCCGTCGCTGGCGCGGCCAGGCGGATCCGGCCGCGGGCGCGGCTGGCCAGCATCTTGGCCGCCGCGGTGCTCCGGCCGAGGACCGCGGCGATCGCGTCGAACGGGACCTCGAACACGTCGTGCAGCACGAACGACACCCGCTCGGCCGGGGTGAGGGCATCCATGACCACGTACAGGGCCAGGCCGACGGAGTCGGCGAGCACGGCCCCCCGCTCCGGGTCGGTCCCGGCGTCCCCGGCCGCCTCCCGCGCGAGCGGCCCGGCGCTGAGCTCGAGCGGCTGCTCGCCCCGCACGCCGCGCCGGCGCAGGGCATCGAGGCAGATCCGCCCGGTCACGGTGGTGAGCCAGCCGCGCAGGTCGATGATGCCGTCGCGGCCCGCGCGGGCCAGGCGCAGCCACGTCTCCTGGACGGCGTCGTCGGCGTCGGCGTGCGAGCCGAGCACGCGGACCGCGATCGCGTGCAGGTAGGGGCGCTGAGCCTCGAACTCCGCGGCGAGCTGCTCGTCCCCGGTCACGGCCCTCCTGCGTCAGCGATGTCACTCAAAGGACGCATCGCGCCCCGGCCAGGTAACGCCGGCCCGCCGGCGTTACCTCCCGCCGCCGCCGCCCGTCGTAGTGCCGGCAGGCCACCGGCACTCCAGGGGAGGCACCATGGACGCGCGTCTCGACGTCAGCCGCAGCGAGATCCTGCGGACGTTCACCAAGCATCTCAGCGCAGCGGCGCTGGCCGTGCCCGACTCGATCCTGCCGCCCGGCACCGGGCACCTGGTGGTCATCCGGGCCAGCCAGGTCAACGGCTGCTCGGTCTGCACCGACATGCACACCAAGGACGCCGCGCGGGCCGGCGAGACCCCGGTCCGGCTGAACCTGGTCGCGGCGTGGCGGGACGCGACGGTGTTCACTGAGGCCGAGCGGGCCGCGCTGGAGCTGGCCGAGCAGGGCACCCGCATCGCCGACGGCGCCGGCGGCGTCACCGACGAGGCCTGGGCCCGCGCGGCCGGGCAGTTCGACGACGACCAGCTCGCCGCGCTGGTCTGCCTCATCGCCTTCATCGGCGCCTACAACCGGGTGAACGTGATCTGCCGCAGCCCGGGCGGCGGCTACCGGCCCGGTCAGTGGGGCTGATCGCCGCCCGCCGCGGCGAGCCGGGCGGCCGCGTCGTCGATCGTGGCCAGGTCGGCGTACTTGGCAGCCAGGTCGGCGAGGTTGGCCTCGTGCACGGCGGCCGACCGGTCGCCGCACGCCCCGCCGACCACGATCGGCCGGAACCCGTGCTGCATCGCATCGGTCGCGCTGGCCCGGACGCAGCCCGAGGTCGAGACGCCCGCGATGACCACCGTGTCCACGCCGGCCGCGGTCAGGGTGGCGGCCAGCGACGTGCCGAAGAACGCCGACGCGTACTGCTTGACCACCACCACCTCGTGCGGCTCGGGCTCCAGCGGGGCCACGAACTCGCCGAGATCGCCCGGCGCGTCCTCGGCCAGCACCCGCAGCGCGCTGACCTTGCGGACGAACAGGCCGCCGTCGCTGGACCCGGCCCGGTAGCGGACCCGGCTGTGCAGGACGGGCACCCCGCCCGCGCGCGCGGCGGCGAGCAGCCGCGCGCAGCCGGTGACGGCCGCGTCGGAGCCGAGGTCGAACGGCGCGCCCGGCGTGAAGTAGGCCCGCATCATGTCGATCAGCAGCAGCGCCGGGCGCGCGCCCCAGCCGAGCGACCCCCCGAACGGGTCGTCCCCGCCGCTCATGTCCAGACCGGCCGGCGCGGCGCGGGCAGGCCCGTTTCCGCCTCGCACCGGGCCAGCAGCTCGGGCAGCGGCGGCCCCATGTCGAAGACCGGCAGCTCCGCCGGGCGGTCCGCGCGCAGCTGATCCCGCAGCACGCCGGTCGCTTCCAGGTCGGCGGCGCCGTCGGCGGTCAGGACGACGCCGTACCGGCGCGCCCCGCCGGCGGTGACCAGGCCGCGGCGCACCTCCAGCGCGACCAGCGCCGGGTCGCGCTCAAGCGGGTCGCCCCAGCCGCCGCCGCCCCAGGTGACGAAGTGCAGCACGTCGCCGGGCGCCACCGGGACGTCGTGGCACTTGCTGGGCAGCACCTCGCGGGCCCCGTCGGCCCGGTCGACCCACTTGCGGCCGCGCGCGCCGGGCTCCCCGCCGTTGACGCCCCACGGGTAGGTCAGCCACCGGTCGTCGTGGATCGCGATCGTGCCCGGCTCCAGGAAGTGGTACGCGACATCGACCCCGTTGCCGCCCCGGTGCAGGCCCGCCCCGCCGGTATCGGCCACGGTCTCCCACCGCTCGATCCGCAGGGGGTAATACGACTCCAGGAACTCGCAGGGAATGTTGACGAAACTGGGCCATAGCGAGTGACCGTCCGGCCCGTCGCCGAGCGGGCGGCCGGGAATGCCGCCGAAGCCGATGGAGTAGAGCTGGAACCACTCGCCCTTGCGCTCGCCGCCGCTGTAGTTGCCCGAGTACATGAAGTGCGGCGAGGAGGAGAACCCGGCCGCGTTCAGCAGGGCCGGGTTGGTCTGCCCGAGCAGGCCGCCGAACAGGTCGAATACCCGCCCGATGCCGTGGTTGCGGGCGTTCAGCGCGGCCGGGTGCCGCGGCTTCCAGTACGAGCCCTCGGGGATGGTGACGTCGACCAGCGGGTAGAAGCCGTCGTTCCACAGGATCTGCGGGTCGGCCACCGTGATCATGTAGATGCCGAAGAACATCCGGGCCAGGTTCTCGTTCAGGTAGTAGTTCACCGGGCCGACCGCCTGCGGCGACGAGCCGGTGAAGTCGAGGTGGACCTTGTCGCCGGTGCGGGTCAGCGACAGCTTGAGCTCGTACGGCCCGTAGCCGACGCCGTCGTCGCAGATGTAGTCGGTGAACGACAGCGTCCGGCCCTCCTCGAACACCACGTGCAGGAGGGTCTTCATGGCCCGGTAGTTGCGGTCGAGCAGGTCGTCCAGCGCGGACAGGTAGGTGTCGGTCCCGAACCGCGCGCACATCTCCTGGACCCGCCGCGACGCCGTCCGGCACGCGGCGACCAGGCCGTTCAGGTCGGCCCGGTTCCAGTCCGGCACCCGGACCTGGTTGAGGATCACGCGCAGCGCGTCCTCGTTGCGCTGCCCGGCCTTGTACAGCGCGAACGGCGGGATGACCACGCCCTCCTCGTAGATGGTCCTGGCATCGGTGGGCATCGAGCTCGGCGTCTTGCCGCCGACGTCGGTCATGTGGCCGAACATCGACGCCCACCCGACCAGCCGGCCCTCGTGGAAGATCGGCAGCACGACCAGCCAGTCGTTGGCGTGGCTGATCGCCGCGCCGCACGCGTAGGGGTCGGAGGTGAGCAGCACGTCGCCCTCGCCGATGTCCCCCTCGAACCCGTCGAGGAAGTCGGGGATCGACAGGCCGAACTGGCCGACCACCATCTTCCCGCTGGGGTCGGCGATGAGCGGGAACTCGTCGTGCTGCTCCCGGATGCCGGGCGACAGCGCCGTCCGGAACAGCACCTCGTCCATCTCGTACCGGGCGTTGCGCAGCCCGTTCTCGATCAGGTCCAGGGTGATGGGGTCGACGTCGACCCGGGCCGCCGGGGCGGTGGCCTCCTGCACGATGCGGGCCATGGCTTAGCTCTCCTTCGCGGTGGCGGCGGCGGCCGGGCGGATCAGCAGGCTCCCGGACGGGTCGACCGTCGCGGCATAGCCGGGCAGGATCAGCGTGGTCGAGTCCATCTCGGTGACGATGGCCGGGCCGTCCAGCGCATCGCCGGCCCGCAGCCGGGCCCGGTCGTACCAGGCGGCGTCGGCCCAGCCGCCGTCGACATACACCGGCGCCGTCCCGGTCCGGGCCGCGGCCGGGTCGCCGGTGCCGGGTTCGAGCGTGGTCGGCGACACCTTCGGGCGCGGGCCGCTGACCGACGCGCGCGCGTTGACCAGCTCGTGGTCGGCGGACAGGACGAAGGAGAACAGCCGCTCGTGCTCGGCGTCGAACCGCGCGCCGATGGTGGCCAGCGCCTCGTCGGGCTGGTCCAGCCAGGCCGGGTCGACGTCCACTCCGATGTCGAAGCCCTGGCCGAAGTACCGGACGTCGACCTGGTAGGCCACCTGCTGGGTGTCGGCCGGCACGCCCTGGCCGGTCAGCCGGCCCGACGCGGCCGACGACAGGTCGCGCAGGATCGCGGCCAGCTCGCTGCCGGTCAGGTCGGCGAACCGGCGCAGGCAGGTACGGGCCGACTCGTCGCGGGCCGACGTGGTGGCGTCGCCGAGGGCGCACAGCACGCCGGGGGAGGGCGGCACGATCACCGGCCACGCCCCGGTCAGCGCGCCGAGCGCGTTGGCGTGCAGCGGCCCGGCGCCGCCGAACGCGACCAGCGCGAAGTCGCGCGGGTCAAAGCCCTGCTGGACGCTGACCAGGCGCAGGCCGCCGAGCATGTTCTCGTTGACGATGTCGATGATCCCGGCCGCCGCGGCCTCGGCGCTGGGCAGGCCCATGGCGTCGGCCACCTTCTGCACCGCGGCCCGGGCCGCGCCCGCGTCGAGGGTGATCTCGCCGCCGGCCAGCGACGTCGGCAGGTAGCCGAGCACCAGGTTGGCGTCGGTCACGGTGGGCTCGGTGCCGCCCTGGCCGTAGGCCACCGGGCCGGGATCGGCGCCCGCCGACTGCGGGCCGACCCGCAGCGCCCGGGTCAGCTCGGGGACGTGCGCGATCGAGCCGCCGCCGGCGCCGACGGTCCGCACGTCGACCGCGGCCGCGCGCACGGTCAGGTCGCCGACCTTGGTCTCCCGGCCGATCCGCGGCCGCAGGCCCTGGACCAGCGCGACGTCGGTCGACGTCCCGCCCATGTCGAAGGTCAGCAGGTCGCGGTGGCCGGACTGCTCGGCGACCCAGACCGCGCCGGTCACGCCGCCGGCCGGGCCCGACAGCAGCATCGTCACCGGCGCGCCGATGGCGGCGTCCGCGACGGCCAGGCCGCCGTCGCTGCGCAGGATGGACAGCGGGGCCGCCACCCCGTCCGCCGCGAGCTGGCCGCTGAGGTTGGCGATGTACCGGGCGACCTGCGGCTGGACGTAGCCGTTGGCCACGGTCGTCAGCGCCCGCTCGTACTCCCGCAGCTCGGGCAGCACCGCGCTGGACCGCGACACCGGCACGCCGGGCAGCTCCTCCGCGGCCAGCTCGGCCAGCCGCCGCTCGTGCGCGTCGTTGGCGAACGAGTTGATCAGGGAGATGGCCAGCGCCTCGATCCCGGCCGCGCGCAGCGCGCGGAGCGCGGCGCGGGCCGCGTCCTCGTCCAGGTCGCGCACGACCGAGCCGTCGCTGGCGATCCGGCCGGGGACCTCGACGGTGTTCTCCAGCGCGGCCAGCGGCTCGGGCTTGGGCCAGATGATCCAGCCGGCCAGGCCGCCGGGGACGAACGAGCGCGCGATCTGCAGGACCTGCCGGAAGCCCTCGGTCGTCACCAGGCCGACCGTCGCGCCCTTCCCCTCGAGGATGGCGTTGGTGGCGACCGTCGTGCCGTGCAGCACGTGCGCGATCGCGCCGCGGTCCACGCCCGCCTGCTCGCAGACCAGGTCGATGCCGTGCAGCACGCCGACCGACTGGTCGCGGGGCGTCGATGACGTCTTGGCCCGCCACGTCGATCCGGCCTGCTCGTCCACGAGCAGGACGTCGGTGAAGGTGCCGCCGACGTCCACTCCGAGGCGATAGCTCATGCCGTGCTCCCTTAGGTGTTCAGTGATGGGGTCAGATCACGCCGGCGGCGCGCAGCCCGGCCAGGTCGCCGGGGCCGAGCCCGACCAGCCCGCCCCAGACCTGGTCGCTGTGCTCGCCGAGGGCCGGCCCGGCGGTCCGGACCGACCCGGGCGTGGCTGACAGCTTGGGCGCCACGTTGTGCATGGGCAGGTCCCCGAAGTCGGGATGGGGGACGGTGACGATGGCCTGCCGGGCGGCGAAGTGCGGGTCGGCCAGCATGTCCGCGGCCCGGAAGATCCGCCCGGCCGGGACGCCCCCCTCGTGCAGCCGGGCCAGCAGGTCATCGGCCGGCAGCGTGGACGTCCAGGCGGCGATCAGGTGGTCGAGCTCGGTCATGGCCGCGCCGCGCGCCGAGTGGGTCGCGAAGCGCGGGTCCGCGGCCAGGCCGGGCTGGCCCATGACGTCGGCCAGCCGCCCGAACACGCTGTCCTGGTTGGCCGCGATCAGCACCAGGTCGCCGTCGCCGGTGGGATAGACGTTGCTGGGCGAGACGTTGGGCAGCACCGCGCCGGTCCGCTCGCGCTGGTAGCCGGCCACGGCCCATTCGGGGATGAGCGACTCCATCATGGCCAGCACCGCCTCGTAGATGGCGGAGTCGACGACCTGGCCGCGGCCCGACCGCTGGCGGTGGTGCAGGGCGACCATGGTGCCGAGGCACGCGAAGGTGGCGGCGAGCGCGTCGCCGAGCGAGATGCCGGCCCGGACCGGCGGCGAGCCGGGGTCGCCCATGACGTACCGGATCCCGCCCATGGCCTCGCCGATCGCCCCGAACCCGGCCCGCGGGGCGTACGGGCCGGTCTGCCCGTAGCCGGTCACCCTCGTGATGACCAGGCCGGGATTGACCTCCCAGAGCGACTCGGGCGACAGGCCCCAGCGTTCCAGCGTTCCGGGCCTGAAGTTCTCGACCAGGACATCGGCCCGGGCCAATAGCCGGCGCAGCAGGGCCTGCCCCTCGGGCGAGCGCAGGTCGCAGGTGGCCGACAGCTTGTTGCGGGCCACCACGGGCCACCACAGCGACTTGCCGTGCGGCTTCTCGCGGCCCCACTCGCGCATCGGGTCGCCCCGGCCGGGGTCCTCGATCTTGATCACCTCGGCCCCGAAGTCGCCGAGCAGCTGGCCGCAGAACGGGCCCGCCAGCAGCTGGCCGAGCTCGACGACGCGCAGGTCGCTGAGCGGGAGCTCGCTCACGATGGCACCTCCCCCGTGGTGGCGATCACCGTGTCGCCGGTTGCCGTGTCGCCGAGCATGGTGGCCCGGGCGTTGAACAGGTGGCTGCGCATGACCGACTCGGCCCAGGCCGGCTCGCGGGCGCGGGCCGCCTCGACGATCTCGGCGTGATGGGCCAGGCTGCGGGCCAGCGCGCCGGGCGTGTAGTGCTGGAAGTTCTGGTGGACCACGGCGGCGTGGGTGACGGCGGTCAGCGACGCGGCCAGCGCGGCGTTGCCGGCCGTGGCGACGAGCAGGCCGTGGAACCGGCGGTTGAGCGCGATGATGGCGTCCAGGTCCTGGGGGCCGTCCGGGCGGCCCGCGGCCAGCATGGCCTCGGCCATCTCCGACAGCTCGCCGAGCTGGGCGGCGGTCAGGATCGGCACGGCCTGCCGGACGGCGTAGGGCTCGAGCCGCAGCCGCACGTCGAAGATCTCGCGCAGCTCGGCCGCGGTCCACGAGGTGACCCGGGCGCCGCGGTTCGGGCTGAGCTCGACCAGCCCCTCGGCGGCCAGGCGGGACAGCGCCTCGCGGATCGGCGTCCGGCTCACCGACAGCTGGCGGGCCACGTCGGCCTCGGCGATCCGGGCGCCGGCCGGGAGCCGCCCGGCCAGGATGTCCTCCCGGATCGCGTTCGCGGCCTGCTCGGCAGCCTGTCGCATGAGCCTCCTCAGCATCACCAGGTTCGCGCGGATTGCATGCAATCTTGCTCCGGGCCGGTCCCGATGGCAAGGGAACCAGTCATCAATAGCGTGATATGGCCGCGTGACAGCCGTGTGGGGGTCGTGTCACGATGATGTGCATGCAATCTGTGGAGATCGTCGAGGTGGCACCGCGGGACGGGCTGCAGAACGAGGACGCCGTCCTGACCACCGCGGCCAAGCTGGACCTGATCACGCGGCTGGCCGCCAGCGGCGTGCGCCGGATCGAGGCGACCAGCTTCGTCAACCCGGCCCGGGTCCCGCAGCTGGCCGACAGCGAGGCGGTGTGCGCGGCGCTGCCCCGCGGCGAGGTCTCGTGGATCGGGCTGGTGCTCAACGAGCGGGGGCTGGACCGGGCCATCCGGGCCCAGGTGGACGAGGTCAACGTGGTCGTCGTCGCGACCGACACGTTCAGCCGGCGCAACCAGGGCGTGTCGGCGGACGAGGCGGTGGCGGCGTGGGGCCGGATCGCGGCCCGGGCGCGCGCCGCCGGGCTGCGGACGACGGTGACGGTGGCCGCCGCCTTCGGCTGCCCGTTCGAGGGGGAGGTCAGCCCCGAGCGGGTGGCCGCGGTCCTGGAGCGGTGCGTGCAGGCCCAGCCCGACGAGGTGGCGCTGGCCGACACGATCGGCGTCGGCGTGCCGGCCGGGGTCCGGGCCCTGGCCGACGTCGCGGACCGCGTCGCTTCCGGCGTGCCGCTGCGCTGGCATTTTCACAACACCCGCAACACGGGCTATGCCAACGCGGTCACCGCCGTCGAGCGGGGGGCGGCGGCGCTGGACGCGAGTTCGGGCGGGATCGGCGGCTGCCCGTTCGCGCCCGCCGCCACCGGCAACATCGCCACCGAGGACCTGCTGTACCTGCTGGACCGGTCGGGGGTGGCGACCGGGGTGTCGGCGGCGGCGCTGCTGCCGGTGGCCGGGTTCCTCCAGGACGCGCTCGGGGCGCCGGTGCCGGGGCAGCTGGCCCGGGCCGGGCTGTTCCCGCCCGCGGCCGGGGCTGACGGCGGCGGTGCCGGTTAGCCGGCCGCGATCGGGCGCGGATCGGGCTCGGATCGGGCGCGGATCGGGCGCGGCGGGCGGGCATCGGGCAGGCCCGCCTGCCCGACGCCGGGTCCGGCGCGGTCCTTAGCCGGGGAAGGCCCGCTGCCGCAGCCAGTCCAGGCCGTAGTCAGCGACCTCGGCCCAGCCGCTGTCGATCGTCAGCGAGTGACCCCGGGTGGGGAACTCCTGGAAGTCGGTGATGGCCGGCGACTTGTGGTACAGCTTCCGGGTCGACCGGGTGATCGCGGCCGGCACCGTGTGGTCGCGGCCGCCGGCGGTCAGCAGCAGCGGGCCGCGCGTCTTGTTGCCGGTGTTGACCTTGGCCGGCGATCCCGGCACGAAGTTCGCGGCCGCGGCCTCGAACAGCGGCTTCCCCGGCGACGGCACCGTCCACTTGTCGTACAGCTCGCCGGACTCCTGGGAGCCCAGCGTGTTGCCGAAGCCGTAGGCGAACTCCTCGCGGGTGAGCGCGACGGCGCCGTGCCGGTTGGCGGGCTTGCGCAGCGCGATGCCCGCGACCTTGAGGGCCGACGGGGGCAGCTTCAGGACGCCCTTGATGGGCGCGGCGTCGATCGCTATGGCGGCCGCGGCCAGGTCCTGGCCGAGCAGCCGCTGCGCGATCAGGCCGCCGAAGGAATGGCCGACGACGACCGGCTTGACGGGCAGCGACCGGATGATCCCGGCATAGTGCTCGACCACGTCGTTGATCCCCATGCCGGCCACTCGCTCCGGGTGCTCGCGGGTCTCGGCCACGGTGTCCGAGTCCCCCGGCCAGCCGGGCGCGGAGGGCTCATAGCCGGCCTCGCGGAAGCGCTCCTCCCAGGAGGCCCAGGAACTGGCGTGCAGCCACAGGCCGTGAATGAAGATTACGGGCATGCCGGGTGTCGTCATGGCGCTTCGCCCTTCGGGTCCGAGTGCCAGCCGCGTTGACGGCTGAGGTTCTGGACCTTCCCCCGTTTGCCCCATCTGTCACACGCCGGGCGCACCGAGGCGGGGCCGGACCTATCCGCCGGCTGGCGCGGCCGAGTGGGCCGGGTGGCGGTCAGGCGCCGGGTCGTGGTCAGCCGGCCGGGGGCAGTCAGGCGGCGAGGGCCGGTCAGGCAGCGGAGGCCGGTCAGGCGGCGGGGTCGCGGTCAGCCGGAAGGGGGTCAGGCGGCGGGGCCGGTCAGCCGGAAGGGGGTCAGGCGGCGGGGCCGGTCAGGCGGCGGGTGGCGGTCAGCCGCCGCCGCGGCGGCGGAACGAACGCCGGCTCGAGGCCGGGCCGTGGACGCCCTGGACCTTCCCGGCGTCGCGGCCGCCCGCGCCGGCGGCGCTGGCCGTCTCCCTGGTGCGCTTGCGCTCGAGGGCCTCGCGGAACTTGCGCTTGGCCTCGTCTTCGGTCGCCGCAGCGTCCTCCGGATCCGCGGTGACCTCGGGTTCCTCGGTGCCTGCCGCGTTCTCGGTGCGTTCAGGCTCTGGCCCGGTGCCGGACATGGGGCCTCCTGCCGTTGGGGATGGACAGCCTTGCACAGACTACGGCGCGGACCGAGCAGGCCCGGCACCAGGCGCCGCGATCCCCCCGGGGTGCTCACAGGGTCCAGAGCGCCTGCGTGGGGGACAGGCGGGCGGCGCGGATGGCGGGCAGCAGCCCGGCGAGGCCGCCGGTGAGCAGGGCGGCGCCGAGGCCGCCGGCCCACGCCTCGGCGGGGATGACGACGGCCCAGCCCTGGGCGTGGGCGTAGCTGGCGGTGGCGGCGGCCCCGGCGAGGTCGCCGGCGGCGCCGCCGGCCAGGGCGAGCAGGACGGCCTCGGCCAGGAACTGGGCGCGGACCTGGCCCCTGGTGGCGCCGAGCGCACGGCGCAGCCCGATTTCCGGGCGCCGTTCCAGCACCGAGATGATCATGATGTTGGCCACGCCGACCGCGCCGACGAGCAGGGCGACCGCGCCCAGCCCCAGGAACAGCGTGTCGAACGCGCCGGCGGCGTCGGCCTGGGCGGTCAGCGAGTCAGACGGCTGGGACACATCAACTTCGCTGGGGTGCTCCGGGTTGGCCTGCGCGGCGAGCAGGTCGTCGACCCGGGTGGTGGCGGCCGCGGTGCTGATAGTGCGGACATACAGCTCGGACGGGTGCCCGTCGAAGCCGAGGTAAGCCCGGGCGGCGGGGAAGCCGACCAGGATCGCGGTGTCGAGCTGCGGGGCGAGGGTGGCAGGGCGCAGGATGCCCGCGAGGTAGAACCACCGGCCGCCGACCCAGATCCGCTCGCCGGGCCAGATCCGGTCGATGCCGGCCAGCTGAGCGGCCTCCGCGCCGAGGACGGCGACCGGCTCGCGGGCGGTCGCGGCGGTGAGGTAACTGCCCTGGGCCACCGAGGTGCCCGCCGCGGCGGGCAGGCCCAGGCTGGCGGCGTCCACGCTGAGCCCGCCGGTGTCGATGGCGGGGACTAGCGGGCTGCGGTACGCGTCGGCGCTGACGGTGCCGGTGTCCTGCACGGCCGTGACGCCGGGCAGGCGGGCGACCATGCCGGGGGAGGCGGCGGGGAGCTCGGCCGTCTGCCCGGTCAGGTCCTGCCCGCTGGTCGCGGTCAGCAGGTTGGTGCCCAGGCGGCTGATCTCGGCCAGCAGCCCGGCCTGGGAGGACCGGGCCAGGCCGAGGACGGCCACGATCGCGGCGACCCCGATCGCGATGCCCAGCGCTGACAGCGCCGCCCGCAGCCGGCGGGTCCGCAGGCCGACGGTGGCCAGGCCGGCCAGGTCGCGCGGGCGCAGCCGGGCCGGGACCGGGGCGTTCCGCTCCGGCGTGGCGGTCATGATCGCCTCTCCGGGGCGGCCGGGTTGCCCGCCGGGGCCGGGGCCGGGCCGGTGTCGCTGACGATGCGGCCGTCGAGCATGTCGATGCGGCGGCGCATCGCGGCGGCGACCGCGTGGTCGTGGGTGATCACGATGATCGTGGTCCCGGCGGCGTTGAGCTCGGCCAGCAGGGCGAGCAGGGTGGCGCCGGCGCCGGAGTCCAGGTTGCCGGTCGGCTCATCGGCCAGCACCACGGCCGGCCGGCCGGCGATCGCCCGGGCGATCGCCACCCGCTGCCGCTCGCCCCCGGACAGCTGGGTCGGCCGCGCGGCGGCCCGGTGCCCGAGGCCGACCCGCTCCAGCGCGGCGGCGGCCAGCTCGCGGCGCGCGGCGCGCGCGACGCCCGCGTACAGCAGCCCGTCGGCCACGTTGTCCAGCACCTGCTGATGCTCGGCCAGGAAGAACTGCTGGAACACGAACCCGATCCGCCGCGCCCGCAGCGCGGACACCTCCCGGTCGGTCAGCCGGGCCACGTCCAGGCCGGTCACCCTTACCGTCCCGGTGCTCGGCCGGTCCAGGGTGCCCATCAGGTGCAGCAGCGTGCTCTTGCCCGACCCGGACGGGCCGACCACCGCCGCCAGCTCCCCGGCCGCCACCGCCACGCTCACCCGGTCCAGCGCCCGCACCGGCGGCGGTCCCGGGTACTCCTTCGTCACCCGCGCCAGCTCCAGGATGGCGCTCATCTGGCCGGCACCACGACGTGCTCGCCCGGCGCCAGCGCCCCGGTCACCTGCACCAGGCCGGAGTTGTCGTCGAAGATCCCGGCCGTCACCGGCACCAGCCGCCGGCGGTGGCCGGCGCCGGCCATCTCGACGGCGTAGCCGGCGGGCCGGGCCAGCAGCGCCGTCACCGGCACCGCGAGCACGGGGCCGGGGCTGGCGCCGGTGGTGATGTACACAGTCACCGGCGCCTGGTCCAGGGTCCCGGCCGCCGCCGGGCGGGTCAGGGTGACCGTCACCGGGATCGTCGCCGCGCCGGCGGTCCCGGACGCCACCGTGCCCACCGAGGAGATCGTGCCGGTCGTGCTGGCCCCGTCTGGCAGCGTGACCGTCACCGGGTCGCCCGCCGCCACCCGCGCCTGCAGGCCGGTGCTCAGCGCGATCGTCACCGCGTGCCGGTCCGAGGTTGCCGCCAGCACCGGGCCCGCCGCCGGGCCGCCCAGGCTGGCCAGCACGCTCGTGACCCGGATCGCGCCGGGCTCGAATACCACCGACCCCAGCGGCAGCGACCCCGGCGGGCCGGACACCCCCAGCGCCGACTCCAGCCGCTGCACCCCGTCCAGCGTCGCCCACGAGAAGTAGTCCCAGCCGAGCGCGCTGATGCCCGGGCCGCTGGCATCTCCCAGCGCGACCAGGTCACGATTGAGCTGGGCCACGTCCGCTCCGGTCAGCCCCTCCGCCAGGGCCCGCCAGGCCGGCACCGGCCCGTACAGCAGCGCCACCGGGGTGCCGTCATCGACCCGGTACAGCACCTGCCCCTGCCCGATCACCTGCCCGGCCGCCGGCAGCGAGGTCAGCGCCCCGCCGCCCGGCCCGCGCACCGTGTAGGCGCCGGAGTACCCCAGGGTGGCGGTCACCGGCGTGGTCGACGACAGCTCCTCCCGGACGACCGGCCGGGTGGCCGGCGGCGGTGCCCCCGGCCCGGCCCCGGGCGAGCGCGCCGGGCCCAGCGCCCCCGCGCCCCATCCGATCCCGGCCCCGGCGGCGAGCACGACGAGGAGCAGCAGCACCGCGGCCGCCGGGCGGCGGCCCGGCAGCCGCGCCCCGGCGGCTGCCGCGGCGCCGTCCGGCGGGCTGGCCTTCCCGGCGCGTGCGGAGGTCCCGCTCATGACGTGGCCTTGCTCGACTGGCTTCCCACCGACAGGTGCGCCCCGGCCGGCAGCAGCCGCTGGCACGCGGCGACGGCGGCCCGGAACTGGGGCGAATCGGGGTTGCTGCCGCGGCCCTGCGGGGGCGCCGGGGTACCGCTGCCCGGCGGGTCGGGGAAGCCCGGCACGCCATGGCTGCGCATGCACTGGGAGAACTTCAGCAGCGCGGGGAGCGCCTTCTGCTGCTCCTGCTGTTGCTGCTGGGCCTCCCGCTGCAGCTGCGTGATGGACGGGCCGCCGCCCGCCAGCAGGTGCCGGCACGCGCCGTAGGCCGCCTGCACCTGGCTGCTGTCAATCGTCGCGGCACTTACGTGGAAGCCCCCCGCTGCCGCGGGATCCGGGAAGCCCGGCACGCCGTGGCCGCGGATGCACTGCGCCAGGGCCAGCTCCTGCGCGAAGGTCGGCGAGCCGGCCGGGTCCGGGCCGGCGGCGGCCACGTCGATGCGGCCGCCGCACGCCGTCGCCAGCATGGCGACGGCGGCCGCGATGGCCAGGGCGGCCGCGCGCCGCGGCCCCCGGTTCCGGCCGGTCCTGTCGTTCATCGCGGCCTCCTCATTGCGCCGGGACAGGTCGTCGGGTGCAGTTGTACCGAGCGGCCGGTGACGGCACGGTGACCATAAATGTCACCTGGCTGTCACCTGTGACCTGCGATCCTGGACAGCAGGCGGCTGGCAGCCGCCGGGCGGGTGAGGCGGCGGGCAGGTCATGCGGGTGCTGGTAACCGAGGACGACGAGGTCCTGGCGATGGCGGTGGCGGCCGGGCTGCGCCGGGAGGGGATGGCCGTCGACGTCGCCCTGGACGGCGCGGCGGCCCTGGAGCATGTGGCCGTCAACCGCTACGACGTGGTGGTGCTCGACCGGGACCTGCCCGGCGTGCACGGCGACGACGTCTGCCGGGCCATCGCCGCGGGCCGGTCGCAGAGCCGGGTGCTGATGCTCACCGCGGCCCGGTCGGTCCGGGAGCGGGTCGAGGGCCTGGACCTGGGCGCCGACGACTACCTGCCCAAGCCGTTTGACTTCGCCGAGCTGGTCGCCCGGATCCGGGCCCTGGGCCGGCGCGCCACCGCCCCGCTGCCCGCCCGCCTCGAGCACGGTGACCTGAGCCTGGACCCGGCGCGCCGCGTCGCGGTCCGCGCCGGGCGGCGCCTGCCGCTCACCCCCAAGGAGCTCGCCGTGCTGGAGTGCCTGCTCGCCGCGGACGGGCGGCCGGTGTCGGCCGAGGAACTGCTGGAGCGGGCCTGGGACGAGGCCGCCGACCCGTTCACCAGCACCGTGAAGACCACTATCCGCCGGCTCCGGGCCAAGCTCGGCGACCCGCCGGTGGTCCACACCGTCCGGGAGAGCGGCTACCGGATCGGAGCGCCCTGATGCCCATGCCCCGCCCGCACCCCGGCCCGCCGCGCTGGCTGCGGGCGCCCCGCCGCACCGCCCGGCTGCGCCTGAGCGTCCTGTACGGGGCGGCGTTCCTGGCCTGCGGCGCGGCCGCGCTCGGCGTCGTGACCTACCTGCTCTACGGCCACGCCACGCAGTCGCCGTCCGCCGGGCCGTCCAGCGGCTCCAGCGCGAAGGGCGCCTTGCGGGCGGTACTCACGACCCGGTTCCCCCGCGCCGACGTGCAGCAGGCCGGGCGCTACGACGTGGTCCGGATCAGGGTTCCCAGCGCCGAGGTCCAGCAGGCCGGCCACTACGACGTGCTCAGGACCACCGCCAGCCAGCCGCCCGGGCAGGCCCCGGTCTTCACCGCCGCGCAGCGGGCCAGGCTGCTGGCCGAGGCGCAGTTCCATGTCAGCTACGACAAGCTGGAGATCCTGATCATCTCCGCCGTCGCGCTGGCGGTCATCGCCGTGGCCGCCGCCGCCATCGGCTGGATCATCGCCGGGCGGGTGCTCCGCCCGCTGAGCACGATCACCGCCGCCGCCCGGCGGATCGCCGCCAGCAGCCTGCACGAGCGGCTGGCCCTGCACGGGCCCGACGACGAGCTCAAGGAACTCGGCGACACCCTCGACGGCCTGCTCGCGCGGCTGGAGGCCGCCTTCGACGCCCAGCGGCGGTTCGCCGCCAACGCATCGCACGAGCTGCGCACCCCGCTGACCCGCGAGCGCACCCTGCTCCAGGTCACCCGGGCCGACCCGGCGGCCACGGCCGGCCACTGGCAGGCCGTCAGCGCCGAGCTGCTCGCCTCCAACGCCGAGCAGGAGCGCCTGATCGAGGCGCTGCTCACCCTGGCCAGCAGCGAAGCCGGCCCCGCCGAGCGCGAGCCCCTGGACCTGGCCGCCATCGCCAGCGAGGCCCTGGCCGTCCCGCGCCCGGAGATCAGCCGGCTGGGCCTGAGCGTCCGCGCCGACATCCAGCCCGCCGCCCTCGACGGTGACCTGCTGCTGGTCCAGCAGCTGACCGCCAACCTGATCGACAACGCCGTCCGGCACAACACCCCGGGCGGGGACGTCCGGGTCGCTACCGCGACCAGCCACGGCCGCGCCGTGCTGTCCGTGACCAACTCCGGGCCGGTCATCCCGCCCGCCGACGTCGGGCGCCTGTTCCAGCCCTTCCAGCGGCTCGGCTCGCGCCCGGCCCGCCGCGACGGCGGCCACGGCCTGGGCCTGTCGATCGTCCGCGCTATCGCCACCGCCCACGGCGCCAGCACGACGGCCCGCGCGCTGCCCGCCGGCGGGCTGGCCGTCGACGTCACTTTCCCGCCCCGCCCCGCGGTCCCCGCCCCGCTCCCGGCCTCCAGCCGGCTGGCTCAGCGCGTGGCCGGATCGTAGGACGGCGGCGGGTGCGGCAGGATAGGCAGAGGCGCTCATCACGACCCCCGGGAGGCCGAGGATGGTCCGGTACTCCGAGAATCCGACCGCCCGCGTCGAGGTCCACGTCGCTGCTCCGCCCGAAGAGGTGTGGCCGCTGGTCAGCGACATATCCGTGCCGGCCCGGTTCTCCACCGAGCTGGCCGGGGCGGACTGGGTCGACGGCTTCGACGGGCCGCGGGTCGGCGCCCGGTTCACCGGCCGCAACCACCACGACGCGATCGGGGACTGGCGGTCCACGTGCGTGGTGGTCACCTGCGCGGCGGGGCAGGCATTCGGCTGGGTGGTCGGCGACCCGGACTGTCCGTCGGCCCGGTGGGGCTTCGAGCTCGAGGCCTCCGGCAGCGGCACCCGCCTGCGGCAGTGGGCCACGCTCGGCCCGGCGCCGTCGGGCCTGACCCCGGCGATCACCGCCATGCCGGACAAGGAGGAGCGGATCGTCGCGCGCCGCCTGGCCGAGCACGAGGCGAACATGCGGCGCTGCGTCGAGGGCATCAAGGCGCTGGCGGAGGGCGGCCGGCCATGACGGACGGCCCCGGCGCGGCCCGGGCGCTGCGGCTGGCCGTCGCGGCCTCCGCCGCCTCGGCGGAATCGGCGGAGTTCGTCGTCGAGGCCGAGCGGCTCGGCGCCGACGCGGCGTGGAGCGCCGAGCTGTGGGGGTACGACGCGCTCACCCAGCTGGGCTACCTGGCCGCCCGGACCTCGCGGATCGGCCTGGGCACCTCCATCGTGCAGCTCGGCGCGCGGACCCCGGCCATGCTGGCGATGTCGGCGATGTCGCTGCAGCAGCTGAGCGGCGGCCGGTTCCGGCTCGGCATCGGGGCCAGCGGCCCGCAGGTCATGGAGGGCTGGCACGGCGTCCGGTTCCGCCGGCCGGTCCAGGCGACGCGCGAGACCATCGAGATCATCCGCATGGTCAGCCGCGGCGACCGGCTGGAGTACCACGGGCAGGTCTACGACCTGCCGCTGCCCGGCAGCCAGGGCCGGGCCCTCCGCACCATGGCCGCCCCCGTCCACGTGCCGGTGTACATCGCGGCCATCGGCCCGGCCAACCTGGCGCTCACCGGCGAGCTGGCCGACGGCTGGCTCGGCAACACCTTCATCCCCGAGTCCGCCGAGGTGTTCCTCGGACCGCTGCGCGCCGGGGCGCAGCGAGCCGGCCGGACGCTGGCCGACCTGGACCTGCAGGTCCCGGTAGCCGTCGAGTTCACCGACGACGTCGACGAGGCCGTCGCCCGGCACTCGGCGGGGTACGCCTTCACCATCGGCGCGATGGGCTCGGCGACCACGAACTTCTACAACGACGCGTTCGCCCGCCAGGGCTTCGGCGAGCAGGTCGCGGAGGTCCAGCGGCTGTGGCGCGACGGCCGCCGCGAGGAAGCCGGCCGGCTGGTCCCCCGCGAGATCGGGCAGAAGACCAACCTGCTCGGCACCCCGGCCATGATCGCGGACCGGGTCCGGCTGCACCGCGCGGCCGGCGTCAGCACGCTCTCGCTCAAGCTCGACGGCCCGCTCCGTGCCCGGCTCGACACCCTGGCCCGGATGATCGATCTCGTCGGCGAGATCAACCGCGAGCAGCCCGGGTAGCACGGCGGGCAGCGAGGGCATTGACCGTGGCCCTTACCTGAGACGAGATCTCGATGTAACGGATCAGCTACCTCTCGCGGGCGGTGACTGCGGGGGCTGAGTTGTTATTGTCGCGCCCCATTCGCTGGGGCTGACGTCGCGGGCATGGGTGGAGAACAGCCAGTGGTGACCGTCGAGGTCGCGGGCACCGTACTGGCGTTCACCGTACGGGGTCTCGTGAAGGTCTTCCACGATCAGGGCGCCGGCCGACTTCGCCGCCTGGTAGTGGGCGTCGACATCGGCGACGAACACGGTCAGGGACTGCGTGCCGTAGCCGAGTTCCGCCGGGGTCTTCTCGCCGGCTTCCGCGGCGTCGAGCATCACCCAGGTGCCGCCCAGGTACATCTGGGCGCCACTCGGCGCGCCGGGTGGCCCGTAACGGTAATGCTCGGTGAAGCCGAACACGGCGGTCAGCCAGTCTGAGGCACCGGCGACATTCCGGTAGGTGATGTGCGGCAGCACGGTAGTGGCGGGAACCGAGCGGTTGGCTACCATCAGGCTGCTCCGATCTGCCGGCAGGGGCGGGTTCGCCGGTTCTCCTGCCGCAACGGCGGATACGGCAGGCTGGCTCAGTTTCGCGGATCGTCGCCGGGATTGACGTATTCGAGGCTGATCGGCCCGATCGCCGTCACCTGGGTGATGTACTCGCCCGACTTGGCCCAGTGAAAGTGGGGGGTGCCGCCGGGCAGCACGACGACGCTGCTGGGCGGGTACGCCTCCAGCTTCGCCTCGTCGAAGTGATCGCCCCGGCCGATGTAGAAAACCCCCGAGATGACCGTGTAGACCCGGTCCTCGTGGTGCCGGTGCGGCATCAGCTTCTCGCCGGAGGGCAGCTTGACCCGGACGACGTACGGACCCGGCCCGTCCGGGTGGCCCACGACCACGGCGAGGCGCGCCGCCGGCGGGAAGCCGGGGAACGGCTGCCAGTCGATGTCCTCGGACAGGACCGACCTGAAGACTGCCTCGTCGGGCTGGTGAATGGCGGGTGGCATCGCTGACTGACCTTCCGGCTCGGTGGCGGACTGAAGTGTCGCCGCTGGGAACCGGCTCCGAGCCCTCGCTCTCGCGCGGCCCACCGCGCCCGAGGGGAGACCCTGGTCCCCCTCCGGTCGTGCCCGTGATCCAGGGCGCTTACGCCAGAGCACCATAGAGCACTCTGCCGACAGTCCGGGTTCAGCCCTGCTGTCTGGCGCGGCCCCGCATCGTCAGGGGCGGGCGGCGCTCTCTGGCCGCCGAGTGCGGCAGTATGGACAGGTGCGGGTCGAGGTGGTCGAGGCGGGCGACGACGACCGGACCGTCGTCCGGCGGCTGCTCCAGCTGTATCACTACGACTTCTCCGAGTTCGACGGCGCGGACGTCAATCCGCACGGCGAGTACCTGCACCGGTATCTCGACGAGTACTGGACGGACGCGGACCGCGCGGCGTTCCTGTTCCGGGTCGGCGGCGCGTGGGCCGGCCTGGCCCTGGTCTTCACCGGCGAGCCGCACGACCTCGCCGAGTTCTTCGTGCTGCGCAAGTACCGGCGGCACGGCGTGGGCGCGCAGGCGGCCGCGTCCTTGTTCGAGCGGTTCCCGGGGCGCTGGACCGTCCGGGAGCAGCTGGCGAATCCCGCCGCGACCGCCTTCTGGCGCCGGGCGATCTGCTACCGGTTCCAGGAGCACCAGCAGGGCGGGGAAATCGTGCAGTCGTTCACAGCGACCGCGGGTGACACTGGCTGAGGAAGACCACCGAGGAGGAGCGAACGATGCCCGAAGACTCCTTGCCGATGAGGCTGTTCGGCCTGGCCGACCTCGTGACCCCGATGGCACTACGGGTAGCGGCCACCCTCCGCCTCGCCGATCACATAGCTGGCGGAGCCAGCACGATCCCGAGCCTCGCCGAGCGCATCAGCTGCGACCCCGACGCGCTGGGCCGGCTCGTCCGCCACCTCGTCGCGGCCGACGTCTTCACCGACAGCGGGGACGGCACGTGCGGTCTCGGCCCGCTCGGACGGCTGCTCCTCTCGGACGACCCGGCTCGGGGCCGGGACTGGCTGGACATCGGCGGCGCGGTCGGCCGGGCCGACCTGGCGCTCTTCCGGCTCCTCGACACCGTCACCACTGGCCGGGCCGCCTATCCGCTCGTTTACGGGCAGGGTTTCTGGGCGGATCTGGCCGCCGACGAGGCTCTGTCCGCGTCGTTCGACGCGCTCATGGGCGCCCACGTGCACACGGGCATTGCCGAGCTAGCTGGCGCCTGCGACTGGGGATCAGCAGCCCACGTCGTTGACGTCGGCGGCGGGAACGGCACACTGCTCTCTGCGATCCTCGCCGGGCAGCCGGACTTGCGCGGAACGCTGGTCGACCTGCCCGGTCCGGCCATGGCCGCCAGGGCCAGCCTGGCTGAGCACGGCCTCGCCGACCGTTGCGACGTCGTCGCCGGAAGTTTCTTCGACCCGCTTCCCGCGGGCGGGGACGTCTACGTGCTCTGCGGGGTCCTCCATGACTGGAATGACGATGATGCCGTGACGATCCTGCGGGGGTGCGCCACCGCCGCTGGCCGCGATGGGCGAGTCGTCGTCATCGAGGGCTTCCTGGACGAAGGAAGCGCGCCGCCACGGACCGGCATGGACATCCGGATGCTCGCCTACATGTCCGGCCGCGAACGCACGCTCCGCGAGTTTGAAGCCCTCGCCGCCACCGCCGGCCTCTCCGTAGCTGCCTCAAGGCCAGTGTCTTTCCGGACTGTGCTCGAGCTGAAACCCGGACCAGTTACGCCTGATGTACGCGGTGCCTGGTGACGATTGTCATCGGCAGCTGGCCACATCGGGATCTGCCGCCGCCCGCGCCGCGCCGGCCAGGCTTGGCCCATTCGGTCCCGGACGGAATCGAGCGGTGAACGGCAGCGACCGAATCAGCCGCAAGACGCTTGGCCGACGGCGGCCCGAAAGCCGGGATCCAGGAGAACGGGGATGTGGTGCGGATGAGCGAGGTACGGGTGCTGCTGGCCGGCCGGGGGCTGGTCGAGTCGCCGCGCTGGCATGATGACCGGCTGTTCTTCTCCGACTGGTCGGCGGGCGAGGTCATCGCCGTCGACCTGGCCGGCCGCAGCGAGGTGATCGCCCGGGTGAAGTCGCTGCCGCTGTGCACGGCCTGGCTCCCGGACAGCCGGCTGCTGATCGTCTCGTCCCAGGACGGGAAGCTGCTGTGCCGCGAACCGGGCGGATCCGTGGCCGTCTACGCGGACCTGGGCGCGACCGGCTGGAATGACATCGTGGCCGACGGCCGCGGCAACGCCTACGTCAACCGCGTCGGCTTCGACATGATGGCCGGCGAGGCGTTCATGCCCGGCTTCGTCGTCCTGGTCACGCCGGACGGCTCGGTGCGCGCGGCGGCCGACGACTTCGCGCTGCCCAACGGGATGGCGGTGACGCCGGACAACTCGACCCTGATCGTCGCCGACTCGCACCGGCACCACCTGGTGGCCTTCGACATCGGCGCGGACGGCGGGCTGTCCGGCCGGCGGATCTGGGCCGACCTCGGCGACGCCGCCCCGGACGGCATCTGCATCGACGCCGAGGGCGCCGTCTGGTACGCCGACGTGCCCAACCAGCGCTGCGTGCGCGTCGCTGAGGGCGGCGCGGTGCTGCGGACCGTCACACTGGACCGCGGCGGCTTCGCCTGCGCCCTCGGCGGCCCGGCCGGGACGACGCTGTTCATCGTGGCCGCGCAGTGGCGCGGGATGTCAGAGCTGGTGGCGCCCGGCAGCGGCCAGGTGCTGGCCACCGAGGTCGAGGTGCCCGGGGCGGGCTGGCTGTAATGCCCGCCACCGGGCACCAGCCGCGCCCCGAAACCAAAGGAGCAGGAAGCATGTTCAGGCCCCGCGCCGCATTCAGCGGCTTCTCTGTCGATGACCTGGCCGCGGCCAGGGAGTTCTATGCCGGCGTCCTCGGGCTGACGACCGAGGACCGGCCCGGCGGCATGCGGATCACGCTGCCCGGCGGCAGCGCCGCCTGGGCCTACCCGAAGGAGCAGCACCAGCCGACCAGCTACACCATGCTCGATTTCGTGGTCGACGACATCGACGAGGCCGTAGCCGCGCTGGCCGCGCGGGGCGTGCGGTTCGAGCGGTACGAGGACGGCCCGCCGCAGGACGAGAAGGGCATCCTGCGCGGTCGCTCCGTCCGGCTGGGGCCGGACATCGCGTGGTTCAAGGACCCGGCCGGGAACATCCTGGCCGTCCTCCAGGAAGCCGACTAGCGGCCGCGCGCCGCCCGGTCGGCCAGGTACTCGGTGGTGCGCGCGGCCACCTTCTCGTCCAGCGGCAGCAGCTGGGCGGCGAAGTCGGTGGCGCCGCCGTCGGCCAGCCGCCGCAGGGCGGCGTCGAGGTCGGCCTCGTCACCGAAGATGGCCAGGTCGGCGAGGGCCGGCACGCCCTCGCGCGCCCGGGCGGCCTGGTAGGTGGGCAGCGACTCGTAGAAGCCGGTCTGGGCCGCGAGGCGGGCCCGGAGGGCGTCGGGGTCGCCGGTGAGCGCGATCGGGAGGCCGGCGACGACCCGCGGGGCGGGCCGTCCGGCGGCGGCCGCCGCGGCGATGATCGCCGGGACGACGAAGCCGGCGATGGTGCGCGGTCCCGCCCAGGACGTGATGGTGCCGGTCGTGGCCGCGCCGGCCAGGGCCAGCATGGCCGGGCCCATCGCGGCGAGCAGGACCGGCACCACGTGGCCGTTGTCGCGGATCAGCAGCCGGGTGTCGACGCCGAACACCTCGCCGCGGAAGCGGGCGGGCTCGCGGGCCAGCAGCGGCCCGAGCACGGCCAGGTACTCCCGGGTGTGCCGGACCGGCCGCTCGAATGGCAGGCCCAGGTCGCGGCTCATCATGACCTCATGGCTGGCCCCGACGCCGAGGGTGAGCCGGCCGTGCAGGGCGTCGTCAGCGGTCAGCGCCTGCTGGGCGAGCGCGGCGGGATGGCGGGGCCAGGTCGGCATGATCGCGGTTCCGAGCTCGATCCCCGTGGTGCCCCGGCCGGCCGCCGGCAGGGCCGTCAGCGGGTCGAAGCCGGACCCGCTGGGCATCCAGGCCGAGGCGAGGCCGAGTGACGCCAGGGCCTGGACCCGTTCCGTCAGGCCGTCGATCGTGGCCTCGGACCGCAGCCCGAGCCCGACCGTGATCCCGATCCGCACCTCGCCGCCCTCCCGCGGCCATGGCCGCTACGGGCCAGTCTGCCCGCCGTGAACGATCTTGGGTAGGTTCGCGGTGTTGTGGCCGCCCGTCTGGGGGCGCACGCTGGACCGGGCGGCGCGGCGGCGGAAGAGGCTGCGGCCGGAGAAACGAAAGGGACGGGAGCCGGCGATGGACAGGCTGAGCGGGCGGGTGGCCCTGGTGACCGGAGCGGCCGGCGGGATCGGCGCGGCCGCCGCGCGGCGGCTGGCCGCCGAGGGCGCGGCGGTGCTGGCCACCGACGTGCAGGACGAGGCCGGCGCCCTGGTGGCGAAGGAGATCATCAAGGCGGGCGGCCGGTGCTCCTACCGGCACCTGGACGTGACGTCGCCGGGGGAGTGGGAGGCGGCCGTGGCTGCCGCGGTGGCGGAGTTCGGCGGGCTCGGCATCCTGGTCAACAACGCCGGCGTAGCCGACCACGGCGCGATCGAGGACTGCACGCTGGACGCCTGGAACCAGACCATCGCCATCGACCAGACCGGCGTGTTCCTGGGGATGAAGACCGCGGCCGACGCGCTGGCCGCGTCCGGGCACGGTTCGGTCATCAACATCAGCTCGATCTACGGGACGATCGGCGGGTTCGGCAGCTCGCCGGCCTACCACGCCGCCAAGGGCGCGGTCCGCACCCTGACCAAGAACATCGCGCTGCACTGGGCCGACCGCGGGATCCGGGTGAACTCGGTCCACCCCGGCTTCATCGATACCCCGATCCTCGGCGACGCCAAGGGGACCGCCGCGGAGCAGGCCATCGTGGCCATGACGCCCATGGGGCGCCTCGGGCAGCCCGCCGAGGTGGCGGCCGGCATCGCGTACCTGGCCAGCGACGACGCCTCGTTCGTCACCGGGCTGGAGCTCTACATCGACGGCGGCTACGTG
This sequence comes from Streptosporangiaceae bacterium, assembly GCA_036501025.1. Lineage (GTDB taxonomy): Bacteria > Actinomycetota > Actinomycetes > Streptosporangiales > Streptosporangiaceae > DASUBV01. Next base: position 114,473 of record DASYBB010000170.1, read on the forward strand.
GCCCGGTAGCTCAGCGGCTGTCAGCGCCCGGTGAAAGGCTGGGCTCATGACACAGCCTGATGGACTCGGCCGGGAGCTGCGCGAGCGGATCGACGAGATCGTGGCGGACGCGGTCGCGCAGGGCCAGGCGCCGGGCGTCGTGGCGGGGGTCGCGCGCGGCGATGCCCGGCACGTCGCCATGGCCGGCACGCTGGCCCTGGCGGGCGAGCCGGCCCGCCGCGACAGCCTGTTCCGGATCTCGTCGATGACCAAGCCGATGACCGCCGCCGCCGTGCTGTCGCAGGCGGAGGCCGGGCTGCTCGAGCTCGGCGAGCCGGTCGACCGGCTGCTGCCCGAGCTGGCCGGCCGGGCCGTCCTGCGGGCGCCCGACGCGCCGCTGGCCGACACGGTGCCGGCCGAGCGGCCGATCACGGCCCGCGACCTGCTGACCTTCACGTGCGGCCTCGGGATGCAGGGCGCGATGTTCATGGCGGCCGAGCCGTGGCCGGTCGTCACCGCGGCGGCGGAACGAGACCTGCACCTGTTCGGGCCGGCGATGCCCGCGGCCACGCCGGACCCCGACACCTGGCTGGCGCGGCTCGGCGAGCTGCCCCTGCTGGCCCAGCCCGGCGAGCGCTGGCTCTACCAGACCGGCTCGCAGATCCTCGGCGTGCTCGCCGCGCGCGCCGAGGGCCGGCCGTTCGGGGAGGTCCTGCGCGAGCGCGTGCTGCGTCCGCTGGGCATGGGCGACACGGCGTTCGCCGCCGCCGACGCCGCGCGCCTGGCCACCGCCTATGACCAGCGGGACGGGCAGTGGGAGGTCATCGACGCGCCGGACGGGCAGTGGTCGCGCCCGCCGGCCTTCCCCGACGGCGGCGGCGGCCTGGTGTCCAGCGTCGACGACGTGCTCGCGTTCGGCCGGATGCTGCTCGACGGCGGCAATGGCGTCCTGGGTCCCGCGACGGTGGCCGAGATGACGCGCGACCAGCTCACCCCGGCGCAGCGCGCTGCCGTCTGGCCGGGGTTCAGCTTCCTCGACGACCGGGGCTGGGGCTATGGCGTGTCGGTGCTCGACGACGGCAGCTACGGCTGGGACGGCGGCTTCGGGACCTCCTGGTCGAACGTGCCCGCGCAGGACCTGTGCGTCGTCGTCCTGACGCAGCGCCTCGCGGGCGCGGCCGGCCCGGCCCCGGTCTGCGCCGGCGTCCTCGAGGCCGCGCGGGCCGGGCTCGGCTGACGCCGCCGCCGCGCGTCAGAACCCGAGCCCCCGGGCCTGGCCGCCATCGCCGGCCTGGGCCCGGCAGGTCCCGCCCCGCGTTACGGGATGGTGAGGCAGAACGGGTGCCCAGCCGGGTCGGCGTAGACCTGCCACTGGCGGCCGCCCGCCTCCAGCCGGGAGGCGCCCAGCTCCAGCGCCCGCGCCCCGACCGCGTCGAGGTCATCGACGATGATGTCGAGGTGCGCCTGCTGGGGGTGGGCCGGGTCCGGCCACTGCGGCGGGTGGTAGTCGCTGACCTGCTGGACCATCACGCTCTTGCCGTCACCGGCGATGAGCGCGCCCTCGGGGCCCTCGTAGGCGACCTCCATGCCCAGCAGGCCCGCGTAGAAGCGGGCCAGCGCCGGGGCGTCGGGCGCATCGATGGTCACCGCGAACAGCCCCATGGCCGGGCCCGCTCCGTCTCGCTGGCACAGGTCGAACGGGTGGCCGGCCGGGTCGGCCAGGGTGACCCAGGTCGGCCCGTCGGCCAGCCGGGTGGCGCCGAGGGCGACGGCCCGCTCGGCCGCCGCCTGGTACCCGTCGACCAGCAGGTCGAGATGGAACTGCTGCGGGTGCTCCGGCGCGGGCCACTGCGGCGGCGCATGGTCGGCGGCCAGCTGGAACCCGACCTCCTGGCCGTCCGGCGTCCGCACGGTGATCCAGTCCGGTACCTTCCGGACGATCTCCCAGCCGGCCAGCTCGACGTAGAACCCGGCCAGCCTCTCGATGTCCGCCGCGTCGAGCGCGACGAGCTCTAGGCGTCCTGTCGTAGTCATTTTCCCATCCTGCCCCCGGCCGCCGACAATTACCGGGCGCGGGCCGGCGCCCGGCGGCGGCGCGGGCGCGGCAGGCGCTGCGCCGGCCGCGCTAGGCGGGCGGCGCCGGCGCGGCCGGCGCTGGCGCGGGCGCGCCGATCTGGGCCAGGACCCACGGCAGATGGGGATGGGCCTGCCCGCCGGAGCCGCCGACCTGGAAGGCCCCGACGGAGGCGTGCAGCAGGTCGACGTGCGTGCCCCGCGGGACGGGAGTTCCGGCCCCGCTCGACGCCCAGAGCAGCGTGAGGTGGGCCGTGATCAGGTCCAGATCCAGCGTGTCCCGGTCACCGTAGTAGAAGGCGACGCACCGGATATCCGCCCGCGCGGCGCGCGGCCCGGCCTCGGCCTGCGCGAGCAGCTCGTCGGGCAGCGGCAGGTTCGGCAGGGTCCCGAGGTAGGCATCTCCCGCCGCGGAGGCGCTGACCTCGCTCGCCGTCAGGCCGGCCGCCCAGGTCGCGAACACCCCGACATCGCCGTCCTCGATCACGTGCGTGACGCTCAGCGGGACCTGGCGACGGGCGGCGCCGTTGTGCGGATCCTGGCTCATGTGCGCTCCTTTGAGCTGGCTAGAAGGTTGAGACGGTGGGCGATCGACGCGGCCTCGCCGCGGGTCCTGGCGCCGAGCTTGCCGAGCAGGCTGGCCACGTGGACCTCCACGGTGCGCCGGCTGATGAACAGTGTGCTCGCGATGCGCTGGTTGGTCTCCCCGGCGGCCAGGCCCGCCAGGACCTGGCGCTCCCGGGCCGTGATGGCCGGCGCCCCGGCCGGCCCGGCGGCGCGCGGGGCGGGGCTGACCGCGGGCAGCCGGGCCCGGGCGGCCAGCGCCTCCGCCTCGCCGGCCAGCCCGCGGGCGCCGAGTTCCCGGCTCTGGGCCAGGCCGGCGGCCAGCAGCCGCGCGGCCTCGGCGCGGCGGGCGGGCAGGTGCGCCGCGGCGGCGAGGATCAGGCACCGCGCTTCCCACCAGGACTGCTCGACGCCAGCCCAGGCCCCGGCGGCGGCCACCCAGGCGGCGGCGGCCGGGGCGGGCTCGGCCTGCGCGAGCGCCCGGGCGGTCAGCCACCAGGCGCCGTCCGCCCCGGCGGGCGGCGCCTGCTGGGTGAGGGCGCCGGGCAGCCACTGCCGCAGCCAGGGCGCCGCCCCGGCCGTCTCGCCGCGCCCGCGCCCGGCACGCCGGGTGAAGGACGCGGCCAGCGCCCCGGTCACCACCAGCGGCAGCCGCTCGGCGTCCGGGCTCAGCCCGGCCAGGGCCACGGTCACCTGCTCGACCGCCCGGCCGGGCTGGCCCTCGGCGAGGTGCAGTTCCGCGGCGATCACGGCGAGCTGGGCGTGCAGCACCTGGAGCTGCGACCCGGCGGCGTGGGCCCGGGCGCGGTCGAGCGCGGTCGCTGCGGCTCCGGTATCGCCGCGGGCCGACAGGATGTGCGCGACGGTGGCCTCCAGCCCGGCGGCTATCTCGGGCGGCTGGCCCGCGGCCAGGCCCGCCCGGGCCTGCTCCAGGGCCTCGTCCCAGTGGCCGGACCAGTCCAGGCACTCGACCAGGTTGGCCAGCAGCAGCGCCGCGCCGCCGCGATCGAGGTGCCGCCGGCGGGCCAGGTCCAGGCCGTCGCGGGCCTCGCGCGATGCCTCCGTGAACCGGCCGCCGAGCTGCAGGACGTAGCAGAGGTTGTTGCGCGCGCGGAGCTCGGCCTCATCGTCGCCGCTGCGCCGGGCCAGCTCCAGCCCGGCGTGCAGGTGCGCCAGGCCGGCCTTGAGATCATCCTGCACGCCCACCGCGACGCCGAGCGTGATCAGCGCGGACGCCGCGGCCGGGGCGAGGTCCGGGCGGCCCGCGCCGTCCGTCCGGCCGGCCAGCAGCCCGACGACCGCCCCGGCCCGGCCGCGGGCATCGCGCAGGTCGCCGCGGCCCAGCAGGGCCGCGGCGTAGGCCGAGCCGGCCGTGGCCCGGGCCGCCAGGCTCGATCGCGGGGTCAGGCTCGCGAACGCCGCCTGGGCCGTCGCGAAGGCGGCCTGCCCGCTGCCGTGCACCCGCTGGTACTCGGCCAGCCGCCCGAGCAGCCGGACGTGCAGGTCGTCGGCCATCTCCCCGTCCTGCGCGCGGGCCGCCGCCGGGCAGGCGAGCGCGGCGGCCGGGTCCGCCGGCGCGGCCGCCCCGTCCGCCAGGGCGCGGGCCGCGTCCGCCGGCCCCGCCGGCGTCACCGGCTCGCTGGCCTGCGCCACCGCCTCGCTGGCCAGCGCCACCGCCTCGCTCGCCAGCGCGACCGCCTCGCCCGCCGCGCCGGAGCGGTAGGCGGCCTCCGCCGCCTCGGCCAGCAGCGCGGGGGAGCGCGCGGCCCGCTGCTCGGCGGCGGGCAGCTCGGCGGCGGCGTCGAGGGCGTCCTTGAGATAACGCCACTGCTCGGGGTAGGCGCCCACCGCGGCCGCCTGGCGGGCCGCGTCGCGACAGGCGGCGAGCGCCGGGCGGGCGTCTCCGGCGCGGCGCCAGTGCGCGGCGCGCTGCGCGGCCAGGGCGCCGGGCGCGGCGGCGGCCTCGCACGCGCGGGCCAGCGCGCGGTGCAGGTCGCGCCGGCCGACCGGCCCGAGCTCGCCCAGCACGACGTCGCTGACGAGGTCATGGGCCGGGCGGGCGTGGTCCCCGGCCAGTGCCAGCAGCGAGGCGCGGACCCCGGCCAGGGCCGCCCGCTCGACCCGTGACTCGGCCGTCCCCAGCGCGGCCGCGAGCAGGGCCAGGGGTGCCGGCGCGCCGTGCAGGGCGCAGGCCTGCAGCAGCGGCATCAGCAGGGCATCGGCCGCGCGCACGCGGTCGCGCAGGACGTCGGCGAGCAGGTCCGGGGTCGCGTCGGCCGGATGCCGGCCCTCCGCGACGCACTGGGCCAGGCTCAGCGCGAAGAAGGGATTCCCGGCGCTGCGGCGGATCACGGCCGCGAGGTCACCGGGCGGCAGCGGGCGGGCGTGGGCGGCCTGGATGATGCCGGCCAGCGCATCGTCGGCCAGGGTCCCGAGCCGCAGTTCCCGGAACACGGCGGACCGGCGCCATTCGCCGAGGAACCGCCCCACCGGCGACTCGGTCAGCGGCTCGTCGTCCCGGTAGGCGAGCAGGATGAGCACGGGCACCCGCTCGGCGACGGGCAGCCCGGCCGCCAGCAGGGCCAGCGACGAGGCATCGATCCACTGGGCATCGTCGAGCGACACGAGCACGGGCTGACGCCGGGCGGCGGAGCCGACGGTTTCCCAGACGACGTCGGCCAGCGCCGCCGCGCTGGCCGCCGGGTGCCCGTGGGCCGGGTCGGGCCGCAGCCCGTCCGCGGCCCGGCCGAGGGCGTCCCGGATGCCGGGGCGAAGCTCCCCGGCCGGCCCGGCCAGGGCGTGCCGCCACGGGCTGAACGCGAGGCCGTGGCCCACCACCGGAACGCCCCGCCCGGCCAGCGCCGCGCCGCCGGAGCTCACCCACTCGCGTGCGGCGCAGCCCAGCAGGTGGCTCTTGCCGATGCCCGCGGGACCGGAAATCAAAAGCAGCCCCCCGGAACCATTCCGGGCCGCGTCAAGCGCGCGGGAGAGCACTTTCTCCTCGCGCGCCCGGCCAGTGATCATGAGTCCGCCCGTTATGACCCCCGTCACGGGACTCATCGTAACCAGCGATATGGGCGGCCGAAAGCCTTTGCCGCTTCTCGCCGTACGTATAACCGGCGGCGCCATTTACGTAAAAGCCCCGATCCGCGGTCCGGCCCGCAGCGGCCACTATCAGGTCACGGCCAGCACGGGGCGTGCTCAGCCGTAGGACGGCGGAGCGGCCGCCGGGCCGGTCGCCCAGCCCGACCCGGCGCTGGTGCCGAGCGTGAAGCGGAGCGTCCCGCCGCTGGCCAGCGCGGCCGTCGGCGCGTAGGCGTCGTCCCACGACCGCCCGTCCCAGGTCGCCGACTGGACGTACGGCGCATCGTCGGCGGCCCCGGTCCCGAGGACGGTCAGCGTCCGGCCGCCGGGCAGCGTGATCACGGAATGGGGGAACAATGGCGAGCCGAGAGCCAGGTCGGCGGTGCCAGGAGTCATCGGGTACACGCCCAGGGCCGACCAGACGTACCAGGCGCTCAGCCCGCCCAGGTCGTCGTTGCCGTCCCCGGCGCCGTCCGGGGTGTCGGTCCAGGCCTCGTCCTGGATCTGCCGCACCACCTGCTGCGTCATGGCGGGCTGGCCGATGTAGTCATACTCCCAGGGCAGCTCGAGGCTGGGCTCGTTCCCGGTCCAGGCATAGTCAACGTCGCTGTCGAAGCTGCGCAGCGCGGTACTCAGGTACCCCGCCATGGCCGTTTCGCCGCCCATGGCGCTGGTCAGGCCAGCCAGGTTGAACGGCACCATCCCGGTGTAGGTCAGCGAGGACCCCTCGACGAAGCCGGTCGTGGCGTCCGGGTCGAAGCCGGGGACCCAGCTCCCGTCCGCCTCGCGGCGCTGGTCCAGGCCGCTGGCCGGGTTGAGCAGGTTGCGCCAGTCCTGCGCCCGGCCGCGGAACTTCGCCGCCGCGCCGGCCTGGGCGAGCTCGCTGGCCAGCGCCGAGATCGCGAAGTCGTCGGTGTCGTACTCCAGCGTGGTGGAGACCGGCTCGTAGTAGTTGCAGCAGCCGTAGCTGCCGCCGACCGGCAGGAAGCCGAGCGAGTTGAGGTAGTTCAGGCCGGGCCGGACCGGCCCGGCCCGGGTCGCCTCGGCGATCATGTCGGCCAGCGCCTGCCGGGCGTCGAAGTTCCGGGCGCCGAAGGCGTAGTAGTCGGCCAGCACGGCGTCCGCGGGGTCGCCGACCATGATGTAGGTCTCGTTGTTGTTCTGGTCCCACTTGGGCAGCACGCCGTCCTGGGCGTAATCGTCCACCATCGACTGCGCGGCGTCACTGGCGATGCCCGGCGCGACCAGCGCCTCGAGCTGGGCCTGGGCCCGGTAGATATCCCAGCCGGAGAAGTCCGTGTAGAAGGCGGAATGCCCGGCGTCCACGGTGTGCACCCGCCCGTCGACCCCCGTGTACTGGCGGTTGTCGTCGCTGAACACGCTCGGGTCCAGCAGCGAGTGGTACAGCGCGGTATAGAAGATGGCCTGCTGCGCGGCCGTGCCGCCGCCGACCTGGATCCGGCCCAGCAGCGAGTTCCACGCGGCGCGCGTCTGGTCCCGCGTCGCGGTGAAATTCCAACCCGGATTCTCTGCGGCCAGGTTCAGCCGGGCGTTGCCTGCCGAAACGTAGGAGATGCCGGCTTTGGCCAGCACCGGCCGGCCGGCGGTCGTGTCGAAGGTCAGGGCGGCCGCCCCCGGCCCGGCCCGGGCCGGGCTGCGGGCCAGGGCGTAGCTGGCGCTCCGGGTGAAGGGCTGGCTGAACTGCAGGTCGAAGTACACGGTGTAGCGAGACCCGCTGCCGCAGAAGTTGCCCGAGCTGGCCGAGCCCTGCACCTCGGTCGGGCTCAGCACCCTGAAGCTGGTCTCCAGGTCCGGCCGCTGGCTGCCGGCCAGCCCGACGACCAGGTTGGCCTGCCGGGTGGCCGGGAAGCTGAACCGGGCCAGGCCGGTCCGGGTGGTGGCCGTCAGCTGCACCGTCACCCCGTTGTCCAGGGCCACCTGGTAGTACCCGGCGCTGGCGCTCTCGGCGGCGTGAGAGAACGAGTCCGTGGCCGAGGTGTCGACCGCGCCCACGGTCGGCAGGATCGGGATGTCGCCCTCGGCCCGGCAGCCCGGACCGGACAGGTGGGTGAGGCTGAACCCGGAGACCGCGGAGTCGCTGTAGGCGTAGCCGCCGCCCTCGGGCCGGGACACCGTGTCCGGGCTCCACTGCAGCATGCCGAACGGGGCCACCGCGCCGGGAAAGTCGTTCCCGTCGCTCGCCGTGCCGATGAACGGGTTGACCACCGCCGCCGGGTCGGTGACCACGGCGGCGCCGGCCGGGTCCGCGGCCGGCCCGGGCAGGACGGCGGCCAGCACTGCGGCGCAGGCGGCGATCGCGGCCCGGCGCACCTGCGCCGGCGCAGCTGCCACGGCGCCTCCAGACACACGATATCGCCCTGACCAGGACATTTACGCGGTCTGATCGTTATAACCGGCAACAAGTGGCAAGTCAACGAATCGAACCAAACGGGGGGTTTAGCTACAGCTGGCCCTCAGGAACCGGCGGTCTCGCCGTGGGGCCGCAGGTGGGAGCGCTCGCCGTCGTGGTCGAGGATGACGAGGATCTCGACCGGGCCGTCGTGGGCGGCGATGGCGTGCGGGACCATGGTCGAGAACTCGGCCGCCTGGCCCGGCTCGACCAGGATGACGCGGTCGCCCAGCCGCAGCCGGGCGGTGCCCGACAGCACGGTGAACCAGTCCCGGCCCGGGTGGACGCCGAGCTCGTGGCTGGCGTCCGGCGGCGCGGTGATGCGCATCTTGGCCACGGTCACGCCGAGCGGCGCCCCCTCGCGGCTGAGCAGCCAGGTGGTCACCCCGCGGGCGTCGTCGCGCTGCGGCCGGATGACCACGTCCTCGTCGTCGGCGGACTCGACGAGCTGGTCGAGCGTGGTGCCGAGGGCGCGCGCGATCGGGACCAGCTGGTCGAGGGCGATCCGCCGGTGGCCGGTCTCGATCCGGCTCAGGGTGGACGGGCTGAGGTAGCAGCGCGCGGCGAGGGTGTCCAGCGACCATCCCCGGGCCAGGCGCAGTCCCCTGACCCGCTGGCGGATCAGGCTGTCGAGATCGGCTTCTTGCGTCATAGGCAAGATGGTATGCCATTGGCGCATGCAGCTCGTAGAGTCAGTGACATGGAACATCACCACCACGGGCCGCAGCTGGCCGAGCTCCTCGACCTGGATGCCGAGGTCCTGCACGCCTACCTCGCCGACGTCATCGCCTGGGTCCGGCGGCAGGCCGCCGGCCAGCCCGGCCGGGTGCTGGACCTGGGCGCGGGCACCGGGACGGGAACCATCGCCCTGGCCCGGGCCTTCGCCGGGGCCGACGTGACCGCCGTCGACCAGTCCGCCGACATGCTGGCCCGGGTCCGGTCCCGGGCCGCCGGCCTCGGCCTGGCCGGGCGGGTCACCACGGTGCAGGCCGACCTGGACGCCGGATGGCCGGCCGCCGGGCCGGCGGACGTGGCGTGGGCGTCCAACGTCCTGCACGAGCTGCCCCGGCCGGAGCGGTTCCTGGCCGGCGCCTTCGCCGCCATCCGCCCCGGCGGCCTGCTGGCGGTGGCCGAGCTGGGCGCCCCGACGCGCTTCCTGCCCGACGACATCGGCCTGGGCCGCCCCGGCCTCGAGGCCCGCTGCCACGCCGCCCTGGAGTCGGCCCCGGACGGGCCGCCCACGCCCCACGGGGCCGACTGGGCGCCCGCCCTGGAGCGGGCCGGCTTCACGCCCGTCACCCGGCGGACCTTCCCCGTCGACCTGAAGCCCCCGCAGCCGGCCGCCACCGCCCAGTACGCCCGCGCCTACCTCCAGCGCATCCGCCCGGCGCTCGACGGCCGCCTGGACGCCGCCGACCTGGCCGCCCTCGACACGCTCCTCGACACCGGCGCCCCCGCCAGCCTCCTGCGCCGCGGCGACCTCACCGTCCGCGCCACCCGAACCGCCTGGACCGCCCGCCGCCCTCGGTCGTGACCCTCAGCGGCTCGGATCGCGCCCCGGCAATGGCACCGAAACCAGGCTGATCATCTCCTTGCTGGACAGGCGCGGCTTGCGAGGGCTCACGCTGCCGGGAGCGCGATGTCGAACGGCGTGAGTACTGGATGTGGCGGCTGTGCGGGCAGCGGCTGGTCCTCCAGGTACAGCTCGACCGCCCACGACGGGGAGGTGACGTCGCTGCGGCTGGACTGGCAGCAGCCGCACGTGGCCGCGGCGGCCGGCGAGGGGCGGGAGCGAGGCGGGTTACCGGATGCCGGAAGCCGAGCTGCCGGCGGCCGCGGGTAGGCGGCGGGGAAGCCCTGGCGCCAGCTGGGGTAACGCAGGGTCCAGCCGAGCTCGCGCCTGGCGTTGGCGTTGGCGGCGCCGCGGGACTCGGTGGCCATGATCACGCCGCCCTCGCCGGCGAGGAGCCGGGCCAGCCAGGCGGGGGCGTGCCGGGGCGGCTTGGCGCCCAGGGCCGCGGCGAGGGCCGGCAGCCAGTCCCGGAGCGGGGCGGGATCGTCATCGACGATGTTGTAGACGGCCGGGCCGTCGTGGCCGAGCGCCAGGACCGTCGCGGCGGCCGCGTCGACGACGTGGATGAACGACATCAGGCCGGCGCCGCTGGCGACGACCGGGAACTGCCGCTTGCGGACCGCCGGTACCAGGCCGTCATTGTCCGCGCCGTAGAACCCGCCGTAGCGCAGCGCGATGCCGCCGAAATCCGTGACGGCCTGGTCGAGGTAGGCCATGGCGGCGTTGGTCTGCTCGGTCCCGGCGGCCGGGCTTGGGTCGAGCGGGTCATCCTCGGTCTTGACCATGCTGCCGACGCGCGCGTAGCGGTAGGGCGCGAAGCTCTGCGCCACCAGGCGGCGCACGCCGGCGTCGCGGGCGGCGGCGATGAGGGCGTCGGTGCCCTCGGTGCGCAGCCGGTTGGTCATGGCGAAGCCGCGGTCGAGCTTGCGCGTGAAGCCGCCGGCCGCCAGCGCCGTGGCCTGGTGAATGATCGCGTCGGGGGCGGCATCGAGCACGGCCGCGCGCACGCCGGCCGGGTCCAGCAGGTCCAGTGCGACGGCCGTGGCCCCGGCGCCGCGCAGGCGCCCGGCCTTCTCCGGCGACCGGTAGGTGCCGGTCACCTGGTGGCCGGCGTCGATGAGCTGCGAGACGAGCGGGACGCCGATCGCACCGGTCGCTCCCGCAACGAAGACGCGCATCGTTGCTGCTCCTTCGGGTAGCTGTGGCTGGTCACGTCAGTCGTGCCCAGCGGGTCACTGCTCTGACACCGGGGCACGGGCAGATGTGACACCAGCCCGCAGCCGAGCTCCGGCGGCCGCGCCCGGATGGCGCTGCCGTAAGGTGCAGCTGCGGGGGTGCCGCGCGATGTGGGGAGGCCATCGATGCCCGGTGTCACGATCTCGGCGGGTTACGGCGCGGGCGGCAGCATCGTCGCTCCGCACGTGGCGCGGCTGCTGGAGCTCCCGCTGCTGGACCGGGCGATCAGCGCGCGCGTCGCCGCCCAGCTGCACGTCTCGGTGCAGGAGGCGGAGGGCGGTGCCGTCCGCCGCTCGCTGACCGAGCGGTTCTTCAGCGCGCTCGCCCCGCTGACCGCCGACGTGCTGGCCGTCGGCACCGACGCGGTGCCCCGCGACCTGGCCGAGCCGCCCGACGAGGCGGCCCAGTTCCGCGCGCAGGCCGAGGCCATCATGCGGGCCGCGCTGGTGACCGGCGCGGTCATCCTGGGCCGCGCGGGCGCGGCCGCGTTCCGCGACGAGCCGGGCGTCCTGCGGGTGCGGCTGTTCGGCCCGGCCGACGCCCGCATCGCGCAGGCCATCCGGTTCGGCGACGTCGACGAGGCGACCGCGCGGCAGCGGCGGGCCGAGGTGGACCGCGCCCGGGCGCAGTACGTGCGCCGGCTGTACCGGGCCGACATCGACGACCCCGACCTGTTCCACCTGCACATCGACAGCACGGTGGTGTCGCTGGACGCCTGCGCGGAGGTGATCGCGGCCGCCTACCGCGCCGTCGCGGGATCGGGCCGGGCGGCCGCCTGACCGCCGCCCGCCGCGCGATCAAGCTGCCGGGCCGGCTGGTGATGGGCCCCCGGCGTGCCGCATACTTATGCAGCATGCGCCGGGTCGCCCGGCCACCCTCCGCGGACCAGTCATCAGCAGCCCAGGGTAGGTGGTACGAGTGGATCGGCCCTATGAACTCACCTCCGAGGCCGGCCGGATGGTGGCCCGGGTCCGCCTGCGCGGCGCCTCCGTCCTGGCGTCGCCGCTGCTCAACCGCGGGACCGCGTTCACCGTGGCCGAGCGGACCGAGCTGGGCCTGACCGGCCTGCTGCCCGACCGCGTCTCGACGATCGACGGCCAGCTGGCCCGGGTGTACGCGCAGTACCTGCGCCAGCCCGACGACCTGTCCAAGAACCTGTACCTGGCCAACCTGCGCGACCGCAACGAGGTCCTGTTCTACCGGCTGCTGATCGACCACATCGAGGAGATGCTGCCGATCGTCTACACCCCGACGGTCGGGACGGCGATCGAGCGGTACAGCCACGAGTACCGCCGCCCGCGCGGGGTCTACCTGTCGGTGAATCATCCTGACCAGGTCGAGACCGCGTTTCGTAATTACGGGCTGGGACCCGATGAGGTCGACCTGATCGTTGCCACGGATTCCGAGGGGATCCTGGGCATCGGGGACTGGGGGGTCGGCGGCATCCAGATCGCGATCGGGAAGCTCGCCGTCTACATCGCGGCGGCCGGGCTGCACCCGCGCCGCGTCATCCCGGTCGTGCTGGATACCGGCACCGACAATCCCGCGCTGCTCGACGACGACATGTACGTGGGCATCCGGCAGCCGCGCGTGCGCGGCGAGCGGTACGACGAGCTGATCGACACCTACGTCTCGACCGCGACCCGGATGTTCCCGCACGCCATGCTGCACTGGGAGGACTTCGGAGCGGCCAACGCCCGCCGCATCCTGACCCGGTACGAGCAGACGCACTGCACGTTCAACGACGACATGCAGGGCACCGCCGCCGTAGTGCTGGCCGCCGCCATCCGCGCGGTCCAGGCCGCCGGGACGCGGTGGCGGGATCAGCGGGTGGTGATCCACGGGGCCGGCACGGCCGGGGTCGGGATCGCGGACGCGCTGGTGCTGGAGATGACGGCCGACGGCCTCAGCCACGAGGAGGCCACCGGCCGCATCTTCGCCCTCGGCAGCCGCGGGCTGCTGACCACCGACTACCCCGGCACGCTGCGGGACTTCCAGGTCGGCTACGCCCGCCCGGCGGCCGAGGTGGCGGGCTGGGCGCGCGACGCCGACGGGGGCATCGGGCTGGCCGAGACGGTGGCCCGCACCCAGCCGACCATGCTGATCGGGACCTCGACCCAGCCGGGGGTGTTCTCGCAGGCCATCGTCGCCGAGATGGCGGCGCACACCGCGCGGCCGATCATCATGCCGCTGTCCAACCCGACGTCGCGGGCCGAGGCCCAGCCCGCCGACCTGATCAACTGGACGCACGGCCGGGCGCTGGTCGCGGCGGGCAGCCCGTTCCCGCCGGTCACGCTGGACGGCGTGCGCTACGAGATCGCCCAGGCCAACAACGCGCTGATCTTCCCCGGCCTCGGCACCGGCGTGATCGTCTCGCGGGCCAGCCGGGTCAGCGCCGGGATGCTGGCCGCCGCGGCGGAGGCGCTGGCCGCCCTGGCCGGCGAGGGCGCCTCCGGGCCGGGCGCTTCCCTGCTGCCGCCGGTCACCAGCCTGCGCAGCGTGTCCGCCGCCGTCGCGACGGCGGTCGCGACGGCCGCGCAGGCCGAGGGGCTGGCCCAGGCCGACCTGCACGACCCCGCCGCGCAGGTCCGTGACGCCATGTGGTTCCCCGACTACCCGGACGTCGTGCCCATCTGAATCCGGCATTACGGGCGCATGATGTGATCATGGAGGAGATTCTCGAGCCCGGCCTGATCATCTGCGACCCGCACCACCACCTGTGGGATCGCCCGGACAACCGCTACATGATGGGGGAGCTGCGGGCCGACACCGGCAGCGGCCATCGCATCGAGCACACCGTCTTCATCGACTGCCGGTCAGGGTACCGGGCCGACGGCCCGGAGGCGTTCCGCCCGGTGGGGGAGACCGAGATGGTCGCGGCCGCCGATCCGGACGGGTTCATCGCCGGGATCGTGAGCCGGGTCGACCTGCGCCTGCCGGAGGCGGCGGACGTGCTCGCGGCGCACGTCGAGGCGGCCGGCGGGCGGTTCCGCGGCATCCGCCAGTCGAGCGTCTTCGAGCCGAGCCTCGAGCCCCGGCTGGGCATCAGCAACCCGCCGCCGGGCCTGCTCGGCGATCCGGCGTTCCGGTCGGGATTCGCCGCGCTCGGGCGGGCCGGGCTCAGCTTCGACGCCTGGCTGTACCACCCGCAGATCCACGAGCTCACCGACCTGGCCCGGGCCGTCCCGGACACGACGGTCATCCTCGACCACCTGGGCGGCCCGCTCGGCCAGGGCGCGTACGCGGGGCGGCGGGACGAGGTGCGGCCGGCCTGGCGGGCGGCCCTGGCCGACCTGGCCACGTGCCCGAGCGTGTTCCTCAAGCTGGGCGGCATCGGGATGCCGGTGTTCGGGCTGGACTTCCACGAGCACCCGGAGGCGACGACGTCGGCGGACCTGGCGGCGGCGTGGGGCGACGACATCCGCTGGTGCATCGAGCAGTTCGGCGTGGACCGGTGCATGTTCGAGTCGAACTTCCCGGTCGACGGGGCGTCGTGCAGCTACGCGGTCCTGTGGAATGCGTTCAAGCGCATGGTGGCCGATGCGAGCCCGGCGGAAAAGGCCGCGCTGTTCCACGACACGGCGGTGCGGGCCTATCGGCTGTGACCAGCCCCCGGGCCGGCCGCTGTCCGCCTGCCTGGGCTGGTCCGGCCTGCTTTGGGCCGAACAATGACGCCAGGTACCCACGTATGTTGTTTGATTACCGAGCTTCCCGCAATGCCCGCCGATTACCGCTGTCATCGGGTAGGGTGAGTATTCTCAGAAACGGCGATTGAATAGCTTGCCCCGCGTCTTCAATGGTGTAGTGTCTCTGACTGCGAGAAGCGGCTGACGCAATACGCGGCCGCTTATCACCCTGCCAGAGAATTGGAGAGTGAACATGAAGACGCAGTCCAAGAAGCTCGTGCTCTCGAAGGAGACGCTGCGCAGCCTCGATGATCAGGATCTTTCAAGCGTCGTGGGCGGTACCGGCACGATCGTGTGCGTGGACACCGTCCTGTGCAACAGCGGCGTCTGCGACAGCGTTATCTGCAACAGCGCGGTCTGTAACATCGGCATCACTCTTTAACTCGCTGAAGTGCAGAGACGGTTATGACGCTCGGGCTGCCCTCGTCAGCGAGTCACCCTGAGCGAGATGAACATGGCCGGCGATGTCCCGGTCACTGCGAGGACCGGGACATCGCGGGGCCGGCGCAGGCAGCCGTGTCGCCGGCCAGCGCGCGGGGCCATTGCACGCAGGGCCGTGCGGCATTGGCGACGGGAATCGCGACGCGCTCGCGGGGAGATACCTATGGGATGGAATCCGCTGCTTACCGGCGCCTTGCGGGAATCAGCGCTCGAAAGGGCGGCCGCGCTCAGGCGATCTGTGATAACGGCGCGCACCGCGGATCAGCGGAGCTCCTCTTTAGCGGCCGGCTCGGCAGGAATTGCCATCTGGCACGCCGTTGCCGCTCAGGGGGGGCAGGACGGGCGCGCGGGCGAGATGGCAGCGGCCTGCCTGAATAGCGCTATCGAGGCGCTGGCCAGCCAGCCGCTCGGCCTGTCGCTGTACTCGGGGTTCACCGGCATCGCCTGGGCCGCCGACCTGGTGGACCGGCTCCTTCCGGGCCAGGACGCCGACCGCAATGACGATATTGACCGGGCGCTGGCCCGGGCCATAGGCCGCTATCCCGCGGACGGGCCCTACGACGTCATCGACGGGCTCGCGGGCCTCGGCAGCTACGCTCTGGCGCGGTGGCCGCGGCCCGAGGCAGCGGACTGCCTCGCCGGGGTGGTCGAGCACCTGGCCAGCCGGTCTCGCCGGGACGCAGGCGGCGTGTGCTGGCCGATCCCGGCCGCCGGGCTGCCCGGCCCGCGGCGACGGCTCTACCCGGCCGGGGGCGTGGATGTCGGGATGGCCCACGGCATGGCCGGAGTGCTGCCGCTGCTCGCCCGGGCCTGTGCCCTCGGCGTCAGCGAGCCCACCGCGCGCCCGCTGCTCGACGGTGCTGTGCAGTGGCTGCTGGAGCACCTCGCCGACTCGCCGGCCGGCCGCACCGCCCCGTCGTTCGTCACGGCTGACGGGGCGCCCGCCCCGGCGAGGTCGGCCTGGTGCTACGGCGACCCCGGGGTCGCGGTCGCGCTGCTCCTGGCCGCCCGGGACGTGGGTGAGCCGGGCTGGGCGCAGGCCGCCACGGAACTTGCGCTGCGGGCGGCGCGCCGCCCGGCCGAACTCTCCGGGGTGACTGACGCCGGGCTCTGCCATGGGGCCGCCGGCCTGGCGCATCTCTTCACCCGGATGCACCAGCTGACCGGCCAGCCGGAGCTCGCGGGCGCGGCCCTGCGCTGGATGGAGCGCACGCTGGACATGTGCGCCCGGCCGGCCGCGGCCTGGAACGGGCCGGGCCTGCTGGAAGGCGCCGCCGGCATTGCCCTGGTCCTGCTGGCCGGCTGCCTGCCCGCTGAGCCGGCCTGGGATCAGATGCTGCTGGTCAGCACCGGCCTGTCCGCGCCGGTGGGCGCATGACGGCCCCGGCGCCGGGCGACGTACCGCCGCTCGCGCAGCCGTCCGGCTTCTTCGTGCTCCGCACGCCCCTGCTGCCGCTGGAAACGGTGACGGACTGGAGCGACGGGCTGGAGGCCCCGGGCTGCGCCGCCGATCCGGCTGTGCTTGAGGATGCCGTGGCCGGCGATCGGCTGCGGCTCCGGTCCCGGCTGGAGCAGATCTGCGGCGAGCCGGGCTTTCGTGAGGCGATATTCATCGCCTCGCCGAGCCTGGAGGCGGCAATCAGCGCGTGGCGCAAGGATCCCGACAGCGAGCGCGGCCAGCGGGCGGAGTCCTCGCTGGTCGCGTACGTCATGCGGGCGGCCGCGCGGCCCACTCCGTTCGGCCTGTTCGCCGGGTGCACGACCGGAGAAATCGGCGAGACGACCCGGCTGCGGCTGCACGGCCGTGACCGCGCCCGGCGGCATACCCGCCTGGACATGGACTATCTGTGGAAACTGGCTGCGGCCATCGGAGCCGATCCGCTGCTGCGAGCCGACTTGCGCTACTGGCCGAATTCCGGCCTCTACCGAGCCGGCGACCGGCTGCTGTTCGCCGAGGCGCGCGACCACGGAACCGGGCGCTCGTACCATCTGGTGGCGGTCGACAACACCCCGTACCTAGCGCAGACCCTGGCCCGCGCCCGCCATGGCGAGCGGCTGGACGTGCTGGCGCGGGCGCTGGCCACCGACGACATCAGCGAGGCGGAGGCAACGGCCTACCTGGCCGAACTGGTGGACAGCCAGCTGCTGGTCGCCGACAGCCAGCCGCAGCTGACCGGCCCGCCGCCGGCCGAGGCCATGGCCGCCATGCTGGCGTCCCGCCCGGCGACGGCCGGCGTGGCGGCCACCCTCAGCCGCGCGCTGGCCGGCCTGGCCGCCATCGACGCCGGCGGCATCGGTGCCGCGCCTGACGCGTACCGCCGGATCACCGACGACCTCAGCCAGCTGAAGGCGGACCCGGATCCGTCCCGCCTGCTGCAGGTCGACCTGATCAAGCCGGCCGCCGAGGCGGTGCTGGGCGCACCGGTCGTCGCCGACATCCTGGCGGGCGCCCAGACCCTGCATGCACTCACGCGGTACCGGTCCGATGCCGCGCTCGCTGGTTTCCGCGAGCAGTTCTCGCGCCGGTACGAGACCAGGGAGATGCCGCTGGCCCAGGTCCTGGATGAGGAAACCGGCATCGGGTTCACCGCCCCGGGCCAGGCCGGAGCGGAGGGCGCGCCGCTGCTGGCCGGGCTCCCGCTGCAGCCGCATCCGGACCGCCCGGAATCATGGACCAGCCGGGACGCCTTCCTCTACCGCAAGCTCACGGCAGCCATCGCCGGCGGCCGCGACGAGATCTCGATCGGCGCCGCGGAGGCCGGCGCCCTGCGGAGTCTCGACGATCCGCCGCTGCCGGGCGCCTTCGACGTGGTGGCCGTCATCGTCGCCGCGTCGCAGGACGCTGTCCGGCGCGGTGAGTACCAGGTGCTGATCGGCTCGTCCGGCGGCCCGTCCGGGACCCGGCTGCTCGGCCGCTTCTGCCACGCCGACGACGACCTCCGCGACCGGGTGCGAGCGCACCTGCGGGCCGAGGAGCGGGTCCGCCCCGACTGCGTGTTCGCCGAGGTCGTGCACCTGCCGCAGGGCCGGACGGGCAACATCCTGAGCCGTCCGGTGCTGCGCGCCTACGAGATCCCCTACCTGGGCCGATCGGGCGCCCCCGCCAGCCGGCAGCTGCCCGTGTCCGACCTGCTCGTGTCGGTCCGCGGCGGGCGGATCGTCCTGCGCTCACGGGCGCTCGGGCGCGAGGTCATCCCGCGGCTTACCGCGGCCCACAACTATGCGCGCGGCCTCGGAACCTACCGCTTCCTGTGCGCGCTGCAGCACCAGGACGTGTCGCCGGGTGCGATGTGGGACTGGGGACCGCTGCGGGACGCCCCGTTCCTGCCGCGCGTGGTGAGCGGCCGGGCCGTGCTGTCCCGGGCGACCTGGAACCTGGGCCGGCCGCAGCTCGCCGCGTTCTCCCGGCCCCGCGGCGCCCGGCAGTTCAGCGCCGTGCAGGAGCTGCGGGCCCAGCTCCGGCTGCCGCGTTACGTCGCCCTGGCCGACGCCGACAACGAGCTGGTCATTGACCTGGACAACGTGCTCTGCGTGGAGGCGCTGGCTCGTCAGGTCCGGCGCCGGGGAGCCATGTCCCTCCTTGAGGTGCTGCCTGGCCCCGATCAGCTCTGCGTGTCCGGCCCGGAGGGGCGGTTCGCCCACCAGGTGATCGTGCCCTTCGTGCGTCCTGCGGCACCGCCCGCCGGGGCGGGCCAGGCCGACCGGGCGGGCCGGCCACGGCGCCGGGGCGGGCCGCCCGATGCCCGGGTAGCGCGGCGCTTCCCGCCCGGATCTGAGTGGCTGTACCTGAAGCTGTTCACCGGGCCGGCGACGGCCGACCAGGTCCTGCTGGACCTGGCTCCGGCGCTGGCGG
Organism: Streptosporangiaceae bacterium; assembly: GCA_036501025.1. Classification (GTDB taxonomy): domain Bacteria; phylum Actinomycetota; class Actinomycetes; order Streptosporangiales; family Streptosporangiaceae; genus DASUBV01. Next base: position 133,372 of record DASYBB010000170.1, read on the forward strand.
GATCGCTGGCCTCGGGCAGCATCGACAGCTGGCATTTCGTCCGGTACGGCGACCCGGACTGGCACATCAGGCTCAGGCTGCACGGCCCGCCCGGGCCGCTGCTGACTGACGTCCTGCCCCGGCTGCGGGAGCTGGCCGAGCCGCTCCTGCAGGCCGGCCAGCTGTGGCGCATCCAGCTCGACACCTACGAGCGGGAGGTAGAGCGGTACGGCGGACCGGGCGGCATGGAGTACAGCGAGCGCATCTTCCACGCGGACAGCGAGGCGGTCATCGAGATCATGCGGCAGCTACCCGGAGATGCCGGCGCCGAGCGGCGCTGGCAGCTGGCACTGCGCGGGATCGATCAGCTCTTCGGCGACCTCGGCCTGGACCTGGCCCAGAGGCGGGAGATCGCGCGTGCCGCCCGGCAGGGCTACGGCCGCGAATTCGGCGCCGGCGCCGAGTTTCAGCACGCGATCAGCGGCCGGTTCCGCAGCGAGCGGGCCGGGCTGGAGCCCGTCCTCGGCGCGGGCGGGGATGCGCCGCCCGAGGTCGCCGGATGCGTCCGGGCGCTGGACCGGCGGTCGGCGGCGATCGCGGTCGCGGCCAGGCAGCTGCGCGTCCTGGCCGGCACCGGGCCCGGGCCGGTCCCGGAGCTCGCCGAGCTGGCCATGAGCCTGGCCCACATGCACGTCAACCGGTTGCTCCGGTCCGCGCAACGGGCCCAGGAGCTGGTGCTCTACGAGATGCTCGACCGCCTCTACACCTCCCGCCTGGCCAGGAAGGCCGGGTGAGCGGCCGGCACAGCCAGGCGGCCGGGCGGCCGGGGTCCGGCCGCCGGCCGGCGGCGTCCGGCCCGGGCCGGCCTGCTCCTGGCCTCGCCGGCGGCCGGGACCGCACGATCTTCCGCGACGAGGCGCTGATCTCGCATTCCGGCGCGAGCCAGCGCCCGGACGCCGAGATACGCCTGGCGGAACCCTGGCTCAGGTGGCTGTACCGGCTGGCCCTCGGCCTGGTCGCCGCCGGGATCGCCCTCATCATGACGGCCCGGACCGCGGAGGAGAGCTACGGGACGGCGGTCGTCACCGAGCCCGGCGGCCAGCTCGCCGCGCTGCTCCCGGTCGGCGCGGCTTCTGAGCTGGCCCGGGCCAGGGGACTTGCCGTCGTGCTGGATACCTCCCGGGCGGGCCAGGTGAGCGTCACCGGCGCCCGAGCGCAGCTGGCGGCCCCGGGCGCCGTCCGGCGGGCCGGGCTGGCTCAGCCGGCCCAGCCGAGCATCCTGCTGACCGGTCGGCTGGCGCCCGGTGCCCTCGGGCCGCCGTCGGGCCGGAAGCGGCGCCTGACCACGCCGATGGCTCTCGTCTTGCGCTCTGAGCCGGTCGGGGCCGTCGTGGTCCGTGAATTCGAGGTCATGCTCGGCATGCGGACGGCCGGATCGTGATGCGCCGGGTCCCGCTGATGCGGCAGATGGAGGAGGCCGACTGCGGCGCGGCCTGCCTGGCGATGGCGCTGGCCTACCTCGGCCGGCGAGTGCCGCTCGACGAGCTGCGGGCCATGACGGGGACCGGCCGCGACGGCGTCACCGCCCTGTCCCTCGTGCATGCGGCCCGGGCCAGCGGGCTGGATGCACGAGGCGTCCAGGCGGACGTGCCCGCCCTCGGGCAGCTGCCGCGCGGCTCGATCCTGCACTGGGAATTCAGTCACTTCGTGGTCCTGGACCGGGCGACGCGGCGGGGCGCGCGGGTGGCCGACCCGGCGCGCGGCCGGTGGCTCGTCCGGGAGGACGAGCTGCGGCGGGCCTACACCGGGGTGGCCATCGCGCTCGAGCCGGGCCCGGAGTTCGCGCCCGGCGGGCCGCCTGACCGGGGAACCTGGCGGTACCTGCGTCCCCTGCTCAAGCAGGGGCGGGGTCTCGGCAAGGTCGTCTTGACCTCCCTCATCCTGCGGATAACGGCGCTGGCCATCCCGCTCCTGACCGCTCTCGTCGTCGACGAGGTGGGACCCAGCGACGATCGTCACCTGCTCGGTGTCTTCGCCGTCGGGGTAGCCATGGTGATCGGGTACCAGCTGCTGGCCGCGTTCTTGCGGGGCAACCTGCTGCTTGAACTGCGGACACAGCTCGACATGGGACTGACGACAGGCTTCGTCGACCACCTGGTCGAGCTGCCCTACGCGTTCTTCCTGAGACGATCATCTGGCGACCTGATGATGCGGATGCAGAGCAACGCGTCCGTCCGGGAGATCCTCACCAGCGGCTCACTGTCCGCGCTCCTGGACGGCGTCTTCGCCAGCCTCTACCTGATCCTGCTGTTCATCGTCAGCCCGGTCCTGGGCTCCCTCGTCCTGGTCATCGCCCTGGTGCAGGTCCTCGCCCTCGTCGCGACGTGGCGCCGCAACAGGCGGCTGATGTCGGACAGCCTGCAGGCTCAGGCCAGCTCGCAGAGCTACGCGTACGAGCTGCTGGCCGGGATCGAGACGCTCAAGGCGGCCGGCGCCGAGCACCGGGCCGCGGCGCACTGGGCCGGCCTCTTCCGGCGGCAGGTCAGCATCGACCTGGCCCGCGGCCGGCTGACCGCGGCCGTGGACTCGGTCATGAGCACCCTGACCGTCGGGTCCTCGCTTCTTGTCCTGCTGGTCGGCACCCTGCAGGTCGTCGACGGGCGGATCTCGCTCGGCACCATGTTCTCGGCCGCCGCCCTCGCGGCCGGGTTCCTCAGCCCGCTCGGGACCCTGGTCAGCAGCGGGCTGCAGCTGCAGCAGCTGGCCAGCTACATGGAGCGCATCAACGACGTGCTCGATACCCCGCGCGACCAGGCCGGCCAGCGGCTGAAGCGCGCGGCGCCGCTGGCCGGCGCGCTGCGAGCCGAGCGGGTGTCGTTTCGCTACGGCGCGCTCTCGCCCGTCGTGGTGCGGGACGTCTCCCTCGACATCCGTCCCGGCCAGCATGTGGGCATCGTCGGCAGGTCGGGATCAGGCAAGTCGACGCTCGCGCACCTGCTGCTCGGCTTGTACCGCCCGACCGAGGGGCGGATCTGCTTCGACGGCGACGACCTCGCCGGCCTGGACGTCCGGTCAGTCCGGCGGCAGCTTGGCATCGTCACCCAGCACCCCTATGTCTTCGGCTCCTCGATCAGGCAGAACATCGCCCTGACCGACCCCGGCCTGCCGCTAGACGCGGTCGCCGAGGCGGCCGCGCTGGCCTGCATCGACACCGACATCCAGGCGATGCCGCTCGGCTACGACACGCCGCTGCACGATGGCGGCGGCTCGCTGTCGGGCGGGCAGCGGCAGCGGATAGCCCTCGCTCGCGCGCTGGTCAGCCGGCCAGCGATCCTGCTGCTCGACGAGGCCACCAGTGAGCTCGACACTGTTACCGAGGAGATGGTCTACCGCAACCTGGCCAGCGTGCGCGCCACGACCATCGTGATCGCGCACCGGCTGAGCACCGTCCGCAATGCCGACCTCATCGTGGTCATGGACGACGGCGAGATCGCCGAAGCCGGCACCCACCACGAGCTGCTTGCCCTCGGCGGCGCCTACGCCGCCCTGGCGCAGGCCCAGGCCTCGATGACCAGCGCCGCGCACGTCGCCCGGCCACGGGCGCCCGCGGCCGCGGGCGAGCCGCTGCGGGCCAACCGCAGCTGACGGCCGGGCCGGCACCGCGGCGCCGGGCCTGCCGGCGGTGACCCGGGCCCGCCCTGAAGGTTCGCCAGGGCGGGCCGGAGAGCGGCCCCGGCGTTCCGGTCAGCGGGCCGGCGGCCGGATCAGCGTCCAGCGGTGCCCGAACGGGTCGACGATCACCGCGCCGCGGCCGTAGGGCTGGTCGGTCGGCTCCCGTTCGACGAAGGCACCGTTGCGCCGGGCCCGCTCGGTGCTGGCGTCGACGTCGTCGACCTCCAGGTGGAGGGTGTGGCTGAACGTGGCGGGGGCGTCGGGCGCGCGCACGGGCACGTCGGGCCACAGGTCGGACGCCTCGGCGAACATCAGCACCGCGTCGCCGAGGCTGACCTCGGCGTGGCCGATCGTGCCGTCCGCGTTGACGTGGAGGTCGCCGCGGCGCTGCGCGCCGAAGACCTCGACGTACCAGTCGAGGGCGCGCCGGGCGTCGGACACGACGATGTAGGGAGTCAGCGTCGGCGCCCGGCCGGGCGCGCGCTCGGCGCGGGTCGCAGCGGTTTGCTGGGCCATGATTCCTCCTGAGGAAGCGATAATTTCCCGGGTCAGCCGCGTCCGCAGCCGCCCGGCGAAGCCGGGGTCGGGATCGGCCGGCGTGACGGGCTCGCGCAGGGCCTCGAGCGGATCGGTCATCGCGGGCCCTCCTCTCCCTCGTAGCACCGGCGGAACGCCGCGCGGGCCCGCACCAGCAGCGCCTCGGTGGCGTGCACGGTGCGGTCCAGGTGCCGGGCCACCTCGGGCACCGGCAGCCCGTCCAGGTAGCGCAGCGTGAGCGCGGCCCGGTGGTGGGCGCCGAGCCGGCCGAGTACCTCGCGGGCCCGGATCCGGTCGACGACCGTCTCCCAGGGATCGTCGGCGCGGGCCGGCTCGGCGTCGAGCAGGCGCAGCCCGCGCTGCTCCCGCTCGACCCGCCGCCAGTGGTCGGCCAGCTTGTGCCGGGCCACGCCGATCAGCCAGGGGATCGACGGGTCGGGCGCGCCCGGCTGGCGGACCGCGTGCACGGCGGCCAGGAACGCCTCGGCGGTAAGGTCCTCGGCCAGGCCGGTGTCGCGGCAGCGGGCCAGCAGGTAGCCGTAGACGTGCGGCAGCGCGTCGTCATACAGCTTGAGCAGCCCGAACGCCGGATCGGGCCGCACCTGCGGGTGCGTCATACCCTCATCGTCGTCCGGGCGGGCGGCCCTCCGACGGGCAGTGCCGGGATTTCTTCAGCGTCGGCGCGGCAAGTAGGGCGGGAACCTCGCCCGGTCGGTGAGGTCCAGGTCTGCGTCGGGCCAGCGGCGGCGCAGCACCTCGGCCGTGCGCCGGGCCCAGCCGGCCAGGTGGGGAAGGGCACGGTGGGCCTCGGCGGTCCGGGCGGCGGACTCCAGGGTCTCCACCAGCTGCGGCCGGCTGTGGTCGCCCGGCGCGCGGGTGTCCAGCACGGCAAAGCGCTGCAGGCGCACGAGCACCCAGGACATGCAGGCCGCGGCCAGGGCGAATCCGTAGCGCCGGTCGTCCTGCGCCGCGGGCACGGGCCCGGGGCGCTCAGCTCCTCGAGCACCGCGGTCAGCTCGGATGCGGCCGCCCCGGCGATGGGCGCCCCGAGCGCCGCGGCATCCTCGTGGCCCTGGTCCCATAGCCCGGCGAGGCGGCCCTCCGCGTCACCTGCCGGGTCCGGGGAGCCCAGGGCGGCGCAGCGCGCACGATAGGTCCCGGCCCGGCCGGCGGTGGCCGCGCTCAGCTCGCCGTGGGCGCGGGCGAAGGCGGCCAGCCGCCCGAGGTGGGCGGCGGCGCCGTCGCGGCGGATGAGCTGGTCCAGGGGGACACGGACGCGAGGTCTTCCAGGACGAGGAGCCCGGCCGGCCGGTCGGCGGCGATCACGCGCGGGGCTAGCGCAAGTCCCAGATCGCCGGACAGGAACTGCAGCGCGGCTTGTTCGGCAGGGAGCCGCCAGGGCTCGGTGCGGGGCCGGGCCGGGCCGGCTCGCACCCATTTCACGATCACCGTCCGGTTGGTCCCGGCCCCGTCGAGCTGCACTCGCGCGACCGACCAGGGTTCGAGACGCTCCCAGCGCCGGACGGCGACCGGTGCGCCGAGCAGATCCGTCAGCAGGGCTTCCACCGCGGCGGCGCGGGGCCTCGCTCCGGTAGCAGGCATCGGCGCAAAATATAACGCTCGCCTGCCAGCGCCACCCACCTCCCCCGCCACCACGCTGTGCCCAGCACGTGCGCAGCCATTCTCCGCTGGGTCGTGGACCATCCCGAGGCGGTGACGTCGGACGACCTGGGCGGCCTCGCCGCGAGGCCTCTGTCGCGCCGGCGAACCCGCGGCATACGGTTCTTCGCAGTGAGCAACCCAGGGCAAGATGAATGGCTATGCCTCGCATCAGTTCTTTCCTTGGGATTGTGATCACCATGTATTTCGATGATCATGCTCCGGCCCACTTCCATGCACGTTACGGCGGGCAGGACGCGGAAATCGGGATTGATCCGCTGACGCTTCTAGCCGGCAACTTGCCGCCACGGGTTGTGGGCCAAGTTTTCGAGTGAGCCCAAACTCACCAGACTGAGTTACTGGAGGACTGGGCTCTGGTGGAGGCACATCAGCCCCCTCTGCCGATCGCCCCCCTGACGTAAGCTGAGCAGGTGATGACGTCCCTCCATGACGTAACTGACGTTGAGGTACTCGGCCACTACCTGCTCAGGCTGACGTTTTCTGACGGCCTGACAGGCGACGTGGACCTGTCGCATATCCGTGACTGGGGAGGGGTATTCGCGTCTCTGCGGGACCCCGATGCCTTCGCCCAGGTTCGGGTCGACCCCGAGATCGGGACGATCACCTGGCCCGGCGGCGCAGACCTCGCGCCGGAAGTTCTGCACGAGCGAGCCTCCGCTCATGCCGTTCGCGGGCCGCACCGGCTCGCGGCGGGCTGACCTCCGCCTTTCCCCCGGAGAATCCGGGCGGCGTCAGGCCGGGGTCGCGGCGCCGGCGCGCGTCCAGCCGATGGCCGGGGCGATGTGGGTGGCGATGGTGTCCAGGATGCGGGCGTTGTAGGCCACGCCGAGCTGGTTGGGCACCGTGAACAGGACAGTGTCGGCCGCGCGCACGGCGGCGTCGGCCGCGATCTCCGCGGCGATGCGGTCCGGCTCCCCGGTGTAGGTCCGGCCGAACCGGGACCGGACGCCGCCCAGCAGCCCGACCTGGTCGTCGTGGCCCTGGCCGCCGAAGTACGCCCGGTCGATGTCCTCGGTGATGGGCAGGACGCTGCGCGACACCGACACGCGGGGCTCGCGGCCCCAGCCGTGCTGCGCCCAGGCCTCGCGGTACAGCCGGATCTGCTCGGCCTGCAGCTGGTCGAACGGGACGCCGGTGTCCTCGGACAGCAGCGTGGAGCTCTGCAGGTTCATGGCCTGGCCCGCGGCCCACTGGCCGGTCGCGCGGGTGCCCGACCCCCACCAGATCCGGTCGGCCAGGCCGGGCGACTGGGGCTGGATGGCCAGGCCCCCGCTGACGCCGGTCCGGGCCGGGTCGGTCCGGGCCACGACCGCCCCGCCGATCGCGGCCAGGAAGATCTCGGCCTTGCTGCGCGCGCTGTCGGCGTCGGTCTGGTCCTCGGCCGGCCGGTAGCCGAACGACTCGGCGCCGCGCAGCACGGTCTCGGGCGAGCCCCGGCTGATCCCGAGCTGCAGCCGCCCGCCGCTGATCAGGTCGGCGGCCGCGGCCTCCTCGGCCATATAGAGGGGGTTCTCGTAGCGGAGATCGATGACGGCGGTGCCGATCTCGATCCGGCTGGTCCGGGCCGCGATGGCCGACAGCAGCGGGAACGGGGACGCGAGCTGATGCTCGAAGTGATGGACCCGGACAAAGGCCCCGTCCACGCCGAGGTCCTCGGCCGCCTGGGCCAGCTCGATGGTCTGCAGCAGCGCGTCGGCGGCACTGCGGGTCTGCGACCCGGAGCCCGGCTGCCAGTGCCCGAACGACAAGAACCCGATCCGCTTCATGTCCTGGTCAGCGCCCGCGCCGCCGCCGGGATTCCCGGGCCGGTCAGGCGGCCGGCGCCGCGCTGCCCGGCCCTCGGCGGCGGTCAGGCCAGCCCGGCCTTGAACCCCTCGCGCCACGACGGGTAGCGCGGCTGCCAGCCGAGCTCCCGCCTGGCCTTGGCGTTGGAGAAGCCGCGCCCCTCGGTCATCATGATCACCACGACGTCGCCGGCCACGAGCCGGGCCAGCCAGACCGGGATCCGCATCGGCCGCTTCGCGCCCGCGCACGAGGCCAGGTACGGCAGCCACTCGCTGGCCGGGGCCGGCTCATCATCGACGATGTTGAACACGCCCCGCGCCTGCTGCTCCACCGCCAGCACGGTCGCGCTGGCCGCGTCGTCGAGATGGATCCACGACGCGTAGCCGGTGCCGCGGCCGACCAGCGGGAACTGCCGCTTGCGGATCAGCTCGACCTGGTCGTCGGTGGCGCCCGGCCCGTAGAGCCCGCCGTAGCGCAGGACCGCGCCGCCGGCTGCGGTGACCGTCTCCTCGACGTGGCGCAGCGCCTCCATCCCCGCGTTCGCCGCGGTCCCCGGCAGCAGGTCGAGCGGGTCCTCCTCGGTCTTCACCCGCCCGCCGGCCCGGATGCCGTTCCAGTTGGCGTAGCCCTGGGCGACGACGTGCGGCACGCCGGCCGCCGCGGCCGCCGCCAGCAGGTGGTCCGTCCCCTGGGTCCGCAGCCGGATGGTCGGGGCGGACCACCGGTCAAAGTGCTTCAGGTCGGGCTCCCCGGCGTGACTGCGGCTGAGCCCGGTCATCTGGTGCACGATCACGTCCGGCCGGGCCTTGGCCACCGCCTCGGTGACGGACACGCCGTCCAGCCCGTCCATCACGACGGCGTCGGCGCCCAGCTGCGTCAGGACGTCCAGCCTGGCCGGGCCCGTCGTCGTCGCCGTCACCTGGTGGCCGCGGGCCACGAGCTGCGGAATCAGCCGCTGCCCCAGGACCCCGGTCCCGCCTGCCACGAACACTCGCACAACGATCACCTTCCCGATTCGGGTAACTGTCTCTCCTCTCTCCGACGAGACAGCCCCCGCGTTTGTGACAGGTGACCCGCCGGGCGGCTACCCGGCCGCGGCCAGCCGGAACACCGGGATGGGCTCCGAGCCGCCGGGCTGCTCGAAGCCGATCCGCAGCGGCTGCCCCTCGGTGAGCTCGCCGGGGTCGGCGACGTCGACGATCTGCGACCACCACCACGGGCCCTCGGCCAGCTGCGCGATGGCCAGCACCGTGGTCGCGACGCTGCCGTCGGCGGCCGGGCGGGCGTGCGCGATGGCCCAGCTGACGAGGCGGGCCGTCCCGGCGGCCGGGACCCAGCTCAGCTCCGTGGCCCGGCAGGCGTGGCACTGCCGGGCCTGCGGGGCGCAGTGGGCGCCGCAGGCGGCGCAGCGCTGGATCAGGAACTCGCCGCGCGCCGCGCCGTCGAGGAACTCGGCGGTGTCGTCGTCGCGGGCGACCAGGCCCAGGTTCATCTCGCGTCTCCTCTCGTCAGGCCAGGGCTAGCACTGCCCGCCGGACAGCACCAGCGTGGAATGGTGGTCCAGGACCCCGCCGTTGCCGCTGACCAGCACCAGGTCGTGCGCGTCGGCCTGGCGCTCGCCGGCCTGCCCGCGGGCCTGGATGATCGCCTCGGACAGCGGCGTCATGCCCCACATGTAGTAGGACGAGAGCTGGCCGCCGCCGGTGTTGAGCTTCAGCTTGCCGGCCGGACCGAGGACGCCGCTCTCGACGAACGGCCCGCCCTCGCCCTTGGCGCAGAAGCCGTAGTCCTCGAGCGTGATCAGCACGGTGTAGGTGTAGCAGTCATACAGCTCGACCACGTCGATGTCGGCCAGCGTGACCCCGGCCATGGCCAGCGCCGCGGGCCCGGACCGGGCGGCGCCGGACACCAGGCCGAACTCGTCGGAGCGGCCCATGGAGTGGCCGGGGTGGCTCTGCGCCCAGCCGAGCACGTGCACCGGCGGCTGGGCCAGCGCCGCGGCCCGCTCGGCCGAGGTCACGACCACCGCGATGCCGCCGTTGGACACCAGGCAGCAGTCCAGCAGCCGGAACGGCTCGGCGATCCACCGGGCGCCCAGGTAGTCGGCCATCGTGATCGGCTCGCGCAGCTGCGCCCGCGGGTTGAGCGCGGCCCACTGCCGCTGCGCGATGGCGATGTGCCCGAACTGCTCGCTGGTGGTGCCGTAGGTCAGCATGTGGCGGCGGGCGGCCAGCGCGTACATGGGGTTGGCGCCGGCGATCCCGCTGGCCGCGGTGATGCCCCGCCAGCCGGGCAGCGCGCGGGCCGAGCCCCCGTAGGAGGCGCCGGTCGGGCGGCCGGGCCGGAGCGGGGCGTCGGCCCAGACGCAGGCCACCACCTCGGCCATGCCCGCCGCGACGGCCATCGAGGCCAGCTGGACCATCCCGCCCGCCGTCGACCCGTAGGCCTGCATCTCCGACAGCAGCCGCAGGTCGGTCAGCTCCAGGTCGCGCTGCAGGCCCAGCCCGACCCCGCCGGTCACCCCGGACGAGGTCAGCAGGCCGTCCACGTCAGCCAGGGTCAGGCCGGCGTCGGCGACGGCCAGCCGCACCGCGTCGGCCGCGAACTGCGCCGCGGTCCGGCCGTAGACCTTGCCCATCTCGGTCATGCCCAGGCCGGCGATGGCCGCCCGGCCGGGGGCGGAGCGCGGTCCCGCCATCTACCGGCCCTCCCAGCTCGGCGCGCGCTTCTCGGCGAAGGCCCGCGGGCCCTCGGCCGCGTCGGCCGAGGTCATCAGCGCCCGGCCCTCGGCCCGGGACAGCTCCCAGTAATCGCCGTCCGCCGCGACCTGGCCGTCGCGGATGCCGTTGGCGATCCGCTTGCTGGCCTGGACCGCGAGCGGGGCATTGGCCGTGACCCGGGCGGCCAGCGCCAGCGCCTCCGCCACCACCCGGGCCTGCGGCACGACCCGGTTGACCAGGCCGAGCTCCAGGGCACGGGCGGCCGAGACCGGCTCCCCGGTGAGGATCATCTCCATCGCCACCTTCTTCGGTATCTGCTGCGGCAGCCGGAACACCCCGCCCGCGCCGGCGTAGATGCCGCGCTTGACCTCGGGCAGGCCGAACGAGGCGGTGTCGGCGGCGACGACCAGGTCGGAGGCGAGGGCGATCTCGGTGCCGCCGCCCAGGGCGAAGCCGTTGACGGCGGCGATGGTGGGCTTGCCGATCGGGTGCGCCACGTAGCCGGCGAACCCCCAGGCGGCCCGCCGGGGCCCGGCGGGCGACAGCGACTCGCCGCGGGTGACGGCCTTCAGGTCGGCCCCGGCGCAGAACGCCTTGTCCCCGGCGCCGGTCACGATGACGGCCCAGATGCCGGGGTCGGTGTCGGCCTCGTGCAGGGCGTCGCCCAGCCCGGTCGCGACGGCCGCGTTGACCGCGTTGCGCGCCTCGGGCCGGTTGATGGTGACCAGGAGGACCCGGCCGTGGCGCTCGGTGAGGACCGCGGCGCCGCCGGGGGCGGGGTCGGTCATGATGGCTCCCTCGGGACGGTGGCGGGCGGAACAGGCGGGACAGGCGGACCGGACGGGACGGGCTGGACGGGCGGCGGTTCCTCCAGGATGCCGTCGTCCACCAGCGACTGGATCTCGGGGTCGCTCAGGCCGAGCACCCGTGCGGCCAGCTCGCGGGTCTGCTGCCCGGCCAGCGGCGCCGGGTCCAGCGGGGGATCGGGCATCCGCTCGAACACCGCGCTGGCCCGCTCGCCGGGCACCGGCCCGGCCAGCAGCGGATGGCGCGTCGGCGTCAGGAAGCGGCGGTGCACCAGGTGCGGGTCGCTCAGGTGCTCGCTGATCCGCATCATGGGCCCGGCCGGCACCCCCGCGGCCTGCAGTTCCGCGGCCGCCGAGCGGGGCGGCCGCGACTGCGTCCAGGCGGTCAACGCGGCGTCGATCCGCGCGCGCCCGGCCGCCCGCCCGGCCGCGGTCGCGTACTCGGGCGCGGCGGCCAGCTCCGGCTGGCCCAGCAGGCCGGCCAGAGCGGCGAAGTCGGCGTCGCCGCGGACCGTGATGACCACCCACTCATCGTCGCCGGCGCACGGGTAGGCGCCGCGCGGCGCATCGGGGGGCACCGCGCTGCCGCCGGCCGTGACCGTGCCCGGCGCCACCGACTCCAGGGCGATCTCGGTCGACAGCTCGCCCAGGATGGTCTCGGCCTGGGCCACGCTGACGGTCCCGCCGCGGCCGGTGCGGCGCCGCTCGATGAGCTTGGCCAGGACGGCGACGGCGCTGACCCGGGCGCCGACATGGTCGGGGAAGATCGTGGCCGCGTCGCTGTAGCTGCCCTCGTCACCGGGATAGCGCCACAGGTCGGTCAGGCCGCTGGACGCGCGCACCAGCGGCCCGTAGCCCATCCGCGTGCTCCACGGCCCGGTCGGCCCGAACGCGCTGGAGTCGGCCATGATGATGCCCGGGCTGACCGCCGCCAGGTCCGCGTAGCCGAGCCCGAGCGACTCCAGCGTGCCCGGCTTGAAGTTGGACAGCACGATGTCGGAGCGGGCCGCCAGCGCGCGGAACAGGTCCGTGCCGCGCGGGTCGCGCAGGTTGAGGCCGAGGCTGGACTTGTTGCGGTGCCCGGCCGCGAACCCGGCCCCGATCAGCTCGCCGGCCAGCGCCTGCCGGCTGCCGTCCGGGAACGCCCGGTTCTCCACCTTGATCACCTCGGCGCCGAGGTCGGCCAGCAGCCGGCCCAGCTCGGCGCCCACCACGATGACGCCCAGGTCCAG
>DASYBB010000171.1:0-27033 GCA_036501025.1 Streptosporangiaceae bacterium
ACGACGTGGAGCGGGCCGCCGACCGGATCCGGCCCACCCTGGCCCTGTACGTCGGCGGCATGGGCGCGCGGGACGTCAACTTCCACCACGAGGTCTTCGCCCGGATGGGCTACGAGGCCGAGGCCAGCGTCATCCAGGACCGCTACCTGGCCGGCGACAAGAAGGCCCGCCACCTATGCCGCATTGTCGAGCTCATCCGCTCCTGACCCCATCCCCGGGGCGCGGTGGTGGAGACTGCGGGCATGGAGTTCTTCTGCCATCACCGTGACCGGCCCGGCTCCATGGCGCTGCGCACCGAGACGCGGGAGGCCCACTGGTCCTACATGGACCGGTTCGCGGCGCAGCTGATCGCCCGCGGACCGACCCTGTCCGCCGACGGCCAGACCGCCACCGGCAGCCTCCACATCGTCGACCTCCACGATTCCGCCGCTGCCCGCGCGTTCGCCTTCGACGAGCCCAACTACCAGGCCGGCGTGTACCGGGACGTGCTGCTGCGCCGGTGGCGCAACGCGCTCGGGCGGACCATGTGGGACTTCCCCGGCGGCCGGGACGGCGGCGGCCGGTTCCTGGTGCTGGGCCTCGGCACCGGGGAAGCCGCCGACCTCGCCGTGCCGCCCGGCCGCGACGACCTCATCGCCTACGGGCCGCTGCTGTCCGACGACGGCCTGGCCTGGCTGGGCACCGCGGTGCTGATCGAGGCGCCGGATCCGGACACGGCGCGCGCCATCCTGACCGCCGACCGGTATGCCAGCATCGAGGTCCACGACTGGCGCTTCGGCGGCCGGCCGTCATGAGCCGCCTGGCGAGGTGCACCGTTGTGATACCATATTGGTATGGCCATGACTCTTCGCTTGCCGTCCGAGATCGAGGACCAGCTCAAGCAGGTGGCCGAGACTGAGCATCGCAGCGTGCAGCAGACCGTGCTGGTTGCGATCGAGGAATACCTCTCAATGCGGGAGACCGCCGAGATTCTCGCCGACTCAGCCGCGCTCCGGGGCCTGGCCGAGGCTCGGGATTCTGAGCAGGCAGGCGACGTCGTGTACGGGGCCGAAGCAGCGCGCGCGCTGCTCGCTGAGCGGAAGCGGTGAGCGCGGACCCCTACGAACTGGGGATGGCTCGTCCCGCCCGCCGCGCGATCTCCGAGTCGCTCCCGGACGACGTGGCCGCTGCAGCTGTCGAGTTCGTCACCGGTCCGCTGCTGGAGGTGCCCTACCGGGTCGGCAAGCCGCTGCGGGACAGGCTGACCGGCTTCCACAGCGCGCGGCTGGGCACCCAGCGGCGGGTCCTGTACCGGATTGACGAATCAAGGCGCACGGTCATCGTCGAGGACATCCAGCATCGCTCCTCCATTTACCGTAGTCACTAGTCCCGGGCCGGGGCCTGGGCCAAGATCGCCGACGAGCTCCAGCAGTAGCAGACCATCCTCACGACGATGACGGTAAGCAGCGACCTGCGCTAGCTGGACCGCGTCGTCGACCTGATCCGCCCCTGAGGCCGCTGCCCAGTAGGTTGGGGTCTGCGCAAATTCATTGGCCGATAGTGAGGTACTCCTGATGACCGGCGACCATTCCGGGGCGAGCCAGCAGTCACCGGACGGGATTGATGCCACAGTTCCGCATTCGGCCAGGATCTGGAACTACTGGCTGGGCGGCAAGGACAACTACGAGGTCGACCGCACGGTCGGCGATCAGGTCGCGGAGCTGTTTCCGGGCATCCGCGAGACAGCCAGGGTCTCCCGTGCCCTGCAGACCCGCATCATCGGGTACCTGGCGGAGGACGTGGGCATACGTCAGTTCCTCGACGTCGGCACCGGCCTGCCGACCGCGAACAACACGCACGAGGTGGCGCAGCGGATCGCGCCCGAGTCGCGGATCGTCTACGTGGACAACGACCCGCTGGTGCTCGTCCACGCCCGGGCGTTGCTGACCAGCAGCCCCGAGGGCGCTACTTACTATGTCGATGCCGACCTGCACGACAGTGACCGCATCATGGCCGAGGCCGCCTCGATCCTGGACTTCACCCAGCCGGTCGCGCTGATGCTGAACGGCGTCATCGGGCACGTCGAGGACGACGACGAGGCCTGCGCGTGCGTACGCGGGCTCGTGGCTGCCCTCCCGGCCGGCAGCTACCTGGCCATGTCGGACGGAACGAACACCGACCAGGGGGCCGTGCGCTCGTCGGACTTGTACAAGGACCGCGGCGCAGTCCCGTACCACATGCGCAGCCCGGCCGCGTTCGTGAGCTTCTTTGACGGCCTGGAGCTGGTCGAGCCCGGCATCGTGCCCCGGCAGGACTGGCGTCCGGACTCAGCACCCCAGCCCCTGGCCGTGGTTCCGGAGAAGCCGGCCGCCAGCCCTCCCAGCCTCGCCGGACTCGCCCGCAAGCCCTCCTAGCGGGAGCTGAACCACTTCTTGCCGCTGGGGTGCCTCGGCCTACGTGATGGTGCGGATGTCACAGCGTGTTCCGGGCGCGGCTGTGATGCGCTCGTCGCCGGTGACCAGGATGGCACCGGTCAGCTCGGCCAGGGCCACGTAGGCCGCGTCGTACGGCGTGAGGTTGTCGCGCAGTTCCCACATCCGCGGGAGCAGGGGTGACATGTGCCATCGGTCGACGGGAAGCACCATCAAGACGTGGCTTCCCGGCGGACGTACGGGCTAGCCGGACCGGGCCAGGGCAGCGCCGATGCGGCGGAGCTGGGCGGTGGCGCAGCCGAGGGTGAACTCGTTGTCGGTGGCGGCGGTGAAGTAGCGATGCAGGGGATAGCTCACGTCGACGCCCATGCCGCCGTGGACGTGGACGGCGGTGTGCGCGACGCGGTGGCCGGCGTCGGCGGCCCAGAACTTGGCGATGGCGATCTCGGTGTCGGCGGGCAGGCCGGCCGACAGCCGCCAGGCCGCCTGCCACATGGTGAGCCGGATGGCCTCGACGTCGATGTAGGCGTCGGCCAGGCGCTGGGCCACGGCCTGGAAGCTGCCGATCGGCTTGCCGAACTGCTCCCGGCTGCGGGCGTAGGCGGCGGTCAGCTCCAGCGCCCGGTCGGTCACCCCGGCCTGGAGCGCGCACAGCCCGACGGTGGCGCGGGCCACCAGCCAGTCCGTGATCGCGGCGCCCGAGGCCGGGCCGCCGAGCACCCGGTCGCCGGGCAGCTCGACGCCGGCCAGCTCCACGCGGGCCGCGGGGCTGCCGGTGAGCTGCTGGGGCTGCACGGTCATGCCGGCGTCGGCCGGCTCGACGAGGAAGACCGCGACGCCGTCCGCGGTCGCGGCCGGGACCAGCAGCAGATCGGCCCGGGTGCCCGCGGCCACCGTCGTCTTCACGCCCGACAGGCGCCACCGGCCGCCCGCGGACTGGGCGCGGACGGACGGGGCGGCGGGGTCGTCGCCGTCCTCCTCGGACAGGGCGGCCGTCAGGATGACCTCGCCGCGGGCGGCCGGCGCGGCCCAGCGGTCCCGCTGATCCGGGGTGCCGAACGCGGCCACGGCGCCGGCGCCCAGCACGATCGAGGCGAGGTAGGGGACCGGGGCCACGGCGCGGCCGAGCTCGGTGAGGATCGTGCACTGCTCGAGGAGGCCGAGGCCGGCGCCGCCGGCGGACTCGGGCAGGGCGGCGGCCAGGATGCCGGCCCCCGCCAGGTCGGCCCACAGGGCGGCGTCGAACCCGCCGGCGGCCTCCGCCTCGTGCAGGCGCTCGGGAGTGACCCCGTCGAGGATCCGCCGGCTGAGGGCGGCGAGTTCCTGGTGGGCCTCGTTTCGCACAAAATCCACTGTTCCTCCGGGACTAGCGGCGGGCGTGCGGCAGGCCGAGGCCGGCGGCGGCGATGATGTCGCGCTGGACCTCGTTGGTCCCGCCGCCGAAGGTCAGGATCAGCGCCGAGCGGTGCATCCGCTCGATCCGGCCGGCCAGCACGGCGCCGGGCGAGCCCTCGCGGACGTGGGCGCTGGCGCCGAGGACCTCCATCAGCAGGCGGTAGGCCTCGATGGCGAACTCGGTGCCGAAGACCTTGGTCGCCGACGCGGCCGCCGGGCCCAGGCCGTGGCCGGCCTCGGCCGCGATGCGCCAGTTGACCAGCTGCAGGAACTCGGCCTTGGCGTGCACCCGGGCCAGGTTGAGCTGGACCCACTCGGCGTCGATCACGCGCTGGCCGCTGGCCAGCCTGGCCGACGCGGCCCAGTCGCGGACCGCGCGCAGGGCGGAGCGGACCGGCGCCGCCGAGGTGAGGGCGACCCGCTCGTGGTTGAGCTGGTTGGTGATCAGGGACCAGCCCCGGTTCTCCTCGCCGACCAGGGCCGCGGCCGGGACACGGACGTCGGAGTAGTAGGTGGCGCTGGTGGTCACGCCGGTGACGGTGGGGACCGGGGTCCAGGAGAAGCCGGGGGAGGTGGTGGGCACGATGAGGATGGACAGGCCCTTGTGCCGGGGCAGGTCGGGGTCGGTGCGGCAGGCCAGCCACACGTAGTCGGCGTACCGGATCAGGCTGGTCCACATCTTCTGGCCGTTGATGACGTAGCTGTCGCCGTCGCGGACCGCGCGGGTGCGCAGCGCGGCGAGGTCGGTGCCGGCCTCGGGCTCGGAGTAGCCGATCGAGAAGTGGAGCTCGCCGGCGGCGATCCGCGGCAGGTAGTGCTCTTTCTGCTCGGGGGTGCCGTAGCGCATGATCGTGGGACCGACGGTGTTGAGGGTCAGGAAGGGCACGGGCACCCCGGCGATGGCCGCCTCGTCGGTGAAGATGAGCTGGTCGAGCATGGACCCGTTGCGGCCGCCGTACTCGGAGGGCCAGCTGAGGGTCAGCCAGCCGTCGCGGCCGAGCTGGCGGACGACCTGGCGGTAGGCCTCGCCGTCGCCGTACTCCTCGTCGCTGGCGGCGAGGGCGGCGCGGACGCCGGGGGTCATGAGTCCGGCGAAATACGTGCGCAGCTCCTGGCGCAGCCGTTCCTGCTCGGGCGTGTAGGCGACGTGCATCCGGCCTCCGCTGCGCGGGTTCGGGTAGAACGTGTTCTACTCAGTGTAAACCGTGCGAGCGGCAAGAGGGCGGAGGCCGGTGGCGGTTCGGTTTGCCTGTCTCCTTCGGGGTGCGACCCGAACCGATGAGGGTCCCGGTCGGCCTGCTGGCCAAAAGTTGGCTATACTTATGGCTATGTCGATAGCAGAGCAGATGCCGCTCGCGGAGGTCAAGAACCGCCTCTCGGAGGTCGTGGACCGACTGGAGCGCGAGCACGGGCGCGTCGTGATCACCAGGCATGGACATCCCGCGGCGGTGGTCATCAGCCTGGAGGACCTGGAGTCGTTGGAGGAAACGCTCGATGTCATGGACAGCCCGGCGGTCCTGAACGACATCCGGGAAGGCCTGGCCGAAATCGGCACCGCCGACGCACCGACGCTGAGCAAGGAAGAGGCGCTGCGCCTCATCGCTGACCGGTGAGCGACGAGGGCTTCGCGATCGCGTGGGCCACGCCCGCCCGCCGGGCCGTGAGCAGGCTGCCCGAGAAAGCCGCGACCGCGGTGGTCGAGTTCCTGTACGGGTCCCTGGCGGCGAATCCGCACCGGGTCGGCAAGTCGCTGAAGCTCGGACTCAGCGGGTTGCACAGTGCCCGACGAGGCGACTACCGGGTGATCTACCGCATTGATGATCAGCACCGCCGGGTCACCGTGATGGCCATCGAGCACCGCTCTGACCGCTACCGGCTGGGGCAATTCTGACAACTTCTCTGCTCGCCCGTGGCCTAAAGGGGGAGGCTGTCAGCGGTTCGGATTGCCCGTCGTTTTCTGGGTGCGATCCGCACCGCTAGCGGTGTCGGCCCAGGATGCCCACGGCTGAGCCGCACGGTTGTGGCTGGCGCGCAGCATGTGGCTGGCGCCACGCCTCAGCCCGGCGCCAGCCGGGCCAGCCGCTCCTCAGCCTGGGCCACGATGGCCGGGATCAGCTCCGCGCAGGACGGCAGGTCGTCGATCAGCCCGGTCACCTGACCCGCGGACATCAGCCCAAGCTCGGCCCGCCCTTCCACCATCGCCGCGCGCAGCAGCCCCGGCGTATTCGCCGCCATCAGCACCTGCGCCCAGCTCAGCTCGCCCCCGCGGCGCATCTCCCGGCCCTGCCGGATGAGCTCCGCCCAGCTCAGCCCGGACACCGCGCGGAACCCGGCCGCCGCCCGGGCCGACCGGGCCAGGCTCGTCAGCGCGCTCGCCCGGTCCAGGCGCTCCACCAGCGGCGTCCGCAGCACCCGGTGCGGCACGCCGTCGACCCGGCGGGTGACGATGGTGCCGGTCACGTCCCTGGCCAGGTAGACCCGCTTGACCGCGTCGGCGACCGGGCTGTCGCTGGTGAGCAGGAACCGCGTGCCCATCGCGATCCCGGCGGCCCCGTAGGCCAGCGCGGCGGCCAGGCCCCGGCCGTCGAAGAAACCGCCCGCCGCGATCACCGGGATGTCCACGGCGTCGACGACCTGGGGGATGAGCAGGCTGGTCGGGACCGCGCCGGTGTGGCCGCCGCCCTCGGCGCCGGTGGCGATGACGGCGTCGATGCCCCAGGCCGCGACCTTCTCGGCGTGCCGCCGGGCGCCGACCGAGGCGATGGTGATCACCCCGGCGTCCCGGAGCCGGGCGATCAGCTCCGGCCGGGGCGCCTGGGCGAAGGAGGCGACCGGCACCCCGGCCGCGATGATCAGCTCGACGCGGGCCGCGGCATCGGGGGCGTCGGCGCGCAGGTTGACCCCGAACGGGCGGGCGGTCCGCGACTGCACCGACCCGATCGCCGCGCGCAGCTCATCGAGGGTCATCGTCGCCGACGCGATCAGGCCGAGGCCGCCGGCCTCCGACACGGCGGCCGGCAGCCGGGCGCCGGCCACGTACCCCATCGCCGCCTGGATGACCGGGCAGGAGATGCCGAGCAGGCCGGTCAGCGGCGTCGCGATCACGCCAGCTCGCGCTCGCGCAGCCCGGCCGGGTCCAGCCGCTCGCGGATCAGGGCCAGCTCACCGGGCGCCGGCACGCGGGTGACCGGAACCTCGGCCGGGAGGGCCAGCTCGAAGCCGGTCAGCCCCTGGACCTCGGCGACGCTGGTCCCCGGGTGCACCGACCGCAGCCGCATGGCGTGGCCGGGCCCGCCGAAGTCCAGCACCGCCCGGTTGGTGACCACCAGGCGCAGCTCGTGGAACGCGGCGGCCGGCCCGGACAGCTGGGCGGCGCGGTCGTAGCCGACGCCGGAGACCATGTCGACCCGCGGCACCAGGACCCGGCGCGAGTGCCGCGGGATCCAGTAGCTGACCGGGTGATTGACCGTGTTGCCGGGCGCGCCGCGGACGCCGAGCAGCTGGGCCTTCGGCCGGGCCCAGCCGCCGATGCACGAGATGTTCTGGTTCCCGTACCGGTCGAGCTGCGCGGCGCCCATCATCATGTGCCGCCGTCCGGTGGCGACCAGCCGCAGCACGTCGCGGTAGGGCAGCCAGCCCTCCACGGTGTCGTCAGCCGCGACCAGCATGGCCTCGCCGTCGGTCACCAGCAGCTCGGGCGCGAACGTCAGCCGGGCCAGCCGGGCGCCCAGGCTCGGGATCAGCCCCATCGGGCTGGCCAGGATGGCGCCGTCGCCCCGCCATGCCTCGGCGCAGGCGGCCACGCAGATCTCAGCCAGGCTGGCCCCGCCGTCCCCAGCGCCGTCAGGCCCGAAGGCACTGGCGCCGCCGGGTCCCGAGCCGAGGCTCACGGCGCCACCCCCGCCCGGCCCGCGCGGAACCGTCCGACGGCCGCCTGGTAGCTCCCCTCATCCCCGTCCAGGTACTCCCCCCGGAACCGCGCCCACGCCTCCGGCGATGCGGCCGCCGCCACGTACTCCCGCTGGAACGCCTCGTCCCGCTCGTGGTCGGGTACGCAGCTGGTGAAGTGCGCCCCGCCCGGCGTCTCCGTCACCCCGTGCACCATGGCCCGGTTGATCAGCAGGCTCTGCGGCGGCCCGTCCTCCAGCAGCTTCCCGGCCGGCACACGCCGCTCGCACGACATAAAGGCCCGCCCCGCGGCCAGGCAGAACAGGTCGTCAAAGTACGGGTCCGGCCCCAGGTACTGCCCGTTCCCCCCGGCATCGGCCCGGTTCACGTGCACCAGCGCCACGTCCAGCGCCAGCGCCGGCACGGCGACCAGTTCCTCGCCGTCGGCGTACGGCGACCGGACCGTGCGCAGCTCCGGGTTCACGGCCAGCACGTCGGACCCGAGGCCGGCCCGGCTGGGCAGGAACGGCAGCCGGTGCGCGGCGGCCAGCAGGCCGACGTGCATCATGCCCTCGTCCAGCTCGGTGAGCTCGACCGTCCCGGCCTGGCGGGCCTGCCTGAAATGGGGCTCAAGGGCGATCGAGTCGAGCGAGACGAAGCCGCACACCACCCGGCGGACCCGCCCGGCGGCGATCAGCAGCCCGACGTCGGGGCCGCCGAAGGAGACGACGGTCAGGTCGGTCACCGCCGAGCGCAGGATCGCGCGCACCAGCGCCATCGGCTTGCGCCGGGAACCCCAGCCGCCGATCCCGATCGTCATCCCGGAGCGCAGCTCGCCGGCCACCTCGTCCGGGCTCAGCACCAGGTCAGTCACCATCGCCGCCACCTGAGCGGGCCGCGAACCGCCGGCGCGCCTCATCGCCCGCGCCGGTCAGCGTGAGCTCGAACGTGAACCCCTGCTCGAACCGGTACGAACGCCGGACATCGACCGGGTCGATGCCGTTCAGCGACTGCTTGGCCAGCCGGATCACCTCGGGGTTCTTCCCGGCGATCTCGCCCGCCACGGCCAGGGCGGCGGCCCGCAGCTCCGGGCGCGGCACGACCCGCAGCACGCTGCCGAAGCCGTGCAGCTGCCGGGCCGTGACCGGGGCGCAGGTGTAGACCATGGTGCGCATGAGCTGCTGGGGCACCAGCCGGGACAGGTGGGTCGCCGCGCCGAGCGCGCCCCGGTCGACCTCCGGCAGCCCGAAGGTCGCGTCGTCGGCGGCGACCACGATGTCGGCGTTGCCCGCCAGCCCGACGCCGCCGCCCAGGCAGAAACCCTGCACGGCGGCGATGACCGGCACCGCGCACTCATACACCGCGGCGAACGCGGCGAAGCAGCCCCGGCTGACCCCGACCAGGGCGTCGTGCCCGGCGGTCCGCGCCAGCTCCTTGATGTCCACGCCGGCGCAGAAGCCGCGCCCGCGGGCGGACAGCACGACGGCCCGCACGGCCGGGTCGGCGCCCGCCGCGTCCAGGGCACCCGCGAGATCGAGCCAGCCCGCCACCGGGAGCGCGTTGACCGGCGGGAAGTCGATGATCACCTCGGCGATGCCGGCCTCGGCGCGCAGCTCGATTCCCATCCTGGCCGCCCTGGCGTCTGCGCCCGGCACTGGCGCCCGGCGCCCCGTTTCGGATCAGAAAACCTAGCGTTTGCTTGGTACCGACCTTAACATGAGGCCCATGGCCGAGGCCGAATTCGCCGGCCGGGGCGTGGTCGTCACCGGCGGGACCCGAGGCATCGGCGCATGCCTCGCGCAGGCCTTCCTGGCGGCCGGGGCGCAGGTCCTGGTGTGCGGCCGGGCCGAGGCGGCCGCGCCGCCCGCCGCGGCGGGCCGCACCGCCTGCTTCGTGCGGGCCGACGTGCGGGACCCCGGCCAGGCGCAGTCGCTGGTGCGGGCCGCCGCCGACCGGTTCGGCCGGGTCGACGTGGTGATCAGCAACGCGGGCGGGTCGCCGGCGGCGGCGGCCGCCACGGCGTCGCCGCGACTGCACGCCAAGATCATCGAGCTGAACCTGATCGCCCCGCTCCATGTCGCGCAGGCCGCCAACGCGGTCATGCAGGGCCAGGCCGGCGGCGGGTCGATCATCATGATCGGCAGCGTGGCCGGCACCCGGCCCTCGCCCGGCACCGCCGCCTACGGGGCGGCCAAGGCCGGCCTGCACAGCCTGGCCGCGAGCCTGGCGGTGGAGTGGGGGCCGCAGGTGCGCGTCAACTGCGTGGTGCCGAGCCTGGTGCTGACGCAGGCGGCGGCCGAGGCGGGCTACGGGAAGGCCCCCGCCGCCGCGCCGCTGGGGCGGCTCGCGACGCCGGCCGACGTCGCCGCCGCGTGCCTGTTCCTGGCGTCGGCCCGGGCCGCCTACGTCAGCGGCGCGGCCCTGCTCGTGCACGGGGGCGGCGAGGGGCCGGCCGTCCTGGCCGGGCCGTAACACTCGGTGTACCCTCGCACCGGGTAGAACGTGTTCTATTAAGGAGGGTCCGATGGTCACGTCGATCAAGCCGCACCGGGACGAGGTCGGGCTGCGCGAGGGCCTCCTGCTCATCGACGGGGCCTGGCGCCCGGCGCGGGACGGCCAGACCTGGACCCACGCCCACCCGGCCACCGGCGAGGAGGTGGCCGCGTTCCCGATCGCCGGGGAGGCGGACGTCGACGCCGCCGTCCGCGCCGCCCGCCGGGCGTTCGACGAGGGGCCCTGGCCCCGGGCCCGGGCCACCGAGCGCATCCGGGTGCTGCGCAAGGTCGCCGACCTGGTCCGCGAGCACGGCGCCGAGCTGCTCGCGCTGCAGGCCCTGGACAACAGCGTGCCGCTGAGCTTCGGGTCGGTCTACGCGACCTCGCCCGCGTTCGTGGCCGACGTCTTCGATCATCACGCCGGCTGGGTGGACAAGCTGGCCGGCGAGACGCTGCCGCCCTACCAGGGCGGTGATCACCTGGTCCTCACCCTGCGCGAGCCGGTCGGCGTGGTCGGCGCGGTGGTCCCGTGGAACGCGCCGATCCTGCTGGCCGCCCAGAAGATCGCGCCGGCCCTGGCCGCGGGTTGCACGGTCGTGCTCAAGCCGTCGGAGTTCGCCACGTTCTCCGTGCTCCGCCTGGCCGCCCTGATCGAGGAGGCGGGCCTGCCGGCCGGCGTGCTCAACGTCGTCACCGGGCCGGGCGAGCCCACCGGCGACGCGCTGATCAGCCACCCGATGGTCGACAAGCTGTCGTTCACCGGCAGCCGCGCCGTGGGGCGCAAGATCATGCACGCCGCCGCCGACGGGTTCAAGCGGGTCAGCCTCGAGCTGGGCGGCAAGAGCCCGGCGCTGATCTTCGCCGACGCCGACGTGGCCACGGCCGCGGCCATCACCATGGGCACGGTCACCCTGGGCCTGTCCGGGCAGGTCTGCCTGGCCCAGACCCGGGCGCTGGTGCACCGGGACGTGGCCGACGAGTTCCTGGCCACGGCCGAGCTGATCGGCGGGATGGTCAGCTACGGCAACCCGTTCGACCCGGCCGTCACCGCCGCGCCGCTGATCAACACCCGGCAGCTGGACCGGGTGCTCGGGCTGATCGCCGAGGGCCAGGCGGCCGGCGCGCGGCTGGTGTGCGGCGGCGCCCGCAGCGAGGGCGACCTGGCCGGGGGCAACTTCGTCGCGCCGACGCTGTTCACCGACGTGACCAACGACATGAGCATCGCGCGCGAGGAGATCTTCGGCCCGGTCCTGTCGGTCATCCCGTTCAGCGACGAGGCCGAGGCCCTGCGCATCGCCAACGACACCCAGTACGGGCTCGCGGCCACGGTCTGGACCAGCGACCTCAAGCGGGCCATGCGGATGACCAAGGGCATCCGGGCCGGCACGGTCGGCGTCAACGGGTACCAGCTGGAGCCGCACGCGGCCTTCGGCGGCTACCGGGAGTCCGGGCTCGGCCGCGAGGGCGGGCGGGCCGCCATCGAGGCCTACACCGAGCTCAAGACCGTGCTGCTGCCCTTCACCGACGAGATGATGTAGGCCCGGCGGCCGGGCTGAGCCCGGCGGCGGTCAGGGGCCGTGCCCGCCGCCGGGCGGCTCGCCGCCACCGGCCCGGCCGCCGGGCGCGGCGAAGCCGATGGTCTCGCTGGCCAGGGCCAGCGTGTCCTCGCACGCGAAGCCGGCGGCCGGCGTCGCGGCAGCGCTCAGCGGCGCCAGCGCGCCCGCCACCGCGTCCAGGGTCCACATCCCGTCCGCCGAGCCGTGGTCGGCGGCCCGGAACGTGGCCCGGACCCGCGGCGGGTCCATGACCGCGGCGACCCCGCCGTGCACCACGAACACCTCGCCGTTGATCTCCCCGGCGGGCGGGCTGGCCAGGTACACCACCAGCGGCGCCACGTGCTCGGGGGCCAGCGGGTCGACCGCCGCGTCGGGCGCCGCGCCCATCAGGTCCGCCGTCATGGCGGTGCGCGCCCGCGGGCAGATGGCGTTGGCCCGCACCCCGTAGCGGGCGCAGCTGCGCGCCGTCGTGACCGTCAGCGCGACGATCCCGGCCTTGGCCGCGGCGTAGTTCGGCTGGCCGGCCGAGCCGAGCAGGAACGCCTCCGACGAGGTGTTCACGATCCGGCCGTAGACCGGGCGGCCCAGCTGCTTGCTCCGGTCCCGCCACCAGGCGGTGGCGAACCGGCTGGTCACGAAGTGGCCGCGCAGGTGCACCCGCAGGACCTGGTCCCACTCCTGCGGCGTCATCGAGAAGATCATGCGGTCCCGCAGCAGCCCGGCGTTGTTGACCAGGATGTCCAGCCCGCCGTAGGCCTGCACCGCGGCGGCCAGCAGGTCCTCGCCGGTGCCCCAGCTCCCGATGTCGCCGGCCGCCACCACGGCCTCGCCGCCGCCCGCCGTGATCTCGGCCGCGACCGCCCGCACCGCGTCGCCGGGCAGGTCGTTGAGGACGAGCCGGGCGCCGGCGCCGGCCAGCCCCAGCGCCTCCGCCCGGCCGAGCCCCTGGCCCGCCCCGGTCACGATCGCCACCTTGCCGTCCAGCACCGGCGTGCCCGCCATGGGAGAAACTCCTTCAGTTCGTAACGAGGCCACCTCAGTACCCCGGCCCGCAGAGGATGCCGCCGTCGGCGATGAACTCGCTGCCCGTCGAGTAGGACGCGTCGTCGGAGGCCAGGTAGGCCACCAGGCGGGAGATCTCGACCGGCTCGGCGAACCGGGCCAGCGGCGTGGCCTGCAGGAAGGCCTCGCCGTCAGTGCGCCCGGAGGTCCCGGCCGCCTCCATGATCATCCGGGTCAGGACCCCGCCGGGATGGACCGAGTTCACCCGGATGCCGAACGGGCCGAGCTCGCTGGCGGCGGCCTTGGTCATGCCGCGGACCGCGAACTTGCTGGCGCTGTAGGCGGACAGGCCGGCCGCCCCGGTGAAGCCCTCGATCGAGGAGATGTTGACGATCGACCCGCCGCCGGCCGCCCTCATCGGCTCGATCACCGCTTTCATGCCGAGCCAGCAGCCGACCGCGTTGACCTCGAGGACCTGCCGGAAATCGGCCAGCGCCATGTCAGTGATCGCGGCGAACTTCAGCACGCCCGCGTTGTTGACCAGTACGTCCAGGCGGCCGAAGGCGTCCAGGGCGGCGGCGACGGCCGCGGCCCAGTCCGCCTCGCTGGTCACGTCGTGGTGCACGTACCGGCAGGCGGCGCCGCCGAGCCCGGCGGCCACCGCGCCGCCCCGGTCGTCGAGCACGTCGCCCAGCACCACCCGCGCGCCCTCGGCCACGAAATGGCGCACGTGCGACTTGCCCATGCCCCGGGCGCCGCCCGTGATCACTGCGACCTTGCCGTCGAGCCGGCCCACGGTCCCTCCACGGTCCGTCGTGAACCTAACGCTTGCTTGGTAGGCGTTGCTGGTTCGAGGGTAACAGCCTTCGCGGCGGGCGGCCTCAGCCCGGGCTGGTGATCCCGTCGAACAGCAGCGCGAGGAACCCGTCCACCACCTGGTCGGTGGTGAAGCCGCCGGTCCGGCGCCACTGCACCGGGAGCCACAGGACGTCGCGGATCAGCCGGTAGGTCAGCCGCGGGTCCAGGTCCGCGCGGAAGGCCCCCGACTCCTGGCCGCGCTTGAGCTGGGTGACCCAGATCCGTTCGATCTCGCGCAGGGCCTTGGGCAGGTAGGCGAACCGGGGCTGGGTGGCGAAGTACCGGTAGTCGCTCTCCAGCATGGCCAGGGCGGCCCGGTTCCGGACCAGGGTGTGGCTGGTCGAGCGCACGATCTGCTCGATCACCGCGTGCGGCTCGCCGCCGGAGGCGACGGCGGCCCGGTAGTCGGCCAGTACCTCGTTGATGAAGCCCGACAGGATCTCGTCGCCGATCGACTCCTTGGAATCGAAGTGGTGGTAGAGGCTGCCGGACAGGATCCCGGCCGCCTTGGCGATGTCGCGCACGGTCGTGGCGCGGTAGCCCTTCTCCGCGAACAGCTCGCCGGCCAGCACGATCATGTGGTCCCGGCGGCCCGACCGGGCGGCCCCGTGGCCGGCCGCCGGGCCGCCCGCCCGGCTCTTCCCTGGCGCACTCACGCCACCATTATCGCAGGTCCGGCCGGGCGCCCTAACGCTTGCTCGGTACGCGCGGCGCGAGCCTTGCGCGGCAGTTTAGAACCTGTTCTACTTTACCCGCGGCGATCGGCGCAGATCGCCGGGAGCGGAGGTGGGTCGTGCGGGCCGCGGTACTCCAGTCGACCGACGACGACAAGATCGTCATCCGGGATGACGTCCAGGCCATCGGGCCCGGGCCGGGACAGGTCAGGATCCGGGTCCGGGCCGCCGGGGTCTGCCACTCCGACCTCTCCGCCCGGACCGGCGCGCTGCCGCAGCCGATGCCGGCCATCCTCGGCCACGAGGCGGCCGGCGACGTGATCGCCGTCGGGGACGGCGTCACCGGCCTGGCCGCCGGCGACCGCGTCATCGCCAACTGGCTGCCGCCGTGCGGCACCTGTTCCTGGTGCGGGCGCGGCGAGCCGTACCTGTGCCTGACCCACGTCATAGCGGCCTACCTCGAGCCCCGCTTCCTGGTCGGCGACGCGCCCGCCTTCGGGTTCGGCGGCTGCGGGGCCTTCGCCGAGGAGATGGTCGTGCCGGAGTCGGGCGCGGTGGCGATCCCCGGCGACGTGCCGTACGAGATCGGCGCCCTGGTCGGCTGCGGCGTGATGACCGGCGTCGGCGCGGTCATCAACACCGCCCGGGTCGAGCCGGGCGCGACCGTCGCGGTCATCGGCTGCGGGGGCGTGGGCATCGCGGCCATCCAGGGGGCGCGCCTGTCCGGCGCCTCGGTCATCGTCGGGGTCGACACCGTGACCGCCAAGCACGCGGCCGCCCGCCGCTTCGGCGCCACCCATGCCGTCCGCCCCGACCAGGTGGCCGGGCTGGCGGCTGAGCTGACCGGCGGCGACGGCTTCGACTACGCCTTCGAGGTGGTGGGCACCGCAGAGACGATCCGGGCCGCGTGGTCGGCCGCGCGGCGGGGCGGGACCGTCGTGATCGTCGGCGCCGGGCGGGCTGACCGGCAGGTCGAGTTCACCCCGTTCGAGCTGCTCTTCGACGGCAAGAAGCTGCTGCCCGCGCTGTACGGCTCGGCCGACGTCGCGCGCGACTTCCCCCGGCTGATCGGCCTGTGGCGGGCCGGCCGCCTGGACCTGGAGGGCATGATCACCCAACGGCTGCGGCTGGACGACGTCGATGCGGCCCTGGCCGCGCTCGGCCAGGGCGACGTCATCCGCCAGGTCATCACCTACGACTGAGGCGGGAATCATGATCCTGGACCGGTTCCGGGTCACCGACCGCGTGGCGATCGTGACCGGCGCCGGCCGGGGGATCGGCGCGGCTGCGGCCGTCGCGCTGGCGCAGGCCGGCGCCGACGTCGTGATCTCGGCCCGGACCGAGAGCCAGCTGGCCGAGGTGGCGCAGCAGGTCGAGGCGGCCGGGCGGCGCGCGCTGGCCGTGCCCGCCGACCTGAGCGACCTCGACGCCGCGGCGGGCCTGGCCGCTGCCGCGATGGACGCCTTCGGGCGGCTGGACATCGTCGTCAACAACGTCGGCGGCGCACTGCCGCGCCCGTTCCTGGCCACCCGGCCGCGGCACCTGGCCGCGGCGTTCGAGTTCAACGTGGCCATCACGCACAGCCTGACCCAGGCCGCCGTCCCGCACCTGCTCGCCGCCGGGTGCGGCGCGGTGGTCAACATCTCGTCGGTCATCGGGCGGGTCGCGGGCCGGGGCTACCTGGCCTACGGCACGGCCAAGGCGGCCCTGGCCCAGTACACCCGGCTGGCCGCCGCCGACCTCGCGCCCCGGATCCGGGTCAACGCGATCGCGGCCGGGTCGGTGGCGACCTCCGCCCTGGACATCGTCCTCACCGACGACGGGCTGCGCGGCCGGCTGGAGCGGGCCACCCTGCTGGGGCGGATCGCCGATCCCGCCGACATCGCGGCCGCGGTGGTCTTCCTGGCCAGCCCGGCCGCCGGCTACCTCACGGGCAAGATCCTCGAGGTCGACGGCGGCCTGGACCGGCCCAGCCTCGACCTCGGGCTGCCCGACCTGTGACCGGCGCCCGGGCTCGTCCGGCGGCTACCAGGCGTAGTGCTCGGGCGCGGGCCGGTAGCCGGGGAAGATGGCGTCGAGCTGGCTCCGGGTCTCCGCGGAGAGGGTCAGCTTGACGGCCCGCTGCACGTCGTCGAGTTGCTCGGCCGTGCGGGGGCCGATGATCGGCGCGGTGACCGCGGGCTGGTGCAGCAGCCAGGCCAGCGCGACGTTCGCGGGCGACTCGCCCAGCCCGTCGCACAGGTCCTCGTACGCGCGGACCTGGCCCTCGTGCTCGGCCAGGGCCCGCTGTGACCGCTGGCCCTGGCGGCGGCGCCCCTCCTGCTTCTTGAGCACGCCGCCGAGCAGGCCGCCCTGCAGCGGGCTCCACGGGATGATTCCCACGCCGTACCGGGCGGCCGCGGGCAGGACCTCCAGCTCCACCTGCCGGGTGAACAGGTTGTAGATGGACTGCTCGCTCACCAGGCCGAGCAGGCCGCGGGCGGCGGCGGCGTCGTTGGCCTGCGCGAGGTGCCAGCCGGCGAAGTTTGACGACCCGACATAGATGATCTTGCCCTGAGCGATGAGGACCTCCATCGCCTGCCAGATCTCGTCCCACGGGGTGTCCAGGTCAACGTGGTGCATCTGGTACAGGTCGATGTGGTCGGTCCCGAGCCGGCGCAGCGACGCCTCGCAGGCCCGCCGGATGGACAGGGCGGACAGCTTGCCCTCGTTGGGCCAGTCGCCCATCGCGCCGTAGACCTTGGTGGCCAGGACGGTGCGCTCGCGGCGCCCGCCGCCGCGGGCGAACCACTCGCCGATGATCTCCTCGGTCCAGCCCACGTGCGCGTCGTCGTGCCCGCCCACCACGCCCGGCGGGCTGCTGGCCCCGCCGTAGCGGTTGGCCGTGTCGAAGAAGTTGATGCCCAGCTCGTGGGCGTGGTCCATGATCGCGTGGGCGTCCGCGGGCGGCGTCAGCGGCCCGAAGTTCATGGTGCCGAGGCACAGGCGGCTGACGGACAGGCCGGTGCGGCCCAGATGCGTGTACTCCATGCCGCCAGTGTCCCGCGCGGCTGCGCGGCGGGGCCGCCGGGGTAGGCGGTACCGGAGAGTACGGCTGGCTCGACGACCTGTTACTACCGTGGTACTTGCGGCGTGAAGGTTGACAAGCTGAGCGTCTCATTCGAGCCGGACCTCGGTGACGCGGTCCGGTCGGCGGCCGCCCAGGCGGGCAAGCCGGTGTCAACATGGCTGGCTGAGGCTGCTGCCAGCAAGCTGCGGGCTGAGGCACTGGCTGACTTCCTGGCGGGCTGGGAGGCCGGGCACGGCGTGCTTACCACTGAGGAAATCGCCCGCGCCGAACGGGAACTTGGCCTGACGGCCAGCGATGCCGCCGCGTGAGCGCGCTGATCCTCGACGCCGGAGCGCTGGTGGCCGTGGACCGCGATGACCGAACGATGATGGCCCGGCTCCGGACTGCCCAGCAGCACGGCCTGGAACTGCGGACCAGCGCGATGGTGGTCGCGCAGGTCTGGCGTGACCAGCACGGCCGTCAGGTCGGTCTGGCCCGGCTGCTGCGAGCTGTCGACGTGCGCGCGGTCAGTCACCGGGACGGCCGCGAGGCAGGAGCCCTGCTGGCGGGAGCGGGTACCGCCGACCCGATCGATGCCACTGTCGTACTCCTGGCCCGGCCGGGCGACCGGATCGTGACGAGCGACACCGGTGACCTGACCCGCCTGGCGGCAGTGGCCGGGAATCGGCCCGTTATCGTCGCCTGTTGACCGCAGGCAGGCGCGCGGCTGGCGTGCCCTGCCGTCCGGCGCCTGGGCTCAGGTCGTGAGCACGGGCACGTCCGGGCCGACGCGGTGGCGGGCGAGACCAGGCCGCGACGACGAGCGGCCGGACACGCGAGAGCGGGGCGGCCCTGTCGGTGCCGCCCCGCCCTCGCGCCCTACGTCAGTGCCTTCTGAAGGACTGGATGTAGAGGAACGGCGAGCCGATGCCGGTCGCGTCGTCGTATCCCTTCACGGCCGGCAGTGCGGCGGCGCCCTCGCCGTCGATGCCGAGCGTGCGCAGGAAGGTGACCAGCGGCAGCTGCTTGGTCGCGGAGTTGGTGTAGTTGTTGCGGACCTCGGCCAGGTGACCGGGGCCGCGCGGGTGGTCGGTCACGTCGCGGAACGCCGACGTGCGGGCCTTGGAGTAGATCACCGGGTTGGCGAAGCCGAGCGGGTGCCCGGCGGCCTGCTGCGCGTCGGCCTCGATGCCGGCGAAGTTCGGGCAGGCGACGCTGGTGCCGCCGATCCGGCTGAGCGAGAACGCGAAGCTCGTGCCGTCCGGCTGCAGGGTCGTCTGCCCCACGAGGAAGCCGGTGCTCGGGTCAGCCAGCGCCGACACGTCCGGCACGACCCGCATGGGGGTCGCGCTGGTCGTGCCGTTCGGCAGGCTGGTGGCGAGCTTGTTCGGCACCACGCCCGCCTGGTAGGACGGCTGGGCGAACATGGTGCTCACGCCGCCGCCGCTGGAGCCGTCGTAGCCGTCCGGGTACACGCCGGGCGGCGGGTCCTGCCACGACTTGCCGTCAGCCGACAGCGGGTCGATCAGGGTGCCCCACGAGGTCTCGAACTCGTAGTTGTTGAGCGGGCCGATGGCCAGGCTGGTGCCGCCGACCGAGGTGACGAACGGGCTGGAGGTCGGGAAGTCGACCTGAATGGTGTCCGAGCCCGGGTCCTCGTCCGGGGACTCGTAGCCGCTGTCACCGGAGGAGAAGAAGAAGCCGATCCCCTCGGCCGCGCCGGCCTGGAAGACCTCGTTGTAGGCGGAGACCAGGGCGGAGCCGTCGGCGGGCTCGCCCCACGAGTTGCTCACGATGCTGGCCAGGTGGTTGTCGACGATCAGCGTCAGCGCGGCGAGCAGGTCGGCGTCGTCGCAGCTGCCCGCGCCGACGTAGGTGACGTTCGCGTCCGGCGCCTCGCCGTGCACGGACTCCACGTCGAGCGTCTCCTCGCCGTACCACCCCTGGGCGTCGCACTCGTCGGGGGCGGTCAGGGTGAAGTTGCTGGCCAGGTCCTGCGTGTACTGGCCGGCGCGGAACGGCTTGTCGCCGGTGACCTTCGCGTACTGGTTCGCGTCGCTCAGCATGGTGGGCGAGGCGTACGCGTCGACGACCGCGACCGTCTGGCCCTTGCCGGTCATCCCGGACTGGGAGACGTGGTAGGCGCCGCGGATCTGCCGCGGGGTGTAGCCGCAGTTCGTCCACGGCTGTGCCCGGCCGAAGGCGGGCGGCTCGTTGAACGCGATCTTCTGGCCGTAGAACTGCGAGCACGGGGGAGCGACCCAGAAGTTCGAGCCGGGCGGCGGAAGCGTGTCGGCGGGCTTCGCCTGGTGGGTGGCGGTGTCAAGCCCGCCCACGGTCAGCACGTCGGCCGCGACGTCAGCCGGCGCGGTCGCCGCCTGCGCGGGCGCGCGGTCGGCCTTCTTGTCCGGGCCCCGGAAGGTCCCGAACGTCACGCCGAAGGCCTGGGCCACGGTCTGGGCCGATCCCTGGACCGCGACGTAGCCGCCGATGTTGTCGACGACCTTGGTCACCGTCAGGCCGGCCCCGGTGAGCCAGCCCGTGACCGCGCTGACCTGGGCAGCGGACGGGCCGAACTGGGCCTTCACCTGGGCCGCCGAGAGATAGTGCCCGTACAGCGCATTGCCGGGCGCCGAGACGGCCGCGGCATAAGCGGACAGGCCGGCCGGATCCCGCCCGGCCAGGTACACCTGGGCGGTCACGGTTCCGGTGGTGACGGGCGCCGATGACATCCGCGCCGACGCAGTCGCCCACTGCGGGTGGGTGCCCGCGATCGCTGTGCGGGCGGGGGCCGGCTGCGCCGCGGCGGCCGTCATCCCGCCGACCACCAGCGCGCAGCCTGCGACCGCCGCTGCCAGCGGGGTACGCAATCGTACAGGTGGCAATGTTCCGCTCCTTTGCCGCCGTGAACACAAACTTCGCCGTATTCGGCATGACTGATCGGACATACCCTCCATCAGATCCCTGATCGTGGCAAGGGCTGATTTGCGGCACCGTCGGGATCAAGGTAAAGCGAAGGTAAAGAGGTCGCGCCCGGGCGGCCCCGGCGCCCTCCTGCTGCCTGGTGGATAAATGGGCACTGATGTCGGACAGAGCCCGTAGAAGACCTGTTTGTCCGAGGTCGCGGGCAAACAGGGCGGGCTTTACCGCGAATGACGGGATCGCCGCGCGGCCCGGCTTAATGATCTTCCGGTATTCCGTGGGCTCACGTCGTGAGCACGGGCATGTCCGGGCCGCCGCGGCGGCGCGCAAACCAGGCGGCGACGACGAGGTTGGGCACGGCGGCGAGCAGCATAATGGTGACCGCGTAGGGCGCCGCCGTCAGCTCGGTCACCGAGGACAGGAAGACCAGGCACAGGGCGGCGCCGACGCCGGGCAGGATCAGCGGCAGCGTGACCTGGACGAACACGGCGGCGGGCCGGCAGCCGAGCGAGCGGCCCATCTCGGCCAGGGCCGGCGATGCCTGCGCCGCCGAGGCCCGCAGGCAGACCGCGGTGGCCAGCGCGGCCGCGGCCGCCGAGTACCGGGCCGTCGCCGCGGTGGCCGCCAGCAGCGTCGTGCTCGCGGGCGTCGTCGTGTGCGAGTGCGCCAGCCAGTAGCCGAGCGTGCCCACCGGCACGCCGAGCGCGGCGACGACCAGGGCGGCGGGCCCGGCCAGGACCGGCAGCCGCCAGCGGCCGAGCCGGACCCGGCCCGGCGGGCGCGGGGCCTGGGGGCCGCTGCGGCGGATGCGGCGGCGGCCGGAGCCGGCCGCCTCGCCCAGCAGCACGACGATGCCGAGCGTGACCAGCAGCAGGGCCGGCGCGGCGGCGCCCGACTGGTCGGTCTTCAGCTCGGCGAAGATCTCGGTGGTGAAGGTCCGGAAGTCGAGGATCTCGAAGGCGCCGAACTCGGCCAGCAGCGCCAGGCCCACGACCAGCGTTCCGCCGGGCAGCGCCGGGCGGATCTGGGGGAAGATCACGCGCCGGAACCGCGCCCGCCCAGCCCGAGCGCCTGCGCGGTCTCCTCCAGCGCGGGGGTCGGTGCGGCGCAGCGCCGCGGCCACCGGCAGGTAGACCAGCGGGTACAGGTCGAGCGTCATGGCCACGGCCGCGGCGCGCAGGCCGATGAACCCGGGCGACAGCGAGTGCCAGGCGTAGCCCACGATGATCGTGTTGCGCAGCGGCTCGCCCGACAGCGGGCGGAGCAGGACGCTGTGCACCTGCGACCAGCCCGCGTCGCGGGCCTGCAGGACCAGGCGGCGGCAGGTCCGGGTTGGCCACGCCGGAGCCGACCGGGTACTCCCAGCTGTCGCCGCGGGCGAGCACGTGCTGGCCGGCCGAGCTGACCAGGAACGCCACCAGCGCCCGGGCCGCGGCCTGGTGCTGGCTGGACGTGAGCACCGCCGCGCCGGACACGTCGAGCAGGTAGCCGTTGTCGCCGGGCGCGAACGTCGCCAGCGCGGAGTGCAGGCCGGACGGGCCGACGTCGTCCCGGAGCCGGTACCAGTAGTAGTGGTTGATCAGGCCGAGCTGCGTGGTGCCCTTGTTGACGTTCGCGACCAGCGTCTCGTTGTCCGGGTCCTGGTGGGACCCGGCATTGGACGTCAGGGCCTTGAGCCAGGCCACCGCGTTGGGGGTTCGAGATTAGGTTAGGCATGCCTAACCTCGTCACGGTGACAAGGATCGCACCGGGACCGCTGAACCGTCCGGCCGTCGCTCCCGTCTGACTGTGGCCCTTACCGCGACGCGCGGACCTGGCGGAGGAACTCGGCGTTCGGCTGGCGGGTCTTGTCGAGGAGCAGTTCGAGAGCGGGCTGCGGGTCGAGGCCGGCCAGCGCGCGGCGCAGCCTGACCAGTGCGGCGTGCTCGGCCGGGTCCATGAGCAGGTCGTCGCGGCGGGTGCCCGAGGGAGCGGTGTCGACGGCGGGGAAGACGCGCTTCTCGGCCAGGTCGCGGCGCAGCCGCAGCTCCATGTTCCCGGTGCCCTTGAACTCCTCGAACAGCACGTTGTCGAGCTGCGACCCGGTGTCGACCAGGGCGGTGGACAGGATCGTCAGCGAGCCGCCCTCCTCGAGGCTGCGGGCCGCGCCGAGGAACTGCCGCGGCGGCTGCAGCGCCGAGGCCGCGACGCCGCCGGTCAGCGTGCGGCTGCTGGCCGGCGCGGCCAGGTTGTAGGCGCGGCCGAGCCGGGTCAGCGAGTCGAGCAGGACGACCACGTCCCGGCCGGCCTCGGCCAGGCGCTTGGCCCGCTCGATGGCCAGTTCCGCGGCCCGGACATGATCCTCGGGGGACTGGTCGAACGTCGAGGAGACGACCTCGCCGCGCACCGAGCGCCGCAGGTCGGTGACCTCCTCGGGACGCTCGCCGACGAGCACCATCATCAGGTGCACCTCGGGGTAGGCGCTGGCGATCGCGCGGGCGATGGTCTTGAGGACCATGGTCTTGCCGGCTTTCGGCGGCGCGACAATGAGGCCGCGCTGGCCCTTGCCGATGGGCGAGACCAGGTCGATGATCCGCGCGGTCGGGGACGTGTCGCCGGCCTCAAGGCGGAGCCGCTCGCTGGGGTAGACCGGGGTCAGGTCCTCGAAGTGCGGTCGCAGCCGGGCCGCGTCCGGCGGCAGCCCGCTGACGGCCGTGACGCCGGCCAGCCGCAGGTCGCCGGCGCCCGGCTTGCCGCGGGAACCGCCCGCAGGCTCGCGGGTCGCGGCCGTGCCGTCGAGGTGGTCGCCCTGGCGCAGCCCGTACTGACGGACCTGGCCGGGCGTCAGCGGGATGTCGGCCGCGGACCGGCGATACCCGGCCGTGCGCAGGTAAGCGTGCCCGTCGCTGACGTCGACGATGCCATGCACGGGGATGCCGCGGGGTATTTCCGCGGTTCTTGGCTGTCTTTCTTCTGTTGCTGCTGTCATGGAGTTTCCTCTCGCGCGAGGGTGAATTCGCGCATGCTTAAGAGAGCCGCTGGCGACGCGTCCCGGGCTCGGGAAATGAGCGATCCGCAGCGGCGGCGGGGCACGGTCTCGCGAAGGCAGAAAGCCTCGCGCTCGGCGCTCAGGAGATCGCGTGCTAAAAGATCAGGCGCTCAGCAGATCGAGCGCTCAGGGCTCCGGCCGGTCACTCAGATGGACGCGGCCTGATCGCCCCACTATAACGCCTAACGACATATATAGCTAGCTTCATTCCCGACATCTTCGCTACATCCAGGCGGATGCGCATGTTTCCGGTAATGGCAGCTACCTAAGCGTCAATCCGGGCCGCCGGCGTGCTGGATGACCTGAAGGCCAGGTGGGTACGTTCTGTCGGGCACGTATCAGGACCCGCTCATGGCGAATGCAGTCGCCGGGCGGTTGGGCGGATACCTGAGAAGCCGGGGGACAGGCCAGTTGTCTTCTGTAGTAGCGATTATCACCGCGATCGCCGCGGCGCTGGTCTTCGGGATCGCCTCCGTGGCCGACCAGCGGAGCACCAAGCGCGTCAAGCGCCGCGGCCCGCTGTCGCCGCGGATCTTCCTGGACCTGGCCCGGCAGCCGCTGTGGCTGGCATCCATCGGCGGCACGGTGCTCGGCTTCGCCCTGCAGGTCGTGGCGCTGCGGTTCGGGCCGCTGGCGCTGGTCGAGCCGCTGCTGATCTGCGACCTGATCTTCGCCGTCCTGATCAACTGCTACCTGCGCAACCGCTGGGACGGGCCCCTGCTGGGCGGCGTGCTCGCCGCCGCGCTCGGCGTGGCCGGGTTCCTCGCCATTGCCCGGCCCACGAACGGCTCGACCAGCGTGAGCTTCTATGTCGTGCTGCCACTCGGCGCCGGGCTGGCCGCCGGGGTCGTCGGCTGCCTCGCCGTCGCGGCCCGGAGCGAGACCCTGCGGCCGCTGGCCCTGGCGCTGGCCTGCGGCATCAACTACGGCGTCGCCGCGTTCCTGGTCAAGCTGGTCGTTTCCGACGTCAGCGGCGGCCTGGTCGGATTGCTCACCGACTGGCCCATCTACGCGCTGGCCGTGGTCGGCCCGCTCGGCTTCCTGCTCAACGAGAACGCCTTCCAGCAGGGCACGCTGATCGCGCCGGTACTGTCGATCATCACCGTCTGCGATCCGCTGATCTCCATCGCCCTGGCCGCGCTGTGGCTGAACGAGAAGCTCAACAGCACCGCGGCCGGGATCGCCGGCGAGGTCATCTCGCTGCTCCTGATGGTCGCCGGCATCGTCATCGTCGCCCACCGCGCCCCGCACGTCTCGGCCCTGGGCCCCGCGCGAGCATCCGCGACCTGACGTCAGCGCGCTAGCCGCCGAGGTGGCGGCGGTAGAAGGCGGCGGCCGCGTCTCGCTCGAACAGGGGGATGCCGACGTGCGGCCCCGGGTTGACGTGCATCGTCTTCTCCGCCGACCCGAACGCGTCCCACAGCGCGAGCCCGGCGTCGCGGGTCATCAGCTCGTCGTCCCACTGGAACAGGAACAGCAGCGGGACCGTGATCGCCTCGGCGCTGGCCCGCTGCTGGTCGCTGCCCTCGCGCAGCGCGTTGAGGCCGAGGACGGCCGCGCTGATCCGGGGCTCGCGGGCGACCAGCGGGATGCCGAAGGACGTCCCCATGGACACGCCCCAGTAGCCGAATGGGCCGTCCGCCCAGCGCGGGTCCGAGCCCAGGTCATCGAGCAGCGCCTGCCACTCGGCGACGGCCTGCCCGGTGGCCGCGGCCATCCGGGCGCGGCGGCCGGCGGCCAGCGGCGGCAGCGGGCCGCCCGCCTGCCGGGCCGCGCGGAAGGCCTCCGCCTCGGCCCGCTCTTCGGCCGTCATCCGGTCGCCGTGGCCGGGTGCGTCCAGGGCGACGACCCCGTAGCCCAGCTCGGCCACCAGCTTGCGGGCCAGGCCCAGCACGTTGGGCACGCGCTTGTGCTGGGTGCCGCCGTGGCCGATGAGCACGGTCGGGTGCGGCGCGGTGGCATCCTCGGGCAGCCAGTGCAGGCCCGGCACCGTCTGGTCGCCGACCTTCAGGTCGAAGCGCCGCTCGATGATCCCGTCCTGCGCCGTCTCGGTGATGATGTCCACGCCGCTCCTCGAGTTTTGCTAACGGTGTTCGCATGTATCGTGGCTGGCGTGGGCCAAGACGTCAAGACCGCGGCCGCGGTGGGCGATGCCGACTGGTGGCGCCGCCAGCACGCGCTGGCCGGCGCCCGCCGGCCCCGCCCGGACGGGCTCACGCTAACCCGCATCACCGAGGCGGCGCTGGCCCTGCTGGCCGACGGGGACCTGGCCGACCTCACCATGCGCAGCCTGGCGGAGGTCCTGGGCACCCAGGCCGGCTCGCTGTACCGGCACGTCGCCAGTCGCGAGGAACTGCTGGTTCACCTGCTGGACGCGGCGCTGGCCGAGCTGCCCGCGCCGCGGCCGGGGGACTGGCGGGCGGGCGCGGCCCAGTTCAGCCGCGATCACCGCCAGGTCTGGCTGCGCCGCCCGGCCCTGGCCCCGCTGCTGGGCAAGTACCCGATGCTCGGCCCGAACTCGATGCGGTCCAGGGAGCTGGCCCTCACCCACCACATGGCCCACAGGTACTCGCCGCAGGATGCCAGCGACATCTACACCCTGCTCACCCGGCACGTGCTCGGCGCGGTGGCGGCCCGGATCGGCCGGTCGCGCCGGCTGCGGCCGACGGCCGCGGCCCGCCGCGCGCTCTATGCCGAGCTCCCGGCCGCCGCCTACCCGACGGTCGTCTCGCTCGCGCCGCTGTCGATCCGGCTGTCCGACGACGACATCTTCGCCTTCACGCTGGAGGCCATCCTCGACCGGATCGAGCAGCACTACCGGCCGGGCGGGCCGGACGGCCAGGTCCCGGGGGGTTGACGCATACCGTCACGACGGTCACCATATGTGCGGACCTTGTTAGCACACCCACGGGGCCGCGGGATGTGAAGCGCCCATGCCGAAACGCGCAGCTGCCGTGCGGCTCTTAGGATCTGCGGCGGCCGCCGTGCTCGCCGTGGGCGCGCTGGCCGCCGGCCCTCCGGCCGCGGGCGCGGCCGCCCGCCCGGCCGCCGCGGCTCCGGTCGCGAGCCCGGTGGTCCTGACCCGCTTCGGCGCGGTCCGGGGCGAGGTCAGCGGCGGGGTCCGGGAGTTCCTGGGCATCCCCTACGCCGCCCCGCCGACCGGGAACCTGCGCTGGCACGCGCCGGAGCCGCCCGCGCCGTGGCGCGGCGTCCGGCCGGCCACGGCGTTCGCGCCGCACTGCCCGCAGTCCGCCTCGGCGTTCGGCGAGGCCAGCACGTCGGAGAACTGCCTGTTCGTGAACGTGTTCGCCCCGGCGGGCGCCCGGCCCGGCGCCAGCCCGGTGCTGGTGTGGATCCACGGCGGCGCGCTGGTCACCGGCGAGGGCGACGACTACGACCCGATCGCGCTGGTCCGCGACGGGATCACCGTCGTCACCATCAAGTACCTGCTGGGCGCGCTGGGCTTCCTGGCCGACGCGCCCCTGGCCACCCCGGCCGGCGACGCCGGCAACTACGGGCTGATGGACCAGCAGGCCGCGCTGCGCTGGGTCGCGGGCGGCATCGCGGGCTTCGGCGGCAACCCGCGCAACGTGACCATCGCGGGCGAGTCGGCCGGCGGGGTCAGCGTGCTGGCCCAGCTCGCCTCGCCGGGCGCGCGCGGGCTGTTCCAGCGCGCCATCGTGGAGAGCGGCACCCACAACGTCACGGAGAACACGCTGGCCGCCGCCGAGACGGCCGGCGCCGCGCTCGCGGCC
>DASYBB010000172.1:0-10855 GCA_036501025.1 Streptosporangiaceae bacterium
CCGCCCGCCGCATCGCAGCACCGCGCTGGAGAGCATACACGAAAACGGACCTACCGCGTCGCCCCCGGCCCCCCTCCGCCCGGTCCCGGCTCCCCGGCCTCCCCCGCTGCCTCCCAGAACGCCGCCACCACCGCACTCCACGCCCCCGACAGCGGGTCAATCACCTCAAAATGCCCGAACCCGTCGAGCAGCGCGCACGTCACGTCATCCCCCGCGCCCCGCCCCCGCTCGGCGTACAAGACGCTCAGCTCAGCGGGCACCCGGTCGTCAGCCGTCCCGTGCACGAGCCGCACCCGGACCCCCGTAGGGAGCAGGCCCACCGGGTCCGCGGCCCGGTAGCGTTCGGGATGAAGATCCGGCCCGCCGCCCATCAGCGCTCCGGCCGCATCGCCGCCCAGCCCGAGCCGGAAGCACGCCGCCAGGTCACACACTCCGGCCAGGCTGACCACCCCGGCCAGCGCCCCCGGTGCCCCCCGACCCGCCGCCCACAGCGCCAGGTGCCCCCCGGCCGAGTGCCCCGCCAGCACCACCCGGCTCAGGTCCGCCCGCCCCCCGGCCGCGGCGGCCACCAGTCCCGGCAGCGCATCGACCGCGGCGGCGACGTCGTCGAAAGTGCCCGGCCAGCCGCCGCCCGGCTGGCCGGTGCGCCGGTACTCTGGGGTGCATACCGCGAACCCGGCCGATGCGAGGGCCTCGGCCAGCGGCCCGGTGTGGGTGCGGTCGAAGGCCGATCGCCAGAACCCGCCGTGTAGGAAGATCACCACCGGCCATTCAGGCCGCCATTCCGCCGCCGAACCGGATGAATTTTCTGCCCCTTCGGACCGAACCGGCAGTCTCAGGTCAGCGAATTGCTCATGACCGGGCCCGTAGCGCAGGACCCGATCAGGCGGGCGAGCAGCCCTGGTCAGGACATCAGAGGGAGACAAGGCGTGATCCTTCCGGCGCGCGCAGCGAAGCCGGGCCCGGCGGCCGGGCGCCCGCCGGGCGGCTCCTATCGAGGTGTCGAACGGCAGTTGCTGGGGCATCTTCAGTTTGATGGGCATAGTTGTGAGGGACATGGTGAGCACCAATCTTGAGGCCGGCGCAGCCACGAAGGCGAGGGCGTGCTGGTGAAGGCATCCTCGGTCGTCCGGCCGGCGGCGGTGGGCGGCATTGCTGGCTTCCTGCTGCTCACAATGAGCTCCAATGTCTTCGGCGCCTCGGTCGGGCAGCTGAGCTCACGAACGGCGGCGGCCGCCCCGTCGGCGTGCGCCAAGCGACCACAGGCCGCGGTCCTCGCGGCGGCGGTCAGTCCCTCGGCGTCCACCACCGCCCCGTCCGGCAGTGCCGCCCCGGACCCGACGCCCACGATCTCCGAGAGCACGATCCCGTCCGCGGGCCCGATCGACACGCCGACCGACACGGCCACGGCCAGCCAGGCCCCCCCGCCGGCCAGTGATCCGCCGTCGACCACCCCCACGCCGACCAAGACTCCCACCCCGACGCCCTCAGGTACCTCGCCCAGCCCCAGCCCGAGCCCGCCAAAGAGCACCAGCCCGAGCCCGTCGCCCTCGCCGAGCGAGGCGCAGCTCTGCGTCCAGGTCCAGTCCCTGTCCGGATCGGCGGACGTCGAGCCGGGCCACACGGCCGGCTTCGTGGTCTGGGTCTGGAGTTCCCACGGCGCCAGCAGCTCCGTCACAGTCGCGGCCAAGGTCGCGACGGCCAAGAGCATCGGCGCCCCGAAATTCACCATCTGCCCGAAGGCGAGCGGTGCGACCTGCGCCCTCGGCACGCTCCCGGCCAACCAGTCCGACGAGCTGCAAGTCGTCTCCGCCGTCGAGCCGGCCGCCACGAGCACCGAGCACGTCAAGCTCACCGCGACTGCGACGGGGAAGGACGTGCTGTCCGGCAGCGCGACCGGCTCCCTGGCCGTAAAGGCCCAATCCTCGAGCGGGACCGGCGCACCCGGGTCCGGCCAGGGAGTGGGCTTGCCCCCCGGAACGTTCCCGCCCCTGGCCGGGCTCCCCGTCCCGACGGGCGGCGCCGGCAACCCCGCGGGCCTGTTCCCCACCGTGGCACCGGATTCAGGCGGTAGCTCACCCACCATCGGCTTCCCGCCCGCCCGGACGCAGCCGGGCCGCGCCAGCAACGCGGAAACGGCCTCGTCCATCGTTCCGCTCGATCCGAGGCTTATCGGCGGGCAGCTGGCGGGCCTGGCCGTGCTGGCCGGCGCCATCGCGATCGCCATCGCCCGCCTCTCGCTGCGCCGCCCCCGGCCGCTGGACGGCTCGCAGGACAAGCGAGACGGCGACAACTAGTACCCACAAGATCCAGCCCACCAGCCAGAACGCTGCCCGTCTGGCGACTGCCGCCCGCTATGGCCGGTGTGCTCGGTGCTCGACCTGGAGTCGCATCTGGCGCAACTCGCTGGCGAGCGCCTGGGCGTCCAGCGTGGGCGACGCGACCAGGCCGAAGGTGTCGTTGTCGGCCCACGCGCACTCGGCCGGGTTGCCGCCCGCGCTCGGCACGCAGGCCGCCTCGCCGCCGAGCGGCCCGGCGGCCGTGGTGACCGCGCCGGGCAGCTTGCCGATGAAGCTGGTGATGAACGAACTGGCCGAGGTGCCGGAGAGATTGCCGCCAATGAACAGCACGATCTGCGAGGTGCCGCCGGGAGCGGTCGGGCTGACGCTGCTCGAGCCGGCGCCGCCGGGCGCGGTACTGCCGTGACCGGGGCTGGGGCTCGCACTGGGCTGGCTGGCCGTGCTCTCGTAGACGGCGGCGACGACGTTGCTGGCCTCGCCGTTGCTCTGGGCCACGATGCTGCGGCGCACCTGGGCGGCCTTCATGCTCGCGGCCAGGGCCGGCGCCTGGGCGTAGGTGCCGATCCGCGTGGGCGTCACGATCTGGTGCACGGGCCCGGTGGGCCCGCCGGCCTGGAGCATCTCGAACGCCACGGCGGCGCCGGCGATCACCGCGACGCCGCCGGCGGCCACGTACAGGCGGCGGGCTCGCCGTCGGCCGGTCCGGCGTCCCGAACGGCCGGCGGCCTTGCGCTCGTTCGCCGTCCCGGTGCCTCGCGCGGCGGGGCGCTGAGTCGCTGGCTGCTGGCCTGAGGACCCTGGCTGAGGCCGGGCTCGCTCCGGGGCCGTCGGCTGAGCGGCCGGGCGCTCCGGCTCGCCGGGCCGGGACGCGGGACGCGGCGGGGCGCCGATCGCGGGGCTGGCGGTCGCTGCCACGGCTGCGGCCGGAGCGGCCGATCCCGGGCCGGCGGATCCCAGGCCGCCCGGGGCGGGGGCGGCCGACCTGAATGCCGCCGGGGTAAGTGCGGCCGCTGCGTCGGCGCCGGTGAGGTCGCTGTCCTGGCCGCGGCCGCGCGCCTTCCGCTTCGACTTGACCTTGGGCGGCTTCTGGTCCCGGCGGCCCCGCTTGGCGGGTGCCTCGGGCGCCGGAGCGGTCGCGGCGCCGCGCCTGCTGCGGGCCTTGCCGAGTGCCGGGCCGGGGTCGCTCAGGTCGTCCAGCCGCGTCTCGTCGGCCGCTCCCGCGGCGCCGGGCCGGCCCACCCAGCCGCCGGGGGCGGCTCCGGTGACGGGGATGCTGCGGCTCCCGTCCGGAGCCTGCCGCCGGGACGTCCTGGTGTCGCCAGGGGCGAGGCCGGCCGCGTCATCAGTGCCCGGCCAGCGCAGTTCCGCGGCCGCCATTCCGGGATCGGTGGCCGCCCCATACCGCCCAGCGGCATCTCGAGGCGGCCCGGCAGCGGCCGGACGCGGGCCAGTCACGGCCGCCCTCGGGCCGGTAACCGCCGCATGCGGACCGGTTACGGCCGGCCGCGAGCCGGTGGCCGCCGGGCGCGGGCCCGTTACTGCCGGGCGCGGCCCGGTGGCCGGACCCGGGACCGGCGGGAAGCCGCGCTCGGCCGCGCCGGGGAAACCCGCGCCGCCGTCGGCAGGCCGCACCTCACCCAGCGGGGTCGGGAAGCCCTGGCGGTCGACCCGCGGAAAGCCCGGGCTGGTCCACTCCGCCGATCCGGGCTCGGCGGCCGTCGGCCAAGCCGACGACGACCCAGCCGACGACGCCGGGTCGCGGTCACTCGGCGAAGACCCCAGGCCCCAGGCCGCGCCCGGCCGCGACGAGCCATCGGCCGGCGGGGTGTGG
Source organism: Streptosporangiaceae bacterium (assembly GCA_036501025.1). Classification (GTDB taxonomy): domain Bacteria; phylum Actinomycetota; class Actinomycetes; order Streptosporangiales; family Streptosporangiaceae; genus DASUBV01. Next base: position 4,132 of record DASYBB010000172.1, read on the forward strand.
GACGGCGGGGTGTGGGACGGCGGGGTGTGGGAGGGCGGGGTGTAGGCCCGCCCGGCGCCAGGCGCTGCCGGCCGGTCAGCCTGCCGGCCGTGGCCTCGCGCGTCCTGATACGGTGCCCGCGACTCAGCGCGCCGATCCCGGCTGGAGCCGATGTCAGTGGGCGGCGACGCGGCTCGCCGACCCGATCCGTGCCCGCCGTCGCCTGAACCCTGCGAACCCGGCTGCCGCCCGAGGTCCGGGCCGCTATCGTCCCGGCCCCGCGAAGCGGGCCGCCGGCCGAAGTCGGGGCCGGCGTCGCCCGGCCGCGGCGCGGTGGACTGGCCGAAAGCGGCGCCAGTGCTAGGCGGCGGCCAGGGCGCGGCCTCCGGCCCGGAGTCCGGCGGGTGGGAGCGCGAGCCGCGGCGGCCGGCTCGGGCGCCGAAGTCGTCGGCTGAAGTCCGAGGCTCGGGCTGTGGCTCCGATGCGGCATCCTTGCCCCGGCGGCCGCGGCCCCGCCGCCCGGAACTCGGGTCGGCGTCGCGTGCCGCCCGTCGGCCGCCGCGACGTCCCGGATCCGCGTCGGCGGGCGGCGCAGGCCGGGCCTCGGCTGCTCGCCCGAAATCGGGTTCGGGCGAGTCGGGCAGCCGCGAAGCTGGCCGTCCGGCGCCGTCCGGCGCGGCCGCGCTTCGGCGCCGCGGGTCAGTGGCGGCGCCGTCCGGCGCGGCCGCGCTGGGGCGCCGCGGGTCAGCGGCGGGGCCGAAGTCCCGGCCGGAGTCCGGGCCGAGGTTCCAGGCCGCAGTCTGGTCCAGGTCGGGATCGGAACTGCCCGCGCGCCGGCGGCCGGCGCCTGGCTCCGGGAGCCGGCGGGCGGGCGGCGTGAACGGGGCATCGGGCGGGCGGGCAGCCTGCCGGCGCGACGGCTGTTCCTGCTCGTCCGGCTCAGGGCCGGCCCGGTGCGATCGGCGGCCGAGTAGACCGTGACCTGGGCGGCCGGGCCGCCGCTCAGCCGCCGGCTCATCGGCCGTCCGTGCGCGGTCAGCGGGCTCGGCGAGCCAGGCGTGGTCGACAGACCCGGCGCCGTCGGCGGGTCCCGAGCGGTCCGCAGGTCCTGAGCGGTCCGCAGGTCCTGAGCGGTCCGCAGGTCCTGAGCGGTCCGCAGGTCCTGAGCGGTCCGCAGGTCCCGAACGGTCCGCAGGTCCCGAATGGTCCGCGGACCGGGAACGATCGGCGGCCCCCGAACGGTCAGCGGACCGAGAACGATCGGCGGGTCCCGAACGGTCCGCCGGCCGGGAACGGTCGACAGGCGGCTCGGGCGGCGCGCCGGTGTCGGGCGTGAAGCGGGAAATGGGCTGGGCGTCGCGCGGGTCGGCCGGGCTCCGGTACGGCTGGTCGTACTCCGGGGCGGGGCCTGGCGGCCGGCGGCCGAGCAGTCCGTGGGCCGGGCGGCTGGGCCGGGATTCGCCGGGCGGCGCCTCGGTTGCCCCGGCGGGTCCGCCGTAAGGCGCCGCGCTGCGCGGCGAGGGAGACGGGGCCGCCCGGGTTGAGCGCTGGGGCGGGGCGGTCGAGTCAGGCGCGCTAGCCCGGCCCCCGGTCAGGAACTGGATCCACTCGTAGTCGTCATCGCCGTCGCCGGCCGCGTCCCGGTCCCGGCCCTCGGCCTGGCCGCGCCGGTCCCGGCGACTGGGCTTGCCCGCGGACCGCCCGGGCGACGCCGGCTCGCCATGCGGCTGATCGCCGGGCGGCTGGCTTCCGGACCGGTCAGCCGGCCGCCGAGTGCTCGGGTTCGCCGCGCCGCCGCCACCCTCCGGCGGCCAGGAATCCTCGTCGTCAGGGCCCGATGGCGCAACCTGATCCTGCGGCCATCCGGTGCTCATGACGTGAGTCACTCCTGAGGCTGACGCGGCAATTCGCCCGGTCAAAGTCACTACATCATGCGGTACCGCCGGCCGCACCCGCTACTTCATCGGAAGTTCTGGCTGGTCAGGGCACCGGCTCCGAGCGAGATGATCAGCAGGCGGGCCGCCGCGGGCGGCCGGAAATGCGGTCGGCGGCCGGCCGCGCCAGGGCCTAGCCTGACCTGCATGGCACGCGACGAGCGCGGCGTGACGCCGCAGGGCGAGGATTTCTCCGCCTGGTACAACGACCTGGTCATCAAGGCCGAGCTCGCTGAGCACGGCCCGGTGCGCGGCACGATGGTCATCCGGCCGTACGGGTACCGGATCTGGGAGCTGCTCCAGGCTGACCTCGATCGCCGGATCAAGGAGACGGGGCACCTCAACGCCTACTTCCCGCTGCTCATCCCGGAGAGCTACCTGCGGCGCGAGGCCGAGCATGTGGCCGGCTTCGCCCCGGAGCTGGCCGTCGTGACGCACGCCGGCGGCAAGGACCTGGACGAGCCGCTCGTCATCCGGCCCACCTCGGAGACGATCGTGGGCGAGATGATGGCCCGGTGGATCAGCTCCCACCGGGACCTGCCGCTGCTGCTCAACCAGTGGGCCAACGTGGTGCGCTGGGAGCTGCGGCCGCGGATGCTGCTGCGGACGACGGAGTTCCTGTGGCAGGAGGGCCACACCGCCCACGCCACCGCGGAGCAGGCCCAGGACGAGGTGATGCTGGCGCTGCGCAGCTACGCCAGCCTGGCCACCGACGTGGCCGCGATGCCGGTCATCGCCGGGGAGAAGACGCCCGGCGAGCGGTTCGCGGGCGCGGCCGCGACCTTCACCATCGAGGCGATGATGCGCGACGGCCGGGTCCTGCAGGCAGGCACGTCGCACGACATGGGGACGAACTTCGCGCGGGCCTTCGGGATCGAGTACACGGCGCCCGACAACACCGTCCAGCTCTGCCACACGACATCCTGGGGGATGAGCAGCCGCATGATCGGCGGCGTGATCATGGCGCACGGCGACGACAAGGGACTCGTGCTGCCGCCGGCGCTGGCCCCGCACCAGGTGGTCATCGTGCCGATCACCCGCGGCGAGCCGGATGAGGCGGTCGCGGCCGCGGCGGCCGACCTGGCCCGCCGGCTGACCAAGCTGGGCATCCGGGTGCACGTCGATGACCGCCCGCACCTCTCCCCCGGGTTCAAGTTCAATGACTGGGAACTGCGCGGCGTGCCGATCCGGCTCGAGCTCGGCCCGCGCGACCTGGCGGCGGGCACGGTCGTGATGGCCCGGCGGCTGGGTAACGGCCAGGCAAGCGGGCCCGCGGGCGGCGGCCCGGAGCGCGGCGGGAAGGAATCCCTGTCCCTGGACTCCGCGCCGGCCCGCCTGTCCTTCGAGCTCACCGCGTTCCAGGCGATGCTGCTGCAGCGGGCCACCGAGTTCCGGGACCAGCGGACGGTCCGCGCGGATGCCTGGCCGGAGTTCGCCGCCGCGGTCGCGGTCGGCTGGGCGCTCGCGCTGGCCTGCGACGACCGGGCCTGCGAGGACGAGATCAAGGCGGCGACCACCGCCACCCCGCGCTGCATCCCGCTGGACGGCGAGCCTGAGACCGGCCCCTGCATCCGCTGCGGGCGCCCCTCGGCCTACGGAAAGCGCGTCCTGTTCGGCCGGGCCTACTAGCCCGGCAGGCGGGCCTGACAGCCCGGCGGGCGGGCGCACTAGCCCGGCAGGCGGGCCTGAGAGCCCGCGGGCGGGCGCGCTAGCCCGGCGGACGTGCCTACTAGCCCGGCGGGCGGGCCGCGATCACGGCTCCGGGCCGGGCACCGGCCGGCGGCGCAGGTGCCTGACCTCCGGGACCATGAGGATGATCAAGGTGAGCAGGACGATCAGCACGCCGCCGGCGTCGAGCACCGCGGCCGGACCGAAGGCGGTCAGCAGCGGGCCGGCCACGGCGGTGCCGACTGGGGCTAACGCGAAGCTGCCGAGCGCGTCGTAGGAGGACACCCGCGAGAGCGCGGCCGGCGGGATCTCCTGCTGCATGGTGGTCACCCAGCTCACGCTGAACAGCTCGCCGCCGGCCCCGATGATGAGGGCCGTGGCGATGATCAGCGGGACCGCCAGCGGGACCGCCAGGGCGAAGATTAATAACGGCAGGACCAGCACTCCGATGGTCGCGGCCAGCAGCATCCGGGCGGGCCGGAACCTGATCATGGCGACGCCGCCGATGACCGACCCGACGGCATACCCGGCCAGGATGAATCCCCAGCTGCGCGGGCCGCCCAGGCTCCGGTCGGCGACGACGGGACCGAGGACGCTGACCATGGCGCTGACGACGGCCGTGATGCCGGCGAACTGCAGCACGATGGACCACAGCCAGCGCCGGGAGGCGAACTCGCGCCACCCCTCCCGCAACTCGAGCACGACGCTCGCCGACCCCGGCGACGGCGACCGGCCCGGCAGCCGCATGCCGGCCCGCAGCAGGGCGGCCACGGCGAAGCTGGCGGCATCGGCGGCCAGCCCCCAGCCCGGCCCGGCGAGGCCGACGACGATGCCGCCGAACGCCGTCCCGGCGATGTTGGCGCCGTTGCGCCCGACGCGGTCGATGGCGACGGCCTGCGCCCGCTGATCAGCGGGGACGGTCTGGGGCAGCAGCCCGGTCGAGGCCGGGTAGTAGAAGCCGAGGCCGGTGCCGCACAGGGCCGCGCAGACCAGTAACTCCCAGACGTGCGCCGTGCCGGTCAGCACGACGACAGCGGCCGCCGTCTGGGCCGCGCTCTGGAGCAGGTCGGCGGCGATCATGACCTGATGGCGCGGCAGCCGGTCGGCGACCACGCCGCCGAGTAAGAGGAACAGGACCAGGGGCAGGAGCCCGGCGGTGGCCACGAAGCCGACGTCGCTGCCGGAGCCGTGGATCGACAGGACGGCGAAGGGAATCGCGACGCTGGCGATGGAGGTACCGGCCAGGGAGACCACATCGCAGGCCACCAGGAGCTGAAAATTTCGGCTGCGCAGCGGTCCCGGCGGCGATCTCATCCCAGCCCTACTCCCTTATCCCGGCCATACTCCCTCATTCCGGCCGGACTGGGCAGCCTGCACGACCGCTAAAAGCAATGGAGCTTGGGCGCCGGATCGCCCGACAATGGGCCATGACCTCACCTGAGGACGCGGTGCTGCTCGAGGGCGGCGGGCGCACGCTGGTGCACCGCCGGGGTAATACGGTCATCCGCAATGCCGGCCCGTGGACGCCTACGGTGCATGCGCTGCTGCGCCACCTCGAGGCGGCCGGATTCGGCGCCGCGCCGCGCCCGGTCGGCTCGGGTTTCGACGCGGACGGCCGCGAGACGCTCACCTACATCGAGGGCGAGTTCACTCAGCCCGGGCCCTGGAGCCTGGACGGGGTCGCCGAGCTCGGCACGCTGCTGCGCGACCTGCACCGCGCGACAGGCTCGTTCCGCCCGCCGGCCGACGCGCTGTGGATGCCGTGGCACGGCCGGGATCTGGGCGGGCCGGGCACCGTGATCGGTCATTGCGACGTGGCGCCGTGGAACATCGTCGCCCGGGGCGGCCTGCCGGTCGCGCTCATCGACTGGGAAGTCGCGGGCCCGGTCGACCCGCTGACCGAGCTGGCCCAGCTGTGCTGGCTGAACGCGAAGCTCCACGACGACATCGTGGCCGAGATCGAGGGCCTGCCGCCGGTGGCCGACCGGGCCCGCCAGCTGGCCGCGATCGTCGATGCCTACGGCCTGAGCGCGCCGCAGCGCCGGGGGTTCTTCGACCGGATCGTCGAGTTCGTCGTCTCCGATACCGCGGCCGAAGCCGACCAGGCGGCCGTCATGCCCGAGCTGACCGCTCACCCCGTCGCGCTGTGGGCCATGGCGTGGCGGGCGCGTTCGGCCGCGTGGCTGCTGCGCAACCGGAGGCCGCTGGAGGCCGCGCTGGCGGGCGGAGCGTGAGCCGTTGCGGGCCATGATCGCGCCCGCCGGGCGGCCCGGCTGTCGGCAGTTTGACCCGCTCTCTTTAGCCGCGTAACCAGGCAGTACGGCGGATTGCGGCGCATCGGGCACTTGCCGGATAGCGCGATATGCCAGAGCATCAGGTAGAGAAGCCAGCATCTCGGGGACATGCGGGAGGGTGCCTTGGACGACAGTTTCGCAGCACTTGTCCGCGGCCCGAGCACCAGGTACCCGCGCGGGTTCGCGCTGCTGTTCCCGGTCTGGGTCGCGGCCATCTTCGCTGCGGCCTGGCTGGCCTGGCTGCGGGTCCTCGGGCCCATGCCGTGGTGGTACGGCGGGACGCTGACCGCCGGCCTGCTCATCGCGGGGATCACGGTCAGCGCCGTGCTGGCCACGATCCGGCAGCCCGCGTTCCGCGCGGACCGCAACGGCATCCGGCTGGGCCTGCGGAGGGAGCGCAAGCGGCCCCGGAACCGGCAGGCCCACCTGTGGTGGTCGGACGTGCGGCAGCTCCGGATCGAGCCCCGGCACTACGGGCTGGTGGTGGAGATCTCGCTCGGCCCGGCCGCGCGGATCGTCCGGCGCCGCGGCCCGATACGGCAGGTGCTGCTGTGGTCGACGATGCTGATCATGCCGTTCGGCCTGGGGCGGGGCACGCCGCGGCTGACGGAGCCGCGCCGCAAGGACCCGCAGTACCGGGTCCGGCTGTATGACGTCACACCGGAAGAGCTCGGGCTGGCGCTGGCCGGGCTGGCGCTGCCGGCCGTGGAGATCATCGTGATCTCGCGGCGGTACGGGCCGATCATGGCCCGGCGCCCGCAGCCGGCCGCCCCGCGCAGGCCCGCGCCGGCCGCCGCCCCATCCGCGGCAGCCCCGCCGTCCGCCCCATCCGCGCCAGCAGCAGCGCCG
>DASYBB010000173.1:0-2834 GCA_036501025.1 Streptosporangiaceae bacterium
AACGGCGCCGCCACCGGCCGGAAGAAGCCCGCCGCGGGGTCGCCGAGCGCGATCACCCGGACCGGGTACCCGGCCGCGTGCAGCGCCTCGGCCAGCGCCAGCGTGTGCACCACGCCGCCGCGCGGTTTGACCGAGTAGGTCACGAGCCCGACGGGCGCCTGCGTCCCCGCCGTCACGGGCGCACCGTGGTGGCGTCAGGGTTCTGGCCCTGGCCCCCATGACTTCCATGAGCAGAGCGCAGCGCGATCGCGGCCGCGGTCCTGGCCGCCTGCGCCGCGCTCTCGGTGACGATCGCGCCCGCCTCGGCCAGTGTGGCCCGCTGCCGGTCGAGTCCCTGCTGGTCGGCGCGCGCGCCGAGCACGTAGCAGACCACCGCCGCCCCGGCGGCCACGATGTCGGCGCAGGTCCCGGCGATCTCCCCGGCCGGGTCGGGGTGCGAGCCGTAGCCGAGCACGACGTCCAGCAGCACCGCCGCGACGTCCGGGCCGAACGCCCGCTCCCTCAGGATCTCCCGCCGCGCGGCCGGGTCGATCATCGGGTGCGGTCGGCCCTTGGTGTACTCCTCCTCGCCGAGGTCCAGGCAGATGTGCGCCCCGTCCGGCGCGGGCAGCCCGAAATCGCGACGCAGCGGGATGTTGGAGTACACCGGCCCGAGCGCCTGGCAAAGGATCACCTGGGCCTCGTAGCACAGCGTGCCGCCGGTGAAGAAGCCGCGCACCGCCGTGCGGCCGGCCCCGACCCGCGCGATCGCGGCCTCGGCCTCGGGGCCGGGGCCGCCGCCGAGGTCCGGCGTGGCCCGGCCGAGGATCTCCGCGACCCGCAGCGCGCCGCCCTCGAGCGTGGCGGCTAGGGAGGCACCCGCCAGCATGCCGTCCGGCGCCGACATGCCCAGGCAGGCCGCGACCACCGGGGTGCTCCGGCTGGCGCCGATCACCGTCCGGGCCACGTCCTCGTCCGGTGGCTTGGAGACCAGCAGGATGACCTCGGTGCCGGGATCGGCGTCAAGCGCCCGGACGGCGTCCCACGCCATCAGCCCGCCCACCTGGGCCGACAGGTCGCGGCCGCCCACGCCGACGACCTGGGATACGCCGATGCCCCAGCGGTCCAGCAGCGTCATGACCTCCTGCGCGCCGGTGCCCGCGGCCGCGACGACGCCCACCGGCCCGGTGCCGACCGCGTTGGCGAAGCCGAGGCCGACGCCGCCGAGCATGGCCGTGCCCGCGCCCGGGCCCATCACCAGCCGGCCAAGCCCGCTGGCCCGGCGCTTCAGCGTCACCTCGTCGGACACCGGCACGTTGTCGCTGAACAGCAGCACGTGCAGCCCGGCGGTCAAGGCGGAGTGGGCGGCGATCGTGGCGTACGGGCCGGGTACCGACACCACCGCCACGTTCGCCTCCGGCAGCAGCCGGGCCGCCTCGCCGACCGTGCGCGGCTCCGGCTGGCCCCTTCGACCGCTGGCCGCCGCGTCCTCGCGGTCGGGACCGGCCTCGGCGAACAGCAGCGCCCGTCCCCGGTCCAGGGCCTGGCTGGCGGCCGGATCCTCGGCCGCCTCCACCGCCAGCACCAGCGCGTTGGCGTCCGCGTCGGCCAGGCTGTCCGGCGGGAAGCCGCGCCCCTCCAGGTCATCCACCACGGTCGGCGTGGCCATCGCCGCGCTGGCCCAGGTTACGTCCTCGCTGTCCTGCATCGCCCGGGTCGCGCCCAGCAGCAGCAGGGAATCCCGGTACGCGCCGGGGAAGGCCAGGATCCGGCTGACGGTCATCGCGCCTGCCCGCTCTGCGAGGCCGCCCGCTCGATGCGGGTGCCGGACGGCCCGCCGTGGCCGGCCAGCGTCGCCCCCAGCAGGGCGGCCGAGGTGATCACCGCAAGCTCGCCCTGGTCCAGGAAGCGCAGCGCCGCCTCGATCTTGGGGCCCATGCTGCCCGGCGGGAACTGTCCCTCGGCCAGGTAGCCGGCCGCCTGGTCGGCCGAGATCGTGCCCAGGCTCGACTCCGTGGGCGCGCCGTAGTCGAGCATCACCCGGTCCACCGCGGTGACCAGGAGCAGGGCCTGGGCGCCGAGCTGCCGGGCGATGAGGCAGGCGGCCCGGTCCTTGTCGATGACCGCGTCCACAACCCGGCAGGGGTCCGCGGCCAGGACCGGGATCCCGCCACCGCCCCCCGCGATGACCAGGTGGCCCGCCTCGACCAGCGCGCGCAGCGCCTCGATCTCGATCACGCCGACCGGCTGCGGCGAGGCCACCACCCGGCGGTAGCCGCGGCCGGAATCCGGCTGCACCACCCAGCCGGCCCGCCGGGCCAGCCGCTCCGCCTCGGCGGGCTCGAAGAACGGCCCGATCGGCTTGGACGGCGCGCCGAACGCGGGATCGGCCGGGTCCACGGTCATGTGCGTGACCAGCGCGGTCGCGGTGCCGCGGCCGCGCAGCAGGTCGATCGCCCGGGCGATGACGCTGCCCAGCATGCCCTGGGTCATCGCGCCGAGCAGCGCGAGCGGCTGCGCGGGCACCGCGGACGTGGCCTCCTGCTGGAGCGCCATGTTCCCGACCTGGGGCCCGTTGCCGTGCACGACCACCACTCGCCAGCCGGCTTCGAGCACGTCGTTGATTGCCGTGGCCATGGCCGCCGCGTTGGCCATCATCTCGTCATAGCTGCCCGACTGGCCCGCCCGGGTCAGGGCGTTGCCGCCGAGCGCGACGACCGCGATCTTCGTCATGGCATCCTGCCGGCGAGGGGTACAGTTGTAAGTCGCATAGATGATGAATCGTTCATAATAGTAAACACGACGGCGTGAGAGGTGCAATGGCCGGTCGCGATGCCGGACCCGGCGGCCCGCCG
>DASYBB010000174.1:0-69096 GCA_036501025.1 Streptosporangiaceae bacterium
CGGCACGACGGCTGTCGGCGGCTTCTTGGCAGGTGGAGCAGTCGGTGCGGCCATCGGTGCCATGGCGGGAGCCATGTCGCCGAACGACATCATCCTCTGCGTCACTTGTGGCGCGAAGTTCAGACGGGGATAGCCGCCGAGCTTGATGCTGGGACATGGCGAAGGGCTGTACCGCCAAGTTGACGTCAATCGTGGCTTGACGGCGATCTTGCTTGTAGGCGAGAGCCCTACAAGGGACTTGCCAGGGCACATCCAGGGCACATGGGGCTGTGAGACCGCCCGAACTGACGAGAAGCGACAAGACATCACTTCGCAGGTCAGAGCGCGTGGTGCGCCACCGTCGCAGGTGAGTAGGAGCGGGCCGCTACTTCCAGCGGAAGTGGACGAAGACGCGGCCGAAGTTCTTGGAGTCCTTCTCGACCCGGTGGTACAGGGCCTTGATCTCCTTCTGGTCCAGGAACCGGAGCACGTGCTTCTTCAGCTGCCCGGAGCCCTTGCCGGGGATGATCTCGACCAGCGGCGCCTTGGTCCGGACCGCCTCGTCGATGATGTCGCGGAGCGCGCGGTCGATGTCGTGGCCGCGGTTGTAGATCTCGTGCAGGTCCAGCTTGAGCTTCATCGGGCCGTCTCCGATCCGCCGGTGGGACCACGGTACGCGGTCCCACCGGGGGCCGGAATCCGGGCCGCCGGCCGGTCAAGGTTTGCGATGCCGGAAATTGCCGACAACTTCTCCCGTAGACGCGGCCATGCTGCGCTTATGCTGTCGCCGACCGGCAGGCCGCGAAGGCCTGCCCACTCTTGGGAGGCCGGATTGCGCCCTGGCCGGTTTGCGGCGGCTGCCGCCGGATCTGCTCTGCTCGGCGGAACCACGTTTGCCCTGGCCGGCGTGGCCGCCGGGCCCGCCGCGCTGGCCTCGTCGGCCGGTCACGCGCCCGCGCCGGCCGTCGTGATCACCCCCGACGCGATTCACGCGGCCCACACCGCCCTGGCGGTGCCGCCGAGCACCGCGTACTGCGAGCAGCATTTCAAGATCGCCTGTTACCTGCCGGGCCAGATCGAGCAGGCCTACGGGCTGCCGCAGCTCTACCGCCGCCGCATCACCGGCGCCGGCCAGACCATCGTCATCGTCGACTCCTTCGGGTCGCCGACGGTCGCCCACGACCTGGCCGTGTTCGACAATGCCGCCGGGCTCCCGGCGCCGCCGTCGCTGCGGGTCATCCAGCCCGCCGGGAAGGTGCCGCCGTACAAGCCGACCGACGACCGGGTCGGGTGGGCCGGCGAGACGGACCTGGACGTCGAGTACGCCCATGCCATCGCGCCCGGCGCCAGCATCCTGCTGGTCGAGACGCCCACCTCGGAGGACGAGGGGACGACCGGCTTCCCGCAGATCGTCACGGCCGAGAAGTTCGTGATCAGCCACCACCTGGGCGGCGTGATCAGCCAGAGCTTCAGCGCGACCGAGCAGACGTTCCCGACCACGGCCTCGCTGCTGAACCTGCGCGGCGCCTACATCGCCGCTGCGAAGGCGGGCGTCACCGTGCTGGCCGCCTCGGGCGACAGCGGGGCGGCGGACGTGAAGTTCGACGGCTCGACCTACTACCTGCACCCGGTGACCTCGTGGCCCGACAGCGACCCGCTGGTGACCGGGGTGGGCGGCACCCAGCTGCACCTCGCGGGCTCCGGCCAGCCCGGCCCGGCCACGGTCTGGAACGACACCTTCAACGTGCCGACCCAGAACTTCGTCTTCGGCGCCCCCGGCCCGAACGCCCTGGCCGGCGGCGGGGGCAAGTCAGTGATCTTCCGCCGCCCGGGCTACCAGGACAGCGTCGCCTCGGTCGTCGGCAGCCAGCGGGGCGTGCCGGACGTCTCGATGAGCGGGGCCTGCAACGGCTCGGCCGACATGTACCAGAGCTTCGCCGGGCAGCCGGCCGGCTGGTACCCGACCTGCGGCACCAGCGAGGCCACGCCGGAGTTCGCCGGCATCGTCGCGCTGGCCAGCCAGGTCGCCGGTCACCCGCTCGGGCTGATCAACCCCGCGCTGTACACGCTGTCGGGCCAGCGGGCGCCGGGTATCGCGGATGTCACCAGCGGCAACACCTCGGTCGCCTTCCCGCAGGGCGGGAAGACCAACACGGTGACCGGATTCAGCGCCCGGCCCGGCTACGACCTGGCCTCCGGGGTGGGCACGGTGTGGGCGCCGCTGTTCGTGCCCGAGCTGGCCTTCGCGGCCGGCGGGTCCCGGTGAGCGGCCCGCCGTGAGCGGCCCGGCCCGAAGACCGGCGCGGCGCGCAGGCATCCGCGCCGCCCCGGGGCTCGAATAACAGACATGAGCACTCCGTACAAGCACGCCTCCGACGTGGGCGATGACGCTGGCGGGAGCGGGCGAGGCCGCGACCTGGACGAGCTCATCGCCCGCGTCGCGCGCGGGGACCAGCCCGCCTTCGAGGCGGTCTATGACCGGCTGGCCGGGCCGGTCTTCGGGCTGATCCGCAAGGTCGTCCGCGACCCGGCCCAGTCGGAGGAGGTCGCGCAGGAAGTCCTCCTGGAGGTGTGGCGCAGCGCCTCGCGCTTCGACCCGTCCCGGAGCAGCGCCACCACCTGGGTGATGATGATCGCCCACCGCCGGGCGGTGGACCGGGTGCGGTCCGCGACCGCGGAGGCGCAGCGGGACAAGAAGTCGGCGGCCGCGGCCGCGACGGCCGAGATCGACGAGGTCGCGGAGGCGGTCGAGACCAACTTCGACCGGGCCCAGGTCCGCCGGTGCCTGTCCAGCCTCACCGACATCCAGCGGGAGGCGCTCACCCTCGCCTACTACGGGGGCTACACCTACCGGGAGGTGGCCGGGCTCCTGAACGTGGCCCTGGGCACGATCAAGACCCGGATCCGGGACGGCCTCATCCGCATGCGCGACTGCATGGGGGTGACGTGGTGAGGTTCTTCCGCCCCGACCTGCACGCGCTGACCGGCGCCTACGCCGTTGACGCGCTCGAGCCCGCCGAGCGCGAGCGGTTCGATCGGCACCTGGTCCGCTGCTCGTCCTGCGCGCACGAGGTCCGCGGGATGCAGGCGACGGCCACCCGGCTGGCCGTCGCCGTCGCCGCGCCGCCGCCCCCCGGCATGAAGGCCGCCGTGCTGACGGCGGCCGCGCAGACCCGCCAGCACCCGCCGGTGGTGGACGCGGACCCGGAGGAGGAAGGCGCGCTGCCGCGCGCCCGGCACCGGCACGGGAGCGCCCGGTCGCGCCGCCGGTTCCGGCTGGCCGTGCCGGTGGCTGCGGTGGCCGCCGCGGCCGCGATCGCGCTGGGCGTCACCGTCGGCGTGCAGCAGAGCCGCCTGGACCGGGTGGAGGCGCAGCAGCACCAGGTCACCGCGGTGCTCAGCGCGCCGGACGCCCGGATCGTGTCGGGCCGCACCGCCCTCGGCGGGCACACGACGATGGTGGTGTCGGCGAGCCTGGACAAGATGGTCTTCACCAGCTCGGGCCTGCCCGCGCTGGCCCACGCCCGGGTCTACGAGCTGTGGCTGCTGACCCCGGCCGGCGGCGCGATTGCCAACGGCCTGCTGCCCGCGGCCAGGAGCGGCGCGACGGCGCCGGTCATCTCGTCCGGCCCGCCGCGCGGCGACCAGGTCGCGGTCACAGTCGAGCCGGCGGGCGGCAGCAAGCAGCCGACCTCCAAGCCGATCGTCGTCCTGTCCGTGCCCGCGTGAGCGTCCCGGCCGGGCGCCTGCCCGCCTGACCTGCGCCGTGTGGCAGCCTGAGGCGTGATCTGCGTCCTGGGCGATGCCCACCTCGACGTCGTCGTCCGGCCCCTCGGCCCGGTGGCGCCCGACACCGACACGCCCGCGCGCACGCTGGCCGGGCCGGGCGGGCAGGCCGCCAACGTCGCCGCGTGGGTCGCGGCGCTCGGCGGCCGGAGCCGGCTGGTCTGCGCCCGCGGCACGGACCTGGCCGCCGGGCTGGTCGCGGCCGACCTGGGCCGCCGCGGGGTGGAGCTGGCCGGGCCCGTCATCGAGGGCCGGACCGGCGTGGTGGTGTCACTATCGGACGGCGGCACGACCCGGTCCATGCTGACCGACCGCGGCGTCGGGCCGAGCTTCCCGGCCGCCGAGCTGCGGGCCGAGTGGCTGGATGGCTGCAGCTGGCTGCACTTGCCCGCCTACAGCCTGGTCGCCGACCCGATCAGCGGCGCGGCCCGCGCGGCGGTGGCGGCCGCGGCCGCCCGGTCGGCCCGGCTTAGCATTGACCTTTCCTCGACGGCGGCCCTGGCCGGCTACGGCGCGGCCCGGTTCGCCCGCCTGCTGGCCGGCCTGCGGCCGGACGTCGTATTCGGCACGGAGGCGGAGATGGCGATGATCGGTGACCTGCCCGGACCGGAGCTCGTGGTCAAGCTCGGCGCCCGCGGAGTCCGGGCCGGAGGGCGCGAGCATCCGGCGGCGGCGACCGACCCGGTGGACTCGACCGGCGCGGGCGACGCGTTCGCGGCCGGGTACCTGCTGGGCGGCGTCGAGCTCGGCCTGACCGCGGCGGCCCGCGCCGTGGCGACCATGGGAGGCATGCCGTGACGTTCGCGCCGGCCGTCTCGGACGAGGTGGCGGAGGCGCTGGCGCGGGGCCGGCCGGTGGTGGCCATGGAGACCACCCTGGTCTCGCACGGGTTCTCCGGCGGCCGCGGGCTGCTGGCGGCCCGGGCGGCGGAGCAGCGCGCCCGGGCGGCCGGGGCGGTGCCGGCCACGATCGGCATCATCGACGGGACGATCCGGGTCGGGCTCGGCGCGGCCGAGCTCGAGCGGTTCGCCGCCGCCGGGACCGACGCCCGCAAAGTGGGCGCCCGCGACATCGCGGCCTGCGTCGTCCAGGGCGCGCTCGGCGCCACCACCGTCGGCGGGACGCTCGCGGTGAGCGCGGCGGCCGGCATCCGGTTCATGTCCACCGGCGGCATCGGCGGGGTCCACCGCGGCTTCGCCGACAGCCTGGACATCTCCGGTGACCTGCCGCAGATCGCCCGCACCCCGGTGATGGTGGTGTGCTCGGGGGCCAAGTCCATCCTCGACGTCAGCGCCACCGCCGAGCTGCTGGAGACCCTGGGCATTCCCGTGCTCGGCTGGAACACCGCCACGCTGCCGCTGTTCTACACCTCCGGCGGCGGCCCGGCCGTCTCGGCCGTGGTATCCAGCCCGGCCGAGGTCGCCGCCATCGCCGCCGCGCACTGGGCACTGGCCGGCCGCGGCGGCCTGCTGCTGGCCCGGCCGCCCGCCGACGGGCTCGACATCGAGGCCCTGATCGCCGAGGCCGTGGGCGAGGTAGCCGGGCTGGGCGTCACCGGCCAGGCGGTCACGCCGGCCATCCTCACCCGCATCGAGGAGCTCAGCGGCGGCCGCAGCGTGCAGGTCAACCAGCAGCTCATCGCGGACAACGCGGCCCTGGCCGCGGGGGTGGCCGTCGCCTACGCGGCGTAGTCACTTCTGGGGCTAAAGGCACCCCAGGGGCTGAAGTGTGTTTACGTGATCACTGCGGGTACTGATATCCCGAACGCTTGCCAGGACGTGGGCACCAGCCGCCAAGCCGCCACCGCGGCCTTGCGTGGATCGGGGGAACACATGAGCATGCCTCAGGGTGACGGGCCAGGTCAGTCGTGGGAGGCCGGCTCGGGGTCAGGCCCGGCGGGTACCCCGCAGGGCCAGCCCGGATACGGCCAGCCCGGGTACGAGCAGGCCCAGTACGGCCAGCCCCAGCACGGCCAGCAGCCGCCGCCGGCCTACGGCGGGGGCGGGGCCATGCAGGGCCGCCCCATCTCGCCCGTGAACGAGATCGAGACGCGCGTCACGGGCCGGCGGTTCGTCCAGTACATCGTGGACCTCATCCTGTCCGGCATCGTGTTCGGCCTGCTGAGCTGGGCACTCAACCGGGGGCACGGCGGCGTGCACGCCGTGCTGGTGCTGATCCTGGTCCTGGTGAACATCGCCTGGTACTTCCTGTACTGGGCCTACATGCCGTACACCCGGAACGGGCAGACGATCGGCATGTCGCTGATGCGGATCCGGGTCATCAGCCGCGACGGCGGCCCGGCCAGCCTGGTCCAGCTGTTCATCCGGTCGATCCTGCTGGTCCTGTTCCCGGTCTGGTCGGCGATCGTCGGGTGGTTCGTGATGATGGCCTCCCGGTACCGGCAGCGCACCGGTGACCACATGGCCAAGACCCTGGTGGTCCGGGCCGAGGTCGCGATGGAGCCGACGCCGAGCGAGTACGCCGGCGCCGGGCAGGCCGGCACCCGCTAGCGCGCCATAGCCGCGGGGCCCGGGCGGAATCCCGCCCGGGCCCTGTCGCGCGCCCGTCTCCGGCTACCCCGCTGAAGACGCGGTTGCGGGCTCCGCCGCCAGCAGTGCCCGGAGCTTCTTGCGGTCGGTC
Organism: Streptosporangiaceae bacterium; assembly: GCA_036501025.1. GTDB lineage: Bacteria > Actinomycetota > Actinomycetes > Streptosporangiales > Streptosporangiaceae > DASUBV01. Next base: position 6,406 of record DASYBB010000174.1, read on the forward strand.
TTCATGACGCTGGTCAGCGGGATCGCGTCGATGATGCGCACCTCGCGCGGGTACTTGACCGCGGACAGGTGCTCCTTGCCGAAGGCGATCAGCTCGGCCGCCGTAACCGGGGCGCCGTCCCGGAGCTGGACGAAGGCCACGACTTCCTCGCCGTACTTGGGGTCGGGGCGCCCGACCACGGCCGCGGCCACGACGTCGGGGTGCTGCATCAGCGCGTCCTCCGCGTCGCGGGGGTAGACGTTGTAGCCGCCGCGGATGATCAGGTCCTTGATCCGGTCCACGATGTACAGGTAGCCGTCGCCGTCGAGCCGGCCGACGTCGCCGGTGTGCAGGTACCCGCCGCGCAGGGCCTGCTGCGTCTCCGCCGGCGAGTTCCAGTAGCCGGTCATGACCAGCGGGCCGGCCACGCAGATCTCGCCCTCCTCGCCGGGGGCTGCCGCGGTGCCGTCCGGCCGCTCGATCCGCAGGTCCACGCCGGGGGCCGGGAGCCCGACGGAGCCGCGCCGGGCGCCGCCGACCGGGGAGGTCGAGATGATCGCCGCGGTCTCGGTGCAGCCGTACCCCTCGGCGATCTCCACGCCGGGCAGCCGCCGCTCCAGGTCATCGGCGACCTGCGCCGGCAGCGGCGCCGCCCCGCTGTTGATCCGGACCAGCGCGGACAGGTCGTAGTCCTCCAGCGGCTGCTGCAGCAGCATCTGCAGCATCGACGGCACGACCGCGCTGGTGGTGACCTGGTGGCGGGCCATCAGGGCCAGCCAGCCGGCCGGGTCGAACCAGCGCATCAGCACGGTCGTGCCGGGGTCGATCGCATGGAGCTGCATCGCGTTGATCATGAGGCCGTAGACGTGCGACAGCGGGAGCGGCACCAGCACCGAGGTCAGGGCCGGGTCATACGACGTGGCCAGCGCGGCCCACGATGACGCCGACAGCGCGTTGTGGCTGATCATGACGCCCTTGGAGCGCCCGGTCGTGCCGCCGGTGTAGAGCAGCGCGGCCAGCGACGCCGGGTCGGCGTCGATGAGCGGCGCCGGGTCGGCGGCCTCCAGGTCGGCGAAGGACAGCAGCGGGACGCCGTCGCCCGCGGCCGATGGGCCGACGACCACGACGCCGCGGACCGCCGTGACGCCCGCCGCCGCCGCGCTGACCTTGGGCAGGAACTCCGGCGTGGTGATGACCAGGACCGCGCCGCTGTCGGTGAGCACGTGCCGGAGCTCATCGGTGCTCAGCAGGAACAGGACCGGCGTGGTGACGCCGCCGGCCCGCCAGATGGCGTGGTAGCTGATCCCGACCTCGGGGCAGTTGGCCATGCAGATCACGACGCGCTCGCCCGGCTGAAGGCCCGCCTCGCGCAGGCCGCCGGACAGCCGCCGGGACCGGTCGGCCAGCTGCGGGCCGGTCCAGTGCTGATCCTCGAAGTACAGCTGCGATCCCTCGCCGGTGCGCTGCCAGGCCGCCTCGGCCAGCCGCTGCAGGCTGGTCCCGGTCGCGCTGGTCACCATCTGCACGGTCATGCTCGCTCCGTCCCGGCCCGGGCACCCGCCGGGAAGCCGCTCAACTGGACGTATTCTGCATCATTCCGGTCAGCCGGTGTTCTGCAGGCCGGCCGCGACGCCGTTCACCGTGAGCAGCAGCAGGCGCTCCAGGCGCTCGCGCTCGTCCTCGCCGAGGGTCCCGCCCCCCGCGCGCAGCGCGGCCAGCGCCCGCAGCTGCAGGTGCGAGAGCGCGTCGACGTAGGGGTCGCGCAGCGCCACGGCCCGCGACAGCACCTGCCGCCCGCCGAGCAGCCGGTCGTGGCCGCTGACGGCGAGCACGAGCCGCCGGGTCTGGTCGTACTCGGCCAGCACCAGGTCGGTCAGCTCGGACCGCCCGCCCAGGGCCAGGTACCGGGCCGCGATCCGGCGGTTGGTCTTGGCCAGGCTCATCTCGGCGTTGTCGAGCAGCGCGGCCAGCAGCGGCCAGCCCCGGTACGCCGCCTGCACCGCCGCCAGCCCCGCGTCCGCCCCGCCGCCCGTGCTCCCGGCGCCCGGATCCCCGCCGATGGCCGCGGCCAGGCCGCTGCCCAGGCCGTACCAGCCCGGCAGGTTGACCCGCGTCTGCGCCCAGGCGAAGACCCACGGGATGGCGCGCAGGTCGGCCAGCCCGGCCGGGCCGGCGACACCCCGGCGGGCGGGCCGCGAGCCCATCCGCATCCCGCCCAGCTCGTCGAGCGGGGAGACCCGCGCGAACCACTCCGCGAACCCCTCGGCGCCGGTCAGGGCCTGGTAGGCCGCCAGGGCCGCCTCGTCCACGAGCCGTGCGACCATCCGGAACTCGGCCGGCACCGTATCCGCCGCCCCGGCCGCCGCGGCCGTCCCGGCGTCAGCCAGACCCCGGCCCGGCACCGGGCCGGCCTCGGCCCGGTGCGCGGCTGAGGCGAGCAGGACGGCCGAGGTGACCTGCTCCAGGTGGCGCTGCGCGATGTCGGCGTGGCCGTACCGCGCGAAGATCACCTCGCCCTGCTCGGTCACCTTGAACCGGCCGTCGACCGACCCCGGCGCCTGGGCCAGCACGGCCCGGCCGGCCGGGCCGCCGCCGCGGCCGAGCGCGCCGCCCCGGCCGTGGAACAAGGTCAGGGCGATGTCGTGGTCAGCGGCCCAGCGGGCCAGCCGCTGCTGGGTGTCGAACAGCCGCAGGGTGGCGCTGACCGGGCCGAGCTCCTTGGCCGAGTCGGAGTAGCCGAGCATGGCCTCCAGGTGCCGGCCGTGGCCGGCCAGCCGCCGGCCGACCGGCTCGAGCCCGAGCATCCCGTCCAGGATCTCGGTGGCGGCGGCCAGGTCCGCGTCGCTCTCGAACAGCGGGATCACGTCCAGCGCGGGCGGGGCCGAGTCGGCCGGGACGGCCAGCCGGGCCAGCTCGTACACTGCGGCGATGTCGTCCGCCGACCGGGTGAAGCTGACCACGTAGCGGTGGCACGCCGCCGGGCCGAAGCGCTGCTGGATGGCCGCGATGGCGCGCAGCGTGTCCAGCACCTCGCGGGTCCGCGCCGAGATCTGGCTGCCCTCCGCGACGGTGCTGCCGCGCAGCTCCGCCAGGGCCTGGGCATGAACGGAGCTGTGCTGGCGCACCTCCAGGCCCGCCAGGTGGAACCCGAACGTCTGCGCCTGCCAGATCAGCCGCTGCAGCTCGCCGTAGGCCTGGCGGCGGGCGCCCGCCGCGGCCAGCGCGCGCTGCAGCAGGAGCAGGTCGGCGGTGAACTCGCCGGCCCGGTGGTAGGCCAGCTCACCGGGGGCGGCCAGGCGGCCGGCCAGCCGGGTGGCGCGCAGCCGCTGCGCCGTGAGCAGCAGGAACTCCCGGTACGGCTCTTGCGGCGAGCGGGCCGCGAGCTCGGCCGTGAGCTGGGGATAGCTGTGGCGGGCGGCGGCCAGGGCAGCGCCCAGTTCCGAATCGGCGGGCAGATCCGGGGCGTGCACGGTCAGCGCCCGGCCAATCCGGGTCGCGGCGTTCTCCAGCGCGCGCAGCGCGTGGTCGGCCTGGATCTCGGCCGCCTGCAGCGTGACCTGCGCCGTGACGTGCGGGTTCCCGTCGCGGTCGGCGCCGATCCAGCTGCCGTAGCGCAGGAACGCGGGCGCCAGCGGCGGCTCCTGGCCGGCCTGATCGCCCTGCAGCGCCCGGTCCAGCGCCCGGTACAGCTCGGGCACCACGCGGAACAGGGTCTCGTCGAACGCCGTCGTGCCGGTGCGGACCTCGTCCAGCGGCTGCATGGCCTCGATGCGCAGGGCAGCGGTCCGCCACAGCAGGTCGACCTCCTCGCGCAGCCGGCGGTCGGCCTCGGCCCGGCCGCTGGCGCCGAGCCGGCCCTCGGCCAGGTCGTCGAGGAGCACGCCGATCCGGCGCAGCGACTCGGTCACCGCCCGGCGCCGGGCCTCGGTGGGGTGCGCGGTGAGGACGGGGTGCACCCGCAGGTCGGCGAGCAGCCGGTCGAACGCGTCCGGGGCCAGCCGCTCCCGCAGCGCGGGCACGGCCGCGGCCAGGGACTCGCGCATCGGCTCGCCGCCGGTGTCGCGCTCGCGCAGCGTCCGGATGCGGTAGTGCTCCTCGGCCAGGTTGGCCAGGTGGAAGTAGACGGTGAAGGCCCGGGCCACGGCGTCGGCCCGGTCCAGCGGCCACGAGGCGACCAGCGCGGCGATCTCGTCGTCGGCCTGCCGCGCGGCGGCGTCATCCAGCTCGGCCGCGCCGGAGCCGCCGCGGCGCGCGGCGATGACGGCGTGCCGCAGCCGCTCGACGTCATCGAGCAGGCCCTGGCCGCCGGACTCGGCGATCACCTGGCCGAGGATGTCCCCGAGCAGGCGCACATCCCGGCGCATCGACGCCGGCACGTTCTGGATATCGGCGTCCCGGCCCATGGCGCAAGCCTAGGCCAGTGACCAGCGGCCCACGCCTTCGACATCAGCCAAAGTGGCCTGGCCCGCGGCGGCCAGGTACTGCAGGTGCGAGACCACCTCGCCGATCGCGGCCTGCCGCGGGAAGCCGGTGATCGCGCTCCACGGCCGGGACCAGGTCACCTGCGCGGCGATCTGCCAGGCGGACTGGCCCTCGTCGGGCTTGAGGACGGCGGCGATCTCGGCCAGCCGCTCGGCGTGATGCTCGATCAGGCCGTCGAGCCGGCTGTCGAGGTCGGCGAAGCGGTACTCGTGGGCGGGCAGCACCTCGGCGGGCTGGATGCCCTTCAGGGCGGCCAGCGACTGGAGGTAGTCGGCCAGCGCGGTCGAGGTCTGCTCGTAGGACGAGATGTTCGGGGTGATCCGGGGCAGCACGTGGTCGCCGGTCAGCAGGAGGTCACGGGTCTCGTCGTAGAAGCACAGGTGACCGGGCGAGTGCCCCGGCGTCCAGACCGCCCGCAGGGCCACGCCGGGGACGTCGATGCGGTCGCCGTGGGCGATCAGCCGGTCGGGCATGGCCATCGGGCCGGGCCGGTTCTCGCGGCGGGCGGTCATCTCCGTCAGGTGATCGGCGGGCGCCCCGGTCCAGTCCAGGTAGCCGCTCATCCGGTTGACGGCCAGGCCGAGCCGGTTGATGTTGGCGGTCAGGAAGTCGGCCTCGCGCTCGTGCATCCCGATCCAGGCCCCGGACTCCGCCGCGACCCTGGCCGACAGGCCGTGGTGGTCGGGGTGGACATGGGTGATCGCCACCGCGGTGATGGCCGTCATCGGGATCTCGCACTCGGCCAGCCCGGCCTGCAGCAGCCGCCAGCTCTCCGGGTGGTTCCAGCCGGTGTCCACCATGAGGAAGCCCGAGTCGTGCTCAATCAGGTAACTCAGTACGTATCTGAGCGGGCTATCCGGGATCGGGACGGGAATGGACCAGACCCCGCTGGCGACTTTCTCCACGGGAGGAAACTCCCGGGCCAGCCACGCCTCGCGCTGCCGCGTGCCGGTTACCTGCATGCGCTGGAATCCTCTCCCGCGCCGTCGTTGACACTCCATCCGGCGCTATGGTTCGCTCAGAGCCGGAATTAGCATAACCGATTTCAGTTTTTGCCCCTCCGGGCGGTACTGGCCTGCGCGCGGGTGAGGCTGACCGAGCCACCGACCGGGCAGGGATGAGCGCGCACGTGACCGCTGACACGCCAGCAGGGGAATCCCCCGAGCAGTTCCGCGACCGGGTCCGGGCATGGCTGGCGGCCAACGCCCCGCGCCGCTCGGCGGCGGGCGGCGGCGACGAGGTGGGCAGCGGGTCCGGCCTGGCCGGCCAGCGAGCCTTCCAGGCCCGGCTGTACGACGCCGGGTTCGCCGGGATCACCTGGCCCGCTCAGTACGGCGGCCAGGGCCTGACCAATGCCGAGCAGATCGCCTTCAGCCAGGAGGCCCGGAACTACGCGCTGCCGGTCGGGGCGTTCGTCATCGGGCTGGGCATGCCCGGCCCGACCCTGCTGGAATGCGGCTCGGAGGAGCAGAAGCAGCGCTACCTGCGGCCGATGCTGCGCGGCGAGGAGATCTGGTGCCAGCTGTTCTCCGAGCCCGGCGCGGGCTCGGACGTGGCGAGCCTGCAGACCAGCGCGGTCCTGGACGGCGACACCTGGGTGCTGAACGGGCAGAAGGTGTGGACCTCCGGCGCCCAGTACAGCGACTTCGGCGCGGTGCTGGCCCGGACCGACCCGGCCCAGCCCAAGCACCGCGGCATCTCGATGTTCATCGTGGACATGCACGCGCCCGGCGTGACCGTGCGCCCGCTGCGGGTGGCGACCGGGTCGGCCCCGTTCAATGAGGTCTTCTTCGACAACGTGCGGCTGGGCGCCGACGCCCTGATCGGCGAGCGGAACCGGGGCTGGGACGCGGCCGTGGTGATGCTCCGCAGCGAGCGGATCACCATCGGCACCCTGAGCGCGGGGCGGGACAACCCGCTCGGCTTCCCGAAGCTGCGCCAGCTGGCGGGCCGGCTCGACCGGCTGGGCGACCCGGCCATCCGGCGCCGGCTGGCCGAGCTGTACGCGCGGCAGAGCGCGGCCGGGCTGTTCGGGCGGCTGCTCCGCGAGGAGGCGATGTCGGGCCGGATGCCGGGCGCCCGCGGCTCGGTGGCCAAGCTGGCCGGGGCCGAGGTCGGGACGTTCTCGGCCGACGTGGCCGCGGACGTGCTCGGCGACGCGGTGGCCGGCTTCGACACCCCCGAGCTGGCCGCGGTGCTGACCGCCATCGTGGCCGTGCCCGGCGGCGCGATCGCCGGCGGGACCAACGAGATCCAGCGCAACATCATCGGCGAGCGCGTGCTGGGCCTGGCCAAGGATCCGGGCGTGGACCGGCTGACCCCGTTCAACCAGCTGCGGGTCGGCACCCAGAAGCGGCAGGGAGCGTCATGAGCCTGATCCTCACCGGTGACGAGGAGTCGCTGCGGGACTCCGTGCGCCGGTTCGTGGCCGACCGCACCCCGCTGAGCGCCGTCCGGGAGCTGATCGCGGCGGGCGAGCCCTACGACACCGGGATCTGGAAGCAGCTGAGCGCCCAGCTGGGCGTGGCCGGGCTGGCCATCCCGGAGGAGTACGGCGGCGCCGGCGCCGGGCACGCCGCGATGGCGGTCGCGCTCCAGGAACTGGGCGCCGGCCTGGTGCCGTCGCCGCTGCTGGCCTCGGGCGTGCTGGCCGCCGGGGCGCTGCTGGCGCTCGACGACATGGCGGCCCGCGAGGCGCTGCTGCCGGGCATCGCCAGCGGCGAGGCCGTGGCCACGCTGGCCCTCACCGGACCCGGCGGCGCGGGGCCGGGCGTGCGGGCGGTCGCCGGGCCCGGCGGCGCGGCCCGGCTGTCCGGCGAGGTGGCCCCGGTGCTCAGCGGCGCCCAGGCCAGCGCGCTGCTGGTCCCGGCGGCCGGGCCGGACGGCCTCGCCGTCTACCTGGTCGACGGCGCGGCCAGCGGCCTGACCCGGGTGCCGCTGACGACCGCCGACCCGACCCGCGCGCTGGCCCGGGTCACGCTGGCCGACACGCCGGCCCGGGCCCTGGCCGGCAACGCGGCCAGCGCGCTGAGCGCCGTGGCCGACCTGGCCAACCTGGCCCTGGCCGCGGAGCAGTGCGGGGCGATGGCTGCCTGCCTGGCCATGACCACCGAGTACGCCAAGCTGCGGGTCGCCTTCGGGCAGCCCATCGGGGCGTTCCAGGGCGTCAAGCACCGGCTGGCCGACATGGAGACGGCCTGGGAGCTCGGTCATGCGGCGCTGCGCTCGGCGGCCCGCAGTGCGGACGAGAGCCCGGCCGACTTCTCGCGGGACGCGGCCGTCGCGCGGGTGCTGATCTCGGGGCCGTACTTCACCGCGGCGGCCGACACCATCGAGCTGCACGGCGGGATCGGCTTCACCTGGGAGCACGACGCGCACCTGTACTACAAGAACGCGCTGTCGGGGAAGGTCCTGCTCGGCGGCCCCGCCGATCAGCTCGACCGCCTCGCGTCCGCGCTGGGCATGTGAGCGCCGGCGGGCGCCCGCGCGCCCACCGGGGATGACCGGCCGTGCAGCGCGCCGAGCCGCCCGCGGAGCCCGCGGTCCCGTCGACGCCGGCCCAGCACGGGCGGCGCGACCGGATCCTGGAGACGGCCGCCGCCATCCTCGCCGCCGGCGGCGAGGACGCGCTGCAGATGAAGGAGCTGGCGCTGCGGGCTGACGTGTCGCTGGCCACGCTGTACCGGTACTTTCCGGCCAAGGACCACGTCCTGCTGGCCATCACGCTCAGCCGGTACGAGCGCGCGCTGACCCGGGTCCGGCAGGAGCCGGGCCGGCCGGGCACCATCCGCGACCGGGTGACGGCCCACCTGCTCCGGGAGTTCCGGGCCGGGCAGCGCGAGCCGCTGCTGACCGCCGCCCTGAGCCGGGCGGTGAGCGAGACGAGCCGCAGCTACAGCGCCGCCATCGAGCAGATCGAGGACACGCACCTGCAGGTGATCCGGCACGTCGCCGCGGCCGGCCGGCGCCTCACCCCGTGGGAGGATGCGGTCCTGCCGGTCATCGCCGACGTGTTCGGCGCCGCGTCCCGCCGCTGGCTGGCCGGGATGTCATCGCCCGCCCGCGCCCGGTTCGAGATCCGGCTCGGCGGCCGGCTCCTGGACCTCCCCGATGAGCTGCTCGACGAGGACGCCGGGCCGGCCGCCCCGACCGCGGCTAGCTAGCCGGCTCCAGGATGACCACCGGGATCTGGCGGCTGGTCTTGGTCTCGTACTCGGCGAAGCCGGGGTTCTCGGTCTTCCACGGGACCCAGATCCGCTCCCGCTCGGCGGGGTCGGCGACCCGGGCGCGGAGCGGGACGGTCTGCGTGCCGATCTCGGCCTGGACCTCCGGGTGGGCCAGGATGTTGTGGTACCAAGCCGGGTGGGTCGGGGCGCCGCCCTTGGAGGCGAACACCGCGTAGGAGCCGCCCAGGTCCTTGTACATGACCGGGCTCTCGCGCACCGCGCCGGACTTGGCCCCGGTGGTGTGCAGGATCAGCAGGGGCGCGCCCTCGAACGGGCCCCCGACCCGGCCGGCGTTCTCCCGGAACTCCCGGATGATCTTGGTATTGAAGTCGTCATATTCAGCCATGATGGTCTGCCTCGTCGCTCGGCTCGTCGGGTTGGTCACGCGTGGTTGCCAACCAGCCAGACTAGGCCCAGATTCCCGGCCGGGACCCCGCTATCGCGCGGGCGCGCCGCGCACCTCCAGGTGGTCGAGCAGGTGCTGGGTCGCGGCCGCGATGGCCGCCACCGCCTCGTCGAAGGCCGGGGCGTTGTGCGCGGCCGGGGCGCGGAACCCGCTGATCTTGCGGACGTACTGGAGCGCGGCGGCGCGCACGTCCGCGTCGGTGACGTGCTCGGTGTACGGCTCACGGAGGGTCTTGATGCTTCGGCACATACCGCGACGTTACTTCAGCCCTGCCCGCCGGGGCAGCCGGCCGCGCGGCTAACCTCAGCGGGGTGGACACTGACCTGACCGCGGTGGACTTCGCCCGCGCCGACCGGCTGGCCCGGGCGTTCGCCGGGCGGGACGGGCAGCCCGGCCTGGCCTACGGCATCCTGGCCCGGGGCCGCCTGGTGCACTCAGGCGGCCTCGGCGAGCGGTGGCTCGGCGGTCCCGCGCCTGACGCCGGCACGGTGTTCCGGATCGCCTCCATGACCAAGAGCTTCACCGCCGCCACGGTGCTGGGGCTCCGCGACGAGGGCGCCCTGCGACTGGATGACGTGGCCCAGGACTACGTCGCCGAGCTGCGCGACCTGCGCCTGCCGAGCACCGACTCGCCCCGGCCGACGATCCGCAACCTGCTGACCATGACGGCCGGCTTCCCGACCGACGACGCCTGGGGCGACCGGCAGCAGAGCCTGGACCCGGCCGAGTTCGCCGCCCTGCTCGCCGGCGGCGGCGTCCGGCTCGGCTGGGCGCCGGGGACCCGCTTCGAGTACTCCAACCTCGGCTACGCGCTGCTCGGGAAGGTCATCGAGACGGTCACCGGGGCCGCCTACGCCGACGCGGTCCGCGGCCGGATCCTGGCCCCGCTGGGCCTGGCCGCGACCGGCTTCGAGGCCGGCGAATTCGACCCGGAGACGCTGGCCCGCGGCTACCAGCGCGGCGCCGCGGGCTGGACCGAGCTGCCCTTCGACGGGCACGGCGCGTTCGCCCCGATGGGCGGCATCTTCAGCACCGTCGCCGACCTCGCGCGCTGGGCGGCCGGCTTCGCCGCCGCGTTCCCGGCCCGCGACGGCGCGGACGACGGGCACCCGCTGGGCCGCGCCACGCGGCGCGAGATGCAGCTGCCGCAGCTGGCCATCGTCGGCTGGCCGACTGGGTCCTACCCCGACGCCAGCACGCTCAGCTACGGGTTCGGGCTGTTCGTGGAGGAAGGGCCCGTGTTCGGCACGATGGTCCAGCACAGCGGCGGGTACCCCGGCTTCGGCAGCCAGATGCGCTGGCACCCGGCCACCGGCACCGGCGCCGTCGTTCTCGGCAACGGGACCTACGCCCACGCGGGCGACCTGGCCGGGGCGATCTTGTCCGACGTGCTGACCCAGCTGCGGGCCGGCTCCGGCGGGGCGGGCCCGGCCGGGGAGGCCCGCGGGCCGGTCCCCGGGGACGGCGGCCCGTGGCCGGAGACGGTGGCCGCCCGCGCGGACGCCGACCGGCTGCTACAGCACTGGGACGACGAGCTCGCGGCCCGGCTGTTCACCCCGAACGTGGCCTGGGACCAGCCGCTGGACAGCCGGCGCGAGGCCATCTCCCGGATCCGGGAGCGGATCGGCGACTTCGCGCCGGACCCCGCCCGGCCGCCCGAGTTCGACACGCCCGCGCACTGCCGGTGGTGGCTGGCCGGCGAGCGCGGCTCGGTGCAGGCCGAGATCGCGCTGGCCCCGCTGTCGCCGCCGCGGGTCCAGTCGCTGCGGATCGCCGTGCCGCCGGCGCCCGGCTCGGTCGTGCTGCGGATGCTCGACGCGCTGATCGGGATCATCAACGACGCGCCCGCCCAGTGGCCCGCCTGGCTGCCGGCGGCGGCGGACGTGGACACGGCCCAGCTGGCCCGGCGGCTCCGGCTGGCCACTGCCTGGGCGGGCCGGTGCTCGGCGGGCACCTGCCGGTCCGGCGACGGCGAGTCGACCGCGACCGTGGAGCTGGACGGCGAGACCGGCAAGGCCGTGCTGGCGGTGACAGTCGACCCCGACACCGAGGCCCTCCGCCAGGCCACCGTCACCCTGCTGCCCTGACCGAGCGCCGAGACGGCGAAAGGCGCCCGGGGCCATAGGGCTCCGGGCGCCGCGCAGGCGTCCTGGGGCTACTTCTTGAAGGCGTCCTTGACCTTCTCGCCGGCGTCCTTGAGGTTGCCCGAGATCTGGTCGGCCTTGCCCTCAGCCTCGAGGTCCTGGTCGTTGGTGGCCCGGCCGACGCCCTCCTTGACCTTCCCCTTAAGTTCCTCGCCCTTGTTGTTAGCCTTGTCTTCCGCGCTCATAGAAGACTCCCTTCCCGGTGCGGCCGCCATGCGGCGGCTGCCCTGGCCCCTACCTGGTACCGGGCCGTCCAAACACCGCGCCCGGCTGTCGGCGGCGCGAGAGATGATGTAAGCGCCCGGATTCCCGGACGAGACAGGGACGACTATGACCGAGATCAACGCTGACCCGGCCGCGCGCGGCGACGAGGCCGAGGCGCCGGGCGCCGGGACCGGTCGGCCGGCCCCGGGCGGCGGGCAGAGCTCCGCCACGAGGTGGTGGACGCTGACGGCGGTCTGCCTCGGGACTTTTATGCTGCTTTTGGACGTGACGATCGTCAACGTCGCGCTGCCCGACATCCAGTCCGCCCTGCACTCCAGCTTCGCCGGCCTGCAGTGGGTCGTCGATGCCTACGCCCTGAGCCTGGCCGCGCTGCTGCTCACCGCGGGCAGCCTCGCCGACCTGTACGGGCGGCGGCGGCTCTACCTGGTCGGCCTGGTCATCTTCACCCTCGGGTCGCTGCTGTGCGGCACCGCGGTCACGGCACTGATGCTGCAGCTGTCGCGCGCGCTGCAGGGCGTCGGCGGCGCGATCATGTTCTCCGTGGCGCTGGCCCTGCTGGCCGACGCCTTCCGCGGCAAGGACCGCGGCGTTGCCTTCGGCGTGTGGGGCGCGGTCACCGGGCTGGCCGTGGCCATCGGCCCGCTGCTGGGCGGGATCCTCACTTCGGGCCTGTCCTGGCGGTGGATCTTCTTCGTCAACCTCCCGATCGGGGTCGTCGCCGTGGTGATCACGCTGCTGCGGGTGGCCGAGTCCCGCTCGCCCGTCGCCCGGCGGCCGGACTGGATCGGGTTCGTGCTGTTCACCGCGGCCCTGTCCGCCCTCATCTACGGGCTGATCGAGTCGAGCGGGGATTCCTTCGGCAGCGGCCTGGTCCTCGGCTGCCTGATCGGGGCCGGGGTGCTCCTGGCCGCCTTCGTCGTCGCCGAGTCGCGGATGCGCCAGCCCATGTTCGAGCTGGCCCTGTTCCGCAAGCCGACCTTCAGCGGCGGCTCCGTCGCTGCGTTCAGCCTCAGCGCGTCGATCTTCGCGCTGCTGCTCTACCTGGTCCTCTACCTCCAGAATGTCCTGGGCTACAGCGCGCTCGGCACCGGCGTGCGGCTGCTGGTGATCTCCGGCGGCATCCTGGCCACCTCGACCCTGGCCGGCCGGCTCTCGTCCCGCGTCCCGGTCCGGTTCCTGATCGGGCCGGGGCTGTTCCTGGTCGGCGCCGGGCTGCTGCTCATGCGCGGCCTGGACGCCGGCTCGACGTGGACGCACCTGATCCCCGGCATGATCGTCAGCGGGGCCGGCGTCGGCATGGTGAACCCGCCGCTGGCGTCCACCGCGGTCGGCGTGGTCCCCCCGCAGCAGGCCGGCATGGCGTCCGGGATCAACTCCACGTTCCGCCAGGTCGGGATCGCCACCGGCGTCGCCCTGCTGGGCACCTTGTTCTACAGCCACCTCGGGGCGTCCATCACCGCGCACGCCGGCGCCCTGGGGGGCCGCGTGCCGCACGGCGCCGCGGCCATCCAGTTGCGGGCCGCCTTCGCCAGCGGACTGAACTACATCATGCTGGTGGCCGCGATCATCGCGCTGGCGGGCGGGGTGATCAGCCTGGCCGCCATCCGCGGCCGGGACTTCGCGCACTGAGGCCCGGTGGCCGTCGTACCTCACCCGCGCCGGCCTACAGAGAGCCCTTCGGCGCGACCCATTCCATGTCCTGACCGGTGATCTCGCCGATCCGGTCAAAGTCTGCGTCGTAGTGCAGGACGATCGCGCCATTGAGCTCGGCGGCCGCCGCGATGATCAGGTCGGGCAGCCGGAAGTGGCGGTGCTGGCTGCGGACAGCCATCTCGCGGTGCACCTCAAGCGCCCGGTTCATCGCCTCCGCAGTGATATCGATCCAGCGCTGAGCGTGGAGGGCGCTCCAGAGCGTCTCGTAGCCCTTGGGATCTGCGGCGTTGTTCAGGTACTCCAGCGCCGTCATCTGGCACGCGGCCAGTCGCCCCTGCGTCAGCAGCGCCGAGAAGCGATCGCGGACGACCTCATGGCGACCCTGCAGGACGTACACAGATGTGTCGGCCAGATAGACGGCGGCGGCCATCACGCGACGGACTGATCGCGTGCCCGCTCAGCCAGGCTCGACAGGTCGCGCCCGCCGGAATAGCCGAAGGATCGCTCAGATCCGGCGAAGTCCATGTGAACGCTCTGAAATGCCGCCGCGATCTCCTGACCCTGGACCCGCAAAGCCTGGATACGGAGGGCCTCGTTGATAGTTGCTACCTTGCTGGTGGTTCCCAGCGCCTGCCGGGCGGCATCAAGCCAGTCGTCGTTCACCTCTACCGTGATGCGCGTCATGGCATCCACGGTACATCAAAACCAAGTCATACAGCACACCACATATCTCTAATGCTTAGCGCCAAGGCAGGCGACCTGCTAGCGCCACCACGGGCGCTGGCGGAGCATCGCGATCTGGGCGGCGGGGCCGCTGACGGACTGGGCGCTGGCGCCCAGGTGATACAGGTACTCGCCGACCCACAGCAGGTCGGGCTGGTAGTCCGGCGGGGTGGTGCCGGCGCAGGCCACGCCCACCGGCAGGTCCGGGCCGGCCGGGTCGGGCAGCCGGGCCGGCTGGACCGCGCCGCGGGCGGAGCCGGCCAGCTGGTCCGCGATCTGCTCGTAGAAGCCGACCAGCTGCCTGGTGCGGTGCTGGAATCGGGACCGCGTGCCGTCCGTCGGCCGGCCGTTCCCGGCCGCCGGCGCGGCGTCGCCGTTCAGGTCATGCAGGCTGGCCACCGAGTAGGCGGTGAGGCGCAGCCGCGTGGTGCCCAGGACCAGCCGCCACAGGTCCTCCTTGGCCATGCGCTTGGAGCCCTGCTCGGTGAGGTACGCGCGCAGCGCCTCGTCCAGGCGGACGCCGGCGCTGACGGCGGCGATGGCCGCGCCCGGCGGGCTCGTGCGCACGCCCAGCGCCCAGTCCACGGCCTCGGTCAGGTACGCCGCCGCGCGGCGGTACGCGTCGGCCAGGTCGGCGCCCACGATCCCGCCCGCCCCGCGCGGCCAGAACAGCAGGCCCACGGCCACGCTGACCGCGCAGCCGATGGCGACGTCCTCGATCCGCAGCAGCCCGACCTTCCAGCCAATCGGCACCAGCAGGTTGAAGATGACGATGACCGTGATCGTGAACGCCGCCTGGCCGACGGCGAACGGCGCCGTGCCGGGCGCGTACCCGGCGACCAGGACCGCGATCGGCAGTGCCACCCACAGGGCGGTCGGGCCGGTCCCGATGGCGAGCACCAGGGCGGCGCCCAGCGCGAAGCCGACGACCGTGCCGGCCAGCGCGCGCAGGGCGGTCGAGCCGGTCGCCGTCGCCGAGGTCCGCAGGACCGACAGCGTGCCCAGGACGACCCAGAACCCGTGCTGGACGCCGGTCAGGTCGGCGACCGCCACAGCGGCGGCCAGCGCGACCGCGCCGCGCAGGCTGTTGCGGAACCAGACCGACCGGATGCTGGCGTGCCGGGCCAGGTACCGGGTGTCGGTCGTCAGCGCGGGCAGGCGGCTGGGCGGCGTCGCGGCCTGCTGGCCCAGCCAGCGGCGGCGCTCGGCCGCGATCAGGGCCGGGTCGGCGCGGCGGGCCGCGATGCTGGCGTCGGACAGCACGGCGCGGGCCGCCACCGCGATCACCTGGGCATGCGCCGCGTGGGCCACCGACGCGCGGACCCGGTCCGGCTCGCCCGACAGGTCGCGCTGGCGGGCGGCGCTGGCGTGCCGGGCCTCCTCGAGCGCGCCCAGGTCCGGCAGCGCGCCCTGGCCGTCGAGCAGGTCGGCCACCGCCGCCAGGACCCCGGCGGCAGCGGCGAGCAGTTCCAGGTCCGCGGCCGCGGCGTCACTGAAGTCGTGCTGGCCGTCCAGCGCGTCGGCCACCAGCCCGACGCACCACTCGAGCAGCTCCACCACATTGGCCAGGGCCTGGTCCGCCGGGGCCAGCCCGGTGGGCCGCGTGGGGGAGCCGCCGAAGTCGTTCAGCAGGTGACCCTTGGCGGCCTGCACGGCGTCCCAGTCCGCCTCGGTCGCCGAGCCCGCCACGCCGCGGGCGAGCTGGCGGGCGATGGCCCGGGCCGCGCCGGCCGCGCTGGCGCGCAGCCGGTCGCCGGGCGATCGCGGCGACACCAGCAGGACGGCCACGGCCGACGCCGCCATGGCCAGCCACCAGCCCGCCAGCCGGTAGCCGATGGCACTGGCCGGGGCCGCGGTCGCGACGGGCAGCACGTAGGCCAGCAGGCCCGCAGTCACGCCCGAGGCCATGTTGGGGCCGGTCACCCCGGAGAAGAAGATGGCGAACGCCACCGGGACGGTAGCCACGGCGGCGAGCCAGGTCGCGGTGCTGACCAGCGTGCCGATGATCAGGGCGACGCTGCCGACCGTGGCGAGGCTGAGGTATGCCCCCGCCTTGTCCCGCCTGGTCCCGGTGAACGAGGTGAGGATCAGCCCGCCGAAGCCGCCGAATACCGCGAACAGCGTCATCTGCTCATTGCCGATGACCTTCAGGCAGATGGCGAACAGGCCGGGCACGACCACCGTCGCCCGGGCGGCCCGGATCGCCGCCGGGACCGACCAGGCTGGCAGCCACGCCCGGACGCCGGCGCCGCCGGGCGCCGCGCCCGCGGCGGCCGGCCCGGGCCAGAGCCGGCGGGCGGGGCGTGCTGCTACCGGGTCGGGCATCCCCCCATCATCCCCCCGGGAGCCCGGGCCGCGGCCCGACGGCAGCGGCGGCGAGGTCACCGGAGGGCAGCCGTGAGGTCGGCGGCCAGGTCGCCGCGCGGCATGACCTCGACCCGGTCCAGGCCCAGCCAGGTCGCGGTCAGGCGCAGCTCGGCGGCCAGTTCCGGCGCCACCCGCGCCCGGTCCGCGCCCGGCTCGGCGAAGGCACTCTGCACCCGCAGCACCCCGGCCTGCCGGTCGGACTTGAGGTCGACCCGGCCGACGAGGGTGTCCCCGAGCAGGAACGGCAGCACGTAGTAGCCGTGCACCCGGGCGGCCGCCGGGGTGTAGATCTCGATGCGGTACCGGAAGCCGAACAGCCGCTCGGTCCGGTTCCGGAAGAAGATCAGTGAGTCGAACGGGGACAGCAGCGCCCGCGCCGCGACCCGGCGCGGGCGGCGCGCCTGGGGCCACAGGTAGGCGGGCGCGGCCCAGCCGTCGACCGAGACCGGGATCAGCTCCCCGGCCTGCGTCAGCTCCGCGACGCGGGCTTTCGACGCGGCGCGGGGCAGCCGGAAGTAGTCGCCCAGGTCCGGCTCGGTGGCCACGCCCAGCGCGCGGGCCGCGATCCGGATGAGCTCCCGCTGGGCGTCCTCCTCGGCCGGGGTCGGCGCCGCGACCACGCTGGCCGGGAGGACCCGCTCCGGGAGGTCGTAGAGGCGCTCGAAGTTGACCCGGCAGGAGGCCGAGATGTTGCCCGCGAAGAAGTGGTACTCCAGGGCGCGCTTGCCGTCATGCCAGTTCCA
Organism: Streptosporangiaceae bacterium; assembly: GCA_036501025.1. Taxonomy (GTDB): domain Bacteria; phylum Actinomycetota; class Actinomycetes; order Streptosporangiales; family Streptosporangiaceae; genus DASUBV01. Next base: position 23,354 of record DASYBB010000174.1, read on the forward strand.
CATCTCGCCCGGCTGGCGGGGCGGCCGCTTGATCCCGGTGTCCGCGGCCCGGACCGGGCCCCGGCTCGTGACCAGGCGCAGCACCTCGTCGGTCAGGCCGGGGTCGTCCTGCTCGATCCGGCTGATGCTGCCCCAGGACTCGGTGCGCCAGCGGGCCATCCGCCAGCGCATCAGCGGCTGCAGCGCCACCGGGAACAGCGATGCCTCGTGCGCCCAGTACTCCATCAGCTCGCGCCGCTCCGGCCCGGCGCCTCGCCGCGCCCCGGCCACGCTGCTGCCGTGGGCGGCCATCTGGTCCAGGATCTCCCGCGGGTAAGGCCCGAGGCGGGAGAAGGCCGGCATGTAGTGGGCCCGGCAGAAGACGTTGACCGAGTCGAGCTGGAGCAGGCCCAGCTGGCTGATGACCTTGCGGACGTGCCGGGCGTCGACGCGCCCCGCGGGGCGCGTCGCGGCGAAGCCCTGCGCGGCCAGCGCGACCCGGCGGGCCGCGGCGGCGGTGAGGCGGTCGGCGGGGACGGCCAGCGGCCGGGTGGCGGGCGGGGGGCCGGCTCGGGCCGGGACAACCCGGGCTGATGGCGTCGACATCCTGCCTAACGTACCGACCGGTGCTGACAGTCGCGCGCGGCCCGGACCAGACTGGGCCGATGACGGCATCGACCCTGGACGTGGAAGCGTTGCGCGTGACGGTCTTCCGGAGCTTCGCCGTCGGCGGGTCGGCCGGGCCGGCGGCGGAACTGGCCGCGGCGACCGGGCAGCCCGCGCCGGCGGTGCGCGCTGCGCTGCGGGAACTGGCCGCGCAGCGGCACCTGGTGCTCGACGGCGACGACCGTATCCTCATGGCCCACCCCTTCTCGTCGGTGCCGCTCGGCTTCTCGGTCATGGGCCAGCGCACCTTGTGGTGGGGCGGCTGCGCCTGGGACTCGTTCGCGCTGCCGCACCTGCTGCCGGACGAGGGCGAGGTGCTGGTCGCCACCCGCTGCCCGGCCTGCGGCCGCCCGCACGCGCTGGCCGTCGGCCACAGCGAGCCGCCGCCCGGTGACCAGGTGGCCCACTTTCCGGTTCCGGTCGCCCGGATGTGGGACGACGTGGTGCGCACCTGCGGCGGTCAAAGGCTGTTCTGCTCGCCCGACTGCGTCGCGGCGTGGCTGAGCCGCACCGGGCAGGCGGAGGGCTACGTCATGGACCTGCCGACCCTCTGGCGGTTCGCGTCGCGCTGGTACGAGGGGCGCCTGGAGTACGGGTACCGGCGCCGGGACCCGGTCACGGCGGCGGCGTACTTTCGCGGGGTCGGGCTCCGCGGCCCCTTCTGGGGGCTGTGACCAGCTAGCCGGCGTGGACGGTGAGGACGGTCCAGGCCCCGATGTGGATGCGGTCGCCGTCGCGGAGCCGGACGCGCTGATCGACCGGGATCTCGACCTCGTTGACGTGAGTGCCGTTCTCCGAGCCGGGGTCGAGGATGGCCCAGGTGCCGTCCGGCTCCGGGATCAGGACGGCATGCAGCCGGGAGACCCCCGGATCGGCAGGCGGCCCGGTCAGGTCGATCTCCGGCTCGAATCCCCGGCTCGGGCTGATCCGGCCGACGCGCATCTGCGGGCCGGCGAGCTGGAACCGCCGTTCCGGGCAGTACTCGGGAAACTTGATGCTGGCGGCGTCGCCACCGCCGGCGGCCAGGACGCTCTCATAGTAGGCCCGGTCGGATCGCACCACCGCGGACCATCGCGCGGCGTCGGGCGCGTCCGGGGCGGCGCCGGCCGGCGTCCGCGCGCCCGGCCCGGGCTGGCCGGGCACCGGGCCGCTCGAGCGGCGCCGGATCACGGGTGCCGAGATGGTGGGCGCGCCGTGGATGGCGGCCGGGGCCGGCCGGCCCGGCCCGCGGCCCGAGCTGAAGTCGAAGCCGCAGGCCTCGCAGAACTGGCCGGAGCGGCCGGTCCCGCAGTTCGGGCACGGCTGCGCGTCCGGCGGGGCATAGAGCGGCGCCGTGCCAGCCGACGTCACCCCGCCCTGCGGGCCGGATGGCGCCGCCGCGGCCGGCGCCGGCGTGCCGATCCGCATCCCGCAGGTGTCGCAGTAGTCGGCGCTCGCCGACTCGTGACCAGCTGGGCAAGTGGCCATGTCCGTCCCTCTTCGCTGCCGCGGCGGCGGTGCTAGGTGGCGTGAATGGTGAGCACGGTCCAGGCGCCGAGGTGAACGCGGTCGCCATCGCGGAGCCGGATCCGTCGGTCGGTGGCTATCTCGATGTCGTTGACGAGCGTCCCGTTCTCCGAGCCGGGGTCGAGGATGGCCCAGGTCCCGTCGGGCTCAGGAATCAGGACGGCGTGCAGCCGGGAGACCCCCGGGTCGGTGGGCGGCCCGGTCAGGTCGATCTCCGGCGAGAACCCCCGGCTCTGGCTGACGCGGCCGATGCGCATCTGCTGTCCGGTGAGCTCGAACCGTCGTTCCGACCAGTAGTCGGGAAACCTGAGGACGGCCGCGCCGGGCAGGCCCGAGGACACCACGCTGTCGAAGTACGCCCGGTCGGCCGTCACCACCGCGGTCCATCCCGCGACCTCCGGTCCGTCCGGGCCAGGCCGGGCGGGTGCCTGGGCGGCCGGCGCTGACGGCGGGGCGGGTGCCTGGGCGGCCGGCGCTGACGGCGGGGCGGGTGCCTGCGCGGCCGGCGCTGACGGCGGGGCGGGTGCCTGCGCGGCCGGCGCGGCCGGCGCCGGCGCCACGGGAGCCGCCAGGACCGAGGGCAGCGGGGGCTGGCTGGGTGCTGGCTGGCTGGGTGCGGGCTGGCTGGGTGCCGGCCGGCTCGGGGCGCTCGGGCCTGGCGCGTCCCGGCTCGGCTCGGGCCGGCTGAAAATGGACAGCCCGACCGACTGCTCGGGCCATCGCGGTGCGAGCTCGGGCGGGCGGGGTGCGGGGTCGGGCTGCCGCGATGCAGGCTCTCGTTGCTCGGGCCGGCTGAAGACGGACTCGCCCGGAGCCGCCTCGGGCTGGCGGCGCTCGGGCCGGGTGAAGACGGACGGGGCGGGCGCCGGGTCGGGCTGGCGGGGCTCAGGCTGGCGGGGCTCGGGCTGGCGGGGCTCGGGCTCTCGTCGCTCGGGCCGGCTGAAGACCGACTGGCCCGGTGCGGGCTCGGGCGGGCTGAAGGCCCACGGGCTGGGCGCCAGCGGGCTGGGTTCCGTCGTGCTCGGCTCGGGCCAGCTCGACGGGGAGCGGCGGGTGACGGGCGTCGGCTGGGTGGGCGGATGGGGGGCCGGCGGGTCAGCCGCCTCGGCGCCCCGGCCGGTGCGGAGGTCGAGACCGCAGGACTCGCAGAACTGGCCCGACCGGGCCGTGCCGCAGCCCGGGCACGGCTCGGCCAGCAGGTCCGGCTGGGCGGAAGGGGCGGGCGGCGCGGGCGGGCGGTAGTGTCCCGACGACGGAGCAGTCAGCGGCCACGGCGCGGGAGCGGGTATCGACTCACGGATCCGCATCCCGCACGCGTCGCAGAAATCGGTGCTCTCCGACTCGTGACCAGCTGGACAAGTCGCCATCCGCGCTCGCCGCCCCTCTTCGCTGCAGTGTCCGGCGGGCGCCGTTACTTCCGGGTCCGGACCGTCTTGGTAGATCTAGTATCAAGGGCCATCTCGTCAGCATCGTCCACCTTCGGGCGGAGTCGCACCGTTCCGGTCGCCGCGTCCACCACGTCGACGACCTTCTCCAGCAGCCGGGCCGTGTCCGCGTTGCCGGACTGCTGGGCCAGCTTCACGGCCCGGCCGAGCTTGGCCGTCGCGGTCTCCTCGTCGCCCTCCTTGCGGGCCTCCAGGCCGTCCTGGATGACCTGAGCGAGTTCTGCCTGGCCGGTGTAGTGGGCCACATGCGAGTTGATGCGGGTGGACAGCGCCTCGTCGTCGGTCCAGATGGCCCGGATCAGGCCCTGGCCGAGCGCCTTCGGGCCGGCCAGCAGGGTGACCCGCGCGGCCAGCATCTCGTCGCCGACGGCGGCGGGCGTGACCTCGACGCAGACGTGATAGTCGCGGCTCTCGGCGCCGCCCCAGGCGCCCGTCGGGTAGTCGCCGGCCTGCGCGCCGGCGGGGACCCGGCGCGCGGTCAGGTCCACGACCGCGGGCGCGACCTGCTTGACGAACCTGAGGGTGGCGCGCTGGGGCGTCCAGACGCGCAGCGCGACGTCGGCGACCTGCTTGCCCATCGAGTTCTCTATCATGGCCGCGAAGTCAGCCGTCAGCCCGGCCGGGTCGCGCACGATCTCGACCGTGCCGAGCAGCGCCTCGGAGACCCGGCGCAGCTCGCTCACCTCCCAGTCGGTGCCCACCCCGCGGCAGTCGCAGCTGAAGAAGCCGTCGCACTGCGCGATCGCCGCGGCCAGCTGTGGCGGGGTCTCGTGCTGGTTCTTCCCGTCGGTGAGCAGGATGGCGTGGCGCAGCCCGGCGGGCTGGGTGCTGAAGATCTGGTAGGCGAGGCGGAGCCACTGACCGATCGCCGTCCCGCCGCCCGCCCGGAGCTGGGCCACGGCTCGCTTGGCCTGCTCGCGGGTGGCGAGGCTGGCGATGGCCATGGTGCCGTCGGGCGGGTAGACCGGCTGCGCCCGCTCCGAGCCCGCGATGACGGCGAATGCCACGCCATCACGGATCACGTCGATGGCCGCCGCCGTCGCGCGGCAGGCCTCCGCGATCTTGGTCTGCGGCGCGCCCATCGACCCCGAGCGGTCCACGATGATGATCTCCGCACTGCCCGCCCCCTGCGCGGGGGCGGCGGCGAGCGTGTCCGGCGAGGTCACGGTGATGACGGCATTGACCTCCCGGCCGCCCTCGGGGATGTGCTCGTTCTGGTAGATGTCCACAGTGAAGCCGGACTGGCTCATCAGTGAGTTCTCCTCTGCATGTCATCAGCTCTGCGAGTCATGGGCCAGGCGGTCGCGCGGGATCAGGCCGGGACGGTGGCGGTGTGCGGCTCGGGAGCCGCGGCGGACCGGCCCGGCGGGAAGGGAACGAGGACCGCCGTGATGTTGTCCATGCCGCCCTCGTCGAGCGCGACCCTGACCAGCGCGGCGGCTGCCGCGAGGGGCTCGGTCAGCGCGCCGGGCAGGGCCAGCGCGGCCAGCTGGTCCGCGTCGGGCCGGTAATTCCACAGGCCGTCCGAGCACAGCAGCAGCACGCCGGGGCCGGGCGGCTCGAAGCGGGTCACGTGCGGCGTGGCCTCGGCGCTGTCGCCGCCCAGCCAGCGCGTCACCACGTGCGCATGCGCGGAGGCCATCGCCTCGGTCTCCGAGAGCAGCCCGGCCGCGACCATCTCCTCGGCCAGGGAGTCGTCCCGGGTCAGCCGCCGGGCACCGGCCTCAGCCAGCCAGTAGGCGCGGCTGTCGCCTAGCCAGCAGATGGTCGCGGCATCGCCGGTCACGACCGCGGCGATCAGGGTCGCCGACGGCTGGTCAGCCGACTGGCCGGCCAGGGCCTGAACGGCGTCGGCGGCGGACCGCGTCGCCGCCCGGCACGCCTCCGGCAGGTCCTGGCCCGTCCGCACGGCGGAAAGCAGGACGTCGACGACGGCCTGGGCGGCCGCCAGCGAGGCCTCGTCCGGGCGATCCGAGGTCGAGATGCCGTCGGACACGACGGCCACCGCGGCCGGGCCGCCGGCCAGGTCGGCCACCGCGAGGGCCATGGCGTCCTCGTTGCGGTGATGGCGCAGGCCCCGGTCGGTGATCCCGGCCAGCACGCTGAGATCAAGCTCGGCGTGATCGCGGCCGGACGGGACCTTGCGCCCGCACGAGTCGCAGTAGCCGTCGGCGCTGATGGCCGCGCCGGGGCAGGACGGGCAGGCCGCGGCGGCCGGGGGCGTCCCGGCGCTGACCGCGGCGGGGGTCAGCTCGGTCCCGCACGCCTCGCAGAAGCTGTCTTCCGGGGCGATGGCCGCGCCGCAGGCCGGGCAGGCCACGGCGGCCGCCGGCTTGGGGGCGCTCACAGCCACGTCCGCGGGCGGATCTCGTTGGCTCGGTCGACCAGCTCGATGCGGCGGTCCGGATCGGGGGCCAGCCGGGCCAGCGCCCGGTAACTTCGCTCCAGCCCGAAGCGCAGCGACCGCTCGGTCAGCTCGCAGCCGAGCAGCTGGCCGCGCCCCACCGCCTGGCCGGCCAGGGCCGTGCCGAGCGCCGTCTGCAGGACCTCGGCGGTCAGCTGCTGTAGCCGGCCCGCGTCCAGGGTCAGCTGGCCCAGGCGGGTGCCGGCCGCCTGCAAGTCGCCGGCCGTGAGGCCGGCGTGCCCGTCCGCCTGCGCGAGCTGGACCCGCACAGCCGCGATCTGCGCGGCCAGGTGATGGCTGGAGGTCGGCGGCACGGCCGCGACCGCCGCGATCGCGCCGGGCCGGTCCCCGGCGGCCAGCCGGACCCGGGCCAGCCCGAACGCCGCGCTGACGAAGGAACGGTCAACCGTCCAGACGAGCTGGTAGTACCGGCCGGCGGTGACCCGGTCGCCGGCCGCCTCGGCGGCGAGGGCCAGCGCGAGCTTGGGCGCCAGCTCACCGGGGAGGGCGTCGCAGACCGCGTCGAAGGCGGCCTCGGCCAGCCGCGCGGCTCCCGCGGCCAGCTGCCGCAGTCCCTCGTACCAGGTGGCCCGCCAGTCGGCGAGGTCCATCGCGGCCAGCTCGGCCAGCGCCGTGCCCGCGCCGTGGAGATCGCCCGTCAGGACCAGGGCGCGGGCCAGCGCGAGGCGCGTCTCGGCCGACATCGCGACCTCGGGCGGAACGCCGGCGGTCCCGGTCACCGCCCCGACCAGGGCGGCGGTCCGCTGGGCCGGGGCCAGAGTACTGAGCGTGGCCAGGTAGCCCGCGGCCGGGTCGGCGGTGTCCACCTGCGGCACGGGCAGCCCGGCCACGATCTCGGTGGCGGCCGGGGCGGCGATCCGGACCGCCGGGTCCGGGCTGTCCATCGCCGTGGCGGCGCCGATGGCCTCCAGCTCGGGGCTGAACAGCGCGGAGAACGCCGGCCGGGGCACGCCGTCGGCCACGGCCAGGACCTCGCGCAGCACGCCGGTCAGCTGCTGGGCCATCTCGGCCGCGGTGGCGAAACGGCGCAGCGGGTCCGGGTCGGTGGACCGGCGCAGCAGCCGGTAGAAGGACTCCTGCCCGGCCAGCAGCGGAACCGTGGCCGGGTCGGGCAGGCGGTTCGCGAATGTGCCCTGGTACCCGGAGAACTCGAAGGTCAGCACGGCCAGTGCCCGGCCGACGGTATAGAGGTCGGACGACGGGCTCGGCCCGTCGTCGGCGATCTCCGGTGCCTGGTAGCCGACGGTGCCGTAGATCGGGCTGTCGTCGTCGTCGACCCGCCGGACGCCGCCCATGTCGATGAGCTTGAGCTGCTCCTGCGACTGGATCACGTTGTCGGGCTTGAAGTCGCAGTACACCAGGCCGCGGCTGTGCAGGTAGCCGAGCGCGGGGAGCACCTCGATGGCGTAGGCCAGGGCGTGCGGCAAGGGGACGGACCGGCGCTCCGCACGCTCGCCGGCCAGGATTTCCTTGAGCGACTTGCCGCCCACGTACTCCATCACGATGTAGCCGGCGTTCTCCCCGGTGAGCCGGTCCGCGTGCTGGACGAAGTTGTAGATCCGGACGATGTTGGGGTGGTCGACGGCGGCCAGGAACTGGCGCTCGGCCACGGCCGCCGCCATGGCGTCGGCGTCACCGGTATTGAGCAGTCCCTTCAGCACCCGCCAGCTGTCGCTGACGTTGCGGTCCTTGGCCAGGTAGATCCAGCCGAGGCCGCCGTGGGCGAGGCAGCCGAGGACCTCGTACTGACCGCCGAGCAGCTCACCGGGAACCAGCTTCGGGACGAACGAGTACGGGCTCCCGCAGTTGCGGCAGAATCCCTCGGCCAGCCCCGGCTGGCCGTCCCGGCCGCGTCCGACGGGGCGCTCGCACGTGGCGCAGAACCGCCTGCTCTCGGGAACCTGCGGATCGGCGAGCACCGCGGTGGCCGGGTCGCGGTCGGGGATCGGCGGGACCTCGATGAGCCCGGCGCCGAGGCTGCCCCGGCTGGACCGGCTGCTGGTGGCCCGCCGCGAGCCGCGGCTGGTCGACCGGCTGCCGGCCGCGGATGACAACGACCGTCCCGAGATCCCGGACGGCTGCGAGCCCGGCCCGGGCGGCCCCGACCGCGCGGATGGCCCGGACGGGCCGGATGGCCGGGTCGCCGCCGGGACAGCGGCCGCCGGGACCGGCGCGGCCGCCATGCCGCAGATGTTGCAGTACCCGTCCTCGATCGTGCCGGCGCACCCCGGCGTCCGCGCGCAGGGCGTCACGGGGACACCTGGCGCGGTCCCGGGCGGCTGAGGGCCAAGATTGCCTCCTGGTAACGGGCGACTGCGTCAGCCGCCGCGGCTAGGTCGCATGGCGCGGTCCAGAGCAGGTCCCGCGCCTCGTCGTGGCGCGCGGCGAGCTCTCCGCCCGCGTCGGCGCCGAGGCGGGCCGCCTTCGCCTGATAGGCCCCGAGCAGGCCGCGCAGCTCATCGCGCCGCTCCAGGAGTCCGGCGGATTCCCGCTCGCTGTCCTCGAAGTGCTGCCGGGCGGCCGCCGCCTGCTGCCCGACGGCATCGAGCTCGGCGGCCAGCCGCCCCCACCGCCCCGTGGCCTTGAGGTACTCCAGGCCCGCCAGCTGCCCGGACAGGGCGGTCGTCTCGGGCGGGGCGGGCGGCAGCGCCGCCGCGTCGATCTTCTCGGCGGCCCGCGCCCGCGCGCTGGCCGCGGCCCGGGCGGCGTCGTCCGCGGCGGCCACGGCCGCGGCCGTGGCGGCGATCCGCTGCTCGGCGTCGGCCCGAAGCCGGATCAGCTCGCTGACCTGCGCGACGGCCCCACTGGCCTCCTCGCGCAGCAGGTTCAGGTGGGACGCGTCGACCCGGCCGGCCTGCCAGTAGGCCAGCGGGTCGGCGTTCAGTGCGGCCCGCTGCCGGCCGAGCTCGGACTCGGCGGCCAGCAGCGCCCCGGCCGCGGCACCGCCCTCGGCGGCCGCCCCGCCGGGCGCCACCAGGTCGCCCGCGTCCCGGCGGACCCGGATCAGCCCGGCGCCGATCTCCTCCAGGCCGGCCGCCAGCACGTTCCAGACGCTCTCGGCCGCCGTCACGACCCCGGCCGCGCGGGCGAAGGCGAGCTTCATCTCCCGCACCGCCATGGTCAGGGTGAGCTGGGCCTGGCGCGGCGCGGTGAGGTCACGCGACGCGAGCGGCGCGGGCGCGCGGGCCAGCTGCACCGACGGCCCGGTCATCAGGGCGGTGATCTCGGCCAGCTCGGGGGCCGACGCCTTCCGGACCCGGGCCAGCAGGCGCTCCGCGCGGTCGATGGCGCCCGCGTAAGCGGAGTAGGTCTCCCAGAGCCGGGTCAGCTCCGCGGAGGCTGATTCCCAGCGCGCCCTCGTTTCGCCGGTCAGGGCCGCTCCGGCGAGCAGTCGCTTGCCGAAGCTGCCGTCGAGGTCGAGCAGGTTGGCCTGGATGCCGTCGCGCTCGGCCGTGGCCGCCGCCACGGCCCTGGCCGCCTGCTCTCTCGTCATCGTGAACGCCATCGCTAGTCCGCGTACCGCAGCGGCGGCGGGGCGGGCACCGGGCGCCCGATCCAGCGGGCGTAACTGGGCGGCTGGATCACGGGGTCAGTCCTTGTACTGCGCGACGGGCGCGGCCGGGGCCGGGGCGCTGACCCACTTGGCGTAGCTGGCGGCCCAGCCGCCGTCAGCGATCCACCGCGCGAGCACCGCGTTGACGAACCGGACCAGGTCGGGGTTCTGCTGGGAGATCCCGATGCCGTGCGGCTCGACCGTGAAGAACGGCCCGACGACCTGCGTCTCGGGGTCCTGGGCGGCGAGGCCGGCCAGGATGGAGCCGTCGGTCGAGATCGCCGCCACCTGGCCCTGCTGGAGCAGGACCAGGCAGTCGGTGAAGTAGGGGACGGCGACCGGGATGGCCGCCGGATTGGCGGCCTTGATGTCCACGATGGACGTACTGCCGGCGGTGGCGCACACCCGCTGGCGGCTGAGGTCGCCGATGCCCTTGACGGCCGAGTTCTTCAGCACCAGGACCCGCTGGCCGTCATTGAAGTAAACGGCGGAGAAATCGATCTGCTTGAGCCGCGCGCAGTTGATGGTCATCGACTGCGCGACGATGTCGACCGCCCCCGACCGCAGGAACGGGATTCGCTCGGCGTCGGTCAGCGACACGAACTTGACCTTGTCCGGGCCGCCGAAGATGGCCTGGGCCACCTGGTGCACGGCGTCGATGTCGAAGCCCTCGGTCTGCCCGGTCAGGGGATTGAGGTAGCCCTGGTGATACTCGCTCTCCGAGACGCCGGCGATGAGGTAGCCGCGGGCGCGGATCCGCGCCATGTCAGACCCCGCGGTCAGCCGGGGGGCGCCGGCCGGCGGCCGCAGGCTGGCTTCCGGGTGGCATGAGTTGTCGAACGGCAGCGGCAGCTTCACCGGCGTCCCGCTGGCCCTGGCCGCCGGCGCCGCGGGCCCGGCCCGCCCGGCGGGCGCGCCCGGACCGGCGAGCGCGGAGCGGGCCGGCCCGGCGGCCAGCACGGAGGCGGCCGCCGACCCGGCGGCCAGCGCCCCGATGAGCCAGCGCCGCGCCCTCACTGGTACTCCGCCAGCCGCTGCCGCAGGCCCAGGGCGCAGCCGGCCGCCATGATCAGGGCCAGCACGATCATGCCCGCCTCCAGTCCGGTCAGCGCGCCCTGGCCGGAGACGGCATTCGACCGGAACACGGACTGGTCCGCGGTGATGGACCGGTCCAGGGCGGTGTCCAGCTGCCGGAACAGGGCGCCGGAGTCCCGCGGTCCCGACCCCGTCGCCGAGGCCACGGCCTGGCCGTGGGCCCCGCCGTCGTCCAGGGCGCGGAGCCGGCGGTGCGCGGCGTACCAGGCCGTCGCGGCGGACTGCGCGGCCGTCGCCCCGGCGGCGCCCGGGCTGCCGCTCGCGACGCTGCTGGCGGCGGCCAGCAGCGTCCCCGGACCGGGCCCGAGGCGCTTGGCCACGGCGGTGAAGTCCGACTGGAACGGGTCGTCGCCGCTGTTGTCGATGAGGGTCAGGCTCTCGTCGGCGTGGGCCTGGAGGGCGGCGATGTCGGCCTGGGCCAGTGCCTCCACCGGGGCCGAGCCGTGCGCGCGGGCCGAGCCCAGCTCGGCGCGGGCCACGGTCAGCGCGACGATCAGCCAGAGCACCGAGACGACGCCGGCCGCCGAGGCCAGCAGCAGCCCGGCGTTGGCCCGCCGGTGCGTCCGCCGGGACAGCCACCGCTGCGACCGGACCAGCACCACGCCGACCGCGATCGCCACCAGCAGCGCGACCACGGCGAACGGCAGCCCGGTGGCCTGGCTGCTCTGCGCGGCCAGCTCCACGTTGGCCTGCTGGTAAAGCCCGCGGGCGGCGGGCAGCAGCGTGCCGCGCATCAGGCCGGAGGCCTCGCGCAGGTAGGCGGCCCCGAGGGGCAGGCCCAGCCGGTTGTCGGCCCGGGCGGTCTCGATCTCGCCGCTGTAGACGGGCAGGCTCGCGGCCAGCGTGGCCAGGTCATGCTGGGCGGCGGAGTGGCCGGCCGCCGTGGTCGCGGCCTCGAGGCGGGAGGACGCCTCGGCGATGTCGGAAAGGTACCGGTCGCGGACTGCCTGCGGCTCCAGGCCGCCGGCCAGGAACGCGCTGGCCGCCGTGGCGTCCGCGTCGGACAGCGACCGGTAGATCCGCTGGCCGTCCAGGCTGAGCGGCTCGCTGGTGCCGACGACGGCGCCGGCCCCGGCGGCGTGCTGGCCGGCCGCCAGGGCGGCCAGCACCCCCCACAGCAGGCACAGCAGGACCAGCGCAGCCAGCAGCAGCCGCAGCTTGGCCGGTGTCGTGCTGGCCCGGACCAGCCCGGCCGGCGCGCGCCCTGAAGACCCCGTCATGCCCAACCCCGGCCGGGTGCGGGCGGTGGTTGCCACAGCAAGCAGAATAGTCAGGAATTCTGCCCAGGGATATGGAGAATTGGCAGCATGGCCGGTCACGATCCCGCCTGCCGGCGGGCGCGGCTGGTCGTCCGCGACCCGGTGGTCAGCCGCAGGTGGAGGATCGGGTGAGCGACCACTTCATCAGCCGCCCGGAGAGCCCGGAGGAGTACCGCCGGCGGACCGTCCGGCTGCGGCCGGCGGACGCTGGCGGCCCTCGCTCAACTCGATCGAGGTGCCGGCGCTGCTCGACTGAGCCGCCTACTCCTCGTCCGCCCACCGCCAGCGCGGGACCTCGCGCAGCGGGTGCAGCTGGTCATCGGTCTCGGCGTGCGAGTTCTGGTAGGCGACCTGGCTGCCGAACTCGACATGCTCCCGCAGCGCCGCGCGGAACCGGGCGTCCCCCGGCAGCCCGGCCCGGTCGGCGGCGGCCAGGTACAGGTCGACGAACCGCTGTCGCTGCTCCTCGGTGATCTTCAGGCCGCGGTGCACCTCGATCAGCGCGCTGAACCCGAAGTCGCGGGTGAAGTCATCCGGCCCGCCGAACGCCTCGGCGTCGAACGCGGTCAGGTGCTCGACGTGCTCGGGCCGCCCGGCGCCGAACAGCGGCTGCAGCAGCGGGTCAGCCAGCACGCTGCCGTAGAAGATGTCCACGAACCGGTGCAGCGCCTCGTGGCCCCCGGCGTGCTCGTAAATCGTCTCCATGATTACATTATTACAGGCTGCGCCGCGCCGTTTCCAGCAGTACCGCCTAGCTGGCCCGGCCCGGCAGCCGGGAGCGGAGCAGGGCGGTCAGGTCGCGGAGCTCGCCGATCTTCAGCAGCCGGGCGGCCAGCAGGTAGGCGGCCAGGCCGCCGCCGCCGCCGATGACCACGGTCAGCAGCGACGCAGCCGTCCCCGAGGACGTGACGGCGCTGATGCCGAGCGCCACCGCGAGCGCCACCAGCACGCCGGGCACGGCGGCCACGTGCATCCGCAGCATGCTCGAGCGGATCCGCCTGCTGTCCAGGCCGCCGACCCGCTTGCTCAGCACGCGGCCGAGCGCCATGGCCGTCACCACGTTCGACAGCCCGAAGCCGATCCCGAGGCCGGCCACGACGTACTGCGGCGGCAGCAGGGCCAGCGCGGCCAGGCTGGACGCGATCCGCACGGCCATGGCCACCCCGCCGATCAGGGCCGGCGTGCGGTTGTCGTGCATGGCGTAGAAGACCCGCATCTGCAGGTTGAAGATCGTGTACGGGAGCAGGCCCAGGGAGAACACGGCGAAGACCAGGCCCAGGTAGCGGGCTGAGGAGGCCGAGGTGCTGCCGTGCCCGAACACTCCCTGGGCCAGCGCCGGGCCGAGCACGGCCAAGATCAGCGCCGACGGCACGATGATCACTGAGGCGAGCCGGGTCGCGGTGGAGTAGTCGCTGGTCACCAGATCGTTGTCGCCCTCGGCGGCGTGCGCGCTCATCCGCGGCAGCATGGCGGTGATGACCGACATGCCGACGATCGCGTACGGCAGCTGGAACAGCTGCCAGGCGTTGCTGAACGCCGCGAACCCGGCCCCGGCGCAGCTGGCGCAGACCCGGGCGCCGGCATCGTTGGACACGACCGTGGTGACCAGGAAGGAGATCTGGGTGGTCACGATGTAGCCCAGCATCCACCCGCTCATCCGGCCGAGCTCGGACACCTCGGCGCGCCGGAAGTCGAAACGTGGCCGCCACCGGAACCCGACCTTCCGCAGCGACGGGACCAGGGCGACGGTCTGGGCCACGATCCCGAGGGTGGTCCCGATCCCCAGCAGCTGGATCTCGCCCATGGAGATGTTCCCGGGGCTGCGGTTCAGCCCGGCCACCAGCATGAACCCGACGGCGGCCGCCACCACCACGACGTTGTTGACGATCGGCGTCCACATCGGCGCGGCGAAGCTGCCGCGGGCGTTGAGGATCGCCCCGGCCAGCGAGCTGACCCCGTAGAAGAAGATCTGCGGCAGGAAGAAGAAGGAGAACAGCACGGTCAGGTGGTAGGTCGCGGCGTTGGGCATGCCGTGCCCGTACACCGCCGTGATCGGCACCGCGGCCGCCGTGGCCAGCAGCGTGATGCCGCCCAGGACAAGCACCCCGAGGGTGAAGATCCGCTGGTCGTAGGCCTCGCCCCGGTCGGCGTGCTTTTTGGCCGCGCTGACGATCAGGGGCACCGCCACGCTGGTCAGGATGCCGCCCAGGGCCAGGTTGTAGACCGCGTTCGGGACGGTGTTGGCCACGTTGTAGGCGTCGCCGAGATCCTTGGTCCCAAGCGCGTAGAGCAGCACCGCGGTGCGGATGAAGCCGGTGAACCGGGAGGCCAGGGTGCCGGCCGCCATGACGCCGCTGTGCCGCAGCAGGCTCTTGTCCCCGCCGTCGGGACGGCCCGGGTCATGAACGGCCCGCCCGGCCGGGGCGGCGGTGCCGGGGACGGTCTGGCGGGTCCCGGCGGCCGGCGACGGCGCCGACGGCGGCGCGGTCACCGGTGTCCCCCGGTGCGGCTGCCGGCCAGGGCGCTCGCGCGGGCCGCCGCCGGGCCGGCCTTGGCCAGGACCGTGTCGATGAGGCGGCCGCCGGGCCCGCGGGCGGCCCGCCGGGCCCGGTGCAGGGCGGCCTGGCGGGCGGCGCGCTCCAGGTCGTCCGGGAGCGGGTCCAGCTCCGCGCCCGGCTGGCGGCGCCGCAGCGCGGCGCCGATCAGGAAGTCGGCCAGCGCCGGGTTCCGGGGCAGGCAGGGGCCGCGCAGGTGCGTGCCGACGGCGCTGTGCAGCGCCGCGCCCTCGTGCCCCTCCCCGCTGTTGCCGTGCCCGCTGATCACCTGGCCCAGCGGCTGGGCCTTCGGGCCGAGGTAGGTGGCGCCGGCGTGGTTCTCGAAGCCGACCAGCAGGCGCCCGTTCCACCGCACCACCAGGTCGCCGATGGCCCGGTCGGCCCTGGCCTCGGTGATCGTGCCGTACTGGCCGGACAGGACGGCGCGGCTGCGCAGGGTCCAGGTGTCGAACAGGCCGGCGCCCGGCAGGTCGCCGCCCGAGCCGGTCCGGCAGAACCGGCCGAACAGCTCATAGCCGCCGCCGACGGCCAGCGCCGCCGCCTGACCCCCGATCACGGCCTCGCGGATCCCCGGTCCCTTGACCAGGGCCAGGTCGTCGGCGATGAGGCGCTGCTGGGCTTCCCCGCCGCTGCCGATGACGATGAGGTCCAGCTCGGCCGGGCTGAGCCGGTCGCCGAGCCGCAGCTCAGCGACCTCGGCCTCGATGCCGCGCCAGTGGCACCGCCGCACGATCGTTTCGACGTTCCCGCGGTCTCCGTACGTGGACATGATGTCCGGATACAGGTAACCCACAGTGATCTTCAGGACTGCCACCCGCCTGCCCCTTCCGAGTCCTCCCACAGCTCGCCGGCGTAGCCGAGCCGGTGCAGCCAGCTCCGCAGCTGGGACAGCACGATCGATGTCGAGATCACCCAGACCGGCTGGCCGGGCGGGACCCGGGCCAGCAGGTGCTGCAGGGCCGGGACCGGCTCGGGCTCGGTGGCCAGGTCGGTCGGCGCCGGGCCGCTCAGCCAGCCGGCGTACTTCAGCCGGACGGCCAGGTCCGCGGCCCGGCTGCCGGTGGCGGCCGCGACGGGCACCTGCCCGCGCAGGGCGTCGAAGTCGACGTCCCAGATCCAGGACAGGTCGGGCTGCTTGCCCGCGCAGTCGTTCAGGCCGAGCAGCAGCCAGCGCGGCTGGCCGTCGCCCGCCAGCGAGCGGAGCACCTCGGTGTAGCCGTTGGCGTTCTTGGCCAGGGCCAGGTACACGTCGTGGCCGGGCACCGCGATCCGCTCCATCCGCAGGCACCCGGCGGTGACCCGCTCGATCGCCGCGGCCGCGTGGGCGGGCAGCTGGCCGGCGGTGGCGGCGGCCGTGGCGGCCAGCGCGTTGTAGGCGTTGTAGAGCCCGGGCAGCGGGACGTCCAGGACGATCTCGGTGTCCGGCGTGGTGAGCTGGAGCCGCGACGAGCCCGGCCCGAGCAGCTCGATCTTGCTCACCTCGACGTCGGGCGCGGGCCGGGCCAGCCCGCAGCCCGCGCAGCTCCAGTGGCCCAGGTGGGCGTACAGGACGCAGCTGTAGCTCAGCTCGCCCGCGCACCGCGGGCAGCGCGGGGAGTCCGAGGTCGGGTCGGCGCCGGCCCGGCCCTGGGCGGTGTCAGCGACGCCGAAGTACAGCCGCGGGTTGGGCAGTTCCGGCGCGAGGTGGGCCAGCCGCGGGTCGTCCGCGTTCAGGACGAGCGTCGTCTGCGCGGGCAGGCTCCGCAGTGCCCCCTCCAGCAGGGACCGGACGTAGTCCGGCTCCAGGTACCGGTCGAGCTGGTCCCGGAACAGGTTGGTGACCACCACCGCGCCGGGCCGGCCGATCTGCGGGAAGACGACCGGGCACGAGCCCTCGTCCACCTCCAGCAGGCCGATGTCCGGCGCGCCGGGCGGCTGGCCGCCCGGGCGCCGGCCGGGGCCGGTCCCGGCCAGCAGCGCGGTGGTCACGCCCGCGAGCTGGTTGGACCCCTCGTGATTGGCGATCGGGCGCAGCCCGGCGGCCTGCATGACCTGGGACAGCATCCGGCACGTCGTGCCCTTGCCGTTGCTGCCGGTGACCAGGACGGCTCCGTCCGGGATCTGCGCGGCCAGCCCGGCCAGGGCACTGGGATCAATGGCCAGCGCCAGCGCGCCGGGAACGGCGGAGCCATTGCCCTGGCCCAGCCAGCGGATGCCGCTCCGGGCGGCCCTTCCCATCGACACGGCGAGCGCCCGCCGCGCGGTCTGCGCCGGGCCCGGGCGGGGCGCGGCGCGTTCGGTCGTAATGATGATGTCCCCCTGAAATAAAGCCTGCCGAGCCTGTTCGGCCCGGCTGGGGTATGCCCGGGGCGGCCGCCGATGATCAGTCGCTGTGCTTTCTTTCCCCGGCCGCTGTCCTTTCTTGCCCAGGGCATTAGCATGAGCCGCGCGATGACCGGGGCTCAGTCCGGCGGTATCCGGTAATAGCCGTCACGGGCGGCTGCGGTCCTTTGCCCTTTCTTGAGCGGCCGCGATATTGCCATGGCCCGGCGCCGGGTATGGCATCTGCATGCTCCTCGACAACGCCGGCGGCGTGGCGGACCGGCTCGACGCCGCGACCGAGCTGGCCGCCGGGCTCGGCGCGGCGCCGGGCCTGGGTGCCGCGCCGCGCCTGGGCGCGGCCGGGACGGCCGCGCTGACCCGGCCGCGGCGCGCCGACCTGGCCGCGGCAGCCCTGTCGCGGCTGCTGGGCGGCCAGCGGTTCGGCCGCGCCGTCTGCGTCGGCTACGAATATGGGCCGGTCGGCCTGGTGCTGGGCGACTGCGCCGACAGCGTCACGGTCGCCGAGCCCGGCCCGCTGAACGTGGACGACGCCTCCCAGGACCTGGCCGTGATGGTCTCCGTGCTCCAGCAGCGGCCCGACCCGGCGGACGACTTCGCCGAGATCGCCCGCGTCCTGCGGGACGGGGCGCTCGCGGTCATCGCGGCGGCCAGCGTCCTGCACGGCGCCGGCCGGGGCCGGTACCGGCGCAGCCCGCAGGCGGTCACCGGGTCGCCCGCGGCCACCGGCGCGGGCCTCGGTCATCACCCGGAAACGCTGATGCTCCAGCTGGCCGTGTGCGGCCTGCGGGTGGAGCGGCTGCTGTCGGGCTCCCGCCTGCGCCATCCGGTCTTGGACCGGGTCCTGCCGGGGCCGGTCAGGCGGGCCACCAGATTCGCGGCCCCGGCCGGCCCGGACCGCGACGGCGGCTATCCCGGCCCGACCCTGTACTTCCTGGCCCGTAAGCACGGCCTGGACCGGCGCGACCTGGCCGGGGGCGGCCCGCACCGCCACGGCCCGGCCGTTTAGTCGCGCGCCCGCCGGCGCATTCGGCCCGTATCATCCGATGACCGGTGCCGTGACGATTCGGGCGTGCCCTGGAGGCATTGATTGGCTGGCGAAGACCGTGCGGCCAGGCGGGCGGCGAGTTCCGGGACCGCGGCCCCGGCCCCGTCCGGCGGCCTGGACGTGCCCGGCGGCGTGATCCCGGCGGGACCCGGCGACCTGGACGTGCTCGGCCGCGTGATCGCCGAGGCGTTCCACGACCTGCCGCCGTCGCGCTGGCTCATCCCCGCCGAGGACGCCCGCCGGGAGATCTTCCCGGGCTACTTCCGGCTGTTCGTCGAGCACGCGCTGGCCGCCGGCATCGTCCAGACCGTGGCCGACCGCACGGCGGTAGCCCTGTGGCTGCCCGGCGGGGACGACGCGGCCGCGCCGCCGGCGGACTATGACGCCCGGCTCGCCGCGCTGACCGCCCCGTGGACCGGGCGGTTCGTGGCCTTCGACGACGCCCTCGACCGGCGGCATCCGGCCGGCATCCGCCACCAGCACCTGGCCATGATCGCCGTCCGGCCGGGCCGGCAGGGCGCCGGGACCGGCACGGCACTGCTGCTGGCCTACCACGAGCGGCTCGACCGCGGCACCGGCCAGCCGGCCTACCTGGAGGCGGCCAGCCCCCGGACCCGCCAGATCTACCTGGGCCACGGGTACGCCGACCACGGGCCGCCCATCGACCTGCCCGGCGGCCCGTCCATGTACCCGATGTGGCGCCAACCGCACGGCAAGGGCGGGCCGGTCAGCGGCCCATTTGCCGGACCGGCCGGTTAGGTCGGGGATGTTCGGGTAACACGGCGGGGTGTCAGCCGCCAGCCCACCGCCACTCGTGCTTCCGGACCGCTACCAGCTGAACGAGATGCTGGCCGCCGGCGGGTTCGGGGAGGTCTGGCGGGCCACGGACCTGGCCCTGAACCGGCCGGTCGCGGTCAAGCTCCTGCACGCGGGCGTCGCCCGCCACCCCGAGACCCTGGCCCGGTTCCGGGCCGAGGCCCGCCACTGCGGGGCCTTGAGCCACGAGAACATCGCCCGTGTCTACGACTACGGCGAGCCCCCCGACGCGCGGGCGCCGTTCCTGGTCATGGAGCTGGTCGAGGGGCCGTCCCTGGCCGAGGAGCTGGCGGCCGGGCCGCTCGACCCGGGGCGCGTCGCCGACGTCGTGGCCCAGACCGCGGCGGGCCTGGATGCCGCGCACCGGGCGGGCCTGGTCCACCGCGACATCAAGCCCGGCAACCTGATGCTCAGTCCCGACGGCCTCGTGAAGATCACCGATTTCGGCATCTCGTACGCGGCCGGCGCCGCCCCGGTGACCAGCACCGGCCAGCTGGTCGGGACCCCCGGCTACCTGGCGCCCGAGCGCGTCCGGGGTGCCCGGGCCGGCCCGTCGAGCGACCTGTACTCCCTGGGCATCGTGGCCTGGGAGTGCCTGGCCGGCGCAGCGCCCTTTGCCGGCAGCGCCGTCGAAGTGGCCATCGCGCACCGTGACCGCCCGCTGCCGCCGCTGCCCGCGTTCGTCCCGGCCGAGGTGGCCGCCCTCGTCGCCGAGCTCACGGCCAAGGATCCCGCCGAGCGTCCGGCCACGGCCGGAGACCTGGCCCGGCGGGCCGCGGGCCTGCATGACCGCCTGGCCGCCGGCGCGCTCCCGCTGGGCGGCGATTCCCGGGCCGCCCCGGCCGCCACCATCGAGCTGCCGGAGCTGCCCGCCGACCTGGCCGGGCCGGCCGCCGGCCAGCCGCCCGCCGAGCGGCCGGGGCGGCCCTGGACCGGGCCCGGACCGGCCCCCGGCGGTCGCTGGACCGGGTCCGGCCCAGCCCCCGGCGGTCGCTGGACCGGGTCCGGGCCGGCGCCCGTCCCGCGCTGGACCGGTTCCGGCCGGGCGCCCCGGCGGCCCCGCCGGACCGTGATCGCGGCGGCCGCCCTCGTCGCCGCCCTGGCCGGCCTGGTCGCGGTCGGCGTGGTCGGAGTGCTCGGCCAGCTCGGGCCGCACCGGCCGGCCACCCTGTCCGCCGGGACGCAGACGCCGAAAGCGGCCGCAATGGTCGAGGTCAGCGCCAGGTCACTGGTCGGGCAGCCGGTCCGCGAGGTGGCCGCCCGCCTCGAGCGGCTCGGCCTGAAGGTCCGGGTCCGCTGGGCGGCCACCGATGCGCAGCGGCCCGGGCGGGTGGTGTCCGTGCAGCCCGGCGGACGGCTGTCGCCGGGCAGCGTGGTCACGGTGACGGGCGCGCTGGGCCCGGCCGCCCGGCCGTCCGCCGCCTCGCCGGCCTCAGGCCGCCCAGGGCCGGGCCATCACCGGCCGGGCCGCCATGGGCCGGACGCGAGCGCGCCCGCCTCGTCGGCGCCCCCGGCCCAGCCCACCCCGTCCGGCAGCGGATCGCCGGGTACGACCGGGCCGCCGGCCGGCACCGGCAGTCCGGCGCCGCCCGACAGTCCTGCGCCGTCCGCCGCCCCGCCGGGCACGGCCCCGCCGGGCACGGCCCCGGCGACCGACGCCCCCCGATAGGCCCGGCCCGGGCTGACCGGGCGGGTCAGGCCCGCGGGCCGGGCGGGACCACGGCCTGCATCAGGAAGCTGACCAGCTGGGCCGCGTGGTCGGCGGTCCGGGCGGCCAGCTCTTCGCGCAGCTCGGGCGGCGTGGCCATGGCGTGCATCATGGCGCCGCCGGCCAGCGTGTCGAGGAGCAGCGTGACGGGCGTGTCCGCGGCCAGCTCACCGCGGTCGATCCCGCGCCGGACGATGGCGCGGGCAGCCATGACCCGGGCCTGCCGCATGTCCTCGTAGTGCTCCGCGACTCCCGGGATGGCGGCTGCCTCCAGGCCGAGGCGCAGCGCGGCACGGCCGGTCTCGCCGGCGTACACGTCGAGCATCTGGGTGGCCAGCTCGACGAGGTCCCCGCGCAGCGTGCCGGTGTCCACGTCGGCGACCCGGGCCAGGCGCAGCGTCACCGCGTCGGCCAGCATCGCCTCCTTGCTGCTCCACCGCAGGTAGAGGGAGGCCTTGCCCACGCCCGCCCGGCGGGCCACCGTCTCCATCGCGAAGCCGGCCCAGCCCGCCTCGGCGAACACGTCGAGGGCGGCCTGCGCGATGCGGCGGTCGACGCCGGGGTCGCGGGGCCGGCCCGGCGCGGCCGGGGTCGCTGGTGTCCTGCCCACCGCGTCATCCTCCCGCACGGGCCGCCGCCTGCATTGCTGAACGGTTCCCGTCAGGATACATTTCTGGGCATGCGGACCGCGTTGACCGAGCTTCTCGGCGTGCAGCATCCGATCGTCGGCTTCAACCGCTCGCCGGGCGTGGTGGCCGCGGTCACCAACGCGGGCGGGTTCGGCGTGCTCGCGGCCTCCGGGTACACGCCCGAGGAGCTGGACGCCCAGCTGACCTGGATCGAGAGCCAGGTGGACGGCAAGCCCTACGGGATCGACCTGCTCGTTCCGGGCAAGTTCGCCGACGGGGACCCGGACAACCTGGTGGCCAGCCTCCGCGCGCAGATCCCGGCGGAGCACCTGGCCTTCGTCAGCGACCTGCTGGCCCGGTACGGCATCCCGGAGTCACCCCCGCTCCGGGGCGAGGTCGACGAGATCACGGCCAGCCTGAACCCGGCCGGCGCCCTGGCCCGGCTGGACGCGGCCTTCAGCCACCGGATCTCCCTGATCGCCAACGCGCTCGGCACCCCGCCGCCCGACCTGGTCACCCGGGCCAAGGCGGCCGGCGTCGTGGTGGCCGCGCTCGTCGGCCAGGCCAGCCACGCGGTCCGGCAGCTGGACGCCGGAGTGGACCTGCTCATCGCGCAGGGCACCGAGGCCGGCGGTCACACCGGGACGATCGCCACCATGGTCCTCACCCCGGAGATCGTCGACATGGCCGGCGGGCACCCCGTGCTGGCCGCGGGCGGCATCGCGTCCGGGGCGCAGATGGCCGCCGCGCTGGCCCTCGGCGCGGCGGGCGTGTGGTGCGGGTCGGTCTGGCTGTCGAGCGAGGAGGACGTCGCCGTGCAGGCCGTCAAGGACAAGTTCCTGGCGGCGGCCAGCACCGAGACCGTGCGCTCGCGGACCCGCACCGGCAAGCCGGCCCGCCAGCTGCGCAGTGCCTGGCACGACGCCTGGGAGGCGGCGGGCAGCCCCGCGCCGCTGGCCCTGCCGCTGCAGCCGATGCTGGTCAACGAGGCCTGGCACCGCATCGACAAGGCGGCCCAGGCCGGCCACCCGGGCGCGATCGAGCTGGAGTCGTTCTTCATCGGCCAGGTCGTCGGCTCGTTCCGGGCCGTCCGCCCCGCGGGCGAGATAACGCGGCAGCTCGCCGCCGACTGCGAGCGGCGGATCGCGGAGCTGGCCCGGCTGCTGCCCGTGCCGGACGCGGCCAGCACCGCGCCGGCCGGCTCCTGAGCGGCCGCCCTAGGATCGTCGCCATGCGCCAGCGGCACCGTTTCAAGAGCCTTGATCCCCGCACCCCGGTCGTGGTCGGGGTCGGCCAGGCCGCCGAGCGGCTGGGCACGCCCGGCTACCGCCGCCGGTCGCCGGTCGACCTGGCCGCCGACGCGGCCCGCGCCGCCCTGGCCGACACCGGCGGCGACGCGGCCGCCATCGTGGCGGCGATCGACACCGTGGCCGGGATCCGCCAGTTCGAGATCTCCTCGCCCGCCGCCCGCGCGCCCCTCGGCCGGTCGGACAACTACCCCCGGTCGGTGGCGGGCCGGATCGGCGCGGCACCGCGCCGCGCCATCCTGGACGTGGCCGGCGGCCAGGGCCCGCAGCACCTGGTCACCGAGCTGGCCGCCGTCCTGGCGCAGGGCGGTGCCGAGGTAGCGCTGGCGTTCGGCGCGGAAGCCATTTCCACCATCGAGCACGACCTGCACGCCGCGGACCGGCCCGACTTCACCGAGCATGCCGACGGCGGCCTGGAAGATCGCGGCTACGGGATGGACGGCATCCGCTCGGAGTACCTGGCCGCGCACGGGCTGCGCGGCGCGCCGAGCCTGTACGCGCTGGCCGAGAACGCGCGCCGGGCCCGCCTCGGGCTGACCCGCGGGGAGTACGCCGCGGCCATGGGCGAGCTGTTCGAGCCGTTCGCCCGCGTCGCGGCGGGCAACCCCTACGCCGCCGCGCCGGTGGAGCACAGCGCCGCGGAACTGGTCAAGGTGACCGAGGCCAACCGGCCGATTGCCGATCCGTACCCGCGGTACCTGGTGGCGCGGGAGAAGGTCAACCAGGGCGCGGCGGTGCTGCTGATGCCGGTGGCGACGGCGCTGCGGTACGGCATCCCGGCCGACCGCTGGGCCTTCCTGCACGGGCACGCCGACCTGCGCGAGCGGGACCTGCTCGACCGCGCCGACCTGTCGGCCGGCCCGGCATCGGTGCTGGCCGCCCGGCACGCGCTGGCCATGGCCGGGATCGGGGTGGCCGACCTGGCCACGATCGACCTGTACAGCTGCTTCCCGATCGCGGTGTTCAACATCTGCGACGGGCTCCCGATCGCGCCGGATGATCCGCGCGGGCTGACGCTGACCGGCGGGCTGCCGTTCTTCGGCGGGGCGGGCAACAACTACTCGATGCACGCGATCGCCGAGACGGTGCAGCGGGCCCGGCAGGCGCCGGGCACGTTCGGCTTCGTCGGGGCCAACGGCGGCTACCTGAGCAAGTACTCCGCCGGGGTGTACTCGACCAAGCCGGCCGCCTGGGTCCCTGACAGCAGCGCTGACCTGCAGGCCGAGGTCGACGGGTGGGACGCGCCCGCGCAGGCCCGGCGGCCGGAGGGCGGCGCGGTCATCGAGAGCTTCACGGTCACGCACGCCCGCGACGGGGCGGCGGCGGGCATCGTGATCGGGCGGCTGGAGGCCGGCGGCGAGCGCTTCGCGGCGCGGGCCGCGGACGGGGACAGGGAGATGCTCGATCTGCTGACCAGGGCTGAGCAGCCCATCGGCCAGCGCGTGTACGTGAGGTCCGCGGATTCCGGCAACGTGGTCTCCGTCAGCCCCTGACCACGCGGCCGGAAGGCGCGCTACGCCTCGCCGCGCTCGCGCAGGAGGTCCCGGAACTCGCTGATCGCCTCGTCCTGGTCCGGGCCGAGGTCATCGGCGATGACCACGTCCGTGCCGGCCCAGTAGGCGCCGGCGTATTCCGCTGCATCCTCCGGCCAGACCAGCAGCGGGCTGTGCGCGATCTTGACGTGGTCGCGCACCTCGTCCCACGTCGCGCCCACCGGGGCCAGGCCGATCGCGGGCGACTCGGTGTCGTCGTACTCCAGGTCGTCCAGCACTGGCGTTCTCCCCGCGGGCCGGCTGTCCATCACGTGCGTGTCCCCTGCGCTCAACGCTCCCACGCGGAAAGGCCTCCCGCACGCATGATCGTGACCGATTTTCCGCCGGATTTGGCGGCAAACCGGTCACGATCACGGAGCGTGGGGGCGGCGGGGCGGGGCGGGGGTGTTAGCGGTACTCCAGGCCCTCGAAGGTGCCGGCCGCCCGCCACTTGTCGATGTACTCGAAGAACGCCATCGCGCCCTCCGGGTGGCCGACGCTGAAGAACGCGCCCTTGGCCGCGCCCTTGCCCTCGTTGTTGTAGTAGCCGGGGGTGCATTCCGTGCTGCCCACCACCGTGGGCCGGGGCGGCGCCGACAGCAGCAGTTCCATCCAGCGGTCCTCGGCCTCGGCGGTCACCTCGACCTCGGCGTGGCCGTTCGCCACCGCGTGCCCGATCACCTGGGCGATCGTCTTGGCCGCGTCGGCCAGGTTGTGCGGCACGTTCGAGATCAGGTTCGCGCCCTGGAACGGCTGCACGATGAAGGCGTTCGGGAAGCCGTGCACGTGAACGCCGTGCAGCGTGCGCATGCCGTCGGCCCAGCGCTCCGACAGCCGCTGGCCGTCGCGGCCGGCCATGTCGTAGCCGGCCCGCTGGTGGAACTCCGTGCCGACCTCGAACCCGGACGCGTAGACGATGCAGTCGACCTCGTAATCCCGGCCGCCCGCCACCACGCCCGCCGGCGTGATCCGCTCGACGCCCCGGCCGTCGGTGTTGACCAGGTGCACGCCCGGCTCGTTGTAGGACTGCAGGTACTCGTCGTGGAAGCACGGCCGCTTGCACAGCTGCCGGTACCAGGCCTTGAGCGCCTCGGCCGTGCCGGTGTCCGCGACGATCGCGTCGCACCGGGCGCGGATCTCCTCCATCTTCTCGTGGTCGGAGTCCTCCAGCGCGGCCATCATCTTCTCGAACGTCAGGTCCGACGGCGGCAGCGACATGAGCTTGGCCCGGACCCGCCGGGCGATGTCGGTCCAGCCGTCCATGACCAGGTCCTCGTCCTGGTCGCCGCGGGTCTGGTTGCTGGCGAAGTTGTCCAGCCAGCGCTGCTGCCAGCCCGGCGTCGCCATCTGCCCGAACCACTCCGGGTCGGTCGGCCGGTTGTTCCGCGCGTCCACCGAGGACGGCGTGCGCTGGAACACGTACAGCTCCCGGCAGGCCCCGGCCAGGTGCGGCACGCACTGCACCGCCGTCGCCCCGGTGCCGATGACGGCGACCCGCTTGTCTGTCAGGTTGTCCATCGGGGCGCCGTCGGCGTCACCGCCGGTGTAGGCGTAGTCCCACCGGCTGGTGTGGAACGCGTGTCCGCGGAACTCCTCGATGCCGGGGATGCCCGGCAGCTTGGCCACATGCAGCGGCCCCGTGCCCATGGCCACGAACTGGGCCGTGAACCGGTCGCCTCGGCTGGTCGTCACGATCCAGCGCGCCTTCGCCGCGTCCCACTCCAGGTCGGTGACCTCGGTGTGGAACAGCGCGTTGGCGTGCAGCTCGTACTGACGGCCGATGCGCTCGCAGTGCTGCCGGATCTCCGGGCCGTGCGCGTACTTCTCGGTCGGCATGTGGCCGGTCTCTTCCAGCAGCGGCATGTACACGAACGAGGCCGTGTCGCACATCGCGCCCGGGTACCGGTTCCAGTACCAGGTGCCGCCGAAGCCGCCGCCCTTCTCCACGATGCGCACGTCGCCGATCCCGGCCTCGGTCAGCCGGGCCGCGGTCAGCAGCCCGGCGAACCCGCCGCCGATGACCGCCACCGTGACGTGATCGGTCTTCGGCTCCCGCTCGGCCCGCGGCGTGTGCGGGTCCTCCGCGAACTGCGCGAACCGGCCGGTCAGCCGCTGGTACTGGCCGTTGCCGTCGGCCCGGAGCCGCTTGTCGCGCTCGGATGCGTACCTGCGGCGGAGAGCCTCCTTGTCGATGACAGTGCCATCAGGCCTGGCGGGTCCGTCGGTCACGGTCACTCGGGCACGCTCCGGGGAGTGAAAGGGATGTATTGCGCCTCAGCGGTGTCAGCATGTCACTCCTCAGTGACATGCGGCAAGTGCCCCGGTACGATCGCCGGATGGCCCCCGACCCGGTGACCGCGCCGTCACTCGCCGACGAGCAGCGCGACATCGCGCGGTCCCGGATCCTCCGGGCCGCCCAGGGCGTGCTGGCCGGCCGTGGCCTCGCCGCGACCGTGGACGACGTCGCGGACGCGGCCGGCATCAGCCGCCGGACGGTGTTCCGTCACTTCCCGACCAGGGACGGCCTGTTCGCCGCGGCCATCCGGGAGGGCATGCGCCGCTACTCGCTGCGGATCACCCCTCCCCCGGAGAACGATGACCTCCGGGCCTGGCTGCTCGACCTGCTGCTGGTCACCCACCAGCTCAATGCCACCAACGGCCGCGTCTACTGGGAGCTGGCCCTGGAGCCGGACTGCTTCTCCGGCGAACTGGCCCAGGTGGCCGCCGAGCGCCGGGAGAGCCGGCGGCAGTTCGCGGCCGGGGTCACGGCCCGCATGTGGCAGGCCCGCGGGGGCCGCGGTCAGCCGCCCCGGTGGCTGGGCGACGCCGTCGCCGTGCACCTGTCCGGCTTCACCACTCAGTCCCTGACCGGGGACTTCGGCCGCACCCCCGACGAGGTGGCCACGCTGTCCGCGCAGGTCCTCGAGGCGGCCCTGGCCGCCGCCCTCGCCGCGGCGCCCTAGCCGCCGCGCCGCCCTGGCGGGCGCGGCGTGCGTCATCGACGCGAGCACCGGCCCGTCGCCCGAGGAGGCGGCGGCCACCGAGCTGGGGCGGGACCCGTTCACCGAGGTGGCCGGGCCGCGGGTGGAGAGCATGCCCGAGCTGGCGGCGCTGCTGGCGGCCCGGCGCGGCTACCCGGCCAAGGTCGAGGGCGCGTCCGACCCGGCCAACCCGGACCGCGAGCTCTACGAGGGCAACGGCATGCTGCCCGGCCCGGGCGCGATCGTGGCCGGCCCGACGTTCGCGGAGTGGCTGGAGACGGTGACCTTCCGAGCGGCCCGGGCCGTGGTGGCAGACTGGCCGGCATGACAGAAGTGACGGGGCCGGGCGGAACCGGGCTGAGCGCGACGCGGACGCTGAGCGAAGCCGACTTCGCCGTCGGCCTCGATGACCGCTACTTCGAGGACTACCAGCCCGGCGCGGTCTACGAGTACGGCTACGCCAGCGTGACCGAGGCCGAGATCCTCGCCTTCGCCCGGCAGTTCGACCCGCAGCCGATTCACGTCGACCCGGCCTTCGCCGCCACCGGCCCGTTCGGCGGCCTGATCGCCAGCGGCTGGCACACGGCCGGGATCATGATGCGGATGCTGTGCGACCACTACGTGTCCCGGGTGGCCAGCCTGGCCTCGCCCGGCGTCGACGAGCTGCGCTGGGCCACGCCGCTGCGGCCCGGCGACCGGCTGCGGCTGCGCACCGAGATCGTCGAGGCCCGCGTGTCCCGGACCAAGCCCGACCGCGGCCTGGTCCGCACCCGGGCCGCGCTGCTCAACGACGCCGGCGGCCAGGTGCTCAGCCTGGTCGCGATGAACCTGATCGGGCGCCGCCCGTCATAGCAAGAACCGGAACAGGGTGCTCGACGCGTCGACCCGCTCGATCGCCGGCGGCGCCTGCTCCATCCGGGCCAGCAGCGCGGGCAGGTCGTCCGGCCGGGACAGCTCGATGCCGACCAGGGCCGGCCCGGTCTCCCGGTTGCTCCGCTTGACGTACTCGAACAGAGTGATGTCGTCGTCGGGACCCAGGACCTCGTCCAGGAACCGTCGCAGCGCGCCCGGCTCCTGCGGGAAGTCGACCAGGAAGTAGTGCTTGCGGCCCTCGTGGATCAGCGCCCGCTCCACGACCTCGGCGTACCGGCTGACGTCGTTGTTGCCGCCCGACACCACGCACACCACGGTGGCCCCCGGCGCGACCGTGACCGCCTCGGGCGCCGCGCCGCGCCCCGGCGCCCCGGCCGGCCCGAGCGCGGCCGTGGCCAGTGCTCCGGCCGGCTCGGCGATGATCCCGTCCGACTGGTACAGGGCCAACATCTCGCTGCACACCCGGCCCTCGGCGACGGTCATCACCTGTGCCCCCGAGGCCGCGATCAGCGGGTAGGTCACGTCCCCGGCCCGGCGGACGGCGGCGCCGTCGACGAACGTGTCGAGCTCCGGGAGCGAGACCGGGCCGCCGGCCGCTAGCGCGGCGGTCACGCAGGCCGCCCCGGCGGGCTCGGCGCCGACGACCCGCACCTCGGGATACCGCTGCCCGAGCCAGGCCACCGCCCCGGCCAGCAGGCCGCCCCCGCCGACCGGGAAGACCAGGACATCCGGCGCGAAGCCGAGCTGGGCGATGATCTCCCGGGCCACGGTGCCCTGCCCGGCGATGGTCCGGGGGTCATCGAAGGCCGGGACCAGGGTCGCGCCGGACGCCGCCGCGTCGGCCGCCGCCGCGGCCGCGGCCTCGTCGTAGCTGTCGCCGCCCACGACGATCTCGGTCATCTTGCCGCCCAGCACGGCGATGCGGTCGCGCTTCTGCCGCGGGGTCGTCCGTGGCAGGAAGATCCGGCCGTGCACGCCCAGGGCGGCGCACGCGTAGGCCACGCCCTGGGCGTGGTTGCCGGCGCTGGCCGTGACGACGCCCGCGGCCCGCGCGTCGTCGTCCAGCTGCGCGATCAGGTTGTAGGCACCGCGCACCTTGTACGACCGCACCGTCTGCAGGTCCTCGCGCTTCAGCCACACCTGGGCGCCGAGCGCCTCCGACAGCCGCGTGTTCCGCTCCAGGGGCGTCGTCGAGACCACGCCGGCCAGCCGTCGCGAGGCCGCGTCCACCATCGCCGCATCAACAGTCACCCGACTAGTCTCGCGGCCCGCGGCCCGTCCGCGCGCCGCACCCCGGACATCCGAGGTTCCCGTCCGGCGCCGTCCGCGTATCAGTTAGATATCGAACGTTTAGATGTCTGCTGGCCGTGGTACGGTGCGGCCATGCCCCCGCCTGCCCGGACGCCGATCGGCCTGGTGCTGGCCCGCACGGCCCGGACCGCCAGCCGGGCCTTCGACGAGGCGCTGGCGGCGGCGGGCGGTTCCCTGCCGGTGTGGCTGATCCTGCTCACGCTGCAGACCCGGCAGCTCGGCAACCAGCGCGAGCTGGCCGAGGCGGTCGGCATCCGGGGCGCCACGCTGACCCACCACCTCAACGCCATGGAGGCCCGCGGCCTCGTCGCCCGGCGGCGGGACCCGGCCAACCGGCGCATCCAGCACGTCGAGCTCACGCCCTCGGGAGAGGCGCTCTTCCGCCAGCTGGCGGGCGCGGCGCTCGCCTTCGACCAGCGGCTGCGGGCCGGACTGGACGATCGTGACCTCGACGTCCTCGACGGGCTCCTGGCCCGGCTGCACGCGAACATCAGCGACGGGCCGGCGGCGGCGGGCGCAGCCCAGAGGACCGCCCCCTGACCCTCCGTCGGCGGCGGCGCCCGGCCCTACGCTTAGGACATGATCACGATCCGGCGCGCGGCCGGTCCCGACGCGGATACGGTCGCGCTGATCACGGCCGAGGCCTACCGGCACTACGTTCCCCGGATCGGGCGGGAGCCGTCCCCGATGCTGACCGACTACGCGGGCGCGGTCCGCGACGGCCACGCCTGGGTGGCCGAGGATGACGGCACGGCCGTCGGCATCGTGGTGGTCGAGGTCCATCCCGATCACCTGCTGGTGGAGAACATCGCCGTCCGCCCGGCGGCCCAGGGCCGCGGCGTCGGCGGCCTGCTGCTGGCCCGGGCCGAGGAGCTGGCCGCCGAGCTCGGGTATGGCGAGGTCCGCCTCTACACGCACGAGACGATGACCGAGAACATCGCCTACTACCCGCGCCGCGGCTACACCGAGACGCACCGCGGCGGCCAGGACGGCTACCGGCGCGTCTTCTTCCGCAAGCAGCTCGGCGGCTAGCCCGGCCCGGTCCGCGCGGCCGCGGCCAGGCGGCCGGGAGTCGCGGCGGCCAGCGTAGCCGCAGGCCGCGGCGGCGTCGGCCAGCGTCGTGCCGGCCGGGCGGCGGACCAGGTAGCGGCGGAACCGCTGGAAACGGGCGATGGCCTGGAACGCTGCCGGCGGGAGGCCGACCCCGGCGGCGAAGCGGCGCCGCAGCTGGCGGGCGCTGATGCCGACCAGGCCCGGCCCGCCGCACCGCGGCCGCGGCCAGAACCTGGCGGGCGGCCCCGGGATCCGGCGCGGCGGCCAGCCGGTCCTCGAGCTCGCGCACCGTCCCGGCGGGCCAGGTGTCCCGCAGGCCGGTGAGCGCCGCCAGCTCACTGGCCAGGACGCCCAGCACCGCGCGGGCCCACGCCGGCCGCAGGCGGACGCCGACGGACGGCGCTCGGCTGCTGGCCGGCTGCCAGGTCGCGGCCGACGCCGGCGACGGGCCGCCGGCGACGGCCGGCCCGGTCGCGGTCGCCTGGGGCGGAACGGCCACGCCTCCAGGGTCACCCGGGGCGGCGCGCGCTCCAGCCCCGGGCGCGACCCGCGGCGATGGCCGCTTCCGACAAGCCAGCGGCGCCGGGTCCCGGCCAGCATGGCGGCATCACCGACGCCGGCCGGGAGGCGCTGGCCGCGGCCCGCCGGCTGGCCGAGCCGGTCGAGCGCCAGGTCCTCAGCTCATGAGCCCGGCGCCGACGTCGCCCGGACCGGCAGGTGCCGTCCGAGGAACTCCTCGGTGCGCTGCCAGGCCCGCGCGGCCGGCTCGGGCACGTGGAACATCGGCGCCTTCCGGTTGTGGAAGGCGTGCCCGGCGTCCTCCTCGACGTGGATCTCGAGGTTGTCCCGGCCCGCCGCCGCCATCTCCACGGCGGCGACCTGGTCCCGCGGGATATAGGGATCGGCGCCGCCGAAGTGGAACTGCACCGGGACGGTGATCTGCTCCATGACCGCGAGGCTGCCGGGCACCGCGGAGCCGTAGAACGAGACAGCGGTGTCCAGGCCGCCCTGCGCGGCCAGGAAGTAGGCGATCGACCCGCCCAGGCAGAACCCGAGCACGCCCGTGCCGCCCGCGACCTCGGGCAGCGAGCGCAGGTGGGAAAGGCCCGCCGCGGCGTCGGCGATGCCCTGCTCAAAGTCGAAGCGCGAGCCGAGGTCGAGCGACTCGGCCAGGCCGGCCTCGTCGTGGACGGCGTCGTGCTGCGGCTTGAGCCGCCAGAACAGGTCCGGCGCCGCCACCACGTAGCCGAGGCCGGCCAGGTCCTCCGCCACGGCCCGGATGTAGTCGCTGACGCCGAAGATCTCCTGGATCAGCAGGATGCCGGGGCCGGCCCCGCCGTCGGGTAGCCAGACCGTCTCGCCGAACGAGCCGTCGGGGGTCTGGACCGAGTCCGTGCGGGACACCGGCATGGCTGCCTCCTCGAGAGCCGTACGGGCCAGTTCGTGCGCTTTGCGAGCGTAGTACCGGAATAGCCGGGGCGCCGCTGGTCGGCGTGGCCGGCCCGCATACCGACCTGCCCATGCCCTGGTCATCTGCGTGCTGGGCGCGGCGCCCGCAGGCTGGCGCCGTGCCGCCGGCCGCGGGCTCAGGCGCCGGCGGCAGGGGTCCCCGAGGCGAGGAAGCCGGCCATGTAGCCGGTCAGCTCGTCGGCGTCCTCGGTCGGGATGGTGTGGTGTGTCGCCTGCGCCATGGTCTCCACCGTCGCCTCGGGCAGCCGCTGCCGGGCGCGCGCCGCGACCTGCGCCGGGTCGTGCGCCCGGCTCCGGGCCGCGACGACGACCAGGACGGGCGCGGCCATCCCGGCCAGTTCCGCCGGCTTCGGCACCGACGGCAGGACGATGTGCGGGCGGCCCAGGTCGGCGCCCGCCGCCGCGACGGCGAGCCAGGCCGGGTCCAGCGGCCGTCCCCCGGTCTCCCAGGCCAGCAGCCGCCGGGCGCGATCGGCGCTGGGCCGGGTGAACAGCGGGATCGAGTGGAGCCGGTACGACACGCCCGGCGGCACGAAGCAGGTCGTCGGGTCGAGCAGCACGAGGCGGCTGACCCGGCCGGGCGCGTGCAGCGCGTAGCGCAGGGCCAGCCAGGCGCCGTAGGAGTGCCCGGCGACCGCGGCCCGCGGCACGCCGAGGTGGTCCAGCACCTGGTCCAGCCAGCTGCCCAGGTCGGCCGTGGTCTTCAGGGGCCGCTGGCCGGGAGTGCTGAGCCCCGGCTGGCCGATCGGGTCGACGGCCACCACGCGATAGGCGCCCGCCAGCCCGCCGGCGACCGCCGACCAGACCGTGGCCGTAGCGCTGCCGCCGGGCAGGAGCAGCAGGGCCGGGGCGGTCTCGTCGCCCGCGGCCAGCAGGTGCGTGGTCCCGTAGTCCGTGGGCGCGTCCAGGCCGGTCACCTTGACCGGCCACTGGTCCACGACCCGCTGGTAGGCGGTGGTGAACCGGTCCCGCGGGCCGGGGCCGGGGGTCGACGTGGGCATGGCTGCCTCCGCTATTATCTCGATGGTCTACATAAGAGACTATCGAGAGGATCTGGCGGCGTGCAGCCCGAGTTCGACGAGCAGGACCAGCGCGGCCTGCAGCTAGTTCACCGGCTGCGGGCGATCTCGGTCGAGCTGGAGCTGTCCCGGGCGGCGTTCGCCCGCGCCCACGGCCTGCACGACACCGACGTGCGAGCCCTGATCCACCTGCTCGACGCCGACCGGGCCGGCGTCCCGGCCACGGCCGGCTGGCTCGGCGCCCAGCTCGGGCTCACCTCGCCGTCCACCACCGCGCTGATCGACCGGCTGGAGAGCGCCGGGCGCGTGGCCCGTCAGCGCAGTTCCGCCGACCGCCGCAAGGTCGAGATCCGGGTCAGCGACCGGGCCGTTGCCCTGGGCTGGGAGTTCTTCGGCCCGCTGCTGACCGGCATGGTCCGCGCCATGCGCCCGTTCGACGGGACCGAGCTCGCCACGGTCGACCGGTTCCTCCGCGAGATGGCCGAAGCCGCCGGGCACGCGGCGGCCCCGGAGACGGGGGCTTGAGCGGCTGGTAACCGGAGGTTCTCGCGCGGTCCGCCCCTTGTCGGTGCCGGGGGCTACTCTGGCCGTATGGCTGCCGACCCGGTTTTTGAGGCCGCCGAGGACTCCGAGGACCCGGCGGTGATCCTCCGTGATCTCCCTGAGCGCGAGCGCGAGAACTTCCTCGCCCAGTACCGCGAAGCCCTTGAGGCGGCCCGTGACCCAGCCGGGTACGCCCGGCTGCGGCTCGTGCTGCGGATCGGGCGCCTGCGGGTCGCCGCCTGCAATTCTCCCGGCTACTACGACCGGATCGAGTCCGTCCGCCGCGGCGAGCCGGGCATCCCGGCTGAGGAAGTTTTCCCTGACTGGAACGAAAGGATGGCCGCGACCCGGGCCGCGAGGGCGTGACCTACCAGGTCGAGTTCCAGCCGTCAGTCTTACGCCAGCTTAACGGCTTCCCTGGCGATGCCCTTGACGGGCTGGTCTCGGTGATGGCCGACGTAATGCAGTGCCCGGATGATCCTCTGAGAACTGTTCCAGTCCGTTCCCGGCCGGGTGAACGGCAGGCCGTGTTCGGCGGCGCGGGCCTGGTCACCTACGCGATCGACGAGGCCCGCCAGGTAGTCGCCGTGACGGACGTGACGTGGGCCGGGTGAGCGGGATCCGGAGTCACGGGCGTTGGCGCTCGGAGTCCCGGGACTCAGTCCCAGCCGGTGAAGGTCTTGGCGGCGATGCAGACGGCCGGCCAGGACGCCGCCACCTTCAGCACGTCGTCACAGCCGAACGCGATGTTGCCGATCCTGGCTGCCATGCCAACTCAACCCCCTCGGCTGCCGCGGACCTTCAGCCACGCTCGATCAGCGACATGTCGGCGTACCGGTCGCCGAGAGCCGGGCCCAGCGCGTTCAGGGTGGCCAGCTGGCCGGCGGTAAGGGTGATGTCGTCGGCGGCGACGTTCTCCTCGAGGCGGCCCACGCGCTTGGTGCCGGGGATCGGAGCCAGGCCCGGGCCCTGGGCCAGGACCCAGGCCAGCGCGACCTGGGCCGGCGTGGCGCCGGCCTCCGCCGCGACCGACTCGACCGCGTCGACGATGTGCATGTTGGCCGCCAGGTTCATTCCTTCGAAACGGGGATTGACCCGCCGGAAGTCGTCCTCAGCGAGCTGGTCCAGCGACCGGATCGTGCCGGTGAGGAAGCCGCGGCCAAGCGGGGAGTACGGCACGAAGCCGATGCCGAGCTCGGCCAGCAGCGAGATGAGCTCGCTCTCGGGCTCGCGGCTCCACAGCGAGTACTCGGTCTGCACGGCGGTCACCGGGTGCACGGCGTGCGCCCGGCGGATCGTGCCGGTGGCCGCCTCGGACAGCCCGTAGCCGCGGATCTTGCCCGCCTCGATGAGCTCCTTCAGCGCGCCGACGGTCTCCTCGATCGGGGTGCCGGGGTCCATCCGGTGCTGGTAATAGAGGTCAATGTGGTCGGTCCCGAGCCGCCGCAGCGAGCCCTCAACGGCGAGCTTGAGGTTGGCCGGGCTGCCGTCCAGGCCGCGGCTGTCGTCGGCGGTGTGCCGGATGGTGCCCCACTTGGTGGCGAGGACCGCCTCGTCGCGCCTGCTGCCGAGCGCCCGGCCCAGCAGTTCCTCGTTGATGTAGGGCCCGTACATCTCCGCGGTGTCGAAGAAGGTCACGCCAAGGTCCAGCGCCCGGTTGATGGTGGCCGTCGAGGCCGCGTCGTCGGCGCTCGCCCCGGTGTAGTAGGCGGACATGCCCATCGTCCCCAGGCCGATGCGCGAGACGCTGAGGTCTCCGAGCTCGGTGTATTGCACGCCTATTCCTCCGTTGTTCGGGTAGCCGCTAGCGGCATGAGGGCAAGCCGCAGCCGACTTCCGGTCGCGATGGCGGCCCTATGCCTGGTGCAGTTCATGGACGTCCTGGGCGTCACGGTCGTGGTGACATCCCTCCCGGCCATGCTGTCGAGCCTGCACGCCGCCCAGTCTGACAGCACCCTGATCGCGACCGGCTACGCCATGTGCTTCGGCGGGTTGCTGATGCTGGGCGCGCGGCTCGGCGACCGGTACGGCCACCGCCGGACGATCCTGGCCAGCCTGGGCGTCTTCGCCGCCGGCGCGGCCGTGGCCGCGACGTCCTCCTCTGTGATCGCGCTGACCGCGGGCCGCTGCCTGCAGGGCGCCGCGGCCGCGGCGTCCGTGCCGTGCGCGCTGCGGCTGCTCACGACCGTCGCCCCGGACGGCCCGGCGCGGCGCCGGGCCATCGCGGCCTGGAGCGCGGCCGGCGCCGCGGCAGGGGCCAGCGGCTTCGTCATCGGCGGCGTCGTGACCGACCTGACCAGCTGGCGGCTGATCTTCTGGGCCTACCTCCCGCTGGCCGCCGTCCTGGGACTGGTCATTGCCATCTCGGTACCGGCCGATCCGCGGGAAGGGCCGGCCCAGTCGCTGAACCTGGCCGGGTCGCTGGCGTTCACCGCGGCGGTCATGGCCTTCGTCGTCGGGTCGACGGTCATCACCCAGCCGGCCCGCCGCGTCGCCGGCGCCCTGATCCTCGCCGCCTGCGTCGCGGCCGTCGCGGGCTTCGCCGGAATCGACCGGCGGGCCGCCGCGCCGCTGCTGCCCCGCCCGCTGATCGCGGGGCGGCCGCTGCGTCAGGGCGCCCTGGGCAGCTTCCTGAACACGGCGACGACCAGCTCGGTGATCACCCTGCTCACGCTGTACCTGCAGAGCACACTGCACGACAGCCCGCTGGCGGCGGCGGTGGCGCTGCTGCCGTTCAGCCTCGCGGTCATCGCCGGATCGGGCCTGTCCGCCGCCGCGGCGCGGCGAGCCCGGCCGCAGCGGACCGTGGCGGCCGGGCTCGCGCTGATCGCGGCCGCCGATCTCGCGCTGATCCCGGCGGCGCGCAGCCTGTGGGCCGTGCCGGCCTGCGCGGCCGTGGCCGGGCTGGGCATCGGGCTGTCGTCGGTCGCGGCCACCAGCCTGGGCACCGACGTCAGCCCGCGCTGGCGGGGCGGGGCCTCGGGCGTCGTCAACACCGCCGCGCAGGTCGGGACGGCCGTGGGCGTAGCGGCGCTGCTGCTGATCGCGGCCGTCACCAGCGGCGTCCCGGCCGCGGGCGGCCCGGCACCGGATGCGGCGTGGGCGGTCGGGGCCGCCGCCGCGGCGGCGGGAGCGGCGTGGTTCGCGCTTACCGGGCCGGGCCGCCGGGGATGGGCAGCGGCCGGGCCGGCACCGGGGTCGCCACCACGATGGACGACACGGTCTGGCCGAACAGGAGGAACTGGTCGAGGAGAGCCTCCAGGGCGGGCACCGAGGCTGAGTGGATCTTGATGAGGAAGCAGTCCTCGCCGGTGATGCGGTAGCACTCGCTGACCTGCTCCATCCGGCTGGCCAGCTCGGCGATCTTGGGCAGCTGGCCGGGCGCGGGCCGGATGCGGACGAACGCCGTGACGGGCAGGCCGAGCGCCGCCGGGTCGACCTCCAGGCGGTAGCCGGTGATGACGCCGGCCCGTTCCAGGCGCTGGACGCGCTCGGTCACGGCCGGGGCGGACATCCCGACCAGCCGGGCCAGGGCGGACATGCTGATCCGCGGGCTGGCTTGCAGCTCGCGGAGCAGGGCGGCATCAGTGTCGTCCGGAGATATGTAAGCGGAGGAAGATATTCGTCGTTGATTTACAGGCACTATGAGAGTCAGCCCTTAGATCTGCCATTTACCTAGTCGGCTTAGCCTACAAGACTGTCTGCCCATGGATGCCGAGACCGCGCCCGCGCCCGCGGGCCGGATGCCGGTGGCGGCCCGGGTCCCGCCCGCCTCCTTCTTCCTCGTCAGCGCGGTCTTTCACTACCTCGGCCCGGCCCTGGCGGCGCTGCTGTTCGTCCACGTCAGCGTGCTGGGGGTCGCGTGGCTGCGGATCGCCAGCGCCGCGGTCGTGTTCGCCGCCTGGCGCCGGCCATGGCGCCTGTGGACGGAGCTGACGGCGTCGCAGCGCTGGGTGCTGGCCGGCCTCGGGGTGGTGCTGGCCGCCATGAACTCGCTGTTCTACCTGGCCATCGACCGGCTGCCGCTGGCCACGGTGGGCGCCATCGAGTTCCTCGGCACCGTCATCCTGGCCGCCGCCGGCGCCCGGACGCCGCGCAACCTGCTGGCGCTGGCCGTGGCGGTGAGCGGCGTCGGGCTGCTGACGGCGCTGCGGCTGGACGGCGCGCCGCTCGGGTTCGCTTTCGCCTTCGCGAACTGCGCTGGCTTCATGGCGTACGTTCTGCTGGGTCATCGCATTGCCAACGGGGCACCGGACGGGTCCCGGACCGGCCGGGGATCGATGGCGGGCATCGACCAGCTGGGCGCGGCCATGCTGGTGGCCGCGGTGGTCGCCACGCCGGTCGGGTTCTTGGGTGCCCGGCCGGCGCTGAGCCACCCGGGGTGGCTGCTGTGGGGAATCGGGGTCGGCGTGTGCTCGTCGGTCATCCCCTACGTCTGCGACCAGCTGGCCATGGCGCGGCTGCCGCGGGCCACGTTCGCCCTGATGCTGGCGCTCCTGCCGGTGTTCGCCACGCTGATCGGCGCGGTCGTCCTGCACCAGGTGCCCACCCTCCGGGACCTGCTCGGCATCGGCCTGGTGATCGCCGCCATCGCGCTGCACCGCAGCCCGGGCGCAACCTGAGAGGAGCCCGCATGCAGTACGTTCGCCTGGGCCAGTCGGGGCTCGAGGTGTCCCGGATCGGCCTGGGGATGATGAGCTACGGCGATCGCGCCGTGCAGGCGTGGGCGCTGGCGCAGGACGGCGCCGGGCCGATCGTCGCGCGGGCGGCCGAGGCGGGCGTGACGTTCTTCGACACCGCCGACACCCACTCCGACGGGGCCAGCGAGGAGATCACCGGGCGGCTGCTGCGCCGGAAGGTCCGCTACCTCGGGGCCTCGACCATGGCGGCCTGGCAGTTCGGCCAGGCCCAGTACGCGGCCCGGTCGGCGGGGCAGACGGCGTTCGTGTCGATGCAGAACCGCTACAACCTGGTCAACCGCGAGGACGAGCGGGAGATGATCCCGCTGTGCCGGGACCTCGAAGTTCATGACCTCATCTAATTAGGCAAGCCTTACCTAAGTCAAGATCCCGCCGCGAATCGCTAAGGATCTTGACGGGGCCCTGGCGCGTGTTGTTAGGTATGCCTAAGTTAGGTTTGCTTAGCCTAACCACCGACCCCGATGACCAGCTGATACGGAGGCCCCCTGGTGCTGCCCACGTTCGTGATCGGGCTGCGCGAGGGGCTCGAGGCGGCGCTCATCGTCGGGATCATCGCCGCCTTCCTGGGCCAGGAGGGCCGCCGGGACGCCCTGCGGCAGGTCTGGATCGGCACGGCGGCCGCCGTGGCGATCTGCATCGCCATCGGCGTCGCGCTCCAGGTGATCTCGGCCGACCTGCCGCAGCGGGGCCAGGAAGGACTCGAGACCGTGGTCGGCGCCTTCGCGGTGGCCATGGTCACGTACATGATCATCTTCATGCGCCGGCACGCCCGGAGCATGAAGAGCGACCTGCAGGGAGCGGCGGCGTCGGCGCTGGCCTCGGGATCGACCCGGGCGCTGGTGCTGATGGCGTT
The DNA here is from genome assembly GCA_036501025.1 of Streptosporangiaceae bacterium. Classification (GTDB taxonomy): domain Bacteria; phylum Actinomycetota; class Actinomycetes; order Streptosporangiales; family Streptosporangiaceae; genus DASUBV01. The sequence continues at coordinate 61,999 of DASYBB010000174.1, forward strand.
CCTGGCCGTGCTGCGCGAGGGCTTCGAGACGGCGGTCTTCCTGCTGGCCACCTTCCACGCCTCCGGCGACGCCACCACGTCCTGGCTCGGCGCGGTCATCGGCATCCTGCTCGCCGTCGCGATCGGCTACGGCATCTACCGGGGCGGCGTGCGACTCAACCTGGCCCGGTTCTTCCGGATCACCGGCCTGATCCTGGTGGTAGTCGCGGCGGGCCTGGTGATGACCGCCTTCCACACCGCCAACGAGGCCGGCTGGCTGAATGCGGGGCAGGTCCAGGCGTTCGACCTGTCCTGGCTCGTCCGGCCCGGCACGCCGGTGTCATCGCTGTTCACCGGGGTGCTCGGCATCCAGCCGTTCCCGGTGTGGATCGAGGTCATCGCCTGGCTGGCCTACCTGGTGCCCATGATCGTCATCGTGGCCTGGCCCGCCCGCCGCCGCCCCCGGCCCGCGGCGAGCGCGGCCCAGCCCGCCCCGGCCCGGCCGCAGCCGGCGGAGCAGTAACGCCCCGGGCCTTACCCCCGCCCGTACCGACCCCCGCCGAACCAGCGCGGCCCCGTTCGCGCCAAAGATGAGGAGCCCACGGCCTTGAGCAGCACCGACCGCAGGCGGGCAGCGCCCCGCCGGATGATGTCCCGGGCGACCGGGCTGGCCGCTATTAGCGCGGGGCTGGCGGTAGTAGCGGCCGGCTGCGGCAGCTCGTCCGGCTCCTCCGCGTCCGGGAAGACCGCGAGTGACTCGGGCACGGCGAGCACGGTGTCGATCAGCCTCACCCCGCAGGGCTGCGCTCCGAAGCCGGCCACGGTCACGGCGGGCGAGGTCGACTTCAACGTGGCCAACAAGAACGCCGGAGCGGTGTCCGAGGCGGAACTGCGCACCGGCGACCTGGCCAAGATCCTGGGCGAGCAGGAGAACCTCACGCCCGGCCTGACCGGCGGCTTCGCGCTGACCCTGCAGCCCGGCACCTACAAGATCAACTGCCCCGGGGCGGCCCAGCAGCACTGGACGCTGACCGTCACCGGCAAGGCCAGCGGCCCGGCCTGGCAGTCGACCCCCCAGCTCGCCGCCGCGGTCTCCGGCTACTCCAGCTACATCAGCCAGAACACGGCCAGCCTGGTGACCAGCACCCAGCAGATGTGCGCGGCCATCGACGCGAAGAACCTGGGCCAGGCCGAGCTGCTGTACCCCAGGACCCGGGTCTTCTACGAGCGGATCGAGCCGGTGGCCGAGATCTGGGGCAACCTCGACACCGACATCGACGGCCGCTGGGAGAACCCGGTCACGGTGGCGTCGCAGTTCACCGGCTTCCACCGGATCGAGCAGATGATGTGGGCCGACAACACCCTGAAGGGCGCATCGCAGATGTGCGCCGGGCTGGTCACCAGCGAGCAGCAGCTGCTGACGCTGGTGCGCAGCGCGAGCTACAACCCGCTGGAGATGGCCAGCGGCGCCACCGACCTGATCAACGAGGCCGCCACCTCGAAAATCGACGGCGAGGAGGAGCGGTACTCCAACACCGACCTGCCGGTCTTCCAGGCCAACGTCGACGGCGCCATGGAGGTCGTCAGCCTGCTGCGTCCCTACCTGGAGAAGAAGGACCCCAGCCTGCTGACGCTGATCCAGCGCCGGGACGCCGCCATCAGCGCGCAGCTGGTGCACTACCAGGCCAGTCCCGGCTACGACGGCACCGGCTACGTTGAGTACTCGACCGTGCTGAACACCCAGCGCCGGCAGCTGTCGGGCACGGTCAACGCGTTCGCCGAGGCCCTGTCGAAGGTCTCGCTGCAGGTCAGCTGATGAGCGCCCCGGAGAAGACCGACGCGGCGCCGGGCCGCGCGGCCCGGACCGGCCCGTCCCGGCGGCAGCTGCTGACCGGCGCGGGGGCGGCCGGCGCGGGCGTGGTCGCCGGCGGCCTGGCCGGGTACCTGGGCCGGGGCGCCGCCGACCAGACGGCGGGCGCCGGGGGCGTCGCGGGCGACAGCGGCCAGACGGTCCCGTTCTACGGCCCGCACCAGGCCGGCATCGCCACCGCCGCCCAGGACCGGCTGGCCTTCGGCTCGCTGAACGTCGTCGACGGCACGAGCCGGTCCGACCTGCGCGACCTGCTGCGCGAGTGGACGCAGGCCGCCGCCCGGATGACCCGCGGCGCGCTGGTCGGCGAGGTCACCGAGCCGCTCGCGCCGCCGCTGGACACCGGCGAGGCGGTCGGCTCCCCGGTCTCGCGGCTGACCATCACGCTGGGCTACGGGCCGGCGCTGTTCGACCAGCGTTTCGGGTTGTCGGGACGCAAGCCCGCGGAGCTGGCCCAGCTGCCGCCGCTGCCGAACGAGAACCTCGATCCCGCCTCCTCCGGAGGCGACCTGTGCGTGCAGGCCTGCTCGGACGATCCCCTGGTCGCGTTTCACGCGGTGCGGAACCTGGCCCGGCTCGGCATGGGCGTGGTCGAGCACAACTGGATGGAACTCGGCTTCGGCAAGACCTCGTCCACCGACACCGCGCAGGCCACCCCGCGCAACCTGCTCGGCTTCAAGGACGGCACCCGCAACATCAAGGCCGAGCAGACCCAGCTCATGGACAGCTACGTGTGGGCCGGCCCGGAGGCGGGGCAGGCCTGGATGCGCGGCGGCAGCTACCTGGTGGCGCGCAAGATCCGCATGTTCATCGAGAACTGGGACCGGGACTACCTCAAGGACCAGGAGAACGTCATCGGCCGCAGCAAGGTCAGCGGCGCGCCGCTGAGCGGCGGCTCCGAGTTCACCGCGCCCGACTTCGCCACCGCCGCCATCCCGGCGAACTCGCACATCCGGCTGGCCAGTCACGAGCACAACCACGGGACCCGGATCCTGCGCCGGGGGTACTCCTTCACCGACGGCATCGACCCGGAGGCGGGCACGCTGCTCGGCGGCCTGTTCTTCATCGCCTTCATGAAGAGCCCCCGCCAGTTCATCCAGCTCCAGCAGGCCCTGGCCGCGGACGCGCTGAACGAGTACGTCCAGCACGTCGGCAGCGCCGTGTTCGCCTGCCCGCCCGGCCTGCGGCCCGGCCAGCACTGGGGCGACAGCCTGTTCGCCTGAGCAGGCCAGAACCATCCGAAACGCTGGTTCTCCCGGCGCCCTCGCTCCGCGGCGGTGAGTCAGGCCACCGGGTCGGGGTCAAGATCAGGCACGGGCCGCAGCGGCGCCGTGGCGCTGCTGGCGAACAGGGCGATGACCAGCAGGACGCCGGCGACGGTCAGCGCGTGCAGGACGCCGACGTGATCGGCGATGAAGCCGATGACCGGCGGCCCGGCCAGGAAGGCGCCGTAGCCGATCGAGGAGGTGACGCTGACCCGCCCGGCGGCGTAGCGGGGGTCGTCGGCGGCCGCGCTCATGCCGACCGGGAAGCCCAGCGAGGTGCCCAGGCCCATCAGCACCGCCCCGGCTATCGCCACCGGCAGGAAGCCGCCGAAGCCGACCAGCAGCAGCCCGCCCAGGGCGACCGCGGCGCAGGCGCGCAGGGCCGGGACCCGGCCGAACCGGTCGATGAACCGGGGGCCGAACCAGCGGCCGGCGGTCATCGCGGCCAGGAACCCGGCCAGCGTGGCCGTGCCGATCGCGGCGGGCGTGTGGTAGCCGTCGATGACGCCCAGGCTGAGCCAGTCATTGCCGACGCCCTCGATGACGGTGACGCAGAGCACGAACAGCCCGATCACCAGCGTGCGGGACTCGGTCCACGCGGCGAGGGTGCGCCGGCGGGCAGGCGCGGGCCCGGCGGCCGGTCCCGGCGCGGGCGCTGGCCCGGCCGGGGCGGCGGGCAGGAAGCTGCGGCTCACGGCGGGCACGACGAGCGTGACCGCGGCCGCGACCGTCAGCAGGTGCACGGTGACCGGCACGTGCAGGGCGACCAGGGCCGTGCCGAGGCCCGCCCCGGCCACGGTGCCGATACTCCAGCCCGCGTGAAACTTCGGCATGATGGCGCGGCCGATGGCGCGCTCTACCGTGGCGCCCTGCACGTTCATGGCGACGTCCCAGGACCCGGTGCCGAAGCCGAACAGGAACAGCCCGGCCGCCACCGGGACAATGCCGTGCCGGTACCCGACGGCCACGACGGCCAGCCCGGCCGCGGCGATCAGCGACGTGATCGTGACGGTCACGGCCTCGCCGAACCGGACGATCACGAGCCCGGCCAGCGGGATGGCCACGGCCGAGCCGATGGCGGCGCACAGCAGGATCAGGCCGAGCACGCCCGGCGACACGTGCAGCTGCGCGCGGACCTGCGGGATGCGCGACGCCCAGCTGGCGAAGGCGAAGCCGGCCCCGATGAAAGCGACGTAGACCGAGTTGCGGGCCCGCAGAACCTGGCCGTCGCTCATGATCGGAGTGTTTCACACGGGCGCGGCGCCCCGGTCAGGCCGGATAGCGGCTCCGGGTGAGCGCGATGGCCATCCGCGCCGCCTGGTCGAACGGCTGCAGGCTGCCCGCCGCCCGGCACAGCACGTGGGCGCCCTCCAGCAGGGCGACCAGCACGGCGGCGAGATCGACGGCCTCGGCCCGGGGCAGCCCGGCCGACGCGAGCCGCTCGCCCAGCTGCCCGATCCAGGAGGCGAACGCGGTCGCGGCGACTTCCCGCAGCCGGTCCTCGGGACCGGCGCCCGCGGCCATGGCGATGGCCGCGACAGCGCAGCCGCCGCCCGCGGCGGACTCCGCGATCACGGGCCGCACGGCGCCCAGGAAGGCCTCGACGACGGCCGACGCCCGGTCGGCCGGCAGCGCGGCCAGGCGGGCCCGCACGTCCCGGCCGTTGCGCGCGGCCGCCTCGGTCACGATCTGGGTCTTGCCGCCGGGAAAGTGATGGTAGATCGCGCCGCGCGCGGCCCCGCTGGTCTGCAGGACGTCAGTGAACGACATCCCCGCCACGCCGCGGCGCTGCAGCGCCTCCACCGTCGCGTCGATCATCTTGATGCGCGTGTCGCTCGGCATCGGCCTCTCCTGCCCCTCGCTTGCCTGCATCGGGGCTGCGGCCGTCCCCTCGCCCGGCCGCAGCCCCGCCCCGTTACTGCGCCACCTTGGCAGGGCGCGCTGAAACGATGTTGTTACGGTGCTGAAACGGCCGGCCCGGGCCACCCCTGCGAACAGGGATGACCCGGGCCTCGGGCCGGTACGGTGCGCTACCGGGGACTGCGCCCCAGGACCAGCACGCCCGACGTGGCGAACATACCGCCGTTGCCGAGGACCACGCTGATGTCCACGCCGTCGACCTGGGCCGCGGCCTCGCCGCGGACCTGGCGGACGCCCTCCTGGATGGCGAACATGCCGTACATGCCGGTGTGGGTGTAGGACAGCCCGCCGCCGTTGGTGTTCAGCGGCAGGGACCCGCCCGGCTCGGTGTTGCCGTCGGAGATGAACCCGCCCGCCTCGCCCTTCTTCACGAAGCCCAGCGCCTCCAGCCCGTAGATCGGGACGTGCGCGAACGCGTCGTAGATCATCAGGTGGTTGACATCGGCCGTGGTGATCCCGGCCTCGGCGAAGGCATCGCGGCCCGCCAGCCGGAACGCCTGCGACTCGGTGAAGTCCACCATCTGGGAGATCATCGGCGTCTCGGACGACTCCCCGGTGCCGAGCACGTGCACCGGCGGCCGGGGGAAGTCGCCCGCGCGGTCCGCGGCGGTGATGATCAGCGCGCCGCCGCCGTCGGTGACCAGGCAGCACTCCAGCAGGTGGAACGGGTAGGCGACCAGCCGCGAGGCCAGCACGTCCTCGACCGTGATCAGGTCCCGGAACGCCGCCCGCGGGTTGCGGGCGGCCCACTTGCGCTGGGCCACCGCGACGTAGGCCAGCTGCTCGTGGGTCAGCCCGCAGTCCTTCATGTACCGCAGGGCCGGGATGGTGAACGTCGTCGTCGGCCCGAGGGTGCCGTACGGCGCCTCGAACTGCCCGAGCGGCAGGGCCGCCGCGGGGGCCGGCCGGGCCGCGCCGACCCGGGACCGGCCCGACTCGCCGTGCGTGACCAGGATCGTCTTGGCGTAGCCGGCCTGGATCGCGGCCGCGGCGTGCCGGACGTGGAGCAGGAACGAGGTGCCCCCCACGCCGGTGCCGTCGATCCAGTCCGGGGTGATCCCGAGGGCGTGGGCGACCTGGACCGGGCCGGGCGCGGCCACGGTCGCGATGCCGTCGATGTCCTTCAGGCTGATCCCGGCGTCGGCGACGGCGTTGAGCGCACCCTCGATGTGCAGGCCGAGCGTGGAGACGTCCGGGATCTTCCCGAGCCGGGTCGTCTCGGCCGCTCCCGCGATGATGACGCCGGGGCTCATGCGCGTCCCCCTTCGGCCGGGCCGAACAGCGGCAGGCTGATGTCGCCGCGCTGCTCGAAGGTGACCTGGAGCGGCATGTCCAGCACGAGGTCCTCCGGCGTGCTCGGGATCCCGGTGATGTTGGTCATCATCCGCGGCCCCTCCTCGAGCTGGACGACCGCGATGGCGTACGGGCCGTCGCTCTCGAAGCCGGGGGCGGGCCGGTGGTTGATGACGTAGGAGTACAGCGTCGCCCGCCCGCTCGCGGTGAACCACTCCACCCGCGCCGACCCGCAGGCCGGGCACACCGGCCGCGGGTAGAAGAACGCCTCAGAGCAGTCCGCGCAGCGCTGCAGCCGCAGCTCCCCGGCGGCGCAGCCGTCCCAGTAGGGCTGCGTCTCGGGTGTCGGGACGGGAGCGGGCTTGGCCCGCGCGGGCGCCGGGGCCGTCACCGGTCCTGCTTGAGCGCGGCCGGGAAGCTGCGCTCGATCTGGGCGGCGAGCTGCTCCTCGCCCCACGGCTCGTTGCCGATGAGGCGGATCAGCGGGGTGGGCTTGTTGTACAGCGCCACCTCATACCCGGCCGAGTGGATGACCTGCCCGGTGATGAACCGGGACCGCTCGGAGGCGAGGTAGGCGACCACCGGGGCGACGTTGTCGGGGGACCGCTCGTCGGAGGCGCTGGCGCTGGTCGGGGTCCGGCGGCGTTCGTCGGGGACGGAGTCGGTCATGCGGGTGGCGGCGCCGGGGGAGATGGCGTTGGCGGTGGCGCCGTAGCGGCCCAGGGAGTTGGCCAGGGAGTAGGTCAGGCCGACGATGCCCATCTTGGCGGC
>DASYBB010000175.1:0-53719 GCA_036501025.1 Streptosporangiaceae bacterium
AGGTTGATGCAGAGCGAGAGCTTGTCGTGGTTCTGGGTGTTGAACCAGGCGTTGCGGTTCCACCAGGCCGCACCCGGCTCCTGATCGGGGAACCGCTCCCGCGGCGACCCGTCGTAGCCGCGCCACGAGTCCAGCTTGAGCGGGTTCTCGAGCTTGACCACGGTCGCGCCCAGCGACGCCAGGATGCGCGTGGCCATCGGGCCGGCCCACGCGATCGTCAGGTCCAGCACGTTGACCCCGGCCAGCGGCTCCTCGCTCACGCCCCGACGGTAGGCGGCAGGCGCCGGCCCGATCCAGTAGGGACTCCCCCATACCCCGGCCGCCGCCGGGCGCGGTGCCGGCCGCCGGGCCGCACTAGGGCGATTACTACTCGATCCGCCGCGCGCGGCGTCGGTAGCTTCGGCGCAACGGCCACCGTCCGGCGGGGTCATCGAGGCCGAAGGAGCCTGACATGCCCGAAGCAGTGATCGTCTCGACCGCGCGGACCCCGATCGGGCGCGCCCGCAAGGGCACGCTCACCGAGTGCCGCGGCGACGACCTGGGCGCGGCCGCGGTCCGCGCCGCCCTGGACCAGGTGCCGCAGCTGCCGGCCGGGGACATCGACGACCTCATCCTCGGCTGCGCCCAGCCGCAGGGCGAGCAGGGCAACAACCTGGCCCGCGTCGTCGCCGTCCTGCTCGGGCTGCGCGAGGTGCCCGGCGTCACCGTCAACCGGTTCTGCTCCTCGTCGCTGCAGGCCATCCGCATGGCGGCGCACGCCGTGCGGGCCGGCGAGGGCGACGCCTTCGTATGCGCGGGCGTCGAGACCGTCAGCCGGTACAACTGGGGCCCGGGGGACGGGGCCGCCAGTCACAACCCCCGTTTCGCGGGGTCCAAAGAGCGCTCGGCGGAGCGGGCGGGCGGGGCGGACTCCTGGGAGGCCGCCGAGGGGCTGCCGGACATCTACATCGCGATGGGCCAGACCGCTGAGAACGTGCGGCTCGCCGAGCAGGTCAGCCGGGCCGAGATGGACGAGTTCGCGGCCTTGTCCCAGGGCCGCGCCGTGGAGTCGCAGCGCAACGGCACGTTCGAGCGCGAGATCGTCCCGGTGACCACGCCGTCGGGCCAGGTTGTCGCCGTCGATGACTGCCCCCGGCCGGGGACCACGGCCGAGGCGCTGGCCGGCCTGAAGCCCGCGTTCCGGCCGGACGGCGAGGTGACGGCCGGGAACTCCTGCCCGCTGAACGACGGCGCGGCCGCGGTGATCGTGATGAGCGACAGCCGGGCGCGGGAGCTGGGGATCACCCCGCTGGCCCGGATCGTGGCCTCGGGCGTCTCCGGGCTCGACCCGGAGATCATGGGCCTCGGGCCGGTCGGCGCCTGCCGCCAGGCCCTGGGCCGGGCCGGGATGACCATCGGTGACGTGGACCTGGTCGAGATCAACGAGGCGTTCGCGGCGCAGGTCATCCCGTCCGCGCGGCACCTCGGCATCAGCTGGGACAAGCTGAACGTGAACGGCGGCGCGATCGCGCTCGGCCACCCCTACGGCATGACCGGCGCCCGGATCATGACCACGCTGCTGAACGCGCTGGCCGCGCGGGACCAGTCCATCGGCCTGGAGTCGATGTGCGTCGGCGGCGGCCAGGGCATGGCCATGGTCGTGGAGCGGCTCAGCTAGTGGCGCCCGGAGCACTCGAGGGGGTCCGGGTCGCCGACCTGACCGGCGGGCGGGCCGGCCCGGTGGCCGGCATGCTCCTCGCCGACCTGGGCGCCGACGTGGTCAAGGTCAGCGCGCCCGGCGGCGGCCCGTCGGCGGCGCAGCCGGGCCTGCACATGTGGGACCGCGGCAAGCGGGCCGCCGTGCTCGACCCGGGCCGCCCGGCCGACCTGGCCGCGCTGGACCGGCTGGTCCGGTCGGCCGACGTGGTGCTTGCCGGCACCGAGGAGCCGGGCCTGGCCTACCGCGACCTGCTCGCCCGCGGCCTGGCCCCCGGCCAGCCCGCGCTGTGGGTGGTGCTGCCGCCCTACCTGCTGGACGAGACGCCGTGGGCGGGCGGCCCGGGTGCCGCGGGCGGGCCGGAATCCGCCAGCCTGCTGTTCGCCTGGCTCGGGCACGCCTGGAGCCAGTCGTCCTACGCCGACGTCCCGGTCGACTGCCTGTACCCGGTCGCCCTGCACATGCAGGGCATCTGGGCCGCGACCGCCGCCGTCGCGGCGCTGACCGGGCGCGGCGCCGGCCGCGCCGTCGCCCCGCTGGTCATCGCGGGCGGCGCGCACGGCGCCCAGCTGGTCTCCCCCGGCGGCTTCGCGGCCGGCCGCGACGACCCGCACGTGCACCGGACGGGCGGCCCCGGCGGCGCCCTGGCCAACTACCGCTGCTACCGGTGCGCCGACAGGACGTGGCTGTTCCTCGGCGCGTTCACCACGGCCTTTATTGAACGCGGGTTTCACGCCGTCGGTGCCGCCGCGCTGCTGGCCGACCCGCGAGTCGGCGGTGACCCGGCCGCCGTGCGGCTCCCCGCCAACCTCGGGTGGATCACCCGCGAGCTGGAACGGGTCTTCACCGCCAGGCCGCGTTCCGAGTGGATCGGGCTGCTCGAGGCGGCCGACGTCCCCGTCGCGGCCGTCGGCGACGCCGCCGACTGGCTCGATCACCCTCAGGTCGAGGCGGCCGGCCTGCGCGCGGCCGGCCGCAACGACGCGGGCCAGGACATCGTCATGCCCGGCCCGCTGATCGGGATGTCGGCCACGCCCGCGGTAGCAGGACCGCCCGCAGCGACCCGGCGCCCGGCCCTGGCCGACCTGAACCCAGGCTGGCCGCCGCGCGACCCGGCCGGCGGCTGGGCGGCCGCCGGTCACGCTGCGGACGCGGCGGCTCCGGGCGGCGCGACGGCTCCGCTCGGCGCGACGGCTCCGCTCGGCGCGACGGCTTCCGGCGCGACGGCTCCGCTCGGCGCGGCAGCCGACAGGTCGGCCGCGGGCGGGGCGGCGGAGCCGCCGCTGGCCGGGCGGCGGGTGCTGGACCTCGGCACGATCATCGCCGGACCCTACGTGGCCACCCTGCTCGGCGAGCTCGGGGCCGAGGTCATCAAGGTCGAGCGACCGCCCGGCGGCGACGAGTTCCGCATCGCGCACGGCGGCCGGGGCGGGGCCGGCTTCTCGGTCTACAACCGCGACCAGCGCAGCGTCCTCGTCGACCTGACCGCCGACCGCGGCCGGGAGCTCTTCGCCCGGCTGGCCGCCTCGGCCGACGTGGTAGTCGACAACTACCGGGCCGGCGTGGCCGCCCGCCTGGGCATCGGCCACGAGCAGCTCGCCGCGGCCAGCCCGCTGGCCACCAGCGTGTCGATCAGCGCGTTCGGCGAGACCGGCCCGCTCGGGCGGCGCCCCGGCTTCGACCCGGTCATCCAGGCCATGAGCGGCATCATGCGCGCCCAGGGCGGCCCCGACCAGGCCGACAGCCCGGCGTTCCTGACCGTCCCGATCAACGACGTCCTCGCCGCGGGCCTGGGCGCGCTCGGCGCCTGCGCTGCCCTCTACGCGCGGGACCGCCTCGGCGCGGGCCAGCAGGTCAGCATCACCTTGTGCGCCTCGTCATGCCTGCTGCAGTCCGAGTACCTGGTCCGGTTCCCCGGCGCGCCGCCCTTCCCGACCGGCGGCCGCGACTTCGCCGGCCCGAGCGCCGCCGACCGCCTGTACGAGTGCGCCGACGGCTGGGTCCGCCTCGCCGCCGCTGGCCCGTCCGGCCCGGCTCTCCTCGCAGCCGCAGGCCTCGCCGCGGCTGACCCTGAACTGACGGCGCCAGAGCAGGCACCTCCGGCCGAACTCGCGGCGGGCCCGGAGCGGGCCGCGGGCCCGGAGCTGGCCACCGACCCGGAGCGGGCCGCGGGCCCGGAGCGGGCCGCGGACCCCGAGCTGGCCGCGGCCGCCGGGCTGGCCTCGGCCCGTGAGCCGACGGCGGCCGCCGTCGCGCGCGCCGTGGCCGGGCTGGCGGTCGCCGAGGTGCTCCGGCGCGCGGCGGCCGCCGGGATCCCGGCCGTGCGGGCGCGCCGCCCGCAGGAGCTGACGGGCGACGGGCAGCTCATCGCCCACCGCCTGCTGACTGTCCTGGAGACCGACGCCGCAGGCGTGGCCCGGGTCGCCCCGGGCCGCTGGCTCGAGATGCCGGGCCTGACCCTCCCCCCGCCCGGCGAGGCCCCCGCCGCCGGCGAGCACGAGCAGTCCATCCTGGCCGAACTCGGCGCAACCCCAGCCTGACCCGCCCGGCCGGGCCCCGCTGAGCGCGGCCCGGCTCCGGGCGGCCCCGCCGCTGCGGCTTGGATCGGTCCGTGCTGTCGAACCTGCGCCGCCTCTTGCTGTTATCATCCCGCTGGCGGCAGGCTGGAGGCGTGAGCGGCACTTCCGGGCAGCACCACGTTTCGGCTGATTGGCGGCGGCTCGATGTGAGCCGCGCACGGCGATCAGGCGGCCCGCTCACTGCCGGGCCGGGGGGGTCAGGGGCGGTAGGGCATGCCGGGGACGCCGGCCTGGGTGGCGAGGACGCGCTGGGCGTCGTGGACGAAGTCGACGAGCAGCTCGCGGGTCTGGGCCGGGTCGACGATGTCCTGGGCCGTCGCCTCGGCGGTGCGGAACGGGGAGGCCAGCGCGTCCAGCTCGGCCTCGATCTCCTTGCGCTTGGCCACCGGGTCCGGCGCCGCCTCGATGACGCGCCGGTAGGCCGCGGAGACCCCGCCCTCGATGTGCATCGACCCCCAGCGGGCCGACGGCCAGGCGTAGCGGCGGAACATGCCGGTGGGGCGGTGCTGGCACTGGCCGGCCACGCCGAACAGGCGGGACACCACGAAGGTCAGCCACGGCATCCGGCTCTGGCAGGTGGTCCAGACCAGCCGCGCGCCGGCCCGCTCGATGCCCTGGCGCTCGGACTCGGGGCCGACCAGGAAGCCGGGCTCGTCGGCGAAGGTGACCAGCGGCAGGTGGAACTGGTCGCACAGCTGGATCAGCCGCATCACCTTCTCCCCCGCCGCGACGTCCGTCGCCCCGCCGGACCGGCGCGGGTTGTTGGCCATCACCCCGACTGGGAAGCCGTCGACCCGGCCCAGGCCGGTCACCCGGGACGGGCCGTAGCGGGGGGCGATCTCGAAGAAGGAGCCGGCGTCCAGCGCCGCGCCCAGGATCTGCCGCACGTCGAACGGCTGCCGGCGGCTCTCGGGGACCACGGTGCGCAGCTTCTCGGCCGCGATGGACGGCTCGGCGGGCGCGGCCCGCGGCGGCACCTCGGCGACGCTGCTGGGCAGGTAGGACAGGAAGGCGCGGACCTGGCGGAGCGCGTCGTCCTCGGTCTCGGCGAGGTTGTCGGCCACGCCGCTGCGCTGGGTGTGCAGGGCCGCGCCGCCGAGCTCCTCCTTCGTGATGTCCAGGCCGAGGGCGGCCTTCACGACGGGCGGTCCGCCGGGGAACAGCTGTGACGTGCCGCGGACCATCACGTTGAAGTGCGACAGGCAGGCGTTGACGGCGGGCAGCCCGGCCACCGACCCGAGCACCGCGGACACGACCGGGACGGCCTGGAGCAGCTGGACGTCGATCATGGTCCAGCTGTTGCCGTCGGGAAGGTAGGTCCGCCCGATGTCGGCGAAGCTGGCCACGCTGCCGCCGCTGGCATCGAGCAGCCGGACGTAGGGCACCTGCCACTCCAGCGCCCGGCGGCTGGCGCTCAGCTCCTGGCCGAGGCCGCCGCTCGAGCCGCGCGTGGCGGCCCCGCCGCGGACGGTGAAGTCGCCGGCCGCCACGACCGCCTTGCGGCCGTCCACGCTCACGAACCCGGTCACCTCGCCCTTCGGGGTGAAGGCGGCCAGCCGGCCGTCGGCGTAGGTGGCGCTGCCGGCCAGCCCGCCGAACTCGCGGAAGCTGCCCTCGTCGGCCAGCAGGCTGATCCGCTCCCGCGCGGTCAGCTTCCCGTGCTCGTGCTGGCGGGCGACCTGCTCGGCGCCGCCCATCTGCCGGGCCAGGTCGCGACGCCGCGCCAGCTCCGCGAGCTCTTCTTCCCGCGGCACAGTGCCTCCCGGGTGGTGGATGCGGACAAAGGGGAACAGTCTCCAGCCAGGATTGATCATCGGGCGGGACCCGCGCAAGGAGACCGGCGCCTTGTAGTGACGCGCCCGCGCGCCGCCCGCAGTGTCGGGACCTCACTACTAGACCGCCGCGCAGGGCGCTGCCTAGCGTGACTGGTCAGTATCGCCCCCGGGGCGCGACATCGCCGTCACGCCGAACGTGGGTCATCCGCAATCACCACAGGAGGTCCGGGCGTGAGAGTTAGCCCCGCCGGCTGCCTTTCCCCGCAGGGCTCCTGCCGATGCGGAGCGGGTGCCTCATGACCGATGAGGAAATGACCGCTCCGGGCGACGGCGTGGTCCTGCGCATCGAGGACCTGGTCGTCGACTTTCCGGTTGCGCACCGGCCGCCGGTCCGGGCCGTCGACCATGTCAGCCTGGAAATGCGCCGCGCGGAAATACTCGGCATCGTCGGGGAGTCGGGATCGGGCAAGTCGACGATGGCGCGGGTTGTCGCGGGATTCCTGGAGCCCACTGAGGGGGCTGTCCTCCTGCCGAATTCGGACGGGAAGCTGGTTCCCCGCTCGGGCAAGCGCGGCCATCGCGACGTCCAGATGGTGTTCCAGCAGTCGGCCGTCTCGATGAATCCCCGCTCGCAGGTCTGGAAGGTGATCGGCGAGGCGTACTCGCCGAATCGCTGGATGTCGAAGGGCCGCTCGCTGGCCGGCGGCGCGCGGGCCGACGGCGCGGTCACGCTGGAGAGCGCGGTCCGGGCCGAGCTGCGGCGGGTCGGGCTGCCCGAGTCCTACAGCGGCAAGCGGGCGGCCGAGCTGTCGGGCGGCGAGAAACAGCGCGTGGCCATTGCCCGGGCGCTCGCCCCGCGGCCGCTCATCATTGTCTGTGACGAGCCGGTGTCGTCTCTCGATGTGTCCATCCGGGCCGTGATCCTGAACCTGTTCGAGCGCCTGCGCGACGAGCTGGGCATGGCCCTGTTCTTCATCTCGCACGACATCTCCGTAATGGCGCACCTGGCCGACCGCGTGGTCGTCATGCACGACGGCAAGGCCGTCGAGTCGGGTCCCGCCCGCGAAGTCATCGACAATCCGCAAGACGATTACACCCGCCGCCTGATCGCCGCCGTCCCGAACTTCGAGCGCGGCCGCCGGGGCGCCGGACGACGCAATGGAGCAGGCCGGGAAGCAATGCCGCACGGCAAGCCGCCGCGGGCGGCGACGAGTGCGCCAGGGAATGCCGGCAATTAATTCAAAGGGCAGGTGCAAAGATGGGCCGAAGACCAGCACTGAAGGGCATGGGCACGATCAGGTGGCTCGGAGCCCTCATCGGATCGGCGACGCTGCTGGCCGCCTGCGGCAGCTCAGGGGGCAGCAGCAGCGGCAGCACCAGTTCCGGCAGCGGGACGGTCAACACCAGCGGGACGATCACAGAGGGCTACACGCTGCCGCCGACCACGCTCGACCCTGAGGTCGGGACGTCGGGCGCTGACTACGTCTACCTCGAGCAGATCTTCGGGAACCTGATCGAGATCAACTCGGCCGGCACCCTGATCCCGGCCATGGCGACCAAGTGGGCCTTCAGCGGGACCGGGGCGAAGGCCGACGACACCTTCACGATCACCCTCCGCCCCGGCCTGAAGTTCTCGGACGGGACCCCGCTCAACGCGGCCGCCGTGGTCGCCTCGTTTAAGCGCTACCTGGCCTCGGGCGACATCGTGGACGACATGGAGTACGTGATCCCGAGCTCCATCAAGGCCATCGGCCAGAACGAGGTGCAGGAGCAGACCACCCAGCCCAATGCACAGCTGCCGTGGGGGCTCGCCGACCGCGCCGGGATGATCGTCGACCCGACCGCACTCAAGAAGGAAGGGGCGGCCAACTTCGGCACCAACCCGGTCGGCGCCGGCCCCTACAAGATCACCTCGGTCTCAGCCGGGCACAGTTACTGCTACACCCGGAACGACACGTACTACCTGAGTAACAAGGTCGACCCGCGCATCCAGAACCTCTGCATCCAGGACTACGCCAACACGACCACCGAGGACACTGCCCTCCGGTCCGGGACCGTCCAGGTGGGCATCTTCCTGCAGGGCAACGACTACAAGGTGCTCAAGCCGGACAACCAGCTCAAGGTCCTGCACGGGCCGTCGCTGGGCTTCGACCAGATCTACTTCAACGGCCTGTCCAAGGACAGCAAGCACGGGCCCAACCTGACCAGCCCGAAACTGCGCCTCGCGTTCAACCTGGGCCTGAACCGGGCGCGGATGAACCAGATCGGCGAGGACGGGCTGGGCACCGTCTCGACCGAGGTCCGGCCGCCGGGATCCTTCGGCTACGTCGCCAAGTACGACACCCAGCTGCAGTACAACCCGGCCAAGGCGACGTCGCTCATGAAGTCGCTCGGCTACTCGCCCAGCCACCCCTACCACCTCACCTGCGACTGGTACCCCGGCCTCGGCTATAACCTCACCGACCCGGTCATGATCGCGTCGGAGAAGGCGGTCGGCATCGACCTGAACGTCGTCGAGGGCCCGGAGACCGACGTGGTCAGCTACTACACCGAGAACTCCTATCCCTGCTATGTCTCCGGCTGGGGCGGGGGCGCCAACCCGGTGACCACCTACGAGGGCGTCCTGTGGAGCCACTCGTACTACAACGCCCACTTCTGCACCTCGACGACCAGCTGCGGGAACGGGATCGACTGGGGAGACGACCCCTTCATCAACAAGTTCTTCACGACCTTCTCGAACAGCGCGGAGAACAACCTGTTCACCCAGATCGACCAGAACCAGACCACGGATCCCGGCAATGCGGTGGTCTACTTCAACCCGACCATCACGGCCTTCGCGAACAACGTGGCCGGGCCGGGGGTGACCGTCAACCCGAACCAGAGCTTCGAGCTCGACTCCCTCTATTACAAGTAACCGAGAGATACGGTCCTGATCTTGCACGAGCTTCGAGGCAGATGCCCATGAGAAACATGCTGACGGGTCGCGGCGCCAGCGGCGCGGCCTTCGACGGGAGCCCCGTGCTGGAAGGCGCGGAGGCGCTCGCCATCGATGATCTCAGGGTGGTCTACCGCCGCGGCGGCAGGCGCACCGAGGCGGTGCGCGGGCTCAGCCTGAGCCTGCGATCAGGACGCGTGCTGGGCGTCGCGGGCGAGTCCGGCAGTGGCAAGTCCACTGCCGCACTCGCCGCGATGGGCCTGCTCCCGGCCGGCTCCGAGGTCACCGGATCGATCAAGCTCCGGGGCCGGGAGCTGGTCGGGCTGTCGGACCAGCAGCTGCGCGCTTTCCGGGGCCGGGAGGTGGCGATGGTCTTCCAGGAGACCGGGACCGCGCTCAACCCGGTCATGCGGGTCGGCGACCAGCTGATGAAGGCGGCCAAGGCCAACACCCAGGGCACCCGCGCCGAGCTCCAGGCCAAGATCGAGGCCGCGCTCGACGAGGTGCAGCTGCGCGACCACCACCATGTGCTGCGCAGCTATCCCGACGAGCTGTCGGGCGGCATGTGCCAGCGGGTCGTGATCGCGATGGCGCTCAGCTGCGGCTCGAAGATCCTGCTGGCCGACGAGCCGACGACCGCGCTCGACGTCTCGGTGCAGCACGAGATCATCGAGCTGATCGGCGGGCTCGTGCGGCGGGACAACCTCGCGGTCATGATGATCTCTCATGACCTCGGGGTGCTCGCCGAGATCTGCGACGACCTGGTCGTGATGCACATGGGCGAGGTCGTCGAGATCGGGCCGGTCGACGCCGTGCTGAACGAGCCGGGCCACCCGTACACCAAGGCGCTCCTGGACTGCCTGCCGACGCTGCACGGCAGCAAGGTCAAGCTGCCGGAGCTGGCGCAGTACGGGGAGCCGGTCAGCTCCGGGAGCGGCTGCCGGTTCCGGCACCGCTGCCCGCTCCGCGCCGAGGTCTGCGACACCCACCCCGACCTGATGACGGTCAATGACAGCTACCGCGAGGAATCCCATGCCGCACGATGCTGGCGCTCAGACCTCCTGCTGGAGGCCGACGACGCCGAGCCGCAGCCAGCGCAGTGAGGCCCCGGTAGCGGCCCGGTCAGATCGGAGCTCAGCATGCGCAGGATGATTCTCCGGAGAGTCGCGACGTCGGTCATCACCGTCGTCGGCTGCTCTCTGCTGGTGTTCGCGCTGCGCTACCTGCTGCCCGGCGGGCCGATCCAGGACATGATCGGCGGCTCGGGGCAGACCGGCGGCGGGGGCAGCGGCACCGTGCCGGTCTCGGAGGTCAAGGCCCTCGAGGCCCGGTTCGGGCTCAACAACCCGCCGTGGGTGCAGTACTGGGACTGGGTGACCAGCATCTTCCACGGCGACTTCGGGCGGTCCTACTACAGCGACGAGCCGGTCAAGACCGTCCTCACCCAGCGCGCGGGCCCGTCGCTGGAGTTGATCATCGGCGCGCTGCTGCTCGCGGTGATCATCGGCGGGGCGCTGGGGATCTACTCGGCGATCAGGCGGGAGCGGCTCGGCGGGCGCGCCGTCCTGGCCGCGACCGGCCTCGGGATCTCGATCCCCGACTTCTGGCTGGCCACGCTGGCGGCCGGGTTCCTGGGGCTGAAGCTGCACATCTTCCCGCCGCTGTGGCCCGCGGGCCCCAACCCGTCCGCCGCGGCGAGCCTGCACTACCTGATCCTGCCGATCCTGCTGCTGTCCATCGTGGCGGGGGCGTTCATCTGCCGGCAGCTGCACAGCAGCATGGCGGAGGCCCTGCGCAGCCCGTACATCAGGACGGCCTGGGCGATGGGCGTGTCGCCGCGCACGATCTACCTGAACTACGCGCTCCGCAACGCCATCGGCCCGGTGATCACCCTCATCCCCCTGGCCTTCGCCGCGCTGGTCTCGGGGACGGTGCTGGTGGAGTACATCTTCAACATCCCCGGGCTCGGCAGCCAGATCGTCACCTCGGTCATCAACCTCGACTACCCGGTGGTCCAGGCGACGGTGCTGATCCTGGCCATCGTGGTCGCCATCCTGAACCTCCTTTCGGACATTGCTCTCGGCCTCCTCGACCCGAGGATCCGGCGGGGCGTCTAGCGCGAGTAGAGAGTCTGACGAATGAGCATTCAGCCCGAAGAAGTCACGCTCGGCCTCACGCAGCACGACCTCGTGGCCGACGAGGAGGCGGCCGGGCCGGAGGCGGGCCGGCGGGCGCGCTTCGGGCGGGCCGGGCGGTGGTACGAGTTCCGTGTCGGCGCGCGGATCGGCCTGGTCGTGACGGTCATTCTCGTCCTGGCCGGGATCTTCGCCTCGCTCATCGCGCCGGCCAACCCGCTGCACCTGTTCCCGCAGACCGCCCAGGGCCCGTCGCTGCACCACCTGCTCGGAACCGACCTGGACGGCCGCGACGTCCTCAGCCGGCTGATCTACGGGTCAACCTCCGCCTACGAGGGCGTGGGCATCGCCCTGCTGGTCACGGCGATCATCGGCATCCCGTGGGGCCTCATCGCCGGCTTCGGCGGGAAGGCCGCCGACGAGAGCCTGATGCGGCTCGCCGACGTGTTCTTCTCGTTCCCGGCGCTCATCCTGTCCATCGGCATCATCTCGGTCCTCGGCCCCTCGCTCGTGCACTCGATGGTCGCGGTCGGCATCGCGTTCGCGCCCTCGATCGCGCGGCTGCTGCGCGGCGCCACGCTTCCGCTCCGGCGGGCCGATTTCGTGCTGGTCGCCAGCTCGCTCGGGGTGCGGCGGTCGCGCATCGTGATGCGCCACGTGCTGCCCAATGCGATCGCGCCGATCCTGGTGCAGATGTTCGCGCTGGCCAGCATCGCCCTGATCATCCAGGCCGCGCTGGGCTTCCTGTCCCTCGGCGCCCAGCCGCCCGCCCCGTCTTGGGGCAACGACCTGGCCACCGCGTACACGTACTTCCTGTCGAACCCGACGGCGACGATCGCGCCGGGCGTGTGCATCGCGATCGCAGCGTGGAGCCTGTCGGCGCTGGGTGACGGGCTCCGGGAGGTCTTCATCTTCGGGTGAGGCTCGGGTGAGGCTTCGGTGACGCTTCGGTGCGAGCGGGGCGGCGCCGGGCGATGCGGCGCCGGCGGCGGGGGCGCGACGCGGTGCGGGGTGCGTGCGGCGCGGCCGCCGACGGCAGCGCGCGCTCGCCCGGGATCATGGTCGGATGCCCGCGCCGGAGATCACCTTTGAGCTGCTCGACGGGACGCAGGCGGCCCGGCACGCCGCCGAGCTGCAGGCGCTCGCGGCCGAGGTCTACGCCGACCCGCCGTACCGCCAGGACCCCGCGCAGGCCGCGGAGCTGGCCAGCCGGTTCCGGGTCCGGCGCCGCCAGCCCGGGTTCGCGCTGGCGGAGGCCCGCCACGGCGAGTACCTGGTCGGGTATGCCCTGGGCATGCCGCTGCGGCCGTCCACGTCGTGGTGGCGGAACCTGACCACGCCGCTGCGGGCCGAGCAGGTCACCGAGCACCCCGGCCGGACGTTCGCCCTGGCCGAGCTGCTCGTCCGCGCGCCGTGGCGGCGCCAGGGCATCGGCCGTGACCTGCACGACCTGCTCCTGGCCGGCCGGACCGAGGAGCGCGCGACCCTCACCCTCCGGCCCGCGGCCGCCCCGGCCCAGGGTGCCTTCCAGAGCTGGGGCTGGCGCAAGGTCGCCCGCACGCAGGACCCGGAGGAGCCCGGCTCTCCCGTGCTCGACGTGCTCATCCGGCCCCTGCCCGCCGGGAGGAGTTAGGCGGCGACCGCGAGCGGACGGCCGCGGGCGGCGACGGGCGGATGGCCGCGGGCGGCGACGGCCAGTGGCGGCCAGCCGGATCATCCGCACCATCCGCACCGCCAGCATCATGCGTGCTTGCTGATCATGCCCTGGGCCGGAGGATTTCTTGATCGTGGGAAGCTAGCTCACATCCTGTGGTGGCCAAGCTTCCCACGATCATGGCTGGCGGGCTAGCACGCGACGCTGAAGGCAGGCGTGGTCACGGTTGCGGAGACGGTCGTGTCATCGCTGGTCTCGACGGTGTCGCTGGAGGTGGCGGTGAAGGTGCAGTGGCCGGTGTCGAAGATGTCGATCCGCCGGGACGGGGCAGTGTTGTCCACGTTCCGGGCACCGCAGTCGCTGTGCCCGATTATGGTCCCGCACTCCCCGGACTCGGTGAACGTCGGGAATTCCGGCGATTTCAGCTGGACTTCCTCCTCGATGAAATCGCAGTCGGCGAGCGCCATGTTCCCGATCGTGGCCTGGCAGAAGACGACGTTCTCGGCCGTGACCTCGCTCACGCCGCCGTCACTGAGGAACCAGACCTCGGCGCAGTGCACCGACTCCTCATGCTTATTGCCAGTGAGGTGGATGACCGCGCACTTCACCTCCTCCTCCGCCGACCCGGCGGGCACACCCGCCGGGACCGACGCAGCGGTCAGGCGGAACGCGGCGCCCTGGGCGAGCGGGACGGCGCTCGCGGCCATGGCCGCGCTCGCCGGGAGCGCGGGGCTGACGGCGAGCAATCCCAGCGCCAGGACCGACAGTGCCGTCACGACTCCGGTCCGGATGCGGGCACGCGTGGAGAAAGGCATGGGTCTCCCTCGGGTCGCCGGCGGCATGACGCCCGGCGTCAGCGTCAGCCCGGACGGTCATCCCGGGCTGATGGCACGGTAGGACCGCGCCCTGTCACGCCATTCGCGCGCCGCTGTCGCGCCCGCGAGAGCGCCGGGCGATCAGAACTGGACGCCGCGGGTGAGCGCTCCGTCCACGAGCAGGTTGGCGCCGGTCATGAAGCTGGCCGCCGGGCTGGCCAGGAAGACCGCGGCCCGGGCGATCTCCTCCGGCCGGGCCATCCGGCCGGTCGGGTTCAGCGCCTTGGCCTGGGCGAACAGGTCGGGATTCTGCCGCTCGATGTTCTGCCAGACGCCGCCGTCGAAGTACGTGTTGCCCGGCGACAGGCTGTTGGCCCGGATGCCCTTGGCCGCCAGCTGGTAGGCCAGGCCCTGCGTGTAGTGAATGATGGCCGCCTTGAACACGCCATACGGCCCGGCCGCGAAGTCGATCTCCCGCCCGGACACGCTGGCGATCGTCACGATGGACGGGGCGTCGCTCCGCTCCAGGTACGGCAGGGCCGCGCTGACCAGGCCGACCGTGCCCATCATGTCCACGTCGAAGCTGGCCCGCCAGCTGGCCGGCTCGTCGGGGATGGCCAGCGCGCTGACGTTGGCCACCACGATGTCCACGCCGCCGAGTTCGGCCGCGCAGTGCTCGACCCAGCCCCGCAGGCTGGCCTCGTCGCCGACGTCGGCGGCCAGCCCGACCGCGGTGTACCCGTCGGCGGCCAGCGCCGCGAGCGTCTCGGCGACGTCGTTCGAGGTGCGCGCGCAGAAGCCCACCGCGGCGCCCTCCGCGGCCAGGCCCTCGACGATGGCCCGGCCGATGCCCTTGGTGCCGCCCGTGACCAGGGCGCGCAGCCCCTGCAGGCCCAGGTCCACCTATGCCCCCTCAGCCGGAGCGCCGACCGTCGCGGCGACCTCGCGCAGGTGCTGGTGCACGCCGTCGTAGGCGGACGAGCCGGGCAGCAGCGCCTTGGCCACCTTGGTCACCGCGCTGTAGTTGGCGTCCACGACGTTGGCCAGCGGCGCCTCGCTGATCTGCGACAGCAGCTGGTAGGCGTCGAGCTTGTCCAGCCCGTACAGGTCAGCCAGCCAGCCGACCATGCCGACCTGGCTGACCCGCCAGGCGTCCTCCAGCGGGCGGCTCGACCCGACCACCGCCAGGTGGCGGTCGGTCTCGATCCGCGGCCAGGCCGGCGCACCGCCCTTGATCAGGTCGACGATGAGCGTCACGTGCATGGCGCCCTCGACCGCCGTGCCGCACGCCTCGCCCTCGCCCTGCCGGTAATGCCCGTCCCCCACCGAGAACAGCGCACCCTCGACGTTCACGCCCAGGTAGCAGGTCGCGCCGGCGCGCATCTCGGGGGTGTCCATGTTGCCGCCGAACGTGTCCGGGACCAGCGAGGAGCGCACCTCGCCCGCCGCCGGGGCGACGCCCACCGTGCCCAGCATCGGGTCCATCGGCAGGTCCACCCGCAGCTCGCTGGCCTGGGCCTGGAACGCCACGGTGCCGCGCTCGCGGTCCACCTCGTAGATCCAGGTCCGCTCGGGCAGCGGGTCCTGCAGGGTGGCCGTGCGGTCGGTGCTGGTCAGCCCGCCGAACAGCGGGATCGTGCAGGACGCGCCGAAGTCCCGGGCCGGGGTCAGGTCGACGAAGTGCAGCGCCAGCGTGTCCCCGGGCTCCGCGCCCTCCACGTAGAACGGCCCGGTCTGCGGATTGACGAACGGCATGGTCAGCGCCGTGCTCGGCATGTCCGTGGTCCGCCGGATGCGGCCGCCGAACGCGTCGTCGGTCCACAGCTGCAGCACGGTCCCCGGCAGCACCTTGCGGACCGGCGCGACGCCCCCGAACGTGTACGCGTACTGCTCGCGCTCGGGGCGGAACTCGACAACCTCCATCAGGCGGCCTTCCTTCTGTGCTCAGCGGCAGGGACGGCTCGGCGCGCCGGAGCTTCCGGGCCGGTCGCCCCTCACTCCAGCACCACCCGCCGCCCGATCCCCGCAAGTCTGTCCCCCGCCCCGCCACCCCCGCAAGCCCGCCCTAACCGGCCCCTCGCGCGGCCCCCGCACTCAGGATCGCGACCGGTTCTCCGCAGTTCCTGCCGGGATATCGGTCCTGATCAAGAGGGCGGGCCGCGCCCGGAGGGCCAGCCGGCCGGGCAGCCCCGATTCCGACACCGGCCTCACCGCAGCTCCGAGCGCAGGTCCAGCCTGGGCGGCGTGGCCACGATCAGCGGGCGCGGCCGCCGGTAGGGTCGGGTGTCATGCCCAGCCGCGAGCTGGTCGTGCTCGGGACCGCGAGCCAGGCACCGACCCGTCACCGCAACCACAACGGCTACCTGCTGCGCTGGGACAGCGCCGGCCTCCTGTTCGACCCCGGCGAGGGCACCCAGCGGCAGATGCTGCTGGCCGGCGTGAGCGCCAGCCAGGTCACCGGGATCTGCATCACCCACTTCCACGGCGATCACTGCCTGGGCCTGCCCGGCGTGATCGCCCGGATGGCCCTGGACCGGGTCACGCACCCCGTGGACCTGTGCTTCCCGGCGCAGAACCAGGAGGTGCTGGCGCGCCTGCGGCACGCGGCGCTGTACCGCGACTCGGCGAAGCTCCGGGAGCGGCCCGTCGCCAGGGCGGGCGTGATCTTCGAGAGCACCTCGTTCCGGCTGGAAGCACAGCCGCTGTCGCACGGCGTGCCCGCGGTCGGCTACCGCCTGGTGGAGCCGGACGGGCGGCGGATGGTGCCCGCGCGGCTGGCCGCGGCGGGCATCGCCGGCCCGGACGTCGGGCGCCTGCAGCGCGAGGGCCGCATCGAGGCGGGCGGCCGCGTCGTCGCGCTCGAGGAGGTGAGCGAGCCGCGGCCGGGCCAGCGGGCCGCGTTCATCATGGACACGCGGCTGTGCGACGGGGCGTTCGCGCTGGCCGCCGGGGCGGACATGCTGATCTGCGAGGCCACGTTCGCCGACGCCGAGGCCGGCCTGGCCCGCGACTACGGGCACCTGACCGCGCGCCAGGCCGGCCGGATCGCCGCCGAGGCCCACGCCCGCCTGCTGGTGCTGACGCACTTCTCCCAGCGCTACGAGCACCACCCGCGCGGCGTGCAGCTGCTGGCCGACCAGGCGGCCGAGGTGTTCGGCGGCCCGGTGGCGCTGGCCAGCGACCTGGAGCGGATCCCGGTCCCCTCCCGGCCCCGCTAGCTACCGACCCGGCCCGACAGCTCTCATTAGGCCCGGCGGGCCACGTACACGGCCTGGCCGGGGAGCCGGCGCACCGCGATCCTGCGCGCCGCCGCGAAGCCCGCCTCGCGCAGCCACCCGTGCAGCTGCCCGGGCGTGTACACCTGCGACCCGGAGCTCAGGTACATGAACAGCCCGAGGAAGTTGGCCGCCGCCGAGGCCCGGCCGGCCGGCTCGGCGA
Organism: Streptosporangiaceae bacterium; assembly: GCA_036501025.1. Classification (GTDB taxonomy): domain Bacteria; phylum Actinomycetota; class Actinomycetes; order Streptosporangiales; family Streptosporangiaceae; genus DASUBV01. The sequence goes on from DASYBB010000175.1 coordinate 17,028, forward strand.
ACACGTCCATGACGGCCACTGACCCGCCGGGCGCCAGCGCAGCATGGATCCGCGCCAGCAGGGCGGCTGCCTGATCGTGCGAAACGTGGTGCACCAGGTTGAAGCACAGCACCCCGTCGTAGCCGCCGCCCAGGTCGGCGGTCGTGGCGTCGCCCTCGCGGTAGCGGACCCGGTCGGCCAGGCCGGCCGCCGCGATGATCTCCCGCCCGATGGCCGCGCTGCCGGGCAGGTCCAGCACGGTCGCAGCCAGCCGGGGGTGGCGCCGGCACAGCTCGGCGGAGTACCACCCGTGGCCGCCGCCGATGTCCAGCAGCGACCGCGGGTCGCGGGGACGGGCGCCCAGCCGCAGCTTGCGGGCCACCTCGGGCGCGCTGAGCCGGGCCAGCTCCAGCTGGCCGGTGATGTAGCGCCGCCAGTACGGGTCGCCGGCGGGGGCGTCGTGATGGCCGGCCGGCGCCGCGCCGCGGGTCACGTCGGTCAGCCCCGACCACCACGCCGCGTAGTCGCCGGCGGCGTCCACGAACCGGCCGACCGACAGCGCGGCGGCCGGGTCCAGCCAGCGCCGCGACGAGCGGCTGAGCTGGTAGCGCCCGCCCCGGCAGCTGACGTGGCCGGCCGACCGCAGGCAGTCCAGCAGCAGCCGGGCCGGCCGGGGGTCCAGGCCGAGGTCGGCGGCGAGCTCCGCGGCCGTGGCCGGCGGGCCGGCCAGGCGGGCGGTCAGGCCGGTGCGCACTGCCGCCACCAGCACCCCCGACAGCGCCATCCCGGCCCAGGCCTCGGCCGCGGCGCCGGGGACGAGGCCGGCCATGAGCGCGAGGCGTTCGGTCGGGTTATCGCCGCGCAGGGAGAGCCGCATGGCTTGCAGCATGCCCTCTTTGCCCGGACCGTGCTCACACCGGGTCCCCGGCCGGGCGCGCGCGGGCACAGGCGGGGCTCGGGCCCGCAGGGCCGGGCGCCATATGTGACCTACATCATAGTTTGCTGGCGTATTCCGGGCATAACGGCCGCTCGGGGCGGGGTTCTACACCCGACAGCACCCCGGTGCCTGATGGTTGCCCCCCCGGCAACGCGCTGCCCTGATCCCGCGGCACAGCTGCGCGCCCCTGTCCGCCGCCAGGCATGTCACCGCTGCGCGTGACCGCGCTGCATGTGACCGCGCTGCATGTGACCGCTGGCGGGCAGCGCCTGGGTGATCGCCGAGCGCCCCAGGCGCACCGGACCCGAGGCTCCCTTGCATCGTCGCCCCCTGTCCCCACCGTCCCTGCTCGATTCGCTCCGGGCCTGGTTCCGCCAGGTGCCGTCTCGGCTCCGCGCGCTGGCGCCGTGGCTGCGATCCCTTTCGTCTCGGCTCGAGGCCCGGCCGTTCCCGGCCCGGTCCCGGCTGGGGTCCCTGCGGTTCATGCGCTCCCTGTCGCTGGAGTCGGTGCTCCGCGATGCGGGGCGGCGGGCCCGCCGGCCCTCGCGGCTGACCCTCGGGGTCGCCGCCGGCACGGTCGTGGCGGCTGCGGCTGTGCTGGCCGTGGTGTCGGGCGGGTCCGGCTCGACGGCCGCGGCCGTCTCCGACCAGGACCAGGACACCGTGCGCGTGCCCGCGCCGTCGGTGTCCGCCAGCCACGGCGCGCCGGACGGGACCGGGTCGGCGGCGGAGGCCCCGGTCAGCGGGCACGCCGCCGCGACCCAGCCGGCCCGTCACGCCAGCGCGTCCCCCTCCCGCGCTGCGCGCTCCCGCGCCGCGTCGCGTGACCTGGCCCGGCGCGCCGCCCCGGCCAAGCCGTACCTGATCTACGACTCGGTCGTGCCGGGCTCGATCCCGGCCAGCCAGGACACGGTCGCGACCTACTCCGACGGCCCCCATCCGACCCCCGCCAGCGAGGTCGCCGGGCGCAAGTCGGTCCTGTGGATCAGCATCACCGGGCACGACTACCAGGCGTCGGTCGTCGACGTCGAGCCCGGCAACGCCACGCCGGCCGCCGCCGCGAACTGGGCCTGGCACCGGCTGAGCGCCAGCCCGCACGCGGTCGCCCGCATCTACACGATGATCAGCGAGTGGCCGGCCGTGAAGTCCGCCGTCGCCTCGTTCCCGGCCCAGATGCAGTCGCGGATCCACTGGTGGATCGCCAACCCGACCGGGGTCGCGCATATGGTGCCCGGCGCCGACGCGACCCAGTGGTACTGGGGCTCGAAGTACGACATAACGACGGCCGCGCCGGGTTTCTAGCCCGCGCGCGGCGCGCGCTTCCGGCCCGGCGCCCGGGCCGGCCCTGATCGGTGCCGGATGTGACACAGGTCATAGTTTGCTGGCGTGATCGGGGCATAACTACGGGCCGGCCCGTGGTTAGACACCCGACAGCACCACGGTGCGTGATGGTTGCCCTCAGCGACACGCTGCCTTGACCCGTATCACATCCGCGCACCCCTGCCCGCCAGGCGCGTCACCGCCGGCCGGCAGTGCCCTAGGTGATCAGCGAGCGCCCTTCAGCGGCGCCCGACCCAAGGCTTACCTTGCATCGTCCTACCCTGTCCTCATCGTCGCTACACCGATCACTCCGATCTTTCTTCAGCGCCCTTCCGGCGCTGGTCAGCGCCCTGCCGGGGCTGCTGAAGGCCCTTCCGGCCCGCCTGCGGGCGCTGCTGGGCGGCCTGGCGCCGCGGGCGGAGAGCCTGCTGCGCGCGACGCGTTCGGTGTCGGTCGAGTCTCTGCTCCGGCGCCTGGCGTCGGCGTCCCGCTCGGTCCGGTCCGTCTCGCCTGAGTCGGCCCGCCGCTCGGTGGAGTCCGGCCTTCACTCGCTGCGCTCCGTGACGGCCAGGTCCCTGGCCCGGGATGCCCAGCGCCTGGCCCGGCGCCCCTCGCGGCTGACCCTCGGGGTCACCGCCGGCGCCGTCGTCGCCATCGCCGCGATCGCGGCGGGCGTCTCGAGCGGCTCCGCCCCGGCGGTGGCGCTCAGCGACGCCGCCGGCCACGGCTCGGCGGTCGCCGCCGGGCCGGTGGGCCACGCTCCCGCCACGGGCCAGGGGTCCGCGGCCAGCACCCCCGCCACGGGCCTCGGCTCCGCGGGCCACGCGCCCTCGGGTCACGCTGCGGCGAGTCACGCGCCGTCGGGTCGCACCCCGGCGAGCCACGCGCCGTCGGGCCACGCGCGGTCGGGCCACGCGGCCGCGAGTCATGCGGCGAAGCACGCTCCCGCGCGCCACGCCACGGCGGCGCACGTCACCGTCCGGCACGCCCGGACGGGCCATGCCGGCCGCGTCTCGCACGCTGCCGCCGCCCCGGCCAAGCCGAGCACGATCTACGACTCGGTCATCCCGTCCGCGATCCCGTCATCCCAGAAGTCAGTGGCGACGTACGCCACCGGCCCGTTCGCGGCGCGGGCCAGCCAGGTCGCGGGCAAGAAGGTCATGTGGATCGACACCCGCGGGTACGACTACAAGGCCTCCGTCCTCGACGTCGAGCCCGGTGACGCCACGCCGTCCGTGGCCGCGAGCTGGGCCTGGCACCGGCTGAAGGCGCACCCGGACGCCATCGCCCGCCTGTACACCATGCGGAGCGAGTGGGGGGCCCTGAAGTCCGCCGTCTCGTCGTTCCCGGCCCAGATGCAGCACCGCATCCACTGGTGGATCGCCGACCCGACCGGAACGCCGCACCTGGTGCCCGGCTCGGACGCCACCCAGTGGTACTGGGGCTCGCACTACGACATCACGACCGCGGCGCCGGGCTTCTAGCCGCTAGCCGCCCGGCCGCCCCCCGGGCCCGTCTCTTCAGGGCCCGGGCAGCACCGCCCCACCCGACCCTTCCGCCCCGGGTGGCCACCTCAAGCCGGTGGCCCCGGGGCGCTGGGCTGCCCGGACCCGGGCTCCCGAGCCTGAATAGCGCCTCGCTGGGTCCGGGCTGGCGTCCCGCGAGGCTGGCCGGTGGGGCGCATGAGGCTCCGGGGCCGTCCGTGGCCCGAGGGACCTCAACTCTCGCCCGAGTTCCTGGCCGCCAGCCCCGCCGCCCGGGAGTTCGGGAGTTCGGCGCGGCCACGCCGGCCTTCGCCGACCTGAATCCGGCCGGCCCGGCGCTTGCCGCCGGCGACCGGAACCACGGCGGGCCGGCCCAGGCCGCCGACGCCCAGCGCCTGAGCATGCTGGCCCAGCTGGGCCAGCTGCACCGGCAGGGCGTCCTCACCGATGCCGAGTTCGCCGCCCAGAAGGCGCAGTTCCTCAGCGAGTAGCGGCCGCTTCCGGGCTTCGACGCGGCCGCGGCGCGCCGGCGTGCTCGCGGAAGGCGCTCCGGTAGGCGGACGGGGTGGTGGCCGCGTCCCGGGCCAGGTTGAGGCGCAGGTTGGCGGCGGTGCCGAGCCCGCAGCGCCGGGCGATCTCGTCGACAGTGAGGTCGGTGGCCTCCAGCAGGCGGCGCGCCTCGAGCAGCCGCTGGGCGGTCAGCCACCGCCGCGGGGTCATGCCGGTCTCGGCCAGGAAGCGCCGGGCGAAGGTGCGCGGCGCGAACCCGGCGTGGCGGGCGAGCTCGGTCACGGTCAGCGGGCGCTCGATCTCGCTGACCGCCCAGGCGCACGTCCCGGCCAGGCCGGCGCCGCGGCGCGGGATCGGCCGCTGCACGAACTGGGCCTGGCCGCCGGGCCGGTGCACGGCCGCCACCATGCGCCGGGCGACCCCGGCGGCGGCCTCCGCCCCGTGGTCGTTGCGGTACAGGTGCAGGCACAGGTCGATGCCCGCCGCGACGCCCGCGCTGGTCAGGAGCTGGCCCTCGTCGACGTAGAGGGCATCGGGGCGCAGGCGGACGGCCGGGAACCGGGCGGCGAACTCGGCGGCGTGCTGCCAGTGGGTGGTGGCGCCGTGCCCGTCCAGCAGGCCGGCGGCGGCCAGGGCGAACGCCCCGGTGCACACCGAGGCGACCCGCGCGCCGCGGGCCGCGGCGTGCCGGAGGGCGTCCAGCACGGCCGGCGGCGGGTCATCCAGCGGCCAGAAGCCCGGCACGATCACGGTGCCCGCGGTCCGCAGGGCCTCCAGCCCGGCGGCGGCCTGGAGGGCGAAGCCGGTGGTGGACGGCACGATACCGGGCCGCTCCGCGCACACGGTGAAGGCGTAGCGCTCGCGCTCGGTGCGGTGCCCGAAGACCTGGGCGGGCACGGAGAGATCGAAGGCCACGACGTCGGGCAGCGCGAGAGCGACCACGTGATGCATGGCGGGACTCCGCATGGCAGAACTCTAGCGATGTGAGGCAGTCCTGCCACTCGCCGGCGCGCCCACCCGGCCCGAGCATGAGGTCATGCGGATAGAGATCGTGGTCTTCGACGGGTTCGACGAGCTGGACGCCCTCGCGCCCTACGAGGTGCTGCGGACCGCGCAGGCGGGCGGTGCCGGGTGGGACGTGGCCCTGGTCAGCGCCGGGGTGGCGGGCACGGTGACGGCCCAGCACGGGCTGGCGCTGAGCGTGCGCGAGCCCCTGGGGCGGCCCGACGCGCTGCTCGTGCCCGGCGGCGGCTGGGGGCGGCGGGGCGACCGGGGCACCTGGAGCGAAGTCCGGCGCGGGCACCTGCCCGCCCGGATCGCCGAGCTCGCGCCCGGCTGCGCCTGGGTGGCGTCGGTGTGCACCGGCGCCATGCTGCTCAGCGCCGCGGGCCTGACCCGCGGCCGGCCGGCCACCACCCACCATGACGCCACGGCCGACCTGGCCGCCGCCGGCGCCCTGGTCATCCCCGACGCCCGCGTCGTCGACGACGGGGACCTGCTGACCGCGGGCGGCATCACCAGCGGGCTCGACCTGGCGCTCTGGATCGTCGAGCGCGAGGCCGGCCCCGCCCTGGCCGCCCGGGTGGCCGCCGAGATGGAGTACCGCCGCTCGCCCGCCGTCTGGACCCGCGCCGGGACAACCCTTCCCCCAGCCGCCCTCGCCCCGGAGCGACCCCGTCCGTGAGGCCTGTGACCAGGGCGGTTACGGACGGGGATGATCTCCAGCCGCTAGGGTGCTGAGGCCGGCACGGAACCAGCGCGGGCCGGCCGCGCCCGACGGAAGGCAGGACGGTGGCCGATCAGCAGCCCGCAGACCCGTTGCTGGGCGACCTGCCCGCGCTCCTCAACCCGGCCGTCGCGCATCCGGCCCGGGTGTACGACTACTGGCTCGGCGGCACGAATAACTTCGCCGCCGACCGGGAGGCGGCCGAGCAGGTCATCGCCGTGCGGCCGAGCATCCGGACCGAGGTCCGGGCCAACCGGGCGTTCCTCGGGCGTGCGGTCCGCTACCTCACGGCGGAGGCCGGGATCCGGCAGTTCCTCGACGTCGGCACCGGGCTGCCGTCGGCGGACAACACCCATGAGGTCGCCCAGTCCGTGGCGCCGGAGACCCGGGTGGTCTACGCCGACAATGACCCGATCGTGCTGGTGCACGGGCGGGCCCTGCTGACCAGCACGCCGGAGGGCGCGACCGCGTACGCGGACGCCGACCTGCGCGACACCGGCCGCGTGCTGGCGGCGGCACGCCGGACTCTTGACCTGGGCGAGCCGGTGGCGGTGATGCTCATCGCGATGATGCACAACGTTTCGGATGATGATGACCCGTACGGGATCGTGGCCCGGCTGGTCGATGCCGTCGCGCCGGGAAGTTACCTGGTGCTCAGCCAGCCGGCGTCGGACATCGACGTGGCGGCGGTGACGGAGGTGGCGCGCCGCTACAACGCCCGGGTGCCGGCCGGGCAGCGGCGGCGCTCGCGGGACGAGGTCGCGCGGTTCTTCCGCGGGCTGGAGGTGCTGGAGCCCGGCATCGTGGCCACCACCGAGTGGCGGCCAACGCAGCCGGCCGGCCCGGCGCCGGTGCCCATGTGGGCCGGGGTCGGCCGCAAGCCCGGGGCGGGCGCCTGACGGCCGCTGTTGCCGTTTGGGGCCATTGTCGCTTACCGTGGCGAGACAGGCGGGAACGTCGCTTTTGCCCAGGTGGCGGGCGGCTGGCCTGCTCCGGACCCCTGGCCCACCGCAGCTGGACTGATCTGATCCGAGGCAGGCATGACCGCAGGTCCCCGCGAGGCCGGCCCGGTCCCGGTGCTGGCGAAGGCCGTCGCGGCGGAGCCAGCGCTCCCCCCGCCCGCGGAGCTGACCTGCGACTCGGGAACGGAGGCCGCGGCGCCCGCGGCCCGGCCGCGGCGCGGCCGGAAGGTGCTGCGGGTCGCCGTCACGCTCGCGCTGGTCGGGGCCATCTTCGGGTTCGCGCTGCCGCACCTGGCGTCCTACCGCAGCGTGTGGGCGACCATCCAGGCAATGAGCTGGGGGCACGTCGCGCTGCTCGCGGCGGCCACCGCGGCCAGCATGGTGACCGGCTGGATGGCGATCTGCGCCGTGCTCCCGGCCCTGCGGCTGCGCGAGGCGGCGGTCGTCAATCTCGGGTCGTCGGCGGTGGCCAACACGCTGCCGGCCGGCGGCGCGCTGGCCATGGGCGTCAGCTGGGCCATGATGTCCAGCTGGGGCGTCAGCGCCGCGGACTACGCGCTGTACACGCTGGTGTCGGGGATCTGGAATGTGTTCGTCAAGCTGAGCCTCCCGGCGCTGGCCGTGCTGGTCCTGGTGACGGACGTCCGGCCCGGCGCGGGCCTGGTGGCGGGCGCGGGCGCGGGCCTGGGCCTGCTCGCCGCCGCGGCGGCCGGGTTCGCGCTGCTGCTGCGCAGCGAGCCGGTCGCGCGCCGGGCCGACCGCGGGCTGCAGCGCGTGCTGGCCCGCTGCTGGCGGCTGGCCCGGCGGCGGAAGCCGGTCCAGGTGTCCGGGTCGGTGCTGCGGTTCCGCGAGCGGGCGGCTGAGGTGCTGCGGGCCCGCGGCTGGCGGATCACCGCGACGACGGCCGCGACCAACCTGACCCTGTGGCTGGTCCTGCTGGCGTGCCTGCGCGGCACCGGCCTGTCCCAGGCGCAGGTGTCCTGGCAGGCCTCGCTGGCCGCCTTCGCGTTCGTGCGGCTGCTGACGGTCCTGCCGGTGACCCCCGGCGGCCTCGGGGTGACCGAGCTCGGGCTGGTCGGCGTCCTGGCCGACGGGGCCAGCCACCCGGTCACCGTAAAGGTGATCGCGGCCGTGCTGCTGTTCCGGGCGCTGACCTACCTGCTGCCCATTCCGCTCGGGGCCGTCGCCGCGCTGGCCTGGCAGCACGCCCCGGGGCTCAGCCGCGGCCGACGGGGGCTCAGCCGCGGTCAGCGCGGCCGGGACAGCTGAGCGGCCAGCCGCTGGGGCGCGGCCGGCCGCTCGCCGGGTTCATCTCGCTGCGCTCGCATGGCGCGGTACTACCTGCGCAGGGCGAGAACCACGAGAACGATGATCACGATGACGACGATCGTTCCGATTCCGATGAACATGGGGTACGTCCTCTCTCCGTGCCCGCCCCTCCGGACGGAGCCGGCTGACCCGGTGCGGGCCGCGCCCCCAACTGCCCCTGCGCCGGGGGTTCATGCGCGGGCATCCCCCGCATGCCGGGCCTGCGGGCGGTATCGGGCATGCGAGCACGAACGGCATCAGCTACCTTCTGATCACGACGATCTCGGCGTGACCGGCCAGGTCACCAACGTCATGGCCGGGGGGCGGCATGCAGCACGGACCCAGCAGCCAGGTGCTCGCGGCCCTGGCCGACGCCGAGCCCGAAGTCTTCTGGCTCGATGACCCGGGCCGGCCCGAGCCGCGGCCGCGGCTGGCCGCGGACACGACCGCGGACCTGGTCATCGTCGGCGGCGGGTTCTCCGGCCTGTGGAGCGCGCTGCTGGCCCGCGACCGGCACCCCGGCTGGGACATCGTGCTCCTGGAGGGCCAGCGGATCGGGTGGGCGGCGAGCGGCCGCAACGGCGGGTTCTGCTCGGCCAGCCTGACCCACGGCGAGCGCAACGGCGCGCGGCACTTCCCGGCCGAGGCGGACGTGCTGGAGCGCCTCGGCCGGGCCAACCTGGACCAGATCGAGCGGGCCGTCGCGGCGCACGCCATCGCCTGCGACTTCACCCGCAGCGGCTCGCTGTCGGTGGCCACGGAGCCGCACCAGGTCGCCTGGCTGCGCGATGAGCCCGGCGAGTTCCTGGACGCCGCCGCCGTCCGCGCCGAGGTCAACTCCCCCACCTACCTGGCCGGCGCCTGGGAACGGCATGACACCGCCCTGGTCAACCCGGCCGCGCTGGCCTGGGGGCTGGCTGCGGCGGCCGAGCGGGCCGGGGTCCGGATCTTCGAGCACACCCCGGCCGGCGCGATCGGCCGGGCCGGGCAGGCGCTCGCGGTCCGGACGCCGCACGCCACCGTGACCGCGCGGAAGGCCGCCCTCGGCACCAACGCCTTCCGCAGCCTGGTCCGCCGCGTCCGGCTGCACACCGTGCCGGTCTACGACTATGTCCTGGTCACCGAGCCGCTGTCGCCCGCGCAGCTGGCCAGTGTCGGCTGGCGGAACCGGCCGGGCGTCAGCGACGTGGCCAACCAGTTCCACTATTACCGGCTCACCGCCGACAACCGGATCCTGTGGGGCGGCTACGACGCCGTCTACCACTTCGGCCGCGAGCTGCGGGCCGCCTACGACCAGCGGCCGGCTACGGCGCGCAGGCTCGCCACCCACTTCTTCGAGACGTTCCCGCAGCTCGAGGGCCTGCACTTCACCCACCGGTGGGGCGGCGCGATCGACACCTGCACGCGGTTCTGCGCCTTCTTCGGGACGGCGTGGGACGGCAACGTCGCCTACGCCCTCGGGTACACCGGCCTCGGCGTCGGCGCCACCCGGTTCGGGGCCGAGGTCATGCTCGACCTGCTGGCCGGCCAGCCCACCGAGCTGACCGGCCTGCGGATGGTAACCAGCACGCCGCCGCCGTTCCCGCCCGAGCCGCTGGCCTATGCCGGCATCCAGCTCACCCGGCGGGCGCTGGCCCGGGCCGATGAGCGGGGCGGCCGCCGGGACCTGTGGCTCCGGGCGCTGGACCGGCTCGGGCTCGGCTACGACTCCTGATCGACGTATCGCTTTGTCGGCTTATCGAGGTAGCGGCTTATCGAGGTAGCGGCTTATCGAGGTAGCACTGTGTCGACCGGCGGGTGGGCTCAGGTCCCCGCGACCAGGAAGTCCTCCCGCGCCATCCGCAGGCCGTCGGCCCGGCCGGCGAAGTAGCGCTCGTTGAGGTCGTCGGCCGGCACGTGCCGGGCCTGCGCGAACCCGGCCGCGCGGGCCAGGGCCAGCATGTCCGGCGGGGCGAAGAAGCTGAGGAACGGGGTCCCCGAGGCCCGCGCCCCGTTCTCGGCCGCCTCCCGTCCGGGGCGGTCCTCGGGCTCCAGCAGCTCCAGCGGCAGCTGGAACGTCATGGCCAGCGTGGAGCCCGGAGCCAGCGCGGCGATCTGGCGCAGCGTGGCCGCGTTCGCGTCCTCGGTGAGGTACATGCTGACCCCGGTCGAGGCCACCACGGCGGGCTGCCCGGGGTCGAACCCGGCCGCGGCCAGCTGGCCCCACCACGCGCCGCCTGCGGAGTCGCCACCCGCCTCGGAGCCACCCGCCTCGAAGTCGACCGGCACCAGCCGGAGCCAGTCGGGCACGCCGTAGCCGATTTCGGCCAGCCGGCGGCGCTTCCAGGCCTGGGGACCGGGCTGGTCGACCTCGAACACCCGCAGCCGGGCGGCGAGGCCGGGCCGGCGCTGGGCGAAGGTGTCCAGGCCCGCGCCGAGGATGACGTACTGCCCGACGCCGCGGGCGGCCTGCTCGGCCACGAGGTCCTCGACGAACCGCGCCCGGGCCACGATCCCGGCCCGGAACCGGCTGGTGCCCTGGGGGTGCATGTCCCCGCGCTGGCGCCAGTCCGCGTCCGGGGCGGCCAGCTGCAGGCCGATCTCGTCGGTCAGCACGTGGGGCGGCGGGTCGACCAGGACGTGCATGGCCCGCCACAGCGCGACCCGCACGGCGGTGTTGTCCGGCCCGTCAGCCATCAGGCCCTCCTTAGCTACTAACGCGGACTCAGTGCTGGCCGTCCTCGGCCGGCGCTGACCGGGGCAGCAGCCAGACCAGGCCGAGGCACAGGGCCGCGATCCCGGCGACGACGGCCACGCTGGCGAGCATGGCATGGCCGGCGCCCTGCCCGGCCCGCTGGCTGAAGTAGACCGTCGTGACCACCGCCGAGCCGATGGCCGCGGCCAGCTGCTGGACCGCGCTGAGCGCGCCGCTGGCGCTGCCTGCCTCGGCCGCGGCGACATCGCCGATCGCGACATCGTAGATGCTGCTGAAGCAAGCCCCCATCCCGGCCCCGAGGACCAGGATCGACGGCGCCAGCGCCCACGCGCTGACCGCGGTGCCCGCGGCCAGGACCGTGGCCCACAGCCCGGCCGCCCCGGCCAGGGTGGCGCCGAGGCCGATGATCACCAGCACCCGCCCGAGCCGGCCGACGAGCGGGCGGCACACAACGGACGCGATGATGATGCCGGCCATGAGCGGGCCGAGGGCGACCGCGGCCGCGTCCGGCCGGAACCCCAGCGCGGTCTGCAGGAACAGCGACAGGACGTAGGCCAGCCCATTCACCGCCGCAAAGAAGGCCAGCCCGAGCACCAGCCCGGCGGTGAACCCCCGGTTGGCCAGCAGCGACGGCATGATCAGCGGCTGGGCGGTCCGGCGCTGGCGCGCCGCGAACCCGGCCAGCAGCACTGCGCCCGCCACCAGGCACCCGGCCGGCAGCGCCGTCCAGCCGGCCGTCGAGCCCTCGATCAGCCCGTAGATCAGGCTGAACATGCTCGCGCCCAGCAGCCCGGCGCCGAGCCCGTCGACGGCGACCGCGCCGAACGGGTCGTCGTGCGGCAGCAGCCGCCGCGCCGCGGCGAATCCGGCCGTGCCCAGGACGATGTTGATCAGGAAGATCGGCCGCCAGGTCAGGCCGCCGATGTCGGCGCTGATGAGGAAGCCCGCGACGATCGGGCCGAGCACCGCCGAGGCCCCCATGACCGGGCCGAACGCGCCCACCGCGGCGCGCAGCTGCTCGCGGGAGAACGCGCCGATCAGGATGCCGATGCCCTGCGGTATCAGCAGCGCCCCGAAGCCGCCCTGGACCAGCCGCGCCGCGACCAGCGTGGCCGGGTCAGCGGCCAGGCCGCACGCCAACGAGGCGAGGGTGAACCCGGCGATGCCGATCAGGAACATGCGCCGCCGGCCGTACCGGTCGCCGAGCCGCCCGCCGACCACCAGCAGCACGCCCATGGCCAGCGCGTAGCTGGCCCCGAGCCACTTGATCAGGGCCTGGCCGCCGCCGATGTCGGCGACGATCGCGGGCGCGGCGATGTTGGTGATCGTCGAGTCCATCAGGTCCAGCACGTCGGCGATCAGCACAATGGCCAGGATCAGCCGCAGCCGGCCGGTCAGCCCCCCGGCCGCCGCGGCGGGGGCCGCGGCACCCGCCTCGTCCGGGCGTGCGCTACCGCTGGCGGTGGTCATGGCATGGCTCGCTTTCGGCAGAAACGGCGGACGAGGTGTAAACGGGGCCGCCCCCGTGGCAGCGCCGCCCTCCGGCTGAGGTCGGCGTCAGCGGTGTTCCGGCCGCGGCGTCTGCAGGAAGCCGTTGATCAGCACGTTGAAGCCCCAGGTCAGCCGGTCGGGTCCCGGGCCGGACAGCAGCTCGTCGGCGCCGAGCGCGGCCAGGTGCGGGTAGGTGGCGGGCGACGCCGCGCGCAGGGCCGCCGCCACCGCGTCTTCCTCGTCGGCGGCGTCGGCGGCCCGCTGGCGGGTGCTCTGCTCAGCCGCGGTCGAGGTGGCGAAGTGCAGCAGGAGGTCGACTGCCCAGGCCGCCCGGTCGGGCGGCACCCGGCCGTCGCTGAGCAGGGCCAGGATGCCCTCGGCCAGGCTCAGGTAGGCCGGCCCGGACGGCCTGGCGACCAGGACCGACGGCGCCAGGCCGGGCTGCTCGAACAGGATGCGGGTGTAGGACCACAGGACCGCGATCAGCCGCTCCCGCCAGTCCCCGGCCGCCGAGACGGGGCTCAGGTCGACCTGGGCGAGCAGCTCGTCGAGCATGGCCGCGTGCAGCTCGGCGGTGTTGCGGACATAGACGTAGAGGGACGCCGCGCCGGTGTCCAGCTCCTGGGCCAGGCGCCGCATCGTGACCCGCTGCAGGCCCTCGGCCTGCATCACGGCGATGGCGGCGGCGACGATGCCCGCGCGCGTCAGCGCGGGCTTGGCCGGCCGCTCGCGGCGGCTCACCACAGGACGATCGCTCTGTGCCATGGCTTCATTCTAACGAACATGTTCGTTAGAAACAAGTTCCTGACGAACATGTTCGTTGCTGGCCGGGTCAGGCGACCGCCGGGTACCACCGGGTGATGGGGGGGCCGCCGAACAGGTCGCCGGGCCCTCGATCGGCCCCGAGCCCTCGTCGGTCAGCCGCACAACCTCCTCCAGCGGCGAGTCGTCCCAGCCCGGGTGGCCGGGGGCGAACCGCTCGTGCAGGTCGGCGGTCTCCGCCTACACCTCCGGCTCCCCCGGCCGGCGGACGACGACGTTGCCGGGCAGTGCCATCCACCCGCCGGGACGGAGCACGTCATGCGCCCGGCGCCAGCCGACGGACGGGTCGACCCAGTGCCAGGACGACGCGGCCACCAGGACGTCGAAGCGCCGGCCGGCGTCGTCCCCGTCCTTGAACCGGGAGTTCTCGACCGTGACGCCGGGGAAGCCGGCCAGCCGCTTCCGGTCCGGTCATCGGCTGTCCTTCCGGTCAGGGCCGGGCGCGCCAGGCTCGCGCCCGGCCGGCCGCGGGCGGGACTGCCCGCTAGTCCGGGTGCACCGGAGAGCGCGGCCAGTCCGCGAACGCGGCGCGGACCCAGGCCGGCTGCTTGCCGGGCGGCAGCTCGCGGGCCAGCCGCTCATCGGCGATCTGGTCCAGGTGCACGCCGGCGTCCCCGACGTCTTCCCTGGTCAGCGAGGGATCCTCGGCGAACCCCAGCTCGAGCAGCTGAGCGATCTTGTACCCCGCGTCCCCGAGGGAGGCGACGTCGACGTAGTCCCGCACCTGGTGGCGCTCGAGCAGCGCCACTGTCTTGCGCGCGGCCAGGTAGTCGAGCGTGACCACGGGGCCCACGTCCTTGGCCACCGTGCCGGTATAGGCGAAGAACGCCACCTGCACCTGCACCGGGTCCGCGCCGCCGGGCGGGTACACGACGAAGTCCACCAGCTCCGCCAGCGAGCTGACCAGCTCGACCCGGTATCCGGCCTGCTCGAGGGCGTCGGCGATGACCGCCGACGCCTTCACGACGTTCCGGGCCCGGCGGACGAACAGGTCCACGTCGTGGGTGACGCGGGCACTGACGTCATGGATCTGCAGCGCGCCGCCGCCGGCGAACGCGACCTGGTACCGGCGCCCGGCGGCGGCCAGGGCGATCTGGGCGATGTCGCGATGCCGGGCGTCGAGGAGCAACTAGGCCGCCGCGGCGAGCCGCCGCGTGCGCAGCACCGGGAACTGGCGCTCCCACGCCTCCCGCTTCACGCGGCTCATGCCCAGCACGGGCCACGCCCGGATCAGCACGTCCGCGTTCAGGTACCGGGCCAGGACCTCAGTCGTGGCCGCCGCGTCGACGACCGCGTCGCACAGGGCGGCGGCCTGGTGCGGGTCCGCCAGGTCAAACTGGCGGGAGCCGGACCAGTACAGGTGGACGGGCAGCTCGACCACGCCCGATCCGGGCCCGTGCAGGTCGTCCAGGCTGGCGGGCACGATCACCGGCCGGAGGGCGGCCGGGGAGGCCGGCCGGGGGCCGGTGCGGCCGCGCAGGCGCGTCACCAGGCGGGCGCGCCCGGCCAGCCGGGCACGATGCCACAGGCCCGCGATGCGGGCTGCGGGGAACGTGCCGGTGACCATGCGAACAGTTTAGCGAACGCGGCCGACCGGCGCCATGAAGAGCCGCAGCATCGTGCGATCGCCGGCCGCGGCTGTCCGGGATGCGGAGTTTCGCCGGCCGCCGGTACCGTTTCCGGCATGGACGCTCCCGCCGTGGACCGTGAGCTGCTCGACCTGGCCGTGACCGTGGCCCAGCGGGCCGGGGAGGTGGCCGCCGAGCGGTTCTTCGAGGCCAGCTTCACCACCGCGGCCAAGCCGGACGGCACCGAGGTGACCGATGCCGACCTCGCCGTCGAGGACCTGATCCGCACCGAGCTGCTCCGGCACCGTCCCGGTGACGAGATCTGCGGCGAGGAACGCGGCGCCGTGGCCGGGACGTCCGGCCGCCGGTGGATCATCGACCCGATCGACGGGACCACCTACTTCGCCCACCGGATTCCGCTGTTCTGCACCACCATCGCCTACGAGGACGAGCACGGGCCGGCGATCGGCGTCATCAACCAGCCCGTCGCCCGCCAGATGATCGTCGCGGGCCGGGGCCTGGGCTGCTGGGTGCGCACCGGGCCCGGCCGCGACCGCCGCCCGGTCCTGCGGGACTGCCCCGAGCTCGGGCGGGCCCGCGCCCAGCTGGCCAACCCGGCCACCTGGCACCTCGAGCTGCTCGCCGCGCTGCACCAGAACGTCCGGATCATGAGCTACCTGGGCGGCGTGGCCGGCCTGCTCACCGGCGTGCTCGACGCGGTGGTGATGGCCGGCTTCCCGCAGGGCTACGAGGACCTCGCGCCGCTGCCGGTCATCATGGGCGAGGCGGGCGGCCGGGTCACCGACCTGTCCGGCGGCCCGGTCCTGGCCGGGCCGGGCACGGCCCTGGTCAGCACGGGGCCGCTGCACGATCAGCTGCTCGGCCTCGTCGCGGGCCTCCCCCACGGCCCGGACGGCGGGCTTGACCCGAGCGGGCGGTGGATCCGGCCCGGCGAAGCCGGCTCGCGCTGAGCGCATCCGTTTCGCCAGGTCGGGAGATGGGGCGGCCGGGGGCGTCTTCGCGGCGTGCGGCCGGCGGTCAGAGGCCGCTGGCCAGGCGGCGCAGGATGGCGGCGGCTGGCTCCGCGGTGGCGTGCCGGTAGCCGGTGCCGGCCCACAGGTGCAGGCGCTCGGGGTCGCCCGCGGCGGCCGCGGCCCGGCGCATGGGGCTGGTCAGGTAGTGCAGCGCCGGGTAGCCGTAGGGGGCGACGGCGCTGTAGCGGTCGGTGAACTCGTTGCGGATCCCGCGGGCGGGCCGCCCGGAGAAGGCGCGGGTCAGGACGGTGCCGGCCCGGGCCGGGTCGGCCAGGGCGGCGCGGTGGGTCGCGGAGGTTCCGGCCTCGTCGGCGCGCAGCAGCAGGGTGCCGACGGCCACGGCGCCGGCGCCGGCCCCGATGGCGGCGGCCACGTCCGCGGCGTCGCCGATCCCGCCGGCCGCGATCACCGGCAGGCGGACGGCCTGGCGCACGGCGGCGACCAGGGCGGCGAGCGGGCGGTCGGCCAGCGGCAGGCGCGGCGTCAGCGTGGCCGAGTGACCGCCCGCGGCGGCGGCCTGCACGGCCAGCGCGTCGACCCCGGCGTCCGCGGCCGCCTGCGCCTCGGCCGGGCTGGTGACGGACTGGACCAGGAGCGCGCCGGTGCGGCGCAGGGCGGCGATGACACCGGGCGCAGGGATGCCGAAGGTGAAGCCCACGACCGGGACCGGGGTCGCGCGCAGCACGTCGATCTTGTCGTGCCAGCGGTCGTCATCCTCGACGGGCTCGGCGCCGTCGAGGCTGACCCCGTAGCGGGCCGCCTCGGCGCCGATGGCGGCGGCGTAGTCCCGGAACTCCGGGCGGCTCACCGGCACCGGGTTCGGGGCGAACAGGCTGACTCCGAACGGGACGGACGCCCCGGCCACGGCGGCGATCTCGTCGGCCAGCGCCTGCGGGGTCTTGTAGCCGGCGGCCAGGAACCCCATGCCGCCCGCCGCCGCGGCCGCGGTGACGAGGGCCGGGGTGCTGGGGCCCCCGGCCATGGGCGCGGCGAGCACCGGCTGGGTCAGGCCCAGCGCGGACAGGAAGGGCGCGGGCGTGGCGGTCATGGGTCCATCATGGGGCGGGCGGCGGCGGGCCCCGCTACCGGCTGCGGTATTGCACCGCGGAGGCGCCGGAGCTGAGCTCCGGGCGGGCGGCCTTGCCGGCGCTCATCGAAGGAGCCTCCCGGTCGCGGCAGATCACGGCGCCGGAACGCGATCTCGGCGGGCAGCTGTTCGGCTGGGAGCGGCGGTCGGCGGCGCTGACGGCAGGCGGCCCGGCGCTGCTGCCGCGGGCGGCGGCGCTGCTGCCGTTGGCGGACGAACTGCGGCGCGCCGCGGCCGGGCGGCCCGCGGCCGCCCCGGCGGGCCTCGGCTTCCCCGCGCCGACGGCCGGCCCGCGGTCCTTGGCACGATCGAGACCCCGGGCGGCGCGTGCGCTGGGCCCGCCGCTGAGTCCGCTCAGTCCGCTCAGCCCGCGGACGGCGATGGCGGTGCACAGCGCGGCGGCCGGGAGCTCGGCCAGCAGGGCCATCAGCAGCGAGGTCAGCGCGCCGGCGCCGGGCGGGGCGGTGGTCACGTCGAACCAGGCGTCCGCGAGCAGCAGGGCGGCCGTGCCCGCCGCGGTCAGGCAGGCCCGCGGGTCCCGGCGCAGCAGCAGGATCCCGGTGCTGAGCAGGCCCGCGGCCTCCATCGCGTCCAGGCCCGCCCAGGCGGCGGGCCAGTGCCAGGCGACCGGGCTGGCCGGCAGGCTGACCGCGAGGTAGACCAGCCACGGGATCATGCCCAGGCCCGCCCCGGCCAGGCCCAGCGCCAGCCACCGGCGCGCCCGCGGCGTCAGGGCCGGGCCCGTCTTCGGCCCGCGCGGGTCGGTCTCGGGCGCGATGGTCAGCATGGCCTGGCTCCTTCCGCCGCCGGCGCTGATGGCGCTGGCTGTCCTGGCTGTACTGGAAAGAAGCCTTCCGGCTGGAGCGGCGCCGGTCAGTAGCGCTCTGATCCGGATTCATGGTGGTGCCAGCTGCACCTTCCAGGCGGGTCTGTACTGCATGGCGGCGCGCTCGCCAGGGCCATTACGGTGGTGCGCATGGCAACGATGGCCGCGGCCGCGCGGGGCCGCCGCGCGGCGCGGGCACCGCTGCGCTGGGCGGCGCGGATCATCGGGGACGTGGTCTTCGTCGTCGCGGGCGTCCCGGTGCAGCTGGCCGCCCTCATCGTCGCCGCCCTGCCGTGCATCGTCGCGCTGGTCGTCCCGGTCAGCTGGCCGCTGGTGCTGCTCGGCCTGGTGCCGTCGGCCCTCGCGGCGGTGCTGGCCCGGGGGCCGCTGACGCTCGCTGAGCGGCACCGGTTCTGGTCCCTGCGGGGCCTGGACCTCCCGCGCTCCCCGGCCGCGCCGGGCCGGACGCCCCTGCAGCGCCTGACCGCCGCGCTGCTCGACGAGGCCACCTGGCGGCAGCTCTGCTATCACCTGGTGGTCGGGCCGCTGGTCGCCTTCGGCGGCCTGCTCACGCTGGGGATGGTGGCCGGCGGCGCCGGCCTGGCCGCCACGCTCGGCTACCAGTACGTGTTCCCGCCGCTGAGCGCGATCCAGACGGCCCCGCTCAAGCTCAAGATCGTCCTGACGGTGGCCGGCGCCGCCGTGCTGCTGGCCGCGCCGGCCGTGGCCGCCCTGGTCACCTGGATCGACACCCGGGCGGGCACCGTGCTGCTCGGGCCGAGCCGGTCCTACGAGCTGGAGCGCCGGGTGGAGAGCCTGGCCGAGAGCCGGGCCGGCGTCGTGGACGCCGCGGACACCGAGCGGCGGCGGATCGAGCGCGACCTGCACGACGGCGCGCAGCAGCGGCTGGTCTCGCTGGCCATCAACCTCGGCATGGCCCGGGAGAACCTGACCGACCTGCCCGAGGCCGCCCGGCAGGTGATCGCCGAGGCCCACGACGAGGCCAAGGCGGCGCTGGCCGAGCTGCGCAGCCTGGTCCGCGGGCTGCATCCGGCGGTCCTGGACGACCGCGGCCTCGACGCCGCGCTGTCCGGGATCGCGGCCCGCGCCCCGCTGCCGGTCACGCTGCACGTCGACGTGCCGCGCCGGGCCTCGCCGACGGTCGAGGCCGTGGCCTACTTCGTGGTCTCCGAGTGCCTGGCCAACATCGCCCGGCACGCCGCCGCCCGCCGGGCCGAGATCGACGTGCGCCGGGCCGGGGACCTGCTGCGCATCCGCATCACCGACGACGGCGCCGGCGGCGCCGACCCGGCCCGCGGGACCGGGCTGGGCAGCCTGGCCCAGCGTGCCCGGTCGGTCGACGGCACCATGCGGATCGACAGCCCGGCGGGCGGCCCGACCCGGATCACCGTGGAGCTGCCATGCGGGTCGTGATCGCCGAGGACTCGGTCCTGCTCCGGGCCGGCCTGACCAAGCTGCTCGCGGCGGCCGGGATCGAGGTGCTGGCCGCGGTCGGCGACGCCGAGGAGCTGCTCGCGGCCGTGGGCGAGCACCAGCCGGACGTGGTGATCGCCGACGTCCGGATGCCGCCGGGCTATAGCGACGAGGGGATCCGGGCGGCGCTGGTGATCCGCAGCCAGTGGCCGGGGGTGGCCGTGCTGGTGCTGTCGCAGTACGTCGAGGAGCGGTACGCCGCCGACCTGCTGTCCGCGAACACCAGCAGCATCGGCTACCTGCTCAAGGACCGGGTCGCCGACGTCGGCGAGTTCCTGGACGCGCTGCGCCGGGTGGCCGGCGGCGGCACCGCCCTCGACCCCGAGGTCGTCGCCCAGCTGCTGCTCCGGCGGCGCAGCGACCCGCTGGACCGGCTCACCCCGCGCGAGCTGGAGGTGCTCCGGCGGATGGCCGAGGGCCGGTCGAACGCCGCGATCGCGCAGCAGCTGGTCATCACTGACAGCGCGGTGGCCAAGCACATCAACAACATCTTCTCCAAGCTCGACCTGCACCCCGGCGACAGTGACCATCGCCGGGTGCTGGCCGTCCTGCGGTTCCTGGACGTCGGGTGAGCGTCGCCGCGCCGCCCCGGCCGCGGCCGCGGCGGCGCTGGATCTGGCTCCTCGTCGCACTGCTGACGGCGCTGGTGTTCGTCCCGCCGTTCGCCCTGCGGATCGCGCTCAAGATCGACATCCAGCACCAGACCGCGCCGGTCCTGGTGGCCTCGCGGCCGGTCACGGCCCTGCAGGTGGACGCCCCGGGCGGCAACATCAGCATCAGCCCGGGCACGGGCCGCCGCGTCACGATGTCCAGCTCCGCGGCCTGGCTGGTGCGCAGGCCCGTAGTGACGCAGGCCTGGGACGGGGACACCCTGCAGGTCACGGCCGCCTGCCCGCGCCTGAACCCGTTCGAGGACTGCCAGGAGAGCCTGGACATCCGGGTGCCGGCCGGGCTGGCGGTGCGGGTGAGCGTGGGCTCGGGCAGCGTCTCGGCGCTGGGCCTGACCGGGCCGCTGCGCCTCGCGGCGACGTCGGGGGCGTTCATGCTCACCGACGTCCGCGGGCCGGTGTGGGCCGCCGTCACCTCGGGCAGCGTGACCGCGCAGGGCGAGGGGTCGGCCGCGGTGCGCGCGTCGGCCGGCTCCGGCGCCCTGCAGCTGGGCTTCGCCGCGCCGCCGCAGCTGCTGGCGCTCGCGGTCGGCTCGGGCAGCGCCAGCGTCACCGTCCCGCCGGGCACCCGGTACCGGGTGTCGGTCCGCGCCGGGGCGGGCGCGGTGGACGTCCAGCGCGGGCTCGGCGACAGCACATCGACCCAGGTCATCACGGCCTCCGTGGGCACCGGGTTCCTCGCGGTGCGGTATGCGCCTTAGGGCCGCCGCGCTCCCTAAGGCGGCGCTGCCGCCAAGATAGGGAAGACGCCCGACGCGGGGGCCGGGGCCTTACGGCGAACCTCAATGGTGTGGATCTGTAGAGGATCCGCTGTCGAGGAGGACGTCATGCACCCGTACATCGCGCAGAGCCTGATGGACGCCAGGGTCGCCGACCGGCACCGGGCCGCGGCGGCCACCCGCGAGGCCCGCCAGGCCCGCCGGGCCGCCCGCCAGGCGCACCGCCGCGGCACGGCGCTGCGGCCGAACCCCCAGCCCGCCCTGGAGGCGCTGCCGGGGCCGGTCCCGGACCGGGCACTGAGCCGCTGACCGGCGGGGATGCCCGGATGTCGGTCATCACTGGCATGCTGGAGGACGTGAGTACTGCCTCCGTGAGCCCGGTCCTGGTCGGCCGCGCCGAGCAGCTGGCCCTGCTGGACGACGCGCTGGCCACCGCCCGGCGCGGCGAGCCGGCCACCGTGCTGATCGGCGGGGAGGCCGGCGTCGGCAAGTCACGGCTGGTCAGCGAGTTCGCTGACCGCGCCGCGGCGGGCGGCCGGGTGCTGGCCGGCGGGTGCCTCGAGCTCGGCGCCGCCGGGCTGGCCTTCGCGCCGTTCACCGCGGTCCTGCGGCAGGTGGTGCGCGACCTCGGCGTGGCCGGCGTCCAGGACCTGCTCACCGGCCAGGCCAGCCGCGAGCTGGCCCGCCTGCTGCCCGAGCTGGGCGAGTCCGCCCGGCACGAGGACGAGGCCTACCAGGGCGAGGCCCGGGCCCGGCTGTTCGAGCAGGTGCTGGCGCTGTTCGAGCGCCTGGCCGACGCCGGGTCGCTGACCCTCATCATCGAGGACGCGCACTGGGCCGACCACTCGACCCGGGACCTGCTCACGTTCCTGATCGGCAACCAGCGGGTCCTGCGCGGCGTGCTCATCGTCGTCACGTTCCGGTCCGACGAGCTGCACCGCACCCACCCGCTCCGCGCGCTGCTGGCCGAGCTGGGCCGGGTGGCGTGGGTGGAGCGGTTCGAGCTGCCGCGGCTGACCCGCGCCGAGGCGGCCGGCCAGATCGCCGCGATCCTCGGCCGCGACCCGGCGCCGGCCCTGGTCGACGGCGTGTTCCGGCGCAGCGAGGGCAACCCGCTGTTCGTCGAGCAGCTGCTCGGCTGCGACGGCGGCGAGCTGCCCGAGTCGCTGCGCGACCTGGTCCTGGCCAACGTGCAGCGGCTGCCCGAGGAGACCAGCGAGCTGCTCCGGCTGGCCAGCGCCGGCGGCGTCCGGCTGGGCCACGGGCTGCTGGCCCGGGTCAGCGGCATCGCCGACGATGACCTCACCCGGGTCCTGCGCCCGGCGGTGGCCGGCAACGTGCTGCTGGCCGATGCCGACGGCTACCTGTTCCGGCATGCGCTGATCCGCGAGGCCATGCACGATGACCTGCTGCCGGGCGAGCACAGCCGCCTGCACGCCCGCTACGCCCAGGCCATCTCCGACGATCCGTCGCTGGTGCCCCCCGGCCGGGCCGCCATCGAGCTGGCCCTTCACTGGTACTCCGCGCACGACATGACCTGGGCCCTGGTCAGTGCCTGGGAGGCGGCGGCGGTGGCCAGCCGGGCGCTGGCCCACTCCGAGCAGCTCGCCATGCTCTCGCGGGTGCTGGAGCTGTGGGACCGGGTGCCGGACGCGGCGCAGCGGATCGGCACCGACCATGTCGGGGTGCTGGAGCGGGCCGTCCAGGTCACCCACTTCACCGGGGACCAGGAGCGCGGGTACGCGTTCGCGAGCGCCGCCCTGGACGAGCTGGACGACGCCGCCGAGCCGGCCAGGGTCGCCCTGCTGCTGGAACGCCGCGGCATGCTGCGGTGCTACGCCGACCCCCGCGCGGGCCAGGCCGACCTGCGCCGCGCGCTGGCCCTGGTCGTCGACGGCCGGCACGAGCGGGAGCGCGGCCGGGTCCTGGCCAGCCTCGGTCACCTGCAGCACAAGGAGCGCAACGACTCCGAGTCCCTCGCCGCGGCCCAGGAGGCGCTGGGCATCGCCCGCCAGACCGGCGACCTCAGCACCCAGGCCAGCGCCCTGATCACGGTGGCCATGCTGTCGCCGCGGTCCGGCCCCGGCGGCGAGGATGCCGCCCTGGACATGCTGGTGCAGGCCCGCGAGGTGGCCGGGCTGGCCCACGACTACGACCACCTGACGGTGGCCGTCATCAACGAGTCCCACCTGCTCGAGGGGGCGGGCCGGCACGAGCGGGCGGCCGAGGTGGCCCGCAACGGCCTGGCCGAGGCGCAGCGCTACGGGCTGTCGCGCACCTCCGGGTCGATCCTGGCCATCAACCTGGCCGAGCCGCTGGCGTCGCTGGGCCGGTGGGACGAGGCCGCGGAGGTCATCACGGCCGCCCTGGCCATCAGCTCCGCCGACCCGAACCGGGCGAGCCTCTGGCAGCTCGCCGGGACCATGGCGGTCGCCCGGGGCGACCTGGCCAGCGCCCGCGAGGCGGCCGAGCAGGGGGCCCGGCTGCTGGCCCGGCTCACCTACCGGGACCAGACCTTCCTCCCCCTGGCCCGGCTGCAGATCGAGTCCGCCGCCGCCGACGGGCAGCTCGGCGCCGCGCTGGCCGCCGCTAGCCGGGCGCTGGACTCCTACGACCTGCAGGCCACCCCGCGCTACGCGTGGCCGGTGCTGATCGCCGCGGTCCGCGCGGCCGCCGAGCTGGCCGCGCTGCCGGCCGCGGCCCGGGCCGAGGGTGACGCCGAGGCGGCCCACGCCGTGCTGCGCGGCGCCCGCGCGGCCGCGGCCAAGCTCGACGTGCTCAGCCCGGTACAGGCCGCGGACCAGCTGACGTTCCAGGCCGAGTCGGCCCGGGCCGACTACGCGGGCACGACCCTGGGCGGTCCCGGTCCCGGTCCCGGTCCCGGTCCCGGTGCCGCGGCCGGCGGCGGCGATCCGGCGGCCGGCGCCGGCGACCCGGGGCCGTGGCTGGCGGCTGCGGCCGCCTGGGACGAGCTGCGCCAGCCGTACCCGGTGGCCACCGCGCTGCTGCGGGCCGCCGAGGCGGCCCTGGCCGGCCGGGGCGACCGGGCCGTCGCGGAGCAGGCGCTCCGGCGGGCCGCCGGGATCGCCGGCGGGCTCGGCGCGGCGCCGCTGCTGGCCGACGTCACGCTGCTGGCCCGCCGCGCCCGGATTTCGCTCGACGGGCCCGCCCCCGGCGAGGCGGCCGCCATCCCGGCCGCGGCCCCGGCCAGCCCGCCCGGCGCCGCCGCGGGACGGCTCGGCCTCACGCCGCGCGAGTTCGAGGTGCTGCGGCTGGTCGCGGCCGGCCTGAGCAACGCCGCGATCGCGGGCCAGCTGTTCATCTCGGCCAAGACCGTCAGCGTGCACGTGTCCAACATCCTGGCCAAGCTCGGCACGGCCACCCGCGGCGAGGCCTCGGCCCTGGCCCACCGGCTCCGGCTGTTCGACCACTACCCCGCCGCCTGACGGCTCCGCCTCCTGATCAGCCCGACCAGCCGAAACGCTGCCGCCAGCGCCCGCGCCCGCCGCAGGCGCGCGCCCCGCTCCCGCCCGCCGGAACGGCCGCGACCTCGCGCTACTCTGGGCCAGCGGAACGGAGAGCAGATGACAGCGGCAGATGAGGCGAGCCCCGGCCCGCCAGACACGCAGGACCTGCGGCTGCCGCGGCTCCAGGAGGGTGCCCGGCCGCAGCACCTGATCATCACCCTGTTCGGCGACTACTGGTGGGGGAACACCGAGCACCTGCCCTCGGCCGGGCTCGTCGCGCTGGTCAGCGAGTTCGACATCTCCGCCACCTCGGCCCGGGCCGCGCTCAGCCGCCTCGGCCGGCGCGGCCTGCTGGTCTCCTCGAAGTCCGGGCGGCGGACGTTCTACGGGCCGACGCCCCGGACCGCGGAGGTCATGCGGGAGGGCGCCGACCGGATCTTCTCGTTCGGCGTGGACGACGCCGCGCCCTGGGACGGGACCTGGCTGGTGGTGGCGTTCTCGGTGCCCGAGGAGCAGCGCGACGTCCGGCACGCGCTGCGGATGCGGCTGCGCTGGCTCGGCTTCGCGGCCCTGTACGACGGGGTCTGGGTGTCGCCGCGGGCCGACGCCGGCGCCACCGAGCAGGCCATCCGCGGCTGCGGCGTGCTGCAGGCCAGCATCTTCCGGGCGACCAGCCTGTACTCGGCGGCCGACGCCGGGCTGGGCCGCCACCCGCTGTCGGCCTGGAACCTGGACGAGCTGCGCCGCTCCTACGACGACTTCATCGAGCGGTTCGAGCCGGTCTACGAGCGGGTCGTCAGCGGCGAGATCCGGGCCTGGGAGGCCCTGGTCGAGCGCACCGCCATCATGGACACCTGGCGGGCGTTCCCCGCCCTGGACCCCGACCTGCCCGCCGAGATCCTGCCCGACGGGTGGCCCCGCCAGCGCGCCTACCAGATCTTCGCCCAGGTCTACGACTCGCTCGGCCCGCTGGCCGAGGCCCGGTTCCGGCAGATCATCTCCCGGTACGCCCCGGAGCTGGCCGGGCACGCCCATCACCTCACCACCCGGGCGCGGGCCCGCTCAGCCGGCGGCTACCGCGCCGCCGGCTGAGCGGGCCGCGGCATGGACGCCGTGGTGGCCGCCGTCAGCAGCAGCGCGGCGCACACGTTCAGCAAGCCCGGCCGGCCCGCCATCCGGCTGCTGGCCGGGCTGGGCGTGGCCGGGGACGCGCACCTGGGCGTGACCGTCCAGCACCGCTCGCGGGTGGCCCGGGACCCGAGCCAGCCCAACCTCCGCCAGGTGCACCTGATCCACGCCGAGCTGCACGATGACCTGCGGGCGGCCGGCTTCGCGGTGACGGCCGGGGACATGGGCGAGAACGTGACGACCCGCGGCCTGGACCTGCTCGGCCTCCCGGCCGGCGCCCGCCTGTGCCTGGGGAGCTCCGCCGTCGTGGAAGTCACCGGCCTGCGCAATCCGTGCCGCCAGCTCGACGACTACGAGGCCGGCCTGATGAAGGCCGTCCTCGGCCGTGACCGGGACGGGCGCGTCATCCGCAAGGCCGGCGTCATGGGCATCGTCCTGGCCGCGGGCACGGTCCGGCCCGGCGACCCGATCCGCGTCGAGCTCCCCGCGCCCCCGCACCAGCCCCTGCTGCCCGTCTGACCGGCCGGGCCCGGGACTTGCCCCGGACCCAGGGGCAAGGGGAATCATCGTCGTCGTGACCACCGACCCGGCCCGGCAGCAGCTGCTCAGCACCGGCGAGTTCGGCCGGCAGGCCGGCCTGACCGCGAAGGCACTGCGGATCTACGACGAGACCGGCCTGCTCGCCCCGGCGGACGTCGACCCGTTCACCGGGCACCGCCGGTACGCGGCCGGCCAGCTCCGCCGCGCCCGCCTCATCGCCATGCTGCGCGGCGCGGACCTGAGCCTGGCCGACATCGGGCTGCTGCTCGCCGACCTGGCGGCCGGCCGCGACCGGGCCGCCGCGCGCCTCGACCGGCACGTGGTCACGCTGGAGGCCCGCCACTCGGGCCGCCGGCTGCTCATCCGCCACATCCACGCCGTCCTGCGAGAGGAAGGTCATCCAATGTTCCCCGTCCAGACCCGTCACGTTCCCGCCCAGCGGGTGATGTCGATCCAGCGCCGGCTGCGCGCCCCCGAGACCGACGCCTTTGCCGCCGAGGCCCGGGCCGCGTTCGCCCGCCTGCTCGGCGGCGCCGCGCCGGCCGGCCCGTTCAGCCTGATCTTCCACGGCATCGTCGACCACGAGAGCGACGGGCCGCTGGAGGCCGTGCTCCCCTGCCCGGCGCAGGTGCAGCCCACCGAGCTCGTCGGCGTGCGCACCGAGCCGGCCCACGACGAGGCGTTCACCACCATCACCAAGGCCCAGTGGGACTACCCGGCCATCCTCGCCGCCTACGACGCGGTCGCCTCATCGCCGCAGGCCGCGGCCCGGCACGGCAGCCCGCTGTCCTGCCGCGAGGTCTACCTGGCTGACCCGCAGGCACTCGGGCCGGACGACCTCATCTGCGACATCGCCTTCCCCCTCGGGTACCGCCCGTCCATCCGGAACGCCCGGAGCGGCCGCCGCCGCTACGCGGTCGCCGGCCAGCGCCGGGCCGCGGCCCTCTACAACCGCGACTCGTCGTCGCTGGCCCTGGCGCACCTGCGCGCGAACGGCGTGCGGACGCGCGTCCGGCGCCGGCTCGCCGCCGCGGCCGCGGTGCGCGGCGCCCGCGCGGGCGCCTGGCTGGACGCCGCCCCGTTCGGCCCGAAAGCGGCCGCCAAGGGCAGCGAGCAGGTCTACTGAGCGGGCGCCGCCGGCCGCGCGCTGATCACGCCGGAAGCCCCCGAGCTGGCGTACAGCAGGTCGACCAGCGCGGCGCGGTTGCGGAGCACCCGGCGCTGGTTGACGTAGCCCTTGTCGGTGATCTCCCCGTGGTCCAGGTCGGCGGGGCGGCTCAGCACCAGCAGCCGCTCGACCCGGGCCGCCGACCCGGCCGCGGGCCGGGCGGCCAGCGCCGCGGACAGCGCGTCCAGGACCGCCGTGTCGGTGATCACCTCGCCGCCTGCCGGGCCGGGGCCGGCGGCGGGCGCGGTGCCCGGCTCGCGGCCGGGCAGGGCCGCCGCCTCGGCGGCGTTCAGCCACGCGAGCGCGGTCACGAAGTCGCGGCCCTCCCCGGCGATCACGGCGTCGGACAGCAGCGGGACCGCGGACAGCAGCGCCGTCCGGACCGCCCCGACGCGGACGAAGGTGCCGGTGGTCAGCTTGAAGTCCTCGGCGATCCGGCCGCAGAAGGCCAGGCCCAGGCCCGGCTTCGCCTCGTCGATCAGCCGCGCCGCGTCGCCCGTCCGGTAGAAGCCCTCCGCGTCGAACGCCGCGCTGGTCAGGTCGGGCCGCCCGAAGTAGCCCGGCGTCACGTGCGGGCCGCGGACCAGGATCTCGTACGCGTCGTCGGCCGGGACGAGCTTCAGCTCCGCGCCGGGCAGCGGGATCCCGATGCACGCCGGGTCCGCGAAGTCGTAGTACGCCGAGGTGCACGCGGGCGAGGTCTCGGTCAGGCCCCAGGCGCTGGTGACCGGGATCGGGCGGCCGCTGACCCGCTCGGCGACGGCCGTGAGCCGCTGGCGCAGGCTCGGCGGCAGCGCGGCCGCCGCGTTCAGCATGAGGCGCAGCCGGGAGAAGAACCGGGCCGCGAACTCCGGGTCGGACTCCAGCACCGGGACCAGCTGGGCGTAGCCGGCCGGGACGTTGAGGTAGATCGTCGGCGCGACCTCGGCCAGGTTGGCCACGCTCTGGCCGAACAGGGCCGGCGCGGGGCGCCCGGCGTCGATGTAGAGCGTGCCGCCGGCGGTGATCATCATGTTGATGTCGTGGTTGCCGCCGAAGGTGTGGCTCCACGGCAGCCAGTCCACGATGACCGGCCGCTCCGTGGTCAGGAACGGCCACGCGTGCTGCATCATCACCTGGTTGGCCGACAGCATCCCGTGCGTGTTCAGGACGCCCTTGGGCTCGCCGGTCGAGCCGGACGTGAACAGGACCTTGGCCAGCGAGTCCGGGCCGAGGCCGGCGTAGGCCGCCGCGACCTCCGGCCCGGGCGCGGTGCCCGCCAGGTCCGCCAGCCGGCGGTAGCCGCCCCGCCGCCCGCGGCTGGCCACGACGATCCGCGGGCGCAGGTCGCCCAGGGCATCGAGGGCGTCCAGGGCGGGCGCGAACTGGTCGGCGTCCTCGGCGAACACGCCGCCTGGCCGGATCAGCGCGGCGATCTGGCCGATCCGGGCATGGTCGGCCGACAGCAGCGAGTACGCGGTGCTGACCGGGGCCACCGGGATGCCCGCCGTCATCGCGGCCAGCAGGACGGTCAGGTGGTCGACCGAGTTGCCCGACAGGATCAGCAGCGGGGCGCCGGGGCCGAGCCCGAGGTCGAGCAGTCCCTGGCCCACCGCCTCGGCGGCCGCGGCCAGGTCGCCGTAGCTGCGGGCCCGCCAGCCGCCCGGCGCGTCGCGCTCGGCGATCAGCGGGTAGCTGGGGTCCGCGGCGGCCCAGCGGCGCAGGCTGGCCAGCACGGTCGGCGGGTACGGGCCGAGCGGCTCCGCCGACCCCAGCCGCCAGGTCCCGCCCGGGCCGCGGCTCGCTTCCAGCGCGGGCCGCCCGAACAGCGTGCTGCCCGCCGCCGCGCTGCCCGCCAGGCCGGGCGCGCTGCCCGCCGGGGCGGGCGGCTCCGTGATCATCCCGCCCAGGTCCAGGCGTACCGGCCGTCGTCGACGGCGCGGGCGCCCTCGCCCAGCCGCAGCGGCGCGAAGGTGTCGACCATGACGGCCAGCTCGTCGAAGAACTCCGCCCCGATGGAGCGCGCGTAGGCGGCCGGCTGCGGGCCGTGGGCCACGCCGCCCGGGTGCAGGCTGACCGAGCCCGGCCCGATGCCCGAGCCCTTGCGGGCCTCGTAGTCGCCGCCGCAGTAGAACATGACCTCGTCGCTGTCGACGTTGGAGTGGTAGTAGGGCACCGGGATCGACAGCGGGTGGTAGTCGACCTTGCGCGGGACGAAGTTGCAGATCACGAAGTTGCCGCCCTCGAACACCTGGTGCGCCGGGGGCGGCTGGTGGACCTTGCCGGTGATCGGCATGAAGTCGGCGATGTTGAACCGGTACGGGTACAGGCACCCGTCCCAGCCGACCACGTCGAAGGGGTGCCGGGCGTAGGTGAACCGGGTCCCGAGGGGCGGGCCGCCCGGTGCCTCCCGGTGCTTGACCAGGACCGGCACGCTGGTGGCGCCGGGGTCGTAGCCCGGCAGCGCGTCCGGCCCGTGCAGGTCGCGCTCGCTGTACGGGGCGTGCTCGAGCAGCTGGCCGGAGGCCGACATGTACCGCCGCGGCGGCCGGATGTGGCTGCCCGCCTCGATGATGTAGGTGCGCAGCGGCCCGTCGCCGCCGGGTACCCAGCGGTGCGTGGTGGCGCGCGGGATGACGACGTAGTCGCCCGGCCCGGCCGCGAGCGCCCCGAACACCGTCTCGACGGTGGCCGACCCGGACTCGACGTACACGCACTCGTCGCCGATCCCGTTGCGGTACAGCGGCGACTCGCGGGCCGACACGGCGTAGCAGATGCGCACGTCACCGTTGCCGAGGACCAGCCGGCGCCCGGTGACGGCGTCGGCCGATCCCGGCTCGCCCTCCTTGAACAGGTCATGCAGCCGCAGGTGCCGCGCCTTGAGCGGGTGGTTGGCCGTCAGCGACTGGTCGCCGAGGTTCCACTCGGTGCTGTCGGTGACCGCCGACGGGACATGCCGGTGGTAGAGCAGGGCCGAATCCGAGGAGAAGCCCTCCTCGCCGACGAGCTCCTCGTAGGCGAGCTCACCGTCGATGCGCAGCTGCGTGTGCCGCTGGGCCGGCACCTGGCCCACTTGCCGGTAGTAAGGCATGGCCATCCCCTCCTGGCTTCCGATGCTTCCCTGATCGGGGTGGGGTGTCAACGCGGCCCGTCAGGCGTCCCCCCGGATCCGGGCGTGCAGGTGCATGTCGTGCCAGCCGTCGCCGTGCAGCACGGCGCTCCGCCGGGTCCCCTCGTAGGCGAAGCCCGCCTTCTGCGCGACCCGGCAGGAGGCGGCGTTGGCGACGGAGTGCTCCAGGTCGAGCCGGTGCAGGCCCAGCTCGCCCAGCGCCCAGCCGCTCAGGGCGATCGCCGAGCGGGGCGCCGCGCCGCGGCCGCGGGCCGCGGGCGTGACCCAGTAGGCGATCTCGGCGCAGCCCTCCTCGAGGTCGACCGTGCGCAGCGCCACCCGGCCGATGACCTCAGGCCCGGTAATGGCCCAGTGGGCGCCCGTCTCGCTCCGCCAGGCCCGCTGGTAGCGGGCGATCAGCTCCCCGGCCTCGGCCCGCGACTCGACCGTGCGGGCATGCCAGCGCTGGATCTCCGGGTCGGCGAACGCGGCCACCAGCGCGGCCGCGTCGCCCTCCGCCCAGGGCCGCAGGACCAGGTCACCGGCCCGCAGGCTCGGCTGGGCGACCTGGCTGAGGGCGCCGGAGGGAACGACCGGGGCGGTGAGAGGCGGCATGTCGGCATTCGACCACAAGCGGCCGGGCCGCATTCCGGCCGGGCGCCCGGGACCGGGGCGGCGTTCGGGCGCGTGCGCTTAACTCTGAGTAATCGATATGGCACGATGAGACAAGAAGGGGCGTCCTGCCCGGCCCTCCGGGGTCAGCCGGTACGCCTGCAGCAAGGCGACCCGCGCCTCGTGTGGCAGGGGGACCATGAGCCAGCCGGAACCGCGCCGGGCCCCGCCCCGGCCCCGCGTGCACCCGCCGCGCCCCTCGCCGGAGAACCAGCCGCCGGAGAACGAGCCGCCCGAGAACCAGGCCGGCCGCCCGGCCGTCCCCCAGCCGCAGCTGGAGCCCCGTCCGCCTGGCGAGCATCGGCCGCCGGTACTCGGGCCGCCGCGCCGGCGAGCCGTTTTCCCGTGGTTCTTCCTGGCCGTCCAGGTCCTGTTCCTCATCCTGGTCATCGCGGCCGCCCTGGCCTCCGATCACGGGACGGCCGAGGCCGTGAGCCGGCAGGTCGCCCGGACCTGCCTGAACGGCGCGTGGCAGGGCGCGTTCACGTCGCAGCGCGCCTGCCTCCAGCACTTCCACGTCGCGCTGCCGCACGGCCAGGACCTCGATCCGGGCCTGAGCCCCGGGCTGGTCGCCATCGCGTGGCTCGTGGCCGACGTCCTCCTCGGGGTCGGGTACGGGCTCTACCGCCTGGCCCGCGGGCGGTGACCCGCCCCGCCCGGCGAGATGGCCGCCGCCTTGCCGGCGCCGCGGCGGCGGCTGATACTGGCGGGCATGCCGCGGATCGTGTGGTGGGAGATCGAGACGCCCGGCCCCGAGGCCTTCCAGCGCTTCCACGCGCAGCTATGGGCCTGGGAATTCGAGCCTGCCTTCGCCGGCACTGAGCTGGCCGCCGACTACTGGATCATCAAGGACGGCGGCCGGGGCATCGGCGGCCTGCAGCGGTCCGCCGCGAGCTCCCGGCCGCTCGCCGGCACCCGGCTGTACCTCGAGGTCGATGATCTCGAGGAGACGCTGCGGCGGGTGGAGTCCCTCGGCGGGCGGATCGAGCGCGGCCGGACCGAGCTGGGCGGGGATGACCGGTGGTTCGCGCTCGCGCTCGATCCGAGCGGCGTCTCCTTCGGGCTGTGGACGGATCGCGGGCCCGGTCCGCCCCGGTAGGTCAGGACCCCCCGTGGTGGCCCGCCATCATGGCGGCGAGATCCTCGGGGTGCAGGAACGACGCCGGCGGGGGCGGTCCCCAGGAGAACAGGCCGCGGGCGCCCTCGAGATCCTCGGGCGTCCACAGCTGGTCATCGACGATGCAGTCCATGTCGGAGTAGTACTCGCTGAAGTTCCCGGCCGGGTCCTTGAGGTACCAGAAGAAGTTCGAGCCCGCGTAGTGCCGGCCGAGCCCCCACACGTGCCGCTCGGGATTGTCCTCCAGCATCGTGCAGGCGCCGCGGCCGACCTCGTCGACGTCGTCGACCTGCCACGAGGTGTGGTGCAGGAAATTCACGGGCGCGGCCAGGACCAGCACGTTGTGGTGGTCGGCCGAGCAGCGCATGAAACAGCCCGCGCCCTTGATCCGGTCGCTGACCTTGAAGCCCAGGCCGTCGGTGAAGAACGCGGTACTCGCGCCCGGGTCGGTGCTGCCGAATACAGCGTGACCCAGCTTGCGCGGCCGGACCGGGCCGGACCTGGCGAAACTGGGCGCCCGGGCGTCCTGCCGCTCCGGGCGGCCGGGGCCGTTGTAGGCGGTGGCCGGGACCGGGTCCTGGGTCAGCCG
This sequence comes from Streptosporangiaceae bacterium, assembly GCA_036501025.1. Classification (GTDB taxonomy): domain Bacteria; phylum Actinomycetota; class Actinomycetes; order Streptosporangiales; family Streptosporangiaceae; genus DASUBV01. Next base: position 49,427 of record DASYBB010000175.1, read on the forward strand.
CGGCGCCACCTCCAGCCGGACCCGCATGCCGGTGACCGGCTCGGCCGTCTCCAGCACCGTCTCGCTGACCTCGGCGGGCAGCCCGAGGCGGGCCAGGCTGGCTGCGGCGCGGGCCAGGTCGTCGGCGTCGTCCGCGCCGACGCGCAGCTCGGTCAGCCGGCGGGTGGGCGCGTGCTCGATGTGCAGCTGGCGTCCGCCGTCGGCCGTGCTGAACCAGTTGTCCTCCCCGGGCGCGAGCCCGAAGTCGCGGTAGTACGCCGCGGTCTGCGCCACGTTCGGGACGCCCATCGTGATGGACCGCAGTCCGTGCAGGCTCATGGCCGCCTCCTCTACCCGGCTGACGCGGCGACGAAGGTGTGCCGCATCTCGCCGATGCCCTCGATATACGTGGTGAGCACGTCGCCCGGCGCGAGCCAGCGCTGCGGGCTGCGGCCCATGCCGACGCCGCTGGGCGTGCCGGTGAAGATGAGGTCGCCGGGCAGCAGCGGCGTCACCCGCGACAGCTGCTCGATCAGGTCGGGCACCGGGACGAGCAGGTCCCCGGTCCGGCTCTTCTGCATCTGCTCGCCGTTGACCGAGCAGCCGAGCTCCAGGTCATCGGGGTTGCCGAACTCGTCCGGGGTGACCAGCCACGGGCCCACGGGGCCGAACCCCGGATAGGACTTGCCCATGCTGAACTGCGGCGGCTTGGTCGCCATCTGCAGGATCCGCTCGGACACGTCCTGCCCGACGGCCAGGCCGGCCACGTGCTCCCACGCGGCGGCGGCGGGCACGCCCCGCGCTTCGCGGCCGATGATGACCACGAGCTCAACCTCCCAGTCGGTGTGCCCGCCCGGCGGCAGCGTGATCTCGCCGGTCGGCCCGGTGATGCAGGAGGGGAACTTGGTGAACACCGGCGGGCTCGCCTCGGGCCGCCCGAGCCCGGACTCATCGGCGTGCGCGCCGTAGTTCAGCCCGATGCCGAACACCTGCCGCGGCTCCGGGGACGGCGAGCCCAGGTCCGTGACGGAAAACGCGGCCGGCTCCGGCAGGTCGGCGGACGCGGCCCAGGCGGTGAATTCCGCCCACCGCGGGTACACCGCGGCCACGTCCGGGCCGAACCGCCCGCCGCTGGCGGCGTGCACGTCGATCCCGCCGCTGCCCTGGATCAGGCTGAGCCGGTGGCTGACATTGGCGATGCGCATAAGTTCCTGCCTTCTGCCGATTCGGGCTGCACCTCGATGCCATCACACCAGACGCCCCGAATCGAGCATCGGCCGGTCACCACATCCAGGTCGATGCCGGCCGGGTCGTCGCTCCGCCAGGCGATGTGCTGGTCGGGGCGGACGAGCAGGAACTCCGTGCGCCACGGGTAGCCGGGAGGCGGCTCGCGGACGGCGAGCGGGATGCCCCGCTGTGCCGCGCCGGCGGTCAGCGCCGCGACCGCCGCGGGCCGGTCACCGGCGGGGCCGATCAGGGTGAGGCCGCGCCCGAGGTGGTCGTAGAGCGACGAGCCGTCGGGGAGCCAGGCGTGCGGCAGCCGGGCGCCGGGCTCGGCGGCCGGGGTGAAGCGGGACAGGTCACCGGGCGGGCGGGCGCGGTTGCCCGGCTGGATGACCGGCGAGCCCGCGTAGGTGTAGCCGAGCACCAGGCCGAGGCTGTGGAATTCCGGGTACTTGGCGCGCTGGATGGCGGCGGCGTCGGCGGGCAGGTCGCCGGCCAGGTGACCCAGGTGCGACGCGGCGCTGGCGACGGTCTGCTCGACGACGCCGCGGCGCTCGGGGTCGTAACTGTCCAGCAGGGCGGGCGGTGCCCAGCCCCGCTCGACCGCGGCGATCTTCCAGGCGATGTTGACGGCGTCGCCCACGCTGGTGTTGAAGCCGTGGCCGCCCCACGGCGGGTTCACGTGGGCGCTCTCGCCGGCCAGGAACACGCGCCCGGCGGCGAACGTGTCGGCGACCAGCATCCGGGCCGTCCACGGGTCGGTGGCGAGGACCTCGTGCTCGGCCGGGGCGCCGATCAGGCCGGTGATCAGCTCGGCGGCGTGCGCCGTCCCGTAGCCGGCCTCGATGCCGGGCAGGCCCGCCCACCAGGTCCCGGCCAGGTCCAGCCGCCCGAGCACGCCGGTGGTCGCGCCGCCGACGACCCAGTACTGGACGGCCGGGCCGAGGGGGGTGTCCAGCCGCGGGGCGCGGAACACGAGGTTGAAGTTGGGCCGCTGGTCGGACCGGCCGGCGTACCGGGCGCCGATCTGGTCGCGGACCACGCCGGCCGCGCCGTCGCAGCCCAGGACGTAGCGGGCCCGGAGCGGGTAGGCGCCGCCACCGGGGGCGCGGACGGTCACGGTGACGCCGCCGGCGTCGCAGGCCAGCGCGGTCACGGACTGGCCCAGGCGCAGGTCGGCCTCGGGACGGCACTGCAGGTGAGCGCGCAGCACCTCCTCGACGACGGGCTGGGGAACCTGCTGGCCGGCCTCGGCGAACCGGTCATCCCGGCCGGTGACCAGGCCGAAGGCGCCGTCGAAGTCGGTGATGCGGCGGCCGGACAGGGACTCGCAGAAGGTGACCCGCTGCGACCAGGCGACCGGCAGCGGGGCGGCGGCCCGCAGGCGGCCGGCCAGGCCCCAGCGCCGCAGGTGCTCCATCGTCCGGACGCTGGTCGTCTTGGCCCGCGGCCGGCGGTGGGAGACCTCGGTGCGCGGCTCGATGACCACGCAGCGGATGCCGTGCCAGGCCAGTTCTGCCGCGGCGGCCAGGCCCGCCGGGCCGCCGCCGGCGATCAGGACAGGGATGTCCGGGCGCGGCGGGGTCATGGGGTTCATGGTGAGCCACCGGGGGCGGTGCGCGCCCGGCTGGTTTCATTGGATGGAACGCGGAGGGCGCTATGGGCGATGTGAGTGCGGGCGACTCGGCTGCGGGGCGCGGGCGGCGGGCGGCGCCGGGCGAGCCGGTGCTGGACCGGGCGTTCCGGATCCTGGCCGCCTTCGAGCCAGGGCGACGGTCGCTGTCGCTGGCTGCCCTCAGCCGCCGGGCCGGGCTGCCGAAGCCGACGGCGCTGCGGCTGGCCCGCAAGCTCGTGCAGTGGGGCGCGCTGGAACGGGCGGCCAACGGCGAGTACGTCATCGGGCTGCGGCTCCTGGAGATCGCCTCGCTCGCCCCGCGCGGGCACGGGCTGCGGGCGGCGGCCCTGCCGTACCTCGAGGACCTGCACCACGCGACCGGGCAGCATGTGCTGCTGGCGGTCCGGGACGGCCATGAGGCCGTGCTCATCGAGCGCCTGTCGGCGCGGGATGCGGGCCCGGTGCTGTACCGGGTCGGGGGGCGGATGCCGCTGCACTCGACGGGGGTCGGCCTCGTCCTGCTCGCTCATGCGCCGGTCGTGGTCCAGGACGAGGTGCTGGGCGGGGACCTGGCCCGCCAGCCGACGGACGGGCGGGCGGGCGGGGGCGCCGGCGGGCGGGCCGTCGGGCCCGGGCTGCGCGCGCTGCTGGCCGCCGTCCGGCGCGACGGCGTGGCGGTGGTGTCGCGGCCCGCGCCGGAGTCGGTGACGTCGGTGGCGGCGCTGATCCGTGACGCCGCCGGGGCGCCGGTGGCAGCGCTGTCAGTGGTCGCGCCGTCGGACCGGGTGGACGCCGCCGGGGCACGCGCGGCGGTGGTCGCGGTGGCGCGGGCCGCGTCGCGGGCGGTAGCGGAAGGCGGGGTGGCGGCGGGCGGGTGAGCGGGGCCGGCGCGGCTCAGGCCGCCAGCCGCTGCGCCTCCGCCTCCGCCGGCCGCGGCGGAGGCGGAGGCGGCGGGTCAGCCCGCCACGGGCTCCTTCGGAGTGGAGTTGAGGGGCGCGAGCAGGGCCGGGTCAAGGGACAGGAGGCCGGGCGCGCTGAGGGCCGGGGCCGGCGGGACGGCCACCGGCGGGATGACGTCGGGTTGATCGGCGTCAGCCGCGGCCGGCTGAGCCTTCTCGGCGGCCAGGGCATCGGCCGGCGCGGCGCGGTCGAAGAAGCGCAGCAGCTCGACGGGAACCGGCATGACCAGCGTGCTGTTCTTCTCGGCCGCGACCTCGACCACGGTCTGCAGCAGCCGCAGCTGCAGGGCGGCCGGGTCGGCGGCCATGACAGCGGCGGCCTGGGCGAGCTTCTTGGACGCCTGGTACTCGCCGTCCGCCGCGATGATCCGGGCCCGGCGCTCGCGCTCGGCCTCGGCCTGGCGCGACATCGAGCGCTTCATCGACTCCGGCAGCGAGATGTCCTTGACCTCGACCCGCTCCACCCGGATGCCCCAGGGCTGCTCGGTCGGCGCGTCGATGACGTCCTTCAGGTGC
>DASYBB010000176.1:0-6006 GCA_036501025.1 Streptosporangiaceae bacterium
CGGCTTCGACGCGTTCTTCCGCTCCGACCACTACCTGAAGATGGGCGGCGTGTCCGGCCAGCCTGGTCCGTCTGACGCCTGGGCAACCCTGGCCGCCCTGGCCGTCGAGACCAGCAGGATCAGGCTCGGCACGCTGGTCACGTCGGCGACCTTCCGCTATCCGGGCCCGCTGGCCATCACCGTCGCGGGCATCGACGAGATGAGCGGCGGCCGGGTCGAGCTCGGCATCGGCGCGGGCTGGTACGAGGGCGAGCACGCCGCGTACGGCATCCCGTTCCCGTCGACCGGGGAGCGCTTCGACCGCCTCGAAGAGCAGCTCGCGATCATCACCGGCCTGTGGCAAACGCCGGCCGGCGAGAAGTTCAGCTACGAAGGCACGTACTACCAGGTCGCTGACTCACCGGGGCTGCCGAAGCCGGTCCAGAGCCCGCGCCCCCCGGTGATCATCGGCGGCCACGGCCCGCGCCGCACGCCCGCGCTCGCCGCGAAATACGCCGACGAGTTCAACATCGCGTTCGCGAAGCCCGGCGAGGTGGCCGCGCAGTTCGGCCGGGTCAGGCAGGCGTGCGACGCGGCCGGGCGCGACGCGGACTCGCTGGTCTACTCGGCCGCCCACGTGGTCTGCTGCGGCAAGGACGAGGCGACGCTGTCAAGGCGTGCCGCGGCGATTGGCCGCGACCTGGCAGAACTGCGCGTCGACGGCCTCGCCGGGTCGCCTGCCGAGATCGTCGACAAGCTCGGCGCGTTCGCCGAGGCGGGCACGCAAACTTTTTACCTGCAGGTTCTCGACCTCGACGACCTCGACCACCTGGCCGACATAGCCGGCGAGGTGCTGCCTCAGGTGTGACCAGGCCCGTCAGCACAGTGAGCATGATCACGTCAGGTTCGCGGCGTACGTCGCGCAGCTGGCTAAATTAGGCCGGCGGGCGGGCCGGGCGCGGGCAGGCGGACCGTGCGGGCGTGCGATTGCATGGAGCGGGGTGCCTGCGGTCGCGCGGTTGCTTACGATCGTTACCGTGGGAACGTTTTCAGGCGGGCGGCGCGGGCAACCGGACCCCGACGCCGGCGCCTGGCCAGACGGCGGCGCCGGCCCGGGGGAGAACGGTCACCAGGGCAGTGGCGGACCCGGTCCCGGCTGGGAGGCCGGACCTGGGTTCGCGGGAGCCCCGTTCCCGCCGGGCGGTGCCCCGTTCCCCGGGGGACCCGGAGGCGGCGCGCCTGGCACTTACGGTGCACCGGGATTCTCTGGTCAAGGCCCCGACGGCCCCGGCTACGGCGGGCCGGAGGCGGGCATGCACGCGGGCGGGCCGGGCGTTCCCTGGTACGGCACACCGCACCAGGGAAACCAGCAGCAGGGAAACCAGCAGTACCCGCCGCCGCAGCACGGCCCCTACCCAGGCGGCCCGCCGCAGGGCCAGCAGTACGGTGTGCACCCGTTCGGCCGGCACCCGTTCGAGCAGCCGCCGGGCCAAGCGGGTCCAGGTCCAGGGTTTTACGGAAACCACGGATCCGGGGCCGTTCCCGGGCCTTACGGCGGGGGTTTCGCCGGGCAGGGCCCGAGCGGTTTTCCTGAACCATGGGACGGCGCCGGCTTCCCAGGCGAGCCGGCTGCCCCGGGCCTTGCCGGGCCTGGGGCGGTTGCCGGGGGATCACCCGGCTACCCGCCCCCCGGCCAGTTTCCCGGCCCGGTGGGACAAGGGCAGGGATCTCCCGGTGGCCCGTACCAGGGCGGGCCGATGCAGGCAGGCTCGTACGGCCCCGGCCAGCAAGTGCCGCCCGGCCAGGCCCCGCCCGGCTACTACGCGGCGGGCGCGGCCCACGCCGGCCCGCCGCCCGGCCAGTTCGCCCCGCCCGGCCAGTTCGCTTCGGGTCAGGCGTTCCCTGGAGCGGGGCCGGGCGCGCAGTTCGCCCCCGGCTGGGCCGGGGCGGGCGTGCCAGGACCGGGAGCGCAGGGGCCCGGTGGCGGATCGTTTCCCGGGGGACAGGGCGGGCAGCGGCCAGGCGGACCCTGGCCCGCCGGCGGTCAGGCGGGGAACCCGCGGCCAGGGCCGGGACGCCAGATCGACGACGATCCCGACCAGGTGCTGACGCCTACCACGATCTTCGCACCCGGAAGCCTGGTCAACCCGCCCGACGGCGCCGAAGGCGACCGGCGCGGCCCGCACCACTTCGCCGGGCCCGGCGGTGCGCCGCCCGGTTACGGCCCGTTGCCCGGCCAGGGCCCGTGGCCCGCGCCCGGAGGCTACCCGCAGCCCGGTGCGTTCCCTGGCCCTGCTGCCGCACCAGGGCCTGGACCCGCGGGCGGCCGGTTCGCCGGGCCGGGCGGCTATCCGCCGGAGCCGCCGCAGGCCCAAGGGATGTTCCCCGGGCCCGCCGGTTTCGCTGAGCAGGGGCCGTTCCCGCCGGGGACGGCGTTTCCCGTGCCTGGCGGCTTTCCTGCCAGCGGCGGCACCGCCGACGGTGCCGGGTACGGCCCGCCTGGCTACGCCGCCCCCGGATATGGCCCGCCCAGGTTCGACCACCCCTACCCGGAGCAGTTCCACGGCCAGCCTGGCGTGCCGCCCGGCTACGGGCCCGATCCAGGTCAGGGGCCACGACGGCAGGCACCCGGATGGCACCACCAGGACGGGTTCCCGCCGCAGGGCGACGCGCGCGGGCCGGGCGGCCAGCCCTACCCTGGCGGCCCAGGCCCCGCCGGGCCAGGCCAAGCGGGCTACGCGTCGCCGGGCTACCCAGGTGCGGGCGCCTACCCCGGCCACGCGGCGCCCCCGCCCGGCCACGGCTACCCTGGTCCTGCGGGCCAGCCGGGCGCTCAGGCCGGCCAGCACTCCTTTTCCGGCCAGGAGGGTTACCCCCCGGTGGCGGGCGGATTCGCTGGACCCGCCGGGGCCCAGGCGCCTTACGCGGACTACCAGGCGTGGCAAGCGCAGGGCGCGCCCGGCGGCTATCCGGGTCCCGACGGGTACGGCGCGATGGTCAACGGCGGCGACTACGCGTACGTCATCCGTCAAGACGGCCCTGCCGCGTCGCCTTCCCAGCCGGACGCGCGGGGCCAGGGCACGGGCGAGTGGACCGGCCGCGCAGGGCCGGCCCCGGGCCGCCAGGCGGCCTCCGGCGGTCAGCCGCCCACCGGCAGCTCCGCCGCAGCGGCGACGACAGCCGGGCCGGCGCAGGCCGGCCGCGTCCGCGCGATCACCTCGGGGACAGCCGGCGCCGGCTGGCCGGCCGTCGCGGACGAGCGCAGGGAAGCCGCGAGTCCCGAGGCCCGCTCCTCGGCGCCAGGGCCCGCCGCTCAGGCCGTCACGACGGGGCCAGCGACCCAGGCCGATGCCGCGACCGCGGCGGGCACGAGGCCCAGGGTGGAGGCCGCGCCCGAGATTGACGCCGCGCTCGCCTACGGCCCCGACGACCCGGCGTACGGGCCGCCGCGACCCGACTGGTACAAGCGAGACGCGGAAGGCGCGCCCCGGACCGTTGACGGCGAGTCGACGGCGCCGGCGAGCGAGCCCCCGCCGAGCCGCGGCCCCTTCGAGCCGCTTCGCCCCGGCGAACGCGAGGGGGCGGGTCACGCCGACTACCAGCAAGCGGACGGTGAGGCCGGCCTCGATGACCCCGACACCGACCAGCTGGAAAGTGAAATATCGGAGTATGAACCGATAGATCATGAAATGTCGGGACTGCTGGACCTCGGGACGCCGACCGACCCCGAGGCGGGCGCACTCGGCCAGATCAGGGACTTGTATCAGGCCGCAGAGACCGTCAGCCAGGCCAGCCTGGACAGGCACTTCGACCAGCTACTCGAAAGGCAGCGAAAGCTGATCAGCGAGTACTTCACGGAATCTGTCGGCCTCGACCTCGGCTCGACCGAAGCCGAGGAGGCCTCCCCAGTGGCCTCGGCCGCGCCCGCGGACGCGTCGTCTCCGTTCGGCTTCGACACGGCGCAGAGCCTAACGGGCCTGCGCGGCGAGTTGCGTGGTGCCCAGTAAGCGGGCCCGCTGAGAGGTGGCAGGGGTGGAGCGCCAGTGAGCGACGTCATCGCGGTCCTCGGCCTCGGCGAGGCGGGATCACTGCTCGCCAGTGACCTGGTGGCGGCCGGCGCGGCCGTCCGTGGCTTTGACCCGAAGGTGCCCGCGCCGCCCGGCGTCACCGGCGCGGGCAGCGACGCCGAGGCGGTCGCGGGCGCCACCCTGGTGCTGAGCGTCAACAGCGCGAGCGAGGCCGTGAACGCGCTCGAGGCTTCCATCGGCGCGCTGCGGGCCGGCGCCGTCTGGGCCGACCTGAACACCGCCGCGCCGAGCGTCAAGCGCCGCCTCGCCGAGATCGGCGAGGGGCGGGGCGTCCCGGTGACCGACATCGCCATGATGGCCCCTGTCCCCGGTAGCGGCTTGCTTGTCCCCATGCTGGCGAGCGGCGACGGCGCGGCCGACGCGGCGGAGGCCCTGCGCCGGTACGGGGCGAACATCGACGTCCTGGCCGGCCCGGCCGGCCTCGCGGCCACCAGGAAGCTGCTGCGCAGCGTTTTCTACAAGGGCATGGCCGCATCCATCGTCGAGGCCCTCGAGGCGGCCAGGGCCGCCGGCCTTGAGGACTGGCTGGCCGGGCACATCGCCGAGGACCTGGCGAAGCAGGACGCGACCACGTTCACCAGGATCGTCACGGGCACCCGGCGGCACGCGGTCCGCCGTGGCCACGAGATGGCCGCCGCCGCGGAGATGCTGACCGAACTCGGCGTCGAGCCGGTCATGGCCGCCGCGAGCCAGCGCCTCCACGAGCGCCTGGTCCGCGGAGCGTAGAACCACGCCCCCGTTCGGGATAAGGCACGGCAGCCGCCGGCTACGCGAGCGAGCGGAGCGCGTCGGCCAGCGGGGACAGCGACTCCGGCTTGGCGTGCGTCGGCAGGCCGATGACGGCCAGGTCGGCGCCCGCGTCGCGCCACTCGGCGAGCGTCGCGAGCAGGGCGTCGTGCGAACCGCCGTCCCACCGGAGCAGGCACGAGCACGTGATTGAGGAGAAGTCCCTGCCCAGGTCGGCGCAGTGCCCGCGCAGGACCTCCTTGAGCTCGGCGAACCGCTCCAGGTCCTGGGTCGACGCGTTCCACTCCGATGCCCAGCGGGCGACGGCGCGCAGGGTGCGCTTCGGCCCGTTGCCGCCGATGGTGATCGGCGGGTACGGGCGCTGCACGGGCTTCGGCTCGCAGTACGCGTCGGTCAGCGTGAAGTACTTGCCTGAGTAGTTGGAGACCCGCGATGACAGCAGCTGCGTGAGCACCTCGATGCCCTCGTCGAATCGGTCGAACCGCTCCTTGAGCGGCGGCAGCGGGAACCCGTAGGCATTGCACTCCATCTCGTTCCACGCCGCGCCGATCCCCAGGATGAGCCGGCCGGAGGAGACGTGGTCCACCGTGGCGGCCATGTTGGCGAGCACCGCCGGGTGCCGGTAGGGCATGGCGGTGACCTGGCAGCCGATCCTGATCCGCGAAGTCAGCGCCGCCATGGCGGACAGCATGGTCCAGCCCTCGAAGTTCGGGCCGTGCAGGTCACCGGTCAGCGGGTAGAAGTGATCCCAGTTCCACATCGACTCAAAAAGCGGGACCTCGTCCGCGGCGACCCAGAGGTCGCGTAGCTCTTCCCAGGTCTGGTGCTCTGGCCGTGTCTTGAGGGCGAAACGCATGAGTGACCTCTCCGTCGCTAGCGGGCTCCTGGCCGGACATGAGATTACGCCGCCCTTGCCGGGTACGTGACCCGCGGGGCCGAAGGCGCCGTCTACCCCTCGCGAGCGGATACGCCCATGAGGTAGCTTGATGTCGAGATACTGTAGGTTACATGCCGGCGAGCCGGGGCGCTCCCCGCCTGCGCTCCCCGCGCTGAAGCGGGGCCGCACGGCGCACGCTCGTCGCCCGCCGACCGCGGACGATCACGTAGACGGCGATCACATGGACATGGCACTGGGCGAGGAGGCTCAACCCACGATGACTGCGAACAGCTTCGACAGCCGCGCGACGCTTGA
>DASYBB010000177.1:0-23724 GCA_036501025.1 Streptosporangiaceae bacterium
CGGCGGCGTGACCGCGCTGCTCTGGCTGGTCATCCTTGTTTTCATGGTCTGGCACTGATTCTCTGGCCGCTGATTTTTGGCCGCTGGTCAGCTGAGCAGGTCGGCGACGGCGGCGACGGCGGGCTCGATGGCCCGCTCGCGGACGTTGCCGAAGCCCAGCACCAGCGCGGGCCGCGCCGCGCGTTCCGGGTGGCCGCGGTAGTCGCCGATGCCGTGCAGTCCCACGCGCCGTTCCCGCGCCGCGGCGATCACCGCCGTTTCGGCGGTGCCGGGCGGCAGTGGTGCGACCGCGTGGAACCCGGCCGCGAGCCCGGTGAGCCGGACCAGCGGGGCGTGCCGGGCGAACGCCCCGGTCAGCGCGGCCTGGCGGGCGCCGTAGACCGTTCGCATCCGGCGCAGGTGCCGGTCGTACCGGCCAGCGGTGAGCAAAGCGGCCAGGGCGAGCTGGTCCAGCGTGCAGGAGCCGCGGTCGCTCATTTCCTTCTCGGCGGCGACCGCCGGGGCCAGTGGTGAAGGGGCGTGGACCCAGCCGAGGCGGACCGCGGGCGCCAGCGCCTTGCTCGCCGTGCCAAGCAGGAAGACCTGCTCCGGGGCCAGCCCCTGGAGTGCGCCGACGGGCTCCTTGTCGTAGCGGAACTCCGAGTCGTAGTCGTCCTCGATCACGTACCCGCCGCCGCGCCGCGCCCAGTCGGTCAGGGCGCTGCGCCGGGCCGGGGACAGGACCACGCCGGTGGGGGACTGGTGCGCCGGGGTGACCACCACGGCCTGGGCTCCGCTGGCCGCCAGCTCGCCGACCACGAGGCCCTCCTCGTCGACCGGCACGTAGCTGACCTCGATGCCCATCGTCAGGGTCGCGCGGACCGTCTCGTCGGCCGCCGCGCTGCCGTAGCCGGGGTCCTCGAAGGCGACCCGGGTCACGCCGCCCTGGCGGGCCAGGGCGCGCAGGACCAGGACGATTCCCTGGGCGAAGCCGGTGCTGATGATCATCCGCGCCGGGTTCGCCTCGGCGGCCCGGACCCGGCGCAGGTAGCCGGCCAGGACCTCGCGCAGTTCCGTGCTGCCGCGCGGGTCGCCGTAGCCCAGGTCGGCGACCTCGGCCCGGGCGCACGCCTGCTTGACGGCCCAGGCCCAGTCGGCGCGCGGGAAGCTGGACAGGTCCGGCACGCTCGGCTGGAAGTCCGCGATCAGCGGCGGTCCCGGCGGGCGCCGGCCGGGCGCGGGCGGGACCGGCGCCGGGGCGGCCGCGGGCGCGTCGCCGGCCGGGCGGCCGCTGATGTCGGCGACCCGGGTGGCGGAGCCGGTCCGGCTGGTCAGGTAGCCCTCGGCCAGCAGCTGCCCATAGCAGTCCTGCACCATGCCGCGGGAGACGCCGAGCGCCCCGGCCAGCTCCCGGGAGGACGGCAGCCGTTCCCCGGCGCGGAGCCGGCCGCCCCGGATCGCCTCGCGCAGGCTCGCCTCCAGCTGGGCGCGCAGCGGCTCGCGGGCCGCGCGGTCGAGCCGGACAAGCAGGCCCGGGCTCAAACCGGACCACTCGATCGCCATGAAATCGGACCTTACCAGGGTGCCGGCTGGGTCCTAGCGTTCCTGCTATGAGCACCTTGACGCAGGCCCGGCCCGGAAGCGCGGCGACGCCCCGGCTCCTCAGCGTGCCGCTGGCCGTCACGTTCCTGGCCGAGTTCACCTCCCTCACGAGCTTCTTCCTGCTGCTGTCGGTGATGCCGATGCTGGCTGCGGCCGACGGCGCGCGCAGCTCGGCCGGGCTGATGACCGGGTCCCTGCTGCTCGGCACCGTCGCAGCCGAGGTGCTGGCGGCGGCCGCGATCCGGCGGTTCGGCTACCGGGCGGTGCTCGCGGCCGGCGCGATGCTGCTCGGCGCGCCGGCCCTGGCCATGCTCGCCCGCGAGCCCCAGTCGGTGATGGTGAGCGTCAGCCTGGTCCGCGGGTTCGGCTTCGGGCTGTCCGGCGTGACCACCGGCGCGCTTACCGCCCGGCTGCTGCCGCCCGAGCGGCGCGGCGAGGGCCTCGGGCTGCTCGGCCTGGTCTCCGGCGTCCCGGCCGTGATCGCGCTGCCGGCCGGCGTGTGGCTGGCCGGGCACCACCTGGCCGACGCGGCCGCGGCGATCGCGGCCGGGGCCGGCCTGGTGCCGCTGGCGGCGATCCGCTGGCTGCCGGGCGGGCGCGAGGCACCGCGGGCCGCCCGCGCCGGGCAGGCGCCGGCCGCCCGCTGCCCCGGCCGGCTGGCGGGCGCCGCGCTGCGGCTGCCGCTGATCTTCGCCGCGGGCACGATCGCGGCCGGCGTGCTCGACTCGTTCCTGCCGCTCGCCAAGGGGATCCCCAGCAACCTTGCCTCGGCCGCGCTGCTCGTGCAGGCCGTCATCGCCACGCTCAGCCGCTGGCAGGCGGGCAAGCGCGGGGACCGGTACGGTCATGCCCGGCTGCTCGTCCCGGCGCTGGCCGTGGCGGCGCTCGGCATGGCCGCGATGATCGCCCTGGGCTCGCCCGTCGCGATCTTCGCCGGCATGGTCCTGTTCGGCGCCGGCTTCGGGGTGCTGGAGAACGCGACGTTCGCGCTGCTCATCGAGCAGCTGCCGGAGGCCAGGGCCAGCGCGCTGTGGAACCTGGCCTACGACGCCGGGTACGGCGCCGGCCCGGCCGCCTTCGGCCTGATCAGCGTCCGCACCGGCTACCCCGTCGCGTTCGCCCTGACCGGGGCGCTGGTCCTGGCCGCCGTCCCGCTCGCGCGGCGCGAGCAGAAGTCCGCGGCCGCCGGTTTGCTACCGTCCAGTCATGGCCATCCGGTTCAGTGAGGCAGCACTCAGGCTGCTCGACGGGCGGAACTACGCGGTCATGGCCACGGTGAATCCGGACGGGAGCCCGCAGACCTCCGTGATCTGGGTCGGCCGCGACGGGGACGACCTGCTGTTCTCGACCGTGGCGGGACGCGTCAAGCACCGCAACCTGGAGCGCGACCCCAGGATCAGCGTGACGGTGATCGACTCCGCCGACCCCGAGAACTACGTCGAGCTGCGCGGCCGGGTGTCGATGACGCCCGACGCCGGCCGCCGGGTCGACACCGAGCTGTCGTGGAAGTACGACGGCCGCGACCCCGGCGAGGACCGCCCGGGAGCGGTGCGGGTGGTCGTGCGCATGGTCGTGGAGAAGGCCACCGGCTACGCCGCGTGATGCGGCCGCGGCGCCCCTAGGGCACGACGGTCACGGGACAGCGGCAGCGCCGGACCGCGCGCACGGCGGTAGACCCGAACAGCCGGTGGCTGATCGCCTTGCTGGCGCCGAGCACGATGCCGTCCGCGTGGCGGGCGGCCGCGATCTTGACCAGCATCGTCACCGGATCACCGGCCACTGACACGAACTGGACCGGGACGTGGTAGTCGGCGGCCAGGGCCTCGATAGCGGGCCGCAGCTCATCGGCCAGCTCGAGGCCGGCCTGGTACGGGGCGGCGCCCATGGTCCCGTCGTAGCCGGCGAGCGTGGTGATGGCATGGACGGCGATCACGCGGCAGCGCTGGCGGCGGGCCAGCCCGAGCGCGTAGTAGAGCGCACGCGTGGCCGTGTCAGATCCGTCGACGCCGACGACCAGCGTCGTGGGCCCGTCGCAGCCGAGCTCAAAGCCACTGGCCATCGCGCGCCGCCGGCGTCACTGCGGGCGCGGGCGGTCGAGGGCGCGGTCCTCGCGGAGCGCCTCTTCGGCCTGGATGGCCTCCTCCGGCGCGCCGGGCACCTCGTAGACGGCCGCCTCGGCGTCGGCGCGCTCAGGTGACGGCGCGGGCTGCAGTTCCTCGGCATCGGCCGCGGTCAGCGCGGCGTGCACGGTGCTCAGCACCAGCGCGCTGGCGACGACGGTGACCGCGCCCAGGATGAAGGGGACGTGGGCGCTGTAGTGCTCGACCAGCTTGCCCGCCACGAACGGCGCGAGCCCGCCGCCGATGAACCGGACGAACCCGTAGGTGGCCGCGGCGACCGGGCGGGGGACCGGCGCGACGCTCATGACAGCGGTGGTGACCAGGGTGTTGTTGAGGCCGATGAAGATGCCGGAGGCAATGGTGGCGCCGATGACGACCCAGCGGTGGTCCGGCCACACGCCGATGGCCAGGGAGGCGACCGCCATCCCGGCCAGGCTGCAGTACAGCGTCCGGGGGGTGCCGAGGCGCGCCTTGAGGGCCGGGGCGCCGAAGACGGCGAACAGCGCGACCAGCACGCCCCACGCGCAGAACACCCCGCCGAGCTTCAGCGGCGACAGGTTCATCAGGAACGGGGCATAGCCGAGGATGGTGAAGAAGCCCCAGTTGTAGAGCAGGCCGGTGAGGCTGGTCGTGGTCAGGGCACGGTGCCGCAGGGCCTTGAGCGGCTCGGTGATCGATGACCGCTCGGCCGGCCGCGGGGTCGGCGGGACCAGCACCGCGGTGGCGACCAGCGCGATCAGCATGAGCACGGCGACGCCGAAGAACGGGCCGCGCCAGCTGACGTTGCCCAGGAGGCCGCCGAGCAGCGGCCCGCACGCGATGCCCACGCCGAGCGCGGTCTCGTACAAGACGATGGCGCCGCTGAAGCCGCCGCTGGCCGAGCCGACGATCACGGCCAGCGAGGTGGCGATGAACAGGGCGTTGCCCAGTCCCCAGCCGGCCCGGAACCCCACGATCTCGGCGATGCTGCCGCTGCTGCCGGCGATGGCCGAGAAGACCACGATCAGGACCAGGCCGGCCACGAGCGTCCGCTTGGCCCCGAGGCGGCTGGAGACCCAGCCGGTGACCAGCATCGCCACCGCGGTGACCACGAGGTAGCTGGTGAACAGCAGTTCCACCTGGCTGCGGCTGGCCTGCAGCTTGCTCGCCAGCGAGGGCAGGATCGGGTCGACCAGGCCGATGCCCATGAACGAGATGACGCACGCGAACGCCACGGCCCAGACCGCCCGCGGCTGGCGGAACGGGCTCGGTGCGGCTGCGCTGTGGGGCGGGCCGGCGTGCGCGGGCACCCGGGCCTTCGGCGGTGTCGTCATGGCGCAACTATATAGAGAATTTATATAGATGGTCAATGCACTGAGCCGCTATGCTCCGGGCATGAGCGATCAGCCGGCCGCACCCGGGCCGGGCGGCCCCGGCGGCCGCCCGGCCGACTCGGCCACAGCGCTGTACGGGCTGCTCGCCACGCTGCTGCGGCGGGCATCGCGCGACCTGAGCCTGACCTCGCTGGCCACCCTGGCCACGCTGGACCGCACCGGCCCGCGGCGGATCACCGACCTGGCGCTCATCGAGGGCGTCACCCAGCCGTCCATGACGGTGCTGGTCACGGCACTGGAGCGCGGGGGGCTGGTGGCGCGGCAGAGCGACCCCGCCGACGGGCGGGTCACGCTGGTCGCCCTCACCGACCAGGGCCGGCTGTACCTGGGCCGCCGCCGCAGCGCCGGCGCCGATGCGCTGGCGCAGATCATCGACAAGCTGCCGCCGGCCGAGGCCGCGGCGCTGGCCGCCGCCATCCCGGCGCTCCGGCACCTGCGGGACCTCGACGACGAGCAGCGCGACCCCGAAGGCCGGCCGCCCGGCGAGCATCGGGCTCCCGGCTAGCCGATCGCCGGACCGCCGGACCGCCGCAGCGGCCGCTTAACGCGAGAGGATCGGGAATAGGCGCGCCCCCTGGCTTCTTGCTCCGGATATCCCCGGCCGGCGGGCCGGTGACGACGGGACAGGCCAGCGAGAGGCAGGCAGCCATGACCGTGCAGGACCTCGACCGGACCCACTTCGCGCAGGACTGGTCGGGCTGGCACCGCCAGCACGAGGCCAAGCTGGCCGACGAGCACGGCTTCCTGGCCATCACCAGCCTGAACTGGCTGACCGACGAGCCGCAGCGGTTCCCCGATGCGCCGGGAGCCTGGCGCACCGGACCGGATGGCGTCGTGGTGGAACTCGTCGGCGATGAGGAGCTCGTCATTGACGGCACCCGCGTCACCGGACGCTACGCCTTCGGCCCGATCCCCGAGCGCGGCGGCGTCAATGCCGTGGCCGGCGACGCGGTCATCGAGGTGGCCCGGCGCGGCGGCTACGACATCGTGCGCCCGCGGCACCCGGAGCACCCGCTGCGGGTGAGCTTTGCCGGCACGCCCGCCTACGAGCCCGATCCCCGCTGGGTGATCCCGGCCCGGTTCGTGCCCTTCGCCGAGCCGCGCCCGACCACCGTGGGCGCGGTCGCCGAGGGGCTCCAGCACGTCTACGACGCGCCGGGCTACGTCGAGTTCACCCGCGACGGCCAGCCGCTGCGGCTGACGGCCTTCAACGGCCATGCGCCGGGGAGCCTGAGCATCCTGTTCACTGACGCCACCTCGGGCGTCACCACCTACCCGGCCAACCGCTCGCTGCAGGTGGCGGCGCCCGACTCCGGCGGCGGGGTGACGCTCGACTTCAACCGGGCGGTCAACCTGCCGTGCGCCTACACCCAGTTCGCCACCTGCCCGCTGCCGCCCGCCGAGAACCACCTGGCGATCGCGGTCGAGGCGGGCGAGAAGCTGCCCGCCTGACGCCCGGTCCTGACGCCCGCCGCAGCCCTACACTGCGGCATGGAGATTTCCCGCAGCGCGCCCACCGCGAGGGGGCCGGCCGAGACGTTCACCGGTGACGTGTGGATCGACCCGGTCACCCGCGGGCTGCCGCCGTCTGGGCTGAACGTCGCCGCGGTCCGCTTCACGCCCGGAGCGCGCACCGCCTGGCATTCCCATGCCGGCGGGCAGACTCTGTACGTGACCGAGGGCCGCGGCCTGGTCCAGGCGCGGGGGCAGCGGATCGCCGAGCTCAGCCCCGGCGATGTCGTGTTCGCGCCCGATGGCGAGGAGCACTGGCACGGCGCCCGCCCGGATCACTTCATGACGCACCTGACCATCACCGAGGGCGCTCCCCGGTGGGGGCCGAAGGTCACTGACGCCGAGTACCAGGGCCCGCGGGGATAGCGGGCAGCGCGCGCAGGGCGGCGTCGCCGAGCGGCGTGCCGGCCAGCGTGGCCGCGTAGAGCGCGGCGCCGATCGCCGGCGCGTACCGGGGGCTGGTCACGCGGTAGCGGGCCGGCAAGGCGGCGATGCCGGCCAGGAACGCGTCCCGGACCTCGGGCATGGCGAAGATCCCGCCGGAGTACGACACCGGGACGACCTCGCCGGGGCTGAACCCCAGGCGCCGCCGGGTCGCGTCCACGAGCGCGGCCAGCTCGGCCGCGGCGTCGGCCAGGATGGCCTGCGCGCAGGCGTCCCCGGCGGCGGCCGCCTCGCCGACGGCGGGCGCGAGGGCGGCGACCTGCTGCCGCGCGCCCCGCCACTGGTGCAGCACCAGCCCGACCAGGTCGATGTCGGAGTCCAGCGCCAGGTCGCGGCTGAGCACGTCGTGCAGCGGGCCGCGCCCGGCGCGGCCGTCGCTCATCTTCGAGAAGGCGCGCAGCGCCCGGACGCCGATCCAGTAGCCGGACCCCTCGTCGCCGAACAGCTCGCCCCAGCCGCCGGCCCGGACGCCGGCCCCGGCCCGCTGTCCGTAGGTCATCGAGCCGGTGCCGGCGATGACGTTGATGCCGTCGGCGCCCGCCAGCGATCCGGCCCAGCCGCACAGCATGTCGTTGTCGCAGCGGAACCGGCCGTGGCCGAGCACCCGGCCCGCGGCCGCGTCCAGGCCGGGCACGTCCGCCCGCACCTCGCCGTAGCCCGGCAGGCCGAAGAACGCGAACCGCAGGTCGCCGGGCGTGATGCCGGCCTGCGCGCACACGGCCGGCACGGCCTCGCCGAGCACCTCGCCGACCAGTCCGATGCCGGGCGCGCCGGCCGACAGGTAGTAGGTGCTCGGGGCGGCCCGGGACGCGGCCAGGCGGCCCTCGCCGGTGACCACGGCGAGATCGGTCTTCGTCCCCCCGCCGTCACAGCCCAGGAAGTAGTCCGTCACGCCGGCCCGGACAGCGGGTAGATCCCGACGCTGCGCACGACCCGGCTGAGCTCGCCGGCCGGGAACGGGTTGTCCGGGGTGAGGCCGAGCTCGAGCGAGGCGAGCAGCGCGAACTGCTGGGCCAGGACGGCATAGGGCAGCGCGGCCAGCGAGTCCGGGACGGGGCCGAGGTCGCCGACGGGCCACGCCGGGCGGCCGCCGCCCGGGTGCGCGGAGACCTCGACGACGTGCTCGCCGCCGAGGGCGCGGCGCAGCTCGTCGGCGATGTCCTCGTCGTAGCGCCGGGAGTAGGGGTCGGTGGACACGAACACCACGCACAGCGTGCCCCGGTCGAGGACGGCCTTGGGCCCGTGGCGGAAGCCGAGCGAGGAATCCCAGTAGCTGACGACCTGGCCCGCCGTGAGCTCCAGCAGCTTGAGCGCGGCCTCGCGGGCCAGCGCGGTGAGCGCGCCGCTGCCGAGGTACACCACGCGGCGGTACCCGTGCGCGGCGAGCCCGGCGAGCTGGCCCGCCCGCTCGGCCAGCAGCCGGTCGGCGGCCGCCCCGAGCCGGTCCACGGACGCCAGGCCCGGGCCGTCCGGGTCGAGGGCCAGCTGCGCGGCCAGCAGCATGCTGGTGAAGCTCGACGTCATGGCGAAGCCGCGGTCGTTGGCCGCGGGCGGCATGAGCAGCACGAGCGAGTCGGGCCGGTCCGCGTGGGCCTTGGCCAGCTGGCCGTGCCGGTTGCAGGTGATGACCAGGTGGCGGACCGACGACAGCAGCTCGTCGGCGAGGGCGGTGGTCGCGGTGCTCTCCGGGCTGTCGCCCGAGCGGGCCAGCGAGACCAGCAGCGTCGGCACGTCCTCGCCCAGGACCTCGCGCGGGCTGGCCACGATGTCGGTGGTCGCGGCCGCCTCGACGCGCCGGCCCAGCCGGCCGGTCAGCGCGGGGGCCAGGACCTGGCCGGCGAACGCGGACGTGCCCGCGCCGGTGAGGATGATCCGGGCCCGCGGATCGCTCAGCAGCGGGCGGAGGAAGCCGTCCGTGGTCGGGCGGTCCTGCTCCGCCTGCGCCGCCACGAGCTTCCACAGCCCCGGCTGCTGGCGGATCTCGGCCGCCGTGGCCGGGCTGGCGTCCCGGCCATCAGTGGTGCCGACGGTCATGCAGTGCCCCCTTGCGGTGCCGCGAAACGACTCATGATCCCACCGTGGGCGGCGATGGCGTCATCGAGGATCGCCGCCGCGGTGCGCGGATCAGGCACCAGCGGGTCGAGGGCCAGTGCCTGGACGGCCTGGTCGCGGCGGCCGGACAGGGCGGCGCGCACGGTCAGCTCCTGCTGGTGCACCCGGGCGGTCAGCACGGCGGCGATCGCCTCGGGCAGCGGGCCCACGGCCAGCCCGGTGACGCCGGCCGCGCCGACGACGGCCGGGACCTCGACCACGGCCTCCGGCGGCAGGTTGGAGATCTTCCCGTCATTGGGCAGGTTCACGGCGAGCTCAACCGTTTCGCGGCCGGTGACAATCGCGGCAGCGATCGCGACGAGGCGCTCGGCTTCCTGCTTCTCGGTCCCGTCCAGCGGCAGGCTCCCGTCGGCCTGGCCCTGCAGCCGGTCCCACAGGTCGCCCTTCTGGCCGATGTACTCCATCGTCGCGTCGCGCCCGCCCTGCAGGCCCCAGGGCAGGGCGCCGCCGTCGGCGCCGCGCAGGTACCAGCTGAAGAACTCCGAGACGTGCCGGTCGCCGGGCGCCGGGTAGCGGCCGAAGGTGCGCAGCAGGTCGGCGGACACCGGCAGGTGCACCCCCTCGTGCCGGGTCGACGGCGCGTCCGGGCCGCCGGCCCGCTCGCTGACCAGGTCGCGCAGCCGCGGGTAGAGGTCGGCGGCGCCGTGGCGCAGGTCGAGCAGCCAGCACAGGTGGTTGAGGCCGGCGAAGACGGCGTGCACCTCGTCGCGGGGGACGCCCAGGTCGCCCGCCAGCGCGCCGAGGGTGTGCATGGTGCCGTGGCACAGCCCGATCACGTCCACCGGGGCCTGCGACGCGATGGCCCGCACGTTGGCCGTCAGCGGGTTGCTGTAGTTGACCAGCAGGGCGCCGGGGGCGAGCTCGGCCACGTCGCGGGCGATCGCGACCAGCTCGGGGACGTGCCGCAGCGCCCGCAGCACGCCGCCGGGGCCGACGCTGTCGCCGACGGTCTGCGCGATGCCGTGCCGGGCCGGCACCTCGATGTCGTGCCGCCAGCCCGCCGCCGCGCCGACCGCGATCGTCGTGGTGACGAACCGCGCGCCGGGCAGGGCCTCGCGCCGGTCGGTGTGCGCGGCGAAGTTCAGGTCGGCGCCGCGCTCCTTGGCGATCCGGCGGCCCAGCCGGGCCATGGTGTCGGCCGCCTCGGCGGACAGGTCCACCAGGTGGACGGTCCAGCCGGCGAAGACCGGCGAGCGCGCCAGGTCGGTCATCAGCCCGGGCGTGAATACCGTGCTGCCGGCGCCGATGAGCACGATCGAGTTCGGTGGCACATTGCTCCTTTGCAGGATGCGGGGGGATAGCGGCGGTTACCGGTTACTGCCGGCCAGGAGGCCGTTGACGATGTAGCGGTTGAACCCGAGGGCGAGCAGCGCCGGCACCGCGATGGCGAACACGCCGGCCGCGTTCAGCAGCGTCGAGGGGACGACGTGCCGGCCCTGCAGGGCGGCGATCACCACGGTCAGCGGCTGCGTCGAGGAGTCGGTCGACAGCACCAGCGGGAACAGGAACTGCGCCCAGGCGAACAGGAACGTGATCAGCGCGGTCGAGATGATGCCCGGCCGGGCCAGCGGCAGCACGATGTAGCGCAGCACCCGCAGCCGGCTCGCGCCGTCGATGAGGGCGGCCTCCTCCAGGCCGATCGGCATGTTGGCGAAGTAGTTGTGCAGGATCCAGGTGGCCAGCGGCAGGAACCCCGACACGTACACCAGCACGATGCCGGTGTAGGTGTTCACCAGGCTGAAGTCGCTCATGATCTTGTACAGCGGGATCAGCGTGGTGTAGGCCGGGAACGCCATCGTGGCCAGCACGGCGTAGAACAGCGCCTGCCGGCCGCGGAACTTCATCCGCGCGAACGCGTACGCGGCCAGGGTGGCCAGCACGACCGTGATGATCGTGGCCGCCCCGCACTCGATGACGATGTTCAGGGTGGCGCGGCGGATCTGGCCGGGCAGGTCCCCGTTCTGCGTCAGCAGCGCCGCGTAGTTGCCGAGGGTCGGGTGCAGCGGCACGTAGTTCTGGGCGTTGGCCGCGGACTCGGTTTCCAGGCTCGTCTTCACGGACCAGTAGATCGGCACCAGCGACCACAGCAGCACGACAGCGAAGCCGGCCCAGCGCGCGATGCGTCCTTGATGCCTCAATAGTCAACCCTCCGGTACACCCCGCGGACGACGACCAGCGAGATGATCAGCGTGACCACCGTGATCAGCAGCGACAGCGCGTAGCCGCCGCCGAAGTCCAGGTCCTGGAAGCTGATGAAGTAGGTCTGCTCGGTGATGGAGGACCCGGTCGTCGCGGCGCCGTTCAGCACGTAGGGCTGATCGAAGACGTTGAGCGTGGCGATCAGCGCCTGCACGACGGCGACGGCGACGCCCGGCCGGGCCAGCGGCAGCGTGATCCGCCAGAACGAGGCCCATGCTCCGCACCCGTCGATCGCGGCCGCCTGGAACAGCTCCTCCGGCATGAGCTGCATCGAGGCCAGCACGAGCAGCGCGGACAGCGGCGTGATCTGCCACACCTGGACCAGCTCGATGAGGAAGATCGTCAGCCAGCGGTTGTCGCCGAGCAGCACCGAGCCGTGGCTGGCCAGGTGCGCCGACGACAGGACGCCGTTCAGCAGGCCGGTGTTGGGGTCGAAGATGCCGGTCCACAGGATGCCCTCGACCACGCCGGGCAGCGCCCAGGGCAGGATCAGCACGGCGATGAGCAGGCCGCGGCCGCGGAAGGGCCTGCGCAGCACGACCGCGAAGAAGATGCCCAGCACGGTCGACAGGACGACGCCGATGGCGACGTACAGGGCGGTGTTGCCGATGCTGGTCAGCACCACGTTGTTGGCGAACAGCCGCCGGAAGTTGCCGATGCCGTCGAACCGGGTCGGCGGGTCGAGCGGGTTGACCCGGTAGAACGCCTCGATGATGGTGAACGCGGCCGGGACGAGGGCCAGCCCGATGATGAACAGGGCCAGCGGCGTGACCAGCACGTAGGGCAGGCCCCTGGCCGCGCGCTGGCGGCCCTCCGGCTTCGGGCCGGCCTGCGGCGCCCGGGCCGGCCGCCGCCCGGCGGCCGTGCGCCGGGCGGGCGGCACGGCCGCCGGGGCGGCCTCGCTTTCGTCGGGGAGTGAGGTGGCTTTGCGCATCAGCAGCTCAGCTCGCGAGCCCGTTCGCCGTGGCCGCGATGGCCTTGATGGCCGCCGCGACCGTCTCGGATCCCGCCGCGGCCGCGTGCAGGTTGGTGTAGACGGAGTTGGAGAACTGCGGGTACCACGGCGGCGCCCCGCCCTCGAACACCGGCTTGGACGTGGCCAGCATCTGGCTCAGGATGTCGCCGCCGACCAGGTTGCCCTTGGTGGCCATGACCTTGACCGCGCTGAGGTGGGACGGCAGCGGGTAGGTCGCCCAGGCCTTGGCCGCGCCGTTGACGCCGGCGAAGTTGACCTGCTGCTGCTCGCTGGTGAACCACTGGATGAACTTGGCCGCCGCCTTCGGGTACTTGGCCTCCTTCGGGATGCCGATGCCGTCCGGGTTACTCCAGTTCTCCGAGGCACCGGCCGCGCCGGGCGTCGGGATGTACTCGACCTGGTTGACGACCGACGACGAGGCCGGCACGTTGTACAGCGTGCCGACGTTGCCGGAGTAGTCGGAGAAGATGCTGGCCACCGAGCCCTTGGCCATCAGCGTCTGCATGCCCTGGCTGTCGGTGACGTTGATGTTGCTCTTGGGCACCAGGCCGGACTTGATCGCGCTGATCATCCACTCGGCGGCCTTGTAGCCGGGGGAGCCCGGGCTGGTGAACTGCGGCTTGTAGCTCTTGTCCAGGATGGTGCCGCCGAGCGCGCCGGTCGTCTCGTACCAGTACGTCGACAGGCCCTCCGCGGCCGCGAACGGGATGTCCAGCGGGTGCGCCGAGACGCCCGAGGTCTGCAGCTTCTTGAGGTCGGCGGTGTATTCGTCGAGCGTGGTCGGCATCGCGGTGATGTGCGCCTTGGCGAACAGGTCCTTGTTCACCGT
This sequence comes from Streptosporangiaceae bacterium, assembly GCA_036501025.1. Classification (GTDB taxonomy): domain Bacteria; phylum Actinomycetota; class Actinomycetes; order Streptosporangiales; family Streptosporangiaceae; genus DASUBV01. Next base: position 13,147 of record DASYBB010000177.1, read on the forward strand.
GGTCACCATGAACGACGCGTCGTAGGGGATGCCGATGACATGGTTGCCCACGGTGAACGACGCCAGCTGCGGCATGTCCGCGGCCATCGACTTGGTGTTGAGGAACTGCTCCATCGGGTAGAACCAGCCGAGCTTGCCGAGCTGGCCGACCCGGGACCAGTCGACGTCCGTCGCGTCGGCGAAGTAGGTGTTGGCGGTCGCGGCGGCCGAGATCTTCGTCTGCAGGCTGTCCCAGTCGATGTCGACCCACTTGACGTGGATGCCGGTCTGCTTGGTGAAGTCGGCCAGCGCGGCCTTCGGCAGCGTGGTGTTGGCCAGCGCGACCGTGATCGTGACGCCCGACGTCTGGCTCGACCCGGCCGAGCTGCTGCCGGAGCTGGTGCTGCCGCCGCAGGCCGCGAGCCCGAGGGCCAGCGCCGCCGCCGTCCCCCCGATCGCTGCCCGGCCCGGGCGGCCTCTTCTGCTGCTCAGCGTCCTAGCCAATGCGCCTCTCCTTCGTTACGCCGCCATCGCGGGGTCGGGTTACGGGGGGCTCTGCTGGCACATGCGCATTCGCCTGCGCGATCAGATGCTCATTTGTGTCTAAGTTGCTCAACTAACCGTTGAACGGGGATATTACAGACCATGTTGCGGTCGGACAAGAACATCCGGGCTCGGGCATCTAGTCAGATATCAATCATCTGTGCATAAGTGCTCACCTGACTGATAGCATCCCAGGCGTGCGGAAGCAGGAGCGGCTCAGTGCGATCTTGGATCGGGTGGCCGAGCGGGGGTCGGTCGACGTCAACGACCTGGCCAGCGCGCTCGGCGTGTCCGGCGCGACCGTGCGCCGCGACCTGCAGGCCCTGAGCTCGGGCAAGCTGCTGGTGCGGACCCACGGCGGCGCGGTAGCCCGGATGGTCGATACCGGGGACGGCGCCAGCCGCCTGGCCGAGAAGCGGCGCATCGGCGCGGCCGCGGCCAGCCTGGTCGGCCCCGGCGCGGTGGTCGGCCTGACCGGCGGCACCACCGCCCTGGAGGTGGCCCGGGCGCTCGCGCACCGCAGTGACGTCACGTTCGTGACCAACGCGATCAACATCGCGTCGGAGCTGGTCGGCCGCCCCGGCCCGCGGCTGGTGGTGATCGGCGGCATCGTGCGCAGCTCGTTCGAGCTGGTCGGGCCCGCGGCCGAGGCGATGCTGGCCAACTACCACTTCGATATCGCGTTCATCGGCGTCGACGGCCTCACCCCGCAGGAGGGCTGCACGACGCACGACGAGATGGAGGCCCAGACCGACCTGGCCTTCCTGCGCCGCGCCCGCCGCAGCATCGTCATCGCCGACAGCTCCAAGATCGGCAAGGTGACGTTCGCGCGCATCTGCATGGTGCGGGACGTCGGCGACATCGTCACCGACCGCGGCGTCACCGACGAGCAGCTGCGCGCCCTGTCCGGCGCCGGCGCCCAGGTGACGACCGTCTGACGGCTCACGCCATGTTCATGAATAGCTTCTGGGGCACGGGATGCTGATGTGCCTGGTGCGCTGTCGGTCGTCGATCGATCCGCGCCAGGTGCGGGTCGCGGGCCGGCGCCAGCCAGCCAGGTGACGGGCGCTCAGGTGCCGGGACCTAAAATCGATGAGGAACGATGGCCGCGTGACGCCGGCATGCCGCAGGGGGGTGACGCCCATGCGAGCCGAGCTAACCGAAGATCCCGGCGCCAGCGCCGGGGACAGGGCCGGCGGCAGAGTCCAGCACGGCCCAGTCCCGGCCGGCCGCTGGCGCGGGGTGCTGCGATACCTGCAGGTGCTTCCGGTGGCCCTGGTGCTGTGGGGGCTCGACGTGGTGGGCCGGTTCCGGGCCGGGGCGCAGGGCGCGGGCCTGCGGAACGCGGCGGTCGTGGACCGGATCAGCCAGGATCTCGGCGGCTGGGTCATGCGGCCCATGAACGACTGGCTGGCAGCTCATGCGGTGCTGGGCGGGGTGGCGGCCGGCTACTACATCATCCTGCACGGCCTGATCGCCGGGGTGGTGGGACTGCTGCTGCTGTGGCGGCGGCCGGGCGCCTTCGGATTCCACCGCAACGCCCTGATCGCGGTGAATGCGATCGGCCTGGTGGTGTTCTGGCTCTACCCGGTGGCGCCGCCCCGGATGCTGGCCGGGTTCCACGACGTCGCGGCCAGTGCGGTGCCGTTCTTCTCTGAGGTGCTGGAGGGCAGGGCGGCCGGCGAGTTCGCGGCCCTGCCGTCGCTGCACGTGGCCTGGGCCATGTGGGCGGCCGTGGTGGCCGCCACGATGCTGCGCCGCCGCCTGCTGCGGGTCGCCGTCTGGCTGTATCCCGCGGCCACCATCGCGGACGTGCTGGCCACCGCCAACCACTTCGTCCTCGACGTGGTCACCGCGCCGGGCCTGCTGCTGCTGGGCTACCTGGCGGCGGCCGCGCTGGCCCGGGCCGGCCGGGCCGTGCGCGCGCGCCGGCCGGCGCCCGCCCCCGGCCGGGCGGCAGGAGTCCCCGGCCGGGCGGCGGGCGGCCCCGCGGTACCGGGCGCGGCGCCGTCGCTCGTGCTCGCGCCGTCGCTCGTGCTCGGACCATTGCGCGTGCTGACCTCGTCGGGCGTGGCGGCGGCGCCGCGCGGTCGCGCGGGCCGGGGGCGCCGCGGGACCGCCTCGGACCCGCACCTCGCAGCGTCACTGGGCGGCCGGCCCTGCCCGGCGGAGCTATGGCGCAGTCCGGCGCGGCGGCGCGGCCAGGTCGAGGGCGACCCGGTCGTCGAGCGTCCGGACCGGCGGCGGCTGAAGTCGGGCTCCGTCGTGGCCGCCGCCGACGGCTCGGCGGCCCGCCTGCGCTGCTCAGCCGCGCGCGCCAGGTTAACGGCGCCCGGAGGTAGCTGTCTCCGAGGCATGGGCGCTGCTGGTATCGCGGCTTCGCGCGGCCGGAAAGCGCCGATCAACGACAGCTGGATCGCGGCCACGGCCATTGCCCATCGCGTTCCGATCGTGACTCGGGATTCTGACTACGACGCCATGCCCGGCGTTCAGGTCATCAGGATCTGATCCGCCCGCGGCGGCGGCCGCGCTGGCGGTGCGGGCCGGTGGTCTGGTATTCCGGTGCCATGGCCCGTCGCGGGCCCGGCCGCCGGAGGTGAGCTCATGACGTCGTTCGCTGACCGGGTAGAAGCCCGGCGCGCCGCCCTGGAGGACCGGCACCGGCCCTGGCATCCGCGCACCCTCGCGGCGCTGCTCGACTCGGTCTCGGGGCAGTACCCGGAGCGGCCGTTCGTGATCACCGAGCAGGGCACGCTGAGTTACGCCGAGCTGGCCGGATGGTCGGTGCGGCTGGCCCGCGGGCTGGTCGCGGCCGGCCTGCGGCCGGGCGAGCGGGTCGGGCTGTTCCTGCCCAACGGCGCGGAGATGATCGCGGCCCGGTTCGCGGTGGCGCGCGCGGGCGGGGTCGCGGTGCCGATCAGCTTCCGGCTCCGCGCCCGCGAGCTGGCGGCGCTGCTCACCCTGTCGGGGGCCAGCGTCCTGGTCACGATGGAGGCGTTCCGGGAGCTCGACGCGCTGGCCGCGCTGGACGAGATCGCGCCGGGCTGGGATCAGCCGGGCGGGCAGCGGGCGCTGCCCGGCCTGCGGGTGATCGTGACGGTGCCGGGCCCGGGGAGCGCGCCGCGCCGGCCGGCGGCCGTCAGCCTGGGCCAGCTCGAGCGCGGAGCCGACGCGGCGCTGGACGCCGGGCTGGCCCGGCTCGCGGCGGCCGCGCGCCCGGGCGACATGTCGACAATCTTCTACACCTCGGGCACCACCGGCGTGCCCAAGGGCGTGATGTACACCTACGACATGGAGCTGCGCAGCGCCTACGGCTCGGCGTACGCCCGCGGCTTCGAGGACGGCCGCCGGATCATGTTCGCCCTGCCGCTCAACCACTGCTTCGCCTACATCGAGGGGCTGGTCGCGGCCATGTTCGTGGCCGGGACGGTGATCGTGCAGGCGGCGTTCGACCCGGTCGCGACGCTGGCGGCGATCGAGCGGCACCGGGCGGGCGAGGCGCTGTTCGTGCCGACGATGAGCCTGGCCCTCGTCGGCGCGGCCCGTACGTCGACCCACGACCTCTCCTCCTTGCACTCGGTGATGTCGGCCGCGTCCGCGGCGCCGGCCAGCCTGTGGGGCGAGCTGGGCAAGCTCGGCGTCGAGCAGCTGGTTACCGCCTACGGCATGACGGAGACCGCCGCCGCGAGCACGTTCACCCGGCCGGGCGGCCCGGTCGACGACCTGGAGCAGACCGTCGGCTACCCGAAGCCGGGCGGCATCGCCGGCGACCCCGCGCTGGGCGGGCAGGTCGTGGCGTACAAGACCGTTGACCCGGTGACCGGCGCGGACCTCGCGCCCGGCGCCGAGGGCGAGCTGGCCGCCCGCGGTCCCATCGTCACGGCCGGGTACTTCGAGCAGCCGGAGGCGACCGCCGACGCGACGCTGCCGGGCGGGTGGCTGCGCTCCGGTGACCTCGGCTACGTGCGGGCCGACGGCGCGCTGGTGCTGACCGGCCGGGCGAAGGACCTCTACAAGTGCGGCGGCGAGCTGGTGATGCCGGCCGAGGTCGAGGAGGTCCTCAACCGGCGCCCGGACATCATGCAGGCATTCGTCGTCGGCGTGCCGGACGCCCGGCTGGGCGAGGTGGGCTGCGCCTGGATCGTGCCCGCCGGCGGCGCCGAGCCGGACGCGGGGGAGGTCATCGCTCAGTGCCGGGCGGAGCTGGCCCGGTTCAAGGTGCCCGCCCACGTGCTCCTGGTCAGCGCGGCCGACCTGCCGCTCACCGCCTCGGGCAAGGTGCAGAAGTTCCTGCTGGCCGAGCGGGCGATCGCCGGCCTCGGGCTGTGACGCCGCCGGCAGCGCTTGCCCCGGTGGCGCACGTCAGCCCGAAAGGCAGGATCGGGAGCCGAGCTCGGCCGCGCGCACCTGCAGCTCACTCAAGGCCGCCGCGGCATGGAGCGGGAACGGCTCGTCGCTGTCAGCCTTCATCCACCGCTCAACGGCGATGGTGAAGGCGAGCATCCCCACTTCCGCCCCCAGCCGGGCGGTCAGCTCGTCCGCGCCCCGTGCGCGCAGGGCGGCGCTGATCGACCTGGCGATCCGGGCGTGCTTGAGCAGTCCCCGCTCCTGCACCTCGGTGTTCGCCGCGACCACCGTCACGCGCTTCGCGGCCCTGGCTCGCTGCTGCGGGGTCATCGGGACCCCGGCGGCCGCGAACGCGGCCTGCAGGCACTCGGCGAGGGTCGCATCCGGGGAGGCGGTCCGGATGGCGTCGCCGAACAGCCCGGCCAGCACGTCCTCACCGCCGAACAGGACCTCCCGCTTATCGGCGAAGTGCCGGAAGAACGTGGCGCGGTTCAGGCCGGCGCGATCCGCGATCTGCGCGACGGTCGTCTCCTCGTACCCGTTCTCCTCGAACAGGTCCAGCGCGGCGGTCTCCAGGCGCTCGCGCGCGTCGGGTGCCCATCTGCTCACCAGCACAGCATAGGCGAGGCGACCGGGTCGCATCACCCTGACGGTGATGCGACGCAGTCGCATCGTCGTGTTAGGGTTAATGCGACCGGATCGCATCGACATTCCGGCCGCATGCTCATCACGCAGGCACGACCAGGGAGAAGTTTCATGCGCATCTTCGTCACCGGTGCCTCCGGCTGGATCGGCTCGGCCGTCGTCCCCGAGCTCATCAGCGGCGGCCACCAGGTCCTCGGGCTGGCCCGCTCGGACGCCTCGGCCACAGCCGTCGCCGACATGGGCGCGGAGGTGCTGCGCGGCGACCTGAACGAAAGCGACGTCCTGCGCGCCGGTGCCCTCGACAGCGACGGCGTCATCCACCTGGCCTTCGTCGTGCCCAGTGTGACCGAGGCGGCGACGCGGACGGACGCCAGCGCCATCGAGGCGTTTGCCGCCAGCCTCGCCGGCTCCGGCAAGCCGCTGGTGGTCTCGGGCGGAACGCTCGTCCGGCCGGGCCGGCCCGCGACCGAACGCGACGAGCTCATCGCTGCCGGGCCTATCGCGGCCCGCATCGCCAATATGCAGGCCGCGCTGGCGGCCGCAGGCCGGGGCGTTCGCTCCTGCCTGGTCATGCTGCCCCGCTCGGTGCACGGCCCGGCGGAAAGTCACGGATTCATCCCCCAGCTCATCACCCTGGCCAAGGCCAAGGGCGTCTCCGGCTACATCGGCGACGGCACCAGCCGCTGGCCCGCCGTCCACGTGCAGGACGCCGCGAGCCTTTACCGGCTGGCCGTCGAGCAGGCGCCCGCCGGGGCGGTGCTCAACGCGGTCGGCGACGAGGGCGTGCCCGTCCGCGAGATCGCCGAGGCCATCGGCCGGCACCTGAGGCTGCCGGCCAGGTCCCTGCCCGCCACGGAGTACGCGGGCATGCTCGCGCACCTGCTGAGCACCGACATGCCCGCCTCCAGCACCATCACCCGGGAGCTCCTCGGCTGGAAGCCCGACCACCCCGGCCTCATCGAGGACATCGAGCAGGGCCACTACTTCACCTGACCAGCCCGGGCAGCGGGCGGGACGACAACCCGGCCGACCACAGTGCCGCCGGGCTGCGGGCCGACCCGGAAGGCCAGCGTTTCGCACGATTAGGCTGTGCCGGTGGAGAGTGCTCCTGACCGGCGTCCGGCTCGCGGGCTGTGGCCGCTGCGGGCCGGCCTGACCGGGGTGGCGCTGGCCGGGGCCGGCTTGTCGGTTCCGGAGCGGGTCCGGACGAACGCGGCCATCGCGGCGCGGCTCGGGGTCAGCGAGGACTGGATCACCCGGCGGACCGGAACCAGGGTGCGGCACGTCGCCGCGGCCGGGGAGCGGCTGGAGCAGTTCGCGGCGCGGGCCGGGCGGGCGGCGCTGGCCCGGGCCGGGCTGGCCGCCGCCGACGTCGATGCCGTGCTGGTCGGCACGACCAGCGCCGAGGAGATGAGCCCGCACGCGGCGCCGCTGGTCGCGGCCGACCTGGGCGCGGCCGGGGCGGCCGCGATCGATATCAGCGCGGCCTGCACCGGCTTCCTGTCATGCCTGGTCATGGGGACGGCGATGATCGAGTCGGGCCGGGCGCGCACGGTGCTGGCGATCGGCGCCGACCTGCTGAGCCGCTACCTGGACCAGGACGATCCCGGCTCGGCCATGCTGTTCGGCGACGGGGCCGGGGCGGTCGTGCTGACCGCGACCGGCCAGGGCACGGGCGTCGCCCCGGCGATCTTGTCCTCCGACGGGTCCGGGCGGGACCTGATCCGGCTCGGCCGGGACGAGTTGCTGATCCGGATGGACGGCCCGGCCGTCTACCGGCACGCCGTGACGCTGATGGCGCAGGTCGCGGTGCAGGCCGCGGAACGGGCCGGGCTGCCGGTCGCCGACCTGGACCTGTGCGTGTTCCACCAGGCCAACAGCCGGATCATCGACGCGGTCGGCCAGCGGCTGGGGCTGGACCCGGCCCGGGTCATCGACGTCGTCGGGACGTTCGCCAACACCTCGGCCGGCTCGCTGCCGATCGCGCTGGCCGCCGCGCAGCGCGACGGCCGGCTCCGCGACGGGGACCGCGTCCTGCTCGCGGCGTTCGGCGCCGGCCTGGTCTGGGGCGGCGTCGTCGTCACCTGGGGCCGGCCCGGCTGACCCTGATGCGCCCCGGGGCCGTCTCAGGGTGGAACCGGGGCTGTCCCCGATCGCCGCGGGGCGCCGGGCACGGCAGTGTGGAGTGACGGCACCAACCACCGCGACCGGAACGGAACCCGATCACCATGCTTGCCATCATCTTCCTCATCGTCGGGGCCATCGTGGCCCTGGCCATCCTCAGCGCCTTCGTGCACATCCTGTTCTCCCCGTGGCTGCTGCTCGTGGCCGTGGGCCTCGTGGTCTGGGTCAAGTTCGGGTCCCGGCGCTCCCGCCGGTAACCGCCCGCGCGCCTCCGGATCGCTCATCCCGCACCACGGCTCAGGGCCGGGCCCGCCCGGCACCGGTGATCATCGATGCGGCCCGCCGGCGGCGGCGAGCTCGCGGCCGGCGTGCGGCCGGGCCGGGCCGCTGACCGGGAAGGCCAGCGTGATCCGCAGGCCGCGCGGGCCGGCCGCCGCCGCCCGGGCGCCGCCGCCGTGCGCGGACGCGATCTCGGCCGCGATGGCCAGCCCGAGGCCGGCGCCGGGGCGGTCTGATCCCGCCCCGGCCCGGTAGAACCGCTCGAAGATGTGCGGCAGCTTGTCCGGCGGGACGCCGGGGCCGTCGTCGCTGACCTCGATCACGACGAGGTCCTCCGCCCGGGCCGCGGTGATCGTGCCCGCGGCCTCGCCCGGCGCGTGCACGAGCACGTTCATGAGCAGGTTGTCGACGGCCCGCCGGACCAGGTCCTCGTCGCCGACGGTGGCCAGCCCGTCCTCGACCCGGACCTGCCAGGCCCGGGCCGGGTCGGCGATCCGGACCCGGTCCGCGCACCCGGTCACCACGGCGGTCACGTCGACCGGCTGCCGGGACTGGCCGGGAGCCTGGCCGAGCCGGGCCAGGCGGAGCATGTCGTCGACCAGCCGGCCCATCCGCCGGGTCTCCAGGACGATCCGGTCCATCACCTCGTCGAGGTCGTCGGGGGTGCCGAGGGCGCCCTGCTGGTACAGCTCGGCGTTGGCCCGCAGCGACGCCAGCGGGGTGCGCAGCTCATGGCTGGCGTCGGCGAAGAACCGCCGGGTCTGCAGCTGGGTGGCCTCGCGCTCGTGCACGTCGGCCTCGATCCGGGCCAGCATCTCGTTCAGGGCGGCACCGAGCCGGCCCACCTCGCTGCGCGGGTCATGCGCGGTCACCCGGTCGGTGAGGTCGCCGCCGCTGATCCGGTCGGCCTGCCGGGCCATGGCCTCGATCGGGCGCAGGCCGCGGCGCAGCACGGCGAAGACGCCGAGGCCGATGAGCAGGATCACGGCGACCGAGCCGAGGATGACGATGAGCTCGACCTGGTCGATCGTCTTGGTCACCTGGCCGAGGCTGGTGCCGGCGACCAGCGAGCCGCCCAGGACATGAATCGACTGGAAGCGCAGCGGGGTCTGGCCCCGGGCGAGCACCGTGGCCGGCCCGGCCCGGGACGCCACCCACCGCGGCAGGACCACGTTGCGGCTGCGCGCGCCCGCGTTCATCTGCAGGGTGACCTGGGGGCCGCGCTGCGGGACGAAGGTGATGTCGAACGCGCCGGGAAGCGACGGGATCTTGGAATCGCGCTGCCAGACGATGTTGGGCGCAGGCTGCACGCTCTGGCGGCGGGCGCGGACGGCCAGGATGCCGGGCAGCCGCGGCGCGGTCAGGACGAGTGCCCCGTGCAGGTTGCTGTCGGTCTGGGCGAGCAGGTAGCGGCGCATGGTGGAGACCGCGCCGATGTCGAACGCGGCCAGCGCGAGCAGGGCGACGATCACGACCCCGGCCATCACCCGGAGCCGCAGCTGGACGCCCAGCAGCCTCTGCGCGCGGGAAGCAGTCCTGGAAATCACCGGAATCCGCCTGGCTTTCATGGGGACGGGCTGACCTCGCCGGGGGCCGCCTCGTCGCCGGGGCGGGGGAGGCGCAGGCTGTAGCCGACCGAGCGCTGGGTGTGGATCAGGTCCGGCCCGTCACCCAGCTTGCGCCGCAGGTAGGTGACGTAGGTGGACACGACCGTACTCGACCCGCCGAAGTCGTAGTCCCACACGTGATCGAGCAGCTGGGCGCGGGTCAGCACCCGGCCGGGGTTGAGCATGAAGTAGCGCAGCAGCCGGAACTCGGTCGGCGACAGGTCGATCCGCCGCGCACCGCGGCGGACCTCGTAGGTGTCCTGGTCGAGGGTGAGATCCGCGAACGACAGGACCGGCTCGACGGGCACCGGGCGGGTCCGGCGCAGCACGGTCCGGACCCGGGCGGCCAGCTCCTCCAGCCCGAACGGCTTGGTCATGTAGTCGTCGCCGCCGATGGTGAGCCCGGTGACCTTGTCGTCCTGGGTGTCCTTGGCGGTCAGGAAGATCACCGGGACCCGGTTCCCGTCCCGGCGCAGCCTGCGGACGATCTCGAACCCGTCGATGTCGGGCAGCAGGACGTCGAGGATGAGCAGGTCGAAGGGGCGGTTGCGGGCCAGCCGGAGCGCGTCCGTCCCGTTCTGGGCGGCGGTCACCTCGAACCCGAGGAAGCGCAGCGAGGCGGCGACGGCCTCCCGCAGGAAGACCTCGTCGTCCACCACGAGCAGGGTCCCGTCGTCGGGCGGCATCACGTTAGCCCAGCATATGGCGGTGAACGTTGTGTGCGAGAAATCTTCGAGTTTCGTGTGAACGCCGCATTGCGACCAGCGGGTTCTGGTTGACACGAAACTCACACGCCGATCGCGCGGCTTCCTGAGCACCGCCGTAGAAGGTAAGGCCCAGCCCCGGGGTTCAGACGGGTTCCGGCCCCTGTTGCGGCCCTTTTCCCGGGCCCCCCGGGGCGGCGGGCGAAAATACGGAGGGCTCTCGTGACGCAACTTGGCTCCACGGCTACGCAAAGCGGGCCTGACGATGACGGCCGCCGGGCGGCGATGCGCGGATCACGGCTGGCCCGGCGGCGACGCGTGCTGATCGGGGTGGGGATCGCGCCCGCCCT
>DASYBB010000178.1:0-1930 GCA_036501025.1 Streptosporangiaceae bacterium
CGGAGCGGCGAGGCTGTCGCGCTAGGTGAGGAGGCGCGAGCGCTCGGTGTAGAACTGCATGAAGCTGATGTCGTGAGCCATGCCCTGACAGCTATCGGGTCCGCGCTGCGGATCGCGCTGGATGCCGGCCTGCACGAAGAGGCCGGCTTTGCTTACTCGGCCCTGCACGAGGCCGCCACGCGTATGCACCGGTTCGACGACGAGCAGTGTTACTTCGCCGAGGGAATGGCCTACGGCGAAGACCGCGAGCTCGGCGTTTTCAGCACGTGCCTGACGGGCTGGCGGGCCTGCACGCTGATGCTCCGGGGACAGTGGGACGAAGCGGCGGACATCTGCACCCGGATGCCCGGCCGTCGGCGCATCTCCCCGGTGAACCGGCTGAACCCGCTGCGGGTCCTGGGCACGATCCGCGGGCGCCGCGGCGAACCCGGGGCGTGGCAGCTCCTGGATGAGGCGCTTGCCCTGGCCGAGGCAGTAGCCGACCCGGCATGGATCGTGCCGGTCGGGGAGGCACGCGCGGAGCTGAGGTGGCTGGCGGGTGCTCGCGATCTTGCGCTTGAGGAGGTCAGGTCAGCCTACGGCCGGGCGGCCGGGCACGTCGATCGGTGGACGCTGGCCGCCCTGGCCATCTGGCTGCCGCGGCTCGGGGCACCGCTGGATCGCCGTTCAGCCTGCCGGAACCATTCGCCGCGGAGATCGCGGGGGACTGGCGGGGCGCGGCGCTGGCAGGGGAGCGGCCCGGCCGGCCCTACGAGGCCGCCCTGGTCCTGCAGGACAGCACCGAAGAGCGGCGGCTGCGCGAGGCGGTGAAGATCTTCACCGGCCTGGGCGCATCTGCCGCGGCCCGGATCACCCGGCAGAAGATGCGCCAGCTGGGCATCGGTCGATCCCGGCCGGGCCGCGGTCGGCGACGCGGGCGCACCCGCCCGGGCTGACCCGGCGTGAGCGTGAGGTGCTCGACCTGGTGTGCGGCGGGCACACCAACGCGCAGATCGCCGCGAAGCTGTTCATCTCCGCCAAGACCGTCGATCACCACGTCTCGGCCGTTCTGGCGAAACTTGATGCCCCGACCCGGCACGTCGCCGTGGCCCACGCTGCCCGGCCCGGCCTGGCCGGCACCGCAGAAAAATAGGGGAGCGCAGCAGGAAAACGGGGGATCACTCCCGATCCCCCGCGTGGCCAGCCGCCATACGGTCGCCTTGAGCTCATCGTAAGCCGAAGGAGACCGTCATGAGCCTCGTCCGCCACACCCGCCGTGCCGCCGTCCCGGCCGGGCTCCTCACCTGCTTTCGGCGCTGCCGCAGCGCCCCACGCTGGACAGCACGGCAAGGTCAGCACGGCCAGCGGCTGACGCCGCCGCGCCGGCTGACATGGCGATGGGGGCCGGCATGAGCGCGAGCGCGCGCCCGGCCCGGACCTGGATGTCCTTCCGGCGGATCGTGGACATCCCGTTCGGAACATGCGTGGCCGCGCTGGACAGCGGGGAGCTCACCGGGCACGACGGCGGCCGGCGCGCCGGCCGGGTCGTGGTGTGCGGGCCGGCCGAGCAGGACCCGGATTGCGGGACCTGCCGGGTCCAGGTCCGCCTGCCCCGCGGGCTGCTGGGCCCGCCGCTACGGATGCGGCTGCAGGCCGGCCACTGGTCCTCCTCCCCGCCGCGGACCTCTTTGGAACTCATCCCCTGCGGGCCCGTCCGGCCCAGTGCCGCCTACTTCCGGGCCGGCCACCGGCTGCTGGACCAGTTGGCCCGGTCGCTGGCCCGGCCCGTGCCGGCGCCGCGCCCGGACTGCGCCGCCAGCCAGCGATACGCCGATCAGGGCCAACCCGGGCCGGGCAGCAGGCCGGCCCGGTCAGCCGCCCCGGCCCGGTACCAGGCCTTACGCTCCCGGGCCGCCACCCGGGGCAGACCGGCGCCCGGCCCCCGCCGCGC
>DASYBB010000179.1:0-2278 GCA_036501025.1 Streptosporangiaceae bacterium
TCGCCGCGCCCCGGGCCAGGAACTTGCGACGGCTCGGGCCTGACGTGGATGACATGGTCGTCCTTCCTGACGGGTGAGAGGGAGCTGCTCAGGCGCCGTAAGCGGGCACGACCGCACCGCTGATCGGCGCGGCGGCGTCGCCGGCGAGGTAGCTGAGCAGGTCGGCGACTGCCTCCGGGGTGACCGCGTGGGCCAGTACGTCCGGGGGCGCGAAACTGCGGGTCGCAGCGGTGTTGAGCAGCTGGGGCGCGACCCCGTTGACCCGGATCCCGGACGGGCGCAGCTCCAGGTCGAGGATCCGGATGAGGTAGACCAGGGCGGCCTTGCTCAGGGCGTAGCTGGCCTGCCCGGCGGCCGGCTCCAGGCCCGGGCGGGAGGCCACGTGCACGATGGAACCGGCACCGCGGTCGCGCATGTACGGGACCACCGCCTGGGTTAGCCACAAGGCCGCGCCCAGGTTCACGTCGATCATCAGCCGCAGGTCGTCCGGCGTCACCGACAGTGTGTCGCCCAGGTGATAGGTGCCGATGGTGTTCACCAGCACCGCAGGCGGGCCTATCTCGGCGGCGATCCGGTCAACGACGCTGCGGGCCGCGGCCGGGTCGACCGGGTCAGCGATCTCGCTCCTGATGCCGTCCGGCAGTTCCTTCAGCCCTTGTTCGTTCCGGTCGATCCCGGCCACGGTGTACCCGGCCGCCGTCAGCTTTTCCGCGGTCGCCCGCCCGAGCTCGCCACCCGCGCCGGTCACGATCGCCACCTGCTCGCTCATGCGTTGCTCCTTCCGGTCGGGTCCAGGCTGGCCGCCGGAAAGGTGAGCGGGCGTCACCGGATTGTGGTGATTGCCGCGGTGGTGACCGGGGAGCGTACGTTACTGGGGTGTGGTCCATTGACCGGCCGCCCCAGTGGGTGGGCCGCGGGCAGGAGCTCGCGGTCCTCGGTGCTGGCGCCGAGGCTCTCGGACGCGGTGAGGGTGCGGTGGTGTGGGTCGAGGGTGAACCCGGCATCGGCAAATCCGCTCTGGTCGCCGAGGCCCTGGCGGCAGGCGCGGCTCCGGGATGGGAGATCGGGTGGGGGCTCGCCGGCCAGCTCACCGAACGGCTGCCGCTGCGGGTGATGCTGGGCTGCCTTCAGGTACGGCGAGGCTCGGCGGACCCGCGGCGCGCACACGCCGCGGACCAGCTCCGTGGCGTCCGGCAAGGCCTCCTGGGGAGCGGCGATGCGTCGGCTACCGGCATCGAGGTTCTGGTCGGGCTGGTGGACGAGCTCTGCGCGGCCGCGCCTACCGTCATCGTCCTGGATGACCTGCAGTGGGCCGACGGCGCGTCGATGATCGTCTGGCACCAGCTCGCCGCCTCGATCGACCAGTTGCGGCTGCTGCTGATAGCGACGTGCCGCCCCGCTCCCCACCGGCCGGAGGTGCAGGAGCTCCGTGCGGCGGTAACCCGCCACGGGGGCGCGATGGTCACGCTCGGCCCGCTGCCCCAGACCGACGTGACCGCCCTGGTGACGGCGATGCTCGGATCACCTCCGGGGGAAACGCTGCAGAAGCTGACGGCGCGGGCGGCCGGCAACCCGTTGTACGTGCGTGAGCTCGTCGACGCCATGGTGCGTGAGCAGGCGCTGGAGGTCGGCCCGGCGGTCGCCGAGGTCTCGGCGGCCGGGCCAAGACTGCCGGCGTCGCTGGCCGCCGTTCTGACCGACCGGCTCCGCTCGGTGTCGGCCGGCACGGCGCAGCTGCTGCGGACGGCCGCGCTGCTCGGCGGCAGGTTCGCGGTCACCGATCTGGCCGTGGTGCTGCGCAGGCCAGCGTCGGAGCTGGCGGCCGGTGTGGAGGAGGCGGTGGCCGCGGGCATCCTGACCGGCTCCGACCCGGACCTGGCGTTCCGTCATCTGCTGATCCAGCAGGCGCTCTACGAGAGCATGCCGGCCGCGTTGCGCACGGCGCTGCACGCGGAGGCGGCCCGGGAACTCGCGGCGTCGGGGGCGGACGTGCTGAGCGTCGCGCAGCAGCTGTCCGCCGCGGGCAAACCGGGCCAGGCCTGGGTCAGGAAGTGGCTCATCGAGTCCGGGCCTGCGCTGGCCGTCCGGGCCCCGCAGGTCGGGGCCGAGATACTCCGGCGGGAGCTGGATGCGACGTCCCGCGGCGACGAGATTCGGGACGGGTTCACGGCCAGCCTGGTCTGGGCGTTGCTCGCCGCCGGGTCCTACCGGGAAGCGGCCAGACAGGCCAGTCAGGCACTGACGGCGATGACGGACCCGGTGCGGCGGGCTGAGATCG
>DASYBB010000180.1:0-30669 GCA_036501025.1 Streptosporangiaceae bacterium
GGGAACGGGTAGACGATGTTGGTGTAGGCGGGCTTGCCGTACCCGTTCATCTGCCACATCGATGGCACCGGGAGGTCGTCCCAGCGCGTGTCGTCGAACTCTGCCGTCTCGAAGCCCTCCGTCACGTCGGCCAGGCCCGCAGCGAGCCGGAAGCGCCACACGCCGTCCAGCTCTATGGCGGGGACGTCGGTGTCGAAGGCGGCGCGGGGCGTCAGCCGCCCGCGTCCAGGGCTGCGGTCAGTGACGTAGTGATGTTCCATGGAACGCTCCTTCGGCAAGCCCGGGCCGACCGGTTCCTGACGCCGATCAGTCGACCTGCGCCAGCGCTGCGGCCAGCGGCTCGAGCACGGCCGGGGTGAGCGGCGGCCGCAGGTACACGATGGCCAGGTCAAGCCCCGCCTCGCCGAGCGCGGCGGCCTCCTCGGCCGTGGCCGAGGCGCCCGCGGCCGGGTCGAACCTTACGTGCGACGACAGCGTGATCTCACTCGGGTCGCGCCCGATGTCGGCGCAGTGCGCGTACAGGACGTCCCGCTTGCGGGCGAACTCCTCCGGGGTGCCGCCGGCGGTGTTCCAGTGCTGGGCGAAGCGCGCCACGGTGCGCAGTGTCCGCTTCTCCCCGCCGCCGCCGATACAGATCGGCGGATGCGGGCGCTGCGGCCCCTTCGGCTCGTTCTGGGCGTCAGTGAGCTGGTAATAGCGGCCCCGGAACGAGAACGCCGGTGCTGACAGCAGGCCGACCAGCACCTCGCAGGCCTCCTCGAACCGGTCGCTGCGCTCGCGCGGGGTGCCCAGCTCGATGCCGTAGGCGCCGGATTCCTGCTGGTTCCAGCCCGCGCCGATGCCGAGCTCGAGGCGCCCGCCGGAGATGACGTCGATGGCCGCGGCCATGTTGGCCAGCACGGCCGGGTGCCGGTAGTGAATCCCGGTGACCAGCGTCCCGAGCCGCAGCCGGGTCGTGGCCTGGGCCAGCGCGGCCAGCGCGGTCCACCCCTCCAGGCAGGGACCCGCCGGGTCGCCCGCAATCGGGTAGAAGTGATCGAACAGCCAGCCGGACTCGAACAGCTCGATGTCATCGGCCGCTTGCCACACGGCGAGCATGTCGGCCCAGGTCGTGTTCTGGGGCGCGGTCTTGAAGGCGAAGCGCACGTCAGTCTCCTCGAGAACGGCCGGCCCGCTGCGCCGGGCCGGCCAGCCGCCCGGCCCGGCGCAGTGTGTCCGGAGTGCGTCAGCTCACAGCGCCGCGGTGGCGGTGCCCGACACCACGACCTCGCCCTTCTGGTTGACGGTCTCCACGTCGAGCGAGACCAGGGTCCCGTCCTCGGAGCGGGTCACCTCGGTGACGGTGGCCGTCGCCGTCAGCGTGTCGCCGGGCCAGACCTGGGAGCGGAACCGCACGCCGAAGGTCCGCAGCGTCCCGTTGCCGAGGGCGTCGGTCAGCAGGGTGCCGGTCAGGCCCATGGTCAGCATCCCGTGGGCGAACACGCTCGGGTACCCGGCGATCTTGGTCGTGAAGACCTCGTCGGTGTGCAGCGGGTTGAAGTCGCCGGAGGCGCCGGCGTACTGCACGATCTGGGTGCGGTACAGGCCGTCGGCCACGACCTTGCTCTGCTTCGCGCCCTTCTCGACGTTCTCCGCCGTCCACGCAGCCACTACTTGTCGCCTCCCTCGCTCGTCACGACCTTCCCGGTGGTCACGCCGACGCTGCGGGTGGTGAGCACGAGCTCGCCCGCCTCGTCGCGCCACTCGGTCACGCTCTCCCGGAACTGCATGGTCCCGCCGCGGCGGCCCTCCCGGGTCCAGCTCTTGCCGGGCTGGGTCGTGGCGGTGAGGACGTCGCCGGGCCGCAGCGGCCGGTGGTACTCGTAGTGCTGCTCCGCGTGCAGGCCGGTGCCGCCGCCGGTGCGCTCCACCCGCGTCCCCTCGGTCGGGCCGGAGCCGTTCCAGGGCTTGCCCGTCTGCCAGCGCAGCGGGTAGTCCGGGTCCCAGTGCGCGGAGGCCTGGATGAAGGTCGGCGGGGCGATGACCCCGCCGGCGTCGGTTCCGGCCGCCGTCTCCTCGTAGTACACCGGGTTGGTGTCTCCGAGGGCCTGGGCGAACAGCCTGATCAGGCTCGTTTCAACAGTGAACTTCTCAGCTGCCATAGCTGGGCGTCATCCTTCCGGGGAGGAACCGAAAGATCATCCAGGTGAACGTATCGTCCTAAGTTCATAAAGTAAACCCAGATGCTAGGGTAATTCCATGCCGTACCAGGACCTGGAGCATGACCCCTGCTCCATCGCGCGCCCGGTGTCGCTGCTGGGCGACCGGTGGACGCTGCTGATGCTGCGCCAGGCGTTCCGCGGCATCCGCCGGTTCGGCGAGTTCCAGTCCACTCTCGGCATCTCCCGGCCCCTGCTGGCCGAGCGGCTGGCCCAGCTGGTCGAGGCCGGCGTCCTGGAGCGGCGCCCGTACCTGAGCGAGCAGCGGACCCGCCACGAGTACCGGCTGACCCAGAAGGGCCTCGACTTGTACCCGGTGCTGATGGCCCTGCGCACCTGGGGCGACCAGTACATGGCCCCCGACGGGCCGCCGGTGGTCTACCGCCACCATGACTGCAGCGGCGTGGCCGAGATCCACCACGTCTGCAGCGAGTGCGGCCAGGCCCTGTCCGCCCGCGACGTCGCGCCCGAGGCCGGCCCCGGCCTCGCGGGCGCCCTCCACCGCGCCGGCGGCCCGCAGCACCCGTCGGCGAGATAGCGCGGGCCCGGACCGCCCGCCGCGGAGACAGCCCGGCGCCGCGGTGAGCCGGACTCCGTCAGCGCCTCAGCCGACGCCGCCAACTGGGCGTAGAGTAATACGTGTCTTTGGTATTACGTATCGGGAGTGACCATGAGGATCAACAGCAAGGGCCAGGTAACGATCCCTGCTCTACTGCGGGAGCGCTGTGGTCTTCACGAGGGTGACGAGGTGGACGTCATCGAAGATGGGGGCACTCTGCGTATCGTCCGGTCCGAGGCCAGCCAGACCCGCGGACAGCGGCTCACGGCCCGGATGCGCGGCCGCGCGACCACCACGATGAGCACCGACGAGCTCATGGAGCTGCTGCGTGGCGAGTGAGCGCCGCCTCCGCGCCATCCGCCCGGCAGATCGGCCGGCCACCCTGGTCGACTCCGGTGTCATGCTCGACATCCTGACCGCGGATCCCCGCTGGGCGCGGTGGTCCTCGGATGCGCTGGCCCGCGCCCGGGACGATGGCGAGCTGGTGATCAACCCAATCGTGTATGCCGAGGTCTCGACCGGATTCGACTTGATCGAGGATCTCGACGACGCCGTGCCCGAGAGCGATTTTGAGCGCGAGCAGCTTCCCTACCAGGCAGGCTTCCTGGCGGGCAAGGCATTCCTCGCCTACCGCAGGCGCGGCGGCCAGCGCCGGTCCCCGCTTCCCGATTTCTATATCGGCGCTCATGCCGCGGTACGCGGGTACCGGCTGCTGACCCGGGACGCAGCCCGCTACCGGACGTATTTCCCTTCCGTCGAGGTGATGGCCCCCTGAGTGGATCCGGGTCGCCGCCCGTCAGTAGCGGGCCAGGTCGCGGATCGCGGTGGTGACGGCGGCCACCGTCGGGATGACCTCCTGCTCGAGCACGTCGGCGAACGGCAGCGGGACGCAGGCGGCGGCGACCCGCCGGATCGGCGCGTCGAGGGACTCGAAGCCCTCGTCGGCGACGATCGACGCGACGGTGCCGCCCCAGCCGCCCTGGTAGGGGTTCTCCTCGACGATCACCAGCCGCGAGGTCCGCTCGACCGAGGCCAGCACGGTGGCCATGTCCAGCGGGACCAGGCAGCGCAGGTCGATGACCTCGGCCGAGATGCCATCGGGGGCCAGCCGCTCGGCCGCCGACAGCGCCATCGGCACGGTCGCCGCCAGCGCCACGACGGTCACGTCCGATCCGGCCCGGGCCACCGAGGCCCGGCCGAGTTCCACGACGTGGCCCGGCGGCGCGGCCGGGCCCTTGCTGGCGAACAGGCCCTTGTGCTCGAAGAACACCACCGGGTCGTCGCTGCGCACGGACGCCGCCAGCAGGCCGACGACGTCGGCGGGCGTGGCCGGGGCGACAATCTTCAGGCCGGGGACGGCCAGCGCCCAGTTCTCGACCGCCTGCGAGTGCTGGGCGCCGAACCCGAGGCCGCCGCCGTTGGCCGTCCGCACCACCAGCGGCACCGTGACCTGGCCGCCGGTCATGTAGCGCAGCTTGGGGATCTCGTTGGCCAGGTAGTCCCAGCAGCAGGCGAAGAAGTCGGAGAACATGATCTCCGCGACCGGGCGCAGCCCGGTCATCGCCGCGCCCATGGCCAGGCCGAGGATGGCCTGCTCGGAGATCGGCGTATCCCACACGCGCGAGCGGCCGAACTCGCCGAACAGGCCCGCGGTGGTCTTGAACACCCCGCCGGCCGCCCCGATGTCCTCCCCCAGGCACACCACCGCCGGGTCACGGCGCAGCTCGCGGGCCAGGCCCTCGGCCACCGCCTCGCGGTAGGTGGTCACGTCCGCCATGACGATCCTCCGTCCGCCCACACGTCCGTCAGCGCGGCGGCGGGATCGGGGCCCGGCGCCGCCTTGGCCTCCGCCACCGCCGCCCGCACCAGGGCGGCCGCCCGCTCGTCGGCCGCCTCGACCTGCTCGGGCGGCACGCCCAGGCCGGCCAGCCGCGACCGGGCCAGGGCCAGCGGATCCCGGCTCAGCCAGTGCTCCACTTCCGCCGCGGGCCGGTAGGTGGCCGGGTCGGTGCGGCTGTGCCCGTAGTGCCGGTACGTCTCGGCCTCCAGCACGGTCGGCCCCTGGCCGGACCGGGCGCGCTCGGCGGCGCGGGCCACGGCGTCCCGGACGGCCAGCACGTCGTTGCCGTCGACGATCTCCGCGGGGAGCCCGTAGGCCGGGGCGCGGTCCGCCGCCGGGTGCGCCACGGCGGTCACCGAGCCGATCGGCGTGTACTCCATGTAGAGGTTGTTCTCGCACACGAACAGGACCGGCAGCGCCCAGACGGCGGCCAGGTTCAGCGCCTCGTGGAAGGCGCCGATGTTAGTGGCGCCGTCGCCGAAGAAGGCGACGGCCACCTGGCCGGTGCCGCGGAGCAGGGCCGACCACGCGGCACCCGCCGCCATCGGCAGGTGGGCGCCGACGATCGCGTAGGAGCCGAGCATGCCCGCCGAGGCCTTGGTCAGGTGCATCGAGCCGCCCTTGGCCTGGCACAGGCCGGTGGCCTTGCTCATCAGCTCGGCCAGCGCCTCGGCGGGCGAGGCGCCGCGCGCCATCGCGTGGTGATGGCCCCGGTAGGTGGCGAAGACGTAGTCGTCGGGCCGCAGCGCCGCGCTCGCGCCCACGGCCACCGCCTCCTGCCCGGCGGCCAGGTGCGTGGTCCCTTTCACCAGCCCCTGCAGGAACAGGTCCTGCGCCGCCCGCTCGGTGGCCCGGATGACGGCCATCCGCTCGTACAGGCCGAGCAGTTCCGCCGGGCCGGTCACGGCGCACCGCCCCCGCCCGGGCCGCTGACGGGTCCCTCGCCCCGCCCGGCGGCGGTGTTGAGGTGGGACTGGCTCTCCCGCAGCGTGCTCAGCTCGCCGCCGGCCGTCCAGTACTTGCGCCCGGCCACCAGCAGCTCCTCGGCCGGGAACTTGGTGATGACCTCGCAGCCCGTGGCGGTGACCACGACTTCCTCCTCAATCCGCGCGGCCGACCACCCGTCGCTGGCCGGCCAGTAGGTCTCGAGCGCGAACACCATGCCCTCCTCGATGAGCTCCGGGTAGTCCAGGGAGACCAGCCGGCTGAAGATGGGCTTCTCCCAGATCGACAGGCCCACCCCGTGCCCGTACTGGAGCGCGAACGCCGCCGTCTCGTCCGGGAAGCCGAATTCCTCCGCCCGCGGCCAGAGCGACACGATGTCCCCGGTCGTCGCCCCCGGCCGGACCAGGGCGATCGCCCGGTCCATGTACTCGCGGCAGCGGGTGTAGGCGTCCCGCTGCGCCCGCGAGGCACTGCCCACCGCGAACGTCCGGTAGTAACAGGTGCGGTAGCCCAGGTGGCTGTGCAGAATGTCGAAGAACGCCGGGTCACCCGGCCGCAGCAGCCGGTCGGAGTAGACGTGCGGATGCGGCGAGCAGCGCTCGCCGGAGATCGCGTTGACGCCCTCCACGTACTCGCTGCCCAGCCCGTACAGGACCTTGCTGACCAGGCCGACGCAGTCGTTCTCCCGGACCCCCGGCCGCATGAACTCATACAGCTCCTGGTAGGCGGCGTCCACCATCGAGCACGCCTGGCTGAGCAGCATGATCTCGTCGGCCGTCTTGGTCCGGCGGGCCTCCAGGAACACCTGCTGCCCGTCCGCGGTCGCGATGCCCTCCGCCGCCAGCGCGGCCAGCACCGGCATCTCGGCCACGTCCACGCCGAGCGGCTCGCCGGCCAGCCCGTGCTCGCGCAGCTCGGCCGCAACCTGCCGGGCCACCTCGGCCGCGATCCCCGCGCCCGGGTGGAAGGCGCCGCGGAGCGTGGAGATGCCGGCCCGCGCCCCGGTCTGGGCCGCGCCCTCGGCGGTGTGGTCCAGCCACGGGTTGTAGAGCTGGTGATGCCGCGCCGCCGAGCCGAAATCCCACAGCACCGGCTCGCCGCCGCGCGGCAGCAGCGCGAACCGGATCAGCTTGTCCATCGCCCAGGTGCCGATGTGGGTGGCGGTCATGTAGCGGATGTTGGCGAAGTCGAACGACAGCAGCCCGCCCAGCTCCGACTTCTCCAGCTGCGCTTTCAGGCGGGCCAGCCGCTCATCGCGCAGCCGGGGCAGGTTGACCCGCTCCTCCCAGTCGACTGCATTCGTCCCGAACGTTGGAATCGCCATGCCGGCCCCCTCATCGCCGTGTCAGCCATCAACGGACTAGGTCCAGACGCCGCGCTCGCGGCGAGCGCTCAGCCATCGGGGAGCCCCAGCAGCCCGGCGGCATTGCCGCCCAGGATCCGGTCCTCGCCGGCGCCCAGCTGCAGAGCCCGGATGTCCGCGACCGGGTCGTCGGCCCCCATGTCGAAGGGCCGGTCGGAGCCGAGCACCACCCGGTCGGCGCCGGCCCAGGCGACCAGGTCGGCGAGCACCCCGGCGTCGTGGGTGAGGCTGTCGAACCACAGCCGCCGCAGCGACTCGCCCGGGCCGCCCGCGGCGCCGGCCCGGGCCTCGGCCCGGACGGCGTGCGCCCGCCCGAGCCGGCCGCGCAGCGCCGGGAGCGCGCCGCCGCCGTGGGCCAGCAGGATCCTGAGGCCGGGGTGGCGGTCCAGCACGCCCGCCGCGATCAGGTGGGCCGCGGCGATCGTGGTCTCCAGCGGGTTGCCCACCGAGTTCCACAGGTAGTGCTGGCCCAGCGCGGGAATCCCGAGCCCCCGGGTCGTCGGGTGGATGAAGATCAGCGCGCCGGTGTCGGCGGCGGCCGCCCAGAACGGCGCGAACGCCGGGTCGCCCGGGTAGGTCCCGCCCACGCTGGACGGGATCTCGGCGCCCTTGATGCCGGGCACCTGCATGACCCGCTCGAGCTCGCGTGCCGCGAGCCCGGCGTCCTGCAGCGGGAGGGCCGCGAGCGCGCTCACCCGGTCGTCCCGCGCGGCGGCGGCCAGGCCCTCGTTCTGCACCCGGCACACCCGCAGGGCCTCGTCCGGGGCCGCGTCGACCGGGATCAGCATGACCCAGGGCGACAGCAGCAGGTGATCCACGCCCTGCGCGGCGGCCTGCTCCAGCATCGCCGTGACGTCGGTGAACTCGCCGGTGACCGAGCGGACCGGCGTGCCGCGGAAGGTGACCAGCGTCCGGCCGTCCGCGCGGCCGAGCGCGGGCCGCCAGCTTTCCGGCACCCGGTCGGTCAGCATCTCGGGCACGATGACGTGGCAGTGCAGGTCGGCGATCAACCCGGCTCCCCCGGCGGCGCGGCCGCCTGGGCCCCCGCCCCGCCGGCCCCTGTCCGGTCGGGCACTGCCCGGTCGGGCCCTCCCCCGCCGGCCACGCTGCCGCCCAGGTACAGCGCCCCGATCTCGGGATGCTCCAGGACCTCGCGGCCGGTGCCGGCCAGCCGGACCCGCCCGTTCTCCAGGACCACCCCGTGGGTGGAGAGCCGGAGGCCGGCCCGCGCGTTCTGCTCGACCAGCAGGATCGTCTTGCCGGCGGCGTTCATCATCCGCACCGCGCCGAAGACGGACCGCAGCGCCCGCGGGGACAGCCCCATCGACGGCTCGTCGAGGATCACCAGGTCCGGGTCGAGCATCAGGCCGCGGGCGAACTCGACCAGCCGCTGCTGGCCGCCGGACAGGCTGCCGGCCTTCTGCCCCGCCCAGCCCGCGACCTCCGGGAACAGCTCCTCGACGGCGCGGCGCCGGCGCGCGACCAGTGACCGGTCGGCGATCGTGTAGCCGCCCAGGTCGATGTTCTCCCGCACCGTCATGTCCCGGAACAGGCTGTGCTGCTGCGGCACGTGGACAACGCCCAGCGCCAGTACCTGCCGCGGGCTGTCTCCGGTGATCGGCGCGCCGCGCAGCAGGACCCGCCCCCGGCGGGGCCGCAGCAGGCCGCTGATCACGGCCAGCAGCGTCGACTTGCCGGCTCCGTTCGGTCCCACCACGCAGGTGATGCCGCCGGCCGCCACGCTGAACGACACCCCGTGCAGCACGTCCCCGCCGCCGTAGCCGGCCACCAGCCCGTCGAGCTCCAGCAGCGGCGGCGCGCCCGCCGGTGCCGCGCACGCCGCGGCCGCGCCGGCCGGGTCGGGGCGGGCGGGGCCCGCGTCACCGGGGGGCGGCATGGTCCTCGTCCTCCGGCGCCGTGCCCAGGTAGGCGTCCAGGACGCGCGGGTCCTGCCGGATGACCGCCGGCGGGCCCGCGGCCACGACGGTGCCGTAGTCCAGGACCGTGACGCGGTCGCACAGCCCCATCACGAAGTCCATGTTGTGCTCGACGATCAGGAACGTCGTGCCCGCGGCGTTGAGCTCCCGGATCCGGGCACTGATCTCGTTGATCAGGGACGGGTTCACGCCGCCGGCCGGCTCGTCCAGCAGCACCACCGCGGGCTCGGCGACCAGCACGAACGACAGCTCCAGGAGCTTGCGCTGCCCGTAGGACAGCGTGCCCGCCGGGGCGCCCGCGTGCCCGGCCAGGCCGGTGAACTCCAGCAGCTCCAGCGCGCGCCGCCGGTCGGCGGCGCCGCCCGCGCGGGCCAGCGGCAGGTGCCGGCGCCGCGGCCCGGCGCCGCCCGGCTGCGCGGCGACCAGCATGTTCTCCAGCACCGTCAGCCGGGGGAAGGTCCGCGTCAGCTGGAAGGTGCGGCCGATGCCGCGGGCGAAGACCCGGTGCGGCGGGGAGTTGGTGATGACCTCGTCCCGCAGGTAGACCTCGCCCGCGTCGGGCCGCTCGTAGCCGGTGATGACGTTGAACAGCGTCGTCTTGCCCGAGCCGTTCGGCCCGATCAGCCCGGCGATGCTGCCCGCGGCGACCTCGATGCTGGCCCCGCTCAGCGCCCGCACGCCGCCGAACCACCGGGTCACGCCCTCCGCCCGCAGCAGCGCCGTCATCGCACGCCGCCGGAGCGCGGCGCGCGCGGGAGCGGGCCCGCGCCGGCCCGCGCGCTGGGCTGCTCGCCCGGTCCGGCATCCGGCCTTGTCCCGGCCCCGGTGCCGCCCGGCGCCGGGCGGCCGCGGGTCCGCCGGGCCGTCAGCCGCTCGCCGGCCGTGGGGATGATGCCACGCGGCAGGAACAGGATGACCAGCAGGAACAGCGCGCCCCAGATGATCTCGCTCAGGTAGGAGTTGCTGTAGTGCAGCGTCAGGTACTGCTGGGCCGGCTCCAGGATCAGCGCCCCGAGGGCCGGCCCGGCCACCGTGCCCAGGCCGCCGAGGAAGGCCATGAGCGCCACCGAGAGGTCGAACAGCGGGTCGAACCCGTACTGCGGCAGCACCTGGGCGATGAAGTAGAACCACAGGGCGCCGACCAGGCCGGTCACCGCGCCGGAGATGACGAAGGCGGCCAGCTTCACCCGCATGGCCCGCACGCCCAGGCTCCGGGCCCGGTCCTCGTCGTCCCGGATGGCCCGCAGCTGCAGTCCGAACCGGGACCCCCGGATCAGCCACGAGAGCCCGACCGTGCCGGCCGCGATGATCAGGGCGAGATAGTAGAACGGGTCGTTATAGGTGGCCGGCGCCCAGGTCAGGAACGGCGCGTCAATGCCGGTGGTCCCGCCCGTCACCGACAGGTTGGAGGCCATCAGCTGGAAGATGAAGAAGACCGCGATGGTGATCACGACAAAGGTGTGCCGCCGCGCCCGGAGCGCGATCAGCCCGAACGGCACCGCGATCACGGCCGCCACCGCGCCGGCCAGCGGGATGAGGGCGAACTCCGCGGCCCCGCCCAGCTTCCAGTCCTGCGCCGCGACCGCGGCGGTGTAGGCGCCGGCGCCGAAGAACACCGCGTGCCCGAGCGAGATGTAGCCGGTGTAGCCGGAGAAGATGTTCCACGCCGCCGCCGCGGCGAGGAAGATCAGCGTGTCGACCCCGATCTGGGTGGCCAGCTGGCTGGTGATGACCAGCGGGAAGATCGCGGCCAGGGCCAGCATGACCGCGAGGCCGGCCCGCCGGGCGACCGGGCTCACTGCGCCCTCGCCGCCTTGCGGCCGAACAGGCCCGCGGGCCGGAAGGTCAGCACGATGATGAGCGCCGCGTAGAAGACCACCACCGACCAGGTCGGGGACCAGAGATTGACCAGGGACTCCACCGTGGTCATGAAGACCGCCGCCACCATGGCCCCGCCGATGCTGCCCAGGCCGCCGAGGATGACGATCGCGAGCAGCCGGGAGATCAGGTCGTAGCCGCTGTTCGGGTTGAAGGCGTTGGTGGCGCCGTACACCATGCCGCCCACCGCGGTCAGGCCGACGCCGATGCCGAACGCGAGCGCCGCCACCCGGTTGACGTCGATCCCGACCAGCTGGGCCGCGACCCGGTCCTGCATGGTGGCCCGCAGGCTGCGGCCGAACCGGGTCCGGTAGAGCAGCAGGTAGACGGCGACGACCAGGGCCACCGCCAGGCCGAACCCGAACAGGTAGATGTAGGGCAGGTAGAACCCGAACACGCGCACCGTGCGGGTCACGTACCAGGCCCGCAGCTGGACGAAGTTCGGGCCGAAGCCCCAGTACAGCACCCCCTCGATGATGATCAGCACCGAGTAGCTGGCCAGCAGCGACATGGACGTGCGCTCGGGTCCCCGGAGCCGCCGCAGGAACAGGGTCTGGATGCACAGCCCGAGGACGAACATGATCGGGATCGTGATCAGGAGGCCGGTGAACAGGTCCAGGTGCAGGTGCACCGACAGCGTGTAGCTGAGGTACGCGGCCAGCACGACCAGGATGCCCTGGGCGATGTTGATGATGTCGAGGACGCCGAAGATCAGCGTCAGCCCGATCGCCATCAGCGCGTACACGCCGCCCGCCAGGATCCCGTCGGTCACGGCCTGGTAGATCTGCATCGCCGCTCAGCTGGACCAGTCGGGCTTCGGGTACTGGATCGTGGCGGAGCCGGGCGCCCCGGCTGGCAGCACCTGGTCATACGTGCCGTTCTGCCACTGGAAGACGAACAGCACGGGCTTGGTGTTCTCGCCGAGCGCGTCGAACTTCACCGGGCCCTGGACGCTGCTCAGCGTCGCCCCGCTGTGCAGGTAGGAAATGATCTTGGCCTGGCTGGTGCCGCCCGTCGCCTTGATCGCCTGCGCCGCCACCTGGCCGACCCCGTACGCCTCGGCCACGTCGGAGTTGATCCCGGACGCGTTGCCGCCGTACTTGGCGATGTACTCGGTGACCATGGCCTGGCTCTGGGCGTTCTTGTAGCCGCCGTACCATCCGTTGGCCGTCATCAGGCCGTCGGCGTTGGCCTTCCCGACGGCGGTGATGAACGCCGTGCCCTGATCCGGGCCGGCCGCGGCGATCATGATCTTCGGATTGTAGTGCTGCTGCTCGAAGGCCTGCATGAAGGCGGCCACGGTCGGCACGTCGACCGAGCCCAGGAAGACGGCCTGGGCGTGGGTCGCGGCCACCTGGTCGGCCGCCGACTTGAAGTCCGGGACCTCGGCCGGCAGCACCTTGTAGTACACGGTCTTGACCCCCGCGCTCTGCAGCTGTCCCATCGCGCGCTGCTCGGGCGGGATCGTGAAGGGGTTGTTGACGACCGGGTAGGCCGCGGTCGTCGGCCGCTGGCTGGCCGGCAGCGACGCGATCCACGAGGTCATCGGGTCGAACTGGCTGACGATCGGGTAGCTGACGTCGAAGACGTTGTGCCGGGCCTGGTTGGAGGGCGTGTCGAAGACGGCCGGCGCCCCGCCCGCCCCCTCGATCATGGCGAAGCCGTAGCGCGCGGCCACCGACGCCGTCGGGCCGGTGATCAGCGACGAGAACGGCCCGAAGAGCATCTGGACGTGGTCGCTGGTGATCAGCTGCTGCACGTTGGTGCTGCCCTGGGTCGGATCGCTCTTGTCGTCCAGGAAGATCATCTTGACGGGCCGGCCGAGCAGGCCGCCATGGCGGTTGACGTCGCTGGCCCACAGCTGGTAGCCGCGCTGGAACGCCAGCCCGTCGGCGGAGAAGTCGCCGGTCCGGGACAGCGACGCGCCGATCAGGATCGGCGACTTCGCGCCGGAACCGGATCCGGAACTCGCCGAGGTGCCGCCGCTGCTGCAGGCGGCCAGGAGGATGGCCGTGCCGGCAGCGGCGGCCAGAGTCAGGAACCGGGCGGGGCGCGAGGTCATGTCCCGGTCCTCCTTCCCTTGTGGGTTAGGCCCGATGAGCGGACGGCTGGCAGGCAGCCGCGGGTAGTGACGCCGACGGCGTCACGGTGTCGCCTCTCCCCCGCCGAGGGTGACCGGCACGACGGGCTCCAGCCCGTCGGAGACGTCCGCGCCCTCGCTGATCAGGCTCAGCCCGGCGGCGTCCGCCGCGAGCACGAGCAGCGCCGCGAAGTCGGACTCCCCCAGCCCGTGCCCGACCAGGCTCTGCACCGTCTGGTGCACCAGCGCGGCGACCGGCATGGGCACTTCCCGCTCCCGGGCCGCGGCCAGCCCGAGGTCGAAGTCCTTGCGCAGCAGCGTGGCCGTGAACGTGGCCTCGAAGTCGAGGTTGACGTAGGCGGGGGTCTTGTACCGGGTGAAGGTCGAGCCCATCACGCTGTCGTTCAGGCAGGCCAGGAACGCCTGCCGGCTGATGCCGCTCTTCTGCGCCAGCACGGTGACCTCGGCCAGCGACTGGGCGACGATGCCCAGGAACAGGTTGTGGCAGAGCTTGACGATCCGGGCCAGCTCGCCCTCGCCGACGTAGGTCGCCCCCGCGCCGAGCAGGCGGAGGTAGGGCTCGGCGGCGGTGAAGGCCGGCCGCGGGCCGGAGACGGCCAGCGTGAGCCGGCCCGCCGCGGCGGCCTTGGGGTTGCCCATCACCGGCGCGGCCAGCAGCGCGGTGCCGCGCCCGGCCAGTTCCTGCCTGATCCGCTGGGAGGCCTCGACCGAGATCGTCGAGCAGTCGACGAGCACGGCCGGCGCCGCCTCGGCGGTGGCCAGCCCGGCCGGGCCGAGCACCGCGTCCAGGAGATCCTGCGGAGTCCCGACGGTGGCGAACACGATCTCCCGGTCGGCCAGGCCGGCCGCCGAGCCGACGACCGCGGCGCCCAGGTCAGCCAGCGGCTGGGCCTTGGCGGGGGTCCGGTTATAGACGGCCACATCGCACCCGGCCCGCAGGAGCCGGGTGACCAGGACCGCGCCCATCCGGCCCGTTCCCAGCCAGCCCAGCCGGGGGCCGCTGCCCTGCTCGGTCATCTCGCTACTCCCCAGCAGAGATACCGGCGCAAACCTGGATTTCTCGGAGCGAAGTGCCCGCCCGGACGCTCGCTACAATCGTTTGCAGGGTTAGCGTGGCCCACCGCCGCGCGCATGTCAACGCTTCGCTGCAATCGTGTGCAAAGGCATGGCGAAATGGCTGATCAACGTGTCGCGGCCGCTATCGGTCACTGGGCGGCCCGGTTCACGGCCAATGGCGTGGACCCGTCCGACTTCACCCGCGTGACCGCGGCCATCGACCGGTGGGAGGACTGGTGCGCGCAGTGGAGCCGGGCGGCCGCGCCGCACGAGTTCCTCGGCCGGGCCGCGCTGGCGGACGGGCGCGGCCGGTCGGCCGGCGCGCACCTGGCCCAGGCGTCGGTCTACTACCACTTCGCGAAGTTCCTGTTCGTCCACGACCTCGCGCAGCTGCGCGCGGCGCATGACCGCGCCGTGCGGTGCCTGGCCGACGCGCTGCCCTTGCTCACGCCCCCCGGCGAGCGCGTGGAGATCCCGTTCGACGGCGCCGTCCTGGCCGGGGTCCTGCGGCGGCCGGCCGGCCCCGGGCCGGCGCCGGTCGTCGTGCTGATCCCCGGCCTGGACTCGGCCAAGGAGGAGTTCGGGAACACCGAGCGGCTGTTCCTCGACCGGGGGCTGGCCACGTTCTCCGTCGACGGCCCCGGCCAGGGCGAGGCCGAGTACGACCTCGCCATCCGGCCCGACTGGGAGGTCCCCGGCGCCGCCATCCTGGACGCCGTGGCCGGCCTGCCGGGCATCGACCCGGACCGGATCGGCGTCTGGGGCGTGAGCCTCGGCGGGTATTACGCGCCCCGGCTGGCCAGCGGCGACGACCGGGTCCGCGCGTGCATCGCGCTCAGCGGGCCGTTCGACTTCGGGGCGGCCTGGGATCAGCTGCCCGGTCTCACCCGGCAGGCCTTCCGGGTCCGGTCCCGCGCCGCCAGCGACGGGCAGGCCCGCCGCCTGGCCGGGGAGCTCACGCTGGCCGGGCGCACGGCGCAGCTCACCGCGCCGCTGCTGATCGTGGCCGGCCGCCAGGACCGGCTCTTCCCGTGGCAGCAGGCCCGGCGGCTGGCCGACGAGGCGGCCGGCCCGGCGGAGTTCCTGCTGCTGGACGACGGCCAGCACGGCTGCGCCAACGTCTCCTACCGGCACCGCCCGGTCAGCGCCGACTGGATGGCCCGGATGCTCCGCGCGTGACGCCCGCCCGGACCTGGCCCGCGGCCGGGCCTGGCGCGCGGGCGGGGTGGGTGCTCGCGGGCGGGGTGGGTGCTCGCGGGCGGCGGGTGGTTTGTCATACGCTGCGCTGGTTGCCCCTCGCGGGGCCCGCGGCCATGGACGCCCGAGGAGGCCCGTTCCGATGACGGATGCGTTTGACCTGACCGGCCGCGTCGCGGTGGTGACCGGCGGCAGCCGGGGCCTCGGCGCCGCCATGGTGTCGGCGTTCGCCGAGCACGGCGCGGACGTCGTGATCGCGAGCCGCAAGCTCGAGGCGTGCCTGGACCTGGCTGGCGAGCTGAGCAAGCGGACGGGGCGCCGGGCCGTCGGCGCGGCCTTTCACGCGGGCCGCTGGGCCGACGCCGACCGGCTGGCCGACCTGGTGTACACCGAGTTCGGCCGGTGCGACGTCCTGGTCAACAACGCGGGCATGTCGCCGCTGTACCCGTCGCTCAGCGAGGTCAGCGAGGACCTGTTCGACAAGGTGGTCGGGGTCAACTTCAAGGGGCCGTTCCGGCTGTCGGCGCTGATCGGCGAGCGGATGGCCGAGGCCGGCGGCGGCTCGATCATCAACGTCAGCTCGACCGCGGCGGTCCGGCCCGGCCCGGGCGCGCTGATCTACGCCGGGGCCAAGGCCGCGCTCGACGCTATGACGGTCGGCATGGCCCAGGCCTACGGGCCGGCGGTGCGCTGCAACGTGATCATGCCCGGCCCGTTCCTCACCGACATCAGCCTGGCCTGGGACCTGGAGGCGTTCGAGAAGCGCGCCCGGGCGTCCATCCCGCTGCAGCGGGGCGGGCAGCCGCACGAGGTCGTCGGCGCCGCCCTCTACCTGGCCAGCGACGCGTCGAGCTTCACGACCGGGGCCACGATCAAGATCGACGGCGGGTCGTCGGGAACCGTGTAACAGTCCGCCCGCCGGGCGGGAACCGCGAGGCTGCCGCCCCTCTGCGCCCGGGAGCCGCCATGCCCGCCCCGTTTCGTGTGTCAGTGCCCGATGCCGTGCTGGGCGACCTGCGCGATCGGCTGCGCGCCGCCCGGCTGCCGGGCGAGATCGCGGGCGCCGGGTGGGAGCAGGGCACGTCGCTGGGGTACCTCACGGAGCTGCTGGCGTACTGGCGGGACGAGTTCAGCTGGCGGCGCCAGGAGGAGCGGCTGAACCAGCTCGATCATTTCACCGAGGTGGTCGACAGCCAGCGCATTCACTTCGTGTACCAGCGCTCGGAGCGGCCCGGCGCGCTGCCGCTGCTGCTGGCCCACGGCTGGCCCGGCTCGATCGTGGAGTTCCTCGACGTGATCGGCCCGCTCACCGCGCCGGCCGCCGGGCAGCTGCCGTTCGACCTGATCATCCCCTCGCTGCCGGGCTACGGCTTCTCCGGGCCGGTCACCGAGCCGGGCTGGCACCCGCGCCGCATCGCCGCCGCCTTCACCAAGCTGCTGCGCCGGCTGGGGGTGGAGCGCTACGGCGTGCAGGGCGGGGACTGGGGCTCGATCGTGGCCGCCAACATGGCCGACCTGGCCCCGGACCGGGTGGCCGGCCTGCACCTCAACTTCCTGGCCGTGCCCCGCCCCGAGGGCCTGCGGACGGACTCGCTCACGCCCGACGACCAGGCCCGCGTCCAGGCCATGCGGCGCTGGCAGGAGCAGGAGACCGGGTACTCCGCCATCCAGGGCACCCGGCCGCAGACGATCGGGTACGCGCTGGAGGACTCGCCGGCCGGGCTGGCCGCCTGGATCGTGGAGAAGTTCCGCGCGTGGAGTGACTGCGGCGGCGACGTCGAGCGCAGCTTCACCAAGGACCAGCTGCTCACCAACATCACGCTGTACTGGGTCACCGCCACGGCCACCTCGTCGGCCCGCCTGTACTACGAGATGCGCCAGGCGGGGCGGGACGCGGTGCCGGCCGGCCCGATCCTGGTGCCGACGGGGATCGCCCAGTACCCCGCCGAGCTGGCCCGGCCGCCGCGGGAGTGGGCGCAGCGGCGGTACAACATCACGCACTGGGCCGAGCATCCGCGCGGCGGCCATTTCGCGGCCATGGAGGTGCCCGACCTGTTCGTGGCCGACGTCCGGCAGTTCTTCAGCACCGTCGCCTGAGGCCGCTGCCCGGCTGGCGGCCTGTTACCGGGGGGCCGACCGCCGGCCGGGAGCGGGCCGGCCGGCGGCGGGTGGGGCCGGGCCGGCGGCCGGGGCGGCCGGCGGCCGGGACTGGGAGCCGGCCGCCGACCGCAGCCAGGGCCGGCG
Organism: Streptosporangiaceae bacterium; assembly: GCA_036501025.1. GTDB lineage: Bacteria > Actinomycetota > Actinomycetes > Streptosporangiales > Streptosporangiaceae > DASUBV01. The sequence goes on from DASYBB010000180.1 coordinate 17,319, forward strand.
GGGACCCGGCCCGGGCTGGTTCTCGGGTAGTGCTGCGCGCTGCGCGGCGCGCCGGTCAGTGGCCGATGCTCCGCCGGTCGGTGTAGCCGCGCGCCACGCCGTTCGGCCCGGGCGCGACCTCCGGCTGGCCCTGGCTGACCTCCTGTAAGGAGGACGCCTCCTTGCGCTCCCACTCCTCGATGCCGCGCAGCACGCCCTCGGTGTACGCCCGCAGGTGCGCCCGGTAGACATCGCCGTACGTGCGCAGGTAGGCCAGCTCGGCCTGGGCCGCGCGCCGCTCCCGGTCGGTCTGCGGCGGCGCCGCCTCGTTGAGGGCGGAGACCGCAGCCTCGCGGGCCCGGGCGTGGGCGTCTTCCAGGATCATGTCCGAGTGCTGCTGGGCCTCGCGGACGATGTCATCGCGCCGCAGCCGGGCCTCCGCGGTGACGCGGCTGCTGTAGGCCTGCGCGTCGGCCACGTACCGGTCGGCGGTGACCTGCGCCGTCGACAGGATCCGGACCGCGTGCACGTGCGCGTCGGCCTCACCGAACAGCACGGCCTGCGGGTCGTTGCCCTCCTCGCCGGCCAGGATGCGCCGGCGCAGCCGCTGCACCTCCTGCCACAGCGAGGCCCGCTCGTTCACCAGGCGCACGAACTCGGCGTGCACCTGCTGCAGGAACTCCTGGACGGGATCTTCCTCGTAACCGCGCCGACCCAGCCGCGTCAGGGGAAACGTGACGGTCTGCAACTCCTCGGGAGTCAGCCTGCTCTGCTCGTCGAACCACGCTGCTGTCAAGGCTCACTCCAGCCGAAATCCTCGATGTGAATCTGCTCTTGCGTCAGGCCCGCCGCCGTCAGCCGCGCGACGGTTTCCTGGACCATCTCGGTCGGGCCGGCCAGGTAGGCGTCGTGCCCGGACCAGTTGCCGTGCCGGGCCACCACATCCGGGAGGCTGCCGGTCTCGCCGGCGAACTTGGGCTCGCCGGACACGACGGGCGTCACGGTCAGCCACGGGTGCTGGGCAGCCAGCTTTTCCAGGCTGTCCAGGTCATACAGCGCGTCGGCCGTGCGCGCGCCGAAGAACAGGTGCGCCCTCGGCGGCTGGGGCAGGCCCGTCAGCTGGTCGAGGATGGCTTTCAGGGGGGCCAGGCCGGTGCTGCCCGCGACCAGCAGCAGGTCCCGGCCGGAGGCCCGCGCGCCGAGCGTGAGGACGCCCACCGGGGACCCCAGCCGGAGCTGGGTGTCAGCGATCGAGCTGCTGGTCAGGGCCAGGCTCACCGCGCCGCCGTCGATCACCCGGATGTGGAACTCCAGCAGCCCGTCGTCGCGGGGGGCGTTCGCGATCGAGTAGTAGCGCCACAGCTTCGGGCGGCTCGGGGACTCGATCGAGACCGACTGCCCGGGCAGGTAGTCCAGGTGCGGCTCGGGCCGGACGAACAGCACGGAGATGTCGAACGACCGCTGCTCGTGGGACACGACCGTGCCGCGCCAGAAGGGCGGGTGCACCTTCTCGTCCGCGCGCGCCGCCTCGGTCATGACCGAGCCGACCAGCTCGTAGGCGGCCCGCCAGTCGGCGGCCAGCTCCGGTGTCCAGGCCGGCCCGGAGAAGTGCGCGATGGTGGCCAGCAGGCTGGACCCGACGGCGTCGTAGTGCTCGGTGACGGCGCCGAACTTCCGGTGGTCGCGGCCGAGTCCCTGGAGGAGCGTGCTCAGCTCGGCCAGGTTGTCGACCTGGGACACGACCTTGACTAAGGCGCCGACGAAATGACCGCGCTGGGCCTCCATCGAGACCGGGAACAGGTCCCGCACCTCGGGATGCTTGATGAACAGGTCGGAGTAGAAGAACAGGGGCAACTCGTCGCCGTGCATCGCGACGCGGGCGAAGCTTTCCCGCAGCCGGACGATATCCACCAGTCTTGCCTTCCTCCGCTGATGTCCGGCGTGAGAGATCCACTCAAACTGTGACGAAGGATCGTGCCGGTGCTTGCACGACAAATCTCCTGCAAGTTGCATTGAGAGACATCGGTCAACTGACGGATATACGAAGCCCGCCCCGTCCGCCCGGTGCGCGGAGCCGCCGAGCCCGTTTCCGCAGGTGCCCCTGAGGTAGCGTGAAACCAGGGGGACGCGATGGAGATGAAGGTGACCACCACGCATGACCCGCAGGGCGGCGGGCGCCCGCGGCTGATCCTGGCCCTCGGCGGCAGCGCCCCGGCCCGCACCGAGCCGCGGGAGTTCGACCTGCGGCACGGGGTGACGGTCATCGGCAGCGGCGCGGACGCCGACCTGCAGCTGCCGGGACTGGGCGACCACCACGCCGAGGTCCGGCGCCGGGACGACGACGACGAGTACGTCTGGGTCGACCTCGGGGTCCCGGCCGGGAGCCGGGTGGACGGGCAGCCGATGGGCGAGCAGGAGCTGCACACCGGCGACCGGATCGAGGTCGGGCCCTGGACGCTGACCTTCTTCCGGGAGGAATTCGCCGATCACGGCCGGCCCTACGGAGGCCGGCAGGGCGGCGAGCTGGCCGGCCACCCGACCCGGGCCTGACCCTCAGGCGCCGGACCCGAGCAGGCCGGCCCTCAGGCGCCGGACCGGACGTCGCGGAACGGGATGTTCCGGTCCACCTCCGGTTCCCGCGGCATGCCGAGGACCCGCTCGGCGATGATGTTGCGCTGGATCTGGTCGGTGCCCCCGCCGATCGAGGTGAAGTAGGCGTTGAGGGTGAGGAAGTTGGCGTCGTCCGAGCGCGGGTAGCCGGGTCCCTCCAGCAGGCTCGCGGCGGCCAGGATGGCCGTCTGCACCCGGGCGCTCTCGTGCAGGATCCGGGACATGGCCAGCTTGCCCAGCGACAGGATGGGCGACGACGTGCCCTGCTCGAGGTCGGCCTTGGCCCGCTCGGAGTTCAGCGCGTTGAGGGTGCGCAGCGCCGTGGCCCGGGCGATGTCCTGGCGGATGGCCGGGTCGGCCAGCACCCCGGCCGCCCGGGCCAGCTCCACCAGGTCGACCTCGTGGCTGACCGCGCGGCCGTCCGGGCCGGCCGACCGCGGGCCGCGGGCTGCCTCGCCCATCGTCGACCGCTCGTAGGCCAGGGCCGTCTGCAGCACCCGCCAGCCCTCGTTCTCGGCGCCCAGCAGGTTCTTTGCCGGAACTACCGCGTCGGTCAGGAACACCTCGTTGAACTGGGACTCGCCGGTGACCTGCCGCAGCGGGCGGACCAGCACGCCGGGCTGCTTCATCGGGCAGAAGAAGAAGCTGATCCCGCGGTGCTTGGGCACGTCCCAGTTGGTCCGGGCGACCAGCATGCCGTAGTCGGCGCTCGCGGCGCCCGACGTCCACACCTTCTGGCCGTTGACGACGTAACGGTCCCCGTCGCGGTCGGCGCGGGTCCGCAGGCCGGCCAGGTCGGACCCGGCCCCCGGCTCGCTGTAGAGCAGGCACATCGCGATCTCGCCGCGCAGCAGCGCGGGGATGAACTTGGCCTTGAACTCCGGGCCGCCGAACGCCAGCGCGGTGTTGGCCCACAGGTTCAGCCGGTCCTGGCCGGCGCCCGGCGCGCCGGCCCGGCCGAACTCCTCCTCCACGATGCGGGCCTGCTCGGCCGGCAGCTCGCGGCCGCCCCACTGCGCCGGCCAGCTGGGCACGGCCCAGCGGTCGGCCACCACCCGGTCCAGCCAGTCGCGCCTGCTCAGCGCCGGGTCCCAGTGCTGGGCCAGCCAGCCGCTGACCTCGGCCCGCAGCTGCTCGTCGGTGATGCCCGGCATCGGTGCTCAGCCTCCCAGCTGCTGGACGTAGCGCTCGCGGTAGAAGCTCGGGGTGCCCAGCAGCTGGGCGTCGGCGCGCGCCCTGCGCAGGTACAGGTGAGCCGGGTGGTCCCAGGTGAAGGCGATCCCGCCGTGCATCTGGACGCTGGCCGCCGTGACCGCGGTGAACGCGTCGGCGCACGCGAAGGCGGCCAGGTCGACGGCCAGCTGGGCGCCGTCCGCCCCGGCGGCCAGCTCGCGGGCCGCGTGCCGGGCCGCGGAAATCGCGGACTCGGCCTCCAGCAGCAGGTCGGCGGCCAGGTGCTTGATGGCCTGGAAGCTGCCGATGGGCCGGCCGAACTGGACCCGGGCCTTGCTGTAGGCGACGGTCATGTCCAGCGACCGGCGCGCGCCGCCGGCCTGCTCGCCGGCCAGCGCCACGCGGGCCAGGTTCAGCGCCCGCTCCGCCGTGACCCAGCCGGCGCCGCGCTCGCCCAGCAGCGTGGCGGGCGCCGCGGACAGCCGCACCCGGGCCAGCCGCAGCGTGTGATCGAACGTGGGCAGCCCGGTGATCTCCGCATCCTCCGGCGCGACGACGAACCAGGTGAGGCCCGCGGGCTCGCGCGCGGCGACCAGCAGCGTGCCGGCGTTCTGGCCGCCGAGGACGTAGTCGGCGACGCCGTCCAGCGCCCAGCCGCCGCCCGCCTCGGCGGCGGTGACCTCGACGGCGTCCGCGGTCCACGTCCCGGCCGGGCCGGTGACGGCGGCCGCGACGATCCCCGTCCCGGCGGCGATCGCCGGCAGCAGCGCGGCCTGCGCGGCGCGGTCGCCGGACTCGGTCAGCAGCGCCGCGGCCAGCACCGAGCTGCCCAGCAGCGGCGAGCACAGGAGGGCGGCCCCGGCTTCCTCGGTCACCGCCTCGAGCTCGACCGGCCCGGCGCCCGATCCGCCGTACTCGGCGGGCACGACCAGCCCGGCGATGCCCAGGCCGGCGAGCTGCTGCCACAGCGACGGGTCGTAGCCCGCGGGCGTCTCCATCGCGGCCCGCACGTCGGCCTCGGTGCCGCGGCTGGCCAGGACGCCGCGCACGGAGTCGCGCAGGCCGGCCAGTTCCTCCGCTGAGCTCGTCATCATCTCCGGGTCCGATCGCAGGGTCACAGCCACATCTCAGTCGCGCGGCCCGCAGCCTGTCAACGGGCGCGGGAAATCTGGCCGGCGCCGGCGCGGCCCGGGTCATTGCGCTTGAGGGCCGCGCCGGGCAATGCTGGGCTTTACCCCGCCATTACCTTGGAGCAGTCCGTGACAGACGCTGCAAATGCCGCGAATCCGCCCGGCCAGCACGACGAGCACGAGGACGAGCCGTGGACCATTAACATCCCCGGCCACCCCGTGCGCAGCGACTCGCCCGAGTACGTCCGGTCCCGGGCGGCGATGAACCGGATGGCCGGCCAGGTCACCGGCCTGGCCTACGGGCCGCCCCCCTACGAGGATCATCATGGCGGCGGCTTGTGGCTGAAGGACGACCAGGGCTGGTTCCTGGTCCGCAACCTCGTCGGAATGGAATGGTCGTCGCAGTTCTGCGCCGATCCGGCGAAAGTCGACCAGGTGCGGCAGAACGCCCGGCGCCTGTACGCCGCTTTCCCGGAGGCGGCCCAGGAACTCGGCATCGCCGAGCTTCTCGGCACCCCGATTACCGACGCCGCCGGAATCGCCGCGTGGACTGACTCGATCTGCAACGCGAGCGTCCCGCTGCCGACGCCCGCCCACACCGGCGTGCTGCCGAAGGGCGGCGGCGTCCACCACTACCCGAGCCCGATCACCGAGATCGCCTTCTTCAAGCACGACGACTTCCAGCTCTGGGTCACCGACGAGCAGGGCCATCCGGCCGCCGTCGCGCCGGTGAGCCCGCGGGGCTCGGGCGACGGCCGGGTCCACGTGCTCTACGCGACGCCCGGCTCCGCGCTGGCCGGCCAGGTCAGCCAGGCGGCGGCGCAGAGCCAGCCGCTGATCCTGGACCCCGGCCACCCGCTGGCTCAGCAGGCGTTCCGGCAGCAGACCGCCGGGCAGCCGCCCGACTGAGAATCGGGGACGGCGCCGATCGCGCCAGCCGGCCGACCTCACCAGGCGCGACATCGGTGTCCCGATCCGGACCGCGGCCGGCTCGGCGGCTGGCGTCCGGCCCGGTACGCTGGGCGCGAGAATTTTCCCGGGCGCCCGGTGAAGTCGGGAGATGGTCATGGCGGCGGACACCGGCTTCGTGGAGATGCGCCTCAGCAAGGTCGTCGCAGTGTCGTCCGCTCCCGACGATGCGTCATTCTGCGTGGTCCTGGACGCGGTCTCCGGCGGCCGGCGGCTGCCGATCTCGATTGGCCCCACCGAGGCGGTCGCCCTGTCGGCCAGCCTGCGCGGGACCGGCCTGCCGCGGCCGATGAGCCCGCAGTTCGCGGCCGGCCTGGTGCGTGCGCTCGGCGGCCGGGTCCGGCAGGTCCGGATCGACCGCCTGGTGCCGGTGCACGACGGGCACGCCTACGGCTCCACCCTCGAGCTCGAGGGGGCGTCCGGGGTCGAGTCGGTGGACGCCCGTCCGAGCGATGCGCTGAACCTGGTCGCGCTGCTGCCGGCGCCGATCCTGGTCGCCCCGGAGGTGCTCGCCGACGCCGAGGCCCGGATGGCGGGTGACTCACCGGAGGCCGCCGCGCTGCGCCGGGCACTGGACAGCGAGCAGCTCGCCTGGCGGCGGGAGCCGCGTTCTGGTCACCGGCCCTGAGTCGCGAGAGGCGCCGTTCATGGCAGGAGCCGAGCCGCCGGGCCCGCTGGTCGGCGCGGGCCGGGCCGCGGACGTCTACGACATCGGCTCCGGGCGGGTGCTGCGACGCTACCGGGTGCCGCTGGACATGGCCCCCGAGGCCGCGGTCATGCGGCACCTGCGCCGGGCCGGCTTCCCGGTGCCCGAGGTCTACGACGTCGAGGGCAGCGACCTGGTGATGGAGCGCCTGGACGGCCGCGACATGCTCGCCGACCTGGGCCGCCGGCCGTGGCTGGTGCGGCGGCACGGCGCCACCCTGGCCGCGCTGCACAACCGGCTGCACGAGATCCCGGCGCCCGCCGGCCTCGCCCCCGCCTTCGGGCCCGGCGACCGGGTGCTGCACCTGGACCTGCATCCCGCCAACGTGATGCTCACCAGCCGCGGCCCGGTCGTCATCGACTGGTCCAGCGCCCGGGCCGGCGCCGCCGGGGCCGACGTGGCCATGGCCTACCTGATCATGGCCAGCTCGGACACCGATCTCATCCCGGCCACGCTGCGCCCGGTCGTGGGCCGGCTGCGCGCTGTGCTCATCCGGCAGTTCCTGGCGGGCGCGCGCGACGATCCGCGCGCTCACCTGGCCCGGGTCGCCCGGGAGCGCGCACAGGACCGCAATGTCCGGCCCGCCGAGGCGGACCGGCTGCTGCGGATCGCGCAGGACGCCGAGCGGCCCTCCCCCTAGCCCGGCCTCCACCTAGCCCGGCCTCCGGCTAGCCCGCCTCCGCCTCACCCGGCCTGGCTTCCGCCTCGCCGGCGGAACAGGAAATCACCACGATCTTGACCAATCAAAAAAACGTCTATTTAATTCGGCTATGAGCCGCTTCGCGACGGCGACCGCCGGCACCCGCCGCGCCGACGCCCGCTGCGCCGGCCCGGGCGCTGCTTCAGCCGCGGGGCGCTGACGCCAAGTCCAGGAGGTTGCCGATGCTGACCAGAGGTGCGGTGCTGCACGAGGTCGGTGCGCAGTGGCAGGTCGAGGAGATCGAGGTCGCCGATCCGGCGGCCGGCGAGGTGCAGGTGCGGCTGGCCGCCTCCGGCCTGTGCCACTCCGATGAGCACCTGGTAACGGGGGCGACCCCGGTGCCCCTGCCGGCGCTGGGCGGGCACGAGGGCGCGGGCGTGGTGACCAAGGTCGGGCCGGGGGTGTCGGGCCTGGCCGAGGGCGACCACGTGGTGCTGGCCTTCCTCCCGGCCTGCGGGACGTGCCGCCCGTGCGCGTCCGGCCTGCAGAACCTGTGCGATCGCGGCGCCGAGCTGCGGGCCAGCCAGACCGTCCCCCGCGCCACCACCCGCGACGGCCAGCCGCTGATGCGGATGTGCATGCTCGGCACGTTCGCTCCGCATGTGACGGTCGATGAGGCGTCGGTCATCAAGATCGAGCACGATGTCCCGCTGGAGCTGGCCGCGCTGCTCGGCTGCGGCGTGTCCACCGGCTGGGGGTCGGCCACCGCGATCGGCGGTACCCGGCCGGGCGACACCGTCGTGGTCATCGGCGTCGGCGGCGTAGGGATCAACGCCGTGCAGGGCGCGGCCGCCGCGGGCGCGCGCTTCGTCGTCGCCGTCGACCCGGTGCCCTACAAGCAGAAGCGGGCGCTGGAGCTGGGCGCCACCCACGCGTTCGGCTCGGCGCAGGAGGCCCGGGCGGCGCTGCCCGACCTGACCTGGGGCCGCCTGGCCCAGGTCGTCATCAACACCGTCGGCGAGATCAAGGGCCACATGATCCAGGAGGCGCTGGCCCTCACGGCCAAGGGCGGCCAGGTCGTGGTGACCGCGATGGGCCACTACGCCGACAGCGAGGTCTCGCTCAACCTGTTCGAGCTCACCTTGCTGCAAAAGCGCGTCCAGGGCGCCATCTTCGGCGGAGTCAGCCCCCGCCACCAGATCCCCCTGCTGCTCGAGGCCTACCGCTCAGGCCGGCTCAAGCTTGCCGAGCTCGTCACCCCCTATCGCCTGGACGACATCAACCAGGGCTACCAGGACATGCGCGACGGCAAGAACCTCCGCGGCGTCATCCACTACTCCGACGCCGACTACTGAACACGCAGTGCCTTTTGATAAAGAACGCGGAGCGCACCGCCAGGCGCTCCCGAAGATGCAGGGAGGTTGCATGACCGAACGCAAGAGTCCGACCGCGGTCCTTCACGAGGGTCCCCGCGCACTGAGCGACGAGCAGGTCCGCGAGATCGAGGAGTCCGCCCTCGAGGACGTGCTGAACGTCGACATCGACGATGTCATCGAGCTCGTCCACCGGGACCTGAAGAAGCTGCCGGACTTCACGACGCTGTACCGCAAGTACCTGAAGCAGCGGTGGGACGTCTACGACCTCGACTTCACCCAGGACAAGATCGACTGGACCGAGAAGATGACCGAGGCGGAGCGGTCGTCGTTCATGGCCATCGCCTCGGGCTTCCACCACGGCGAGCGGCAGGTCGAGATCGAGCTGCCGGTGTTCATGATCGGCGCCAGCGAGGAGGAGAAGCTCCACATCGCCGCGCAGATCGAGGACGAGGCCCGGCACACGGTCTTCTTCGACCGGTTCTACCGGGAGGTCGTCGGCCTGCAGGGCAACGACATCATGGACATCCTCGACGCGTCGTTCCCGTGGGTCGCCGAGACCTTCGTCGGGCCGTTCGGGCTGCTGGCCTACCAGGCCGACGAGATCCGCCGCAACCCCTACGACGAGCGCGCGCGGGTCCGCTACGGCACGACCTACTTCCTGTGGATCGAGGGCGTGCTCGCGCTGTCGGTCATGAAGGTCACGCTGTCCTACGCCCGCTGGCGCGGGTTCCTGCCGGCCTACTACACCGGCTTCACCGCCACCTGCCGCGACGAGTCCCGTCACGTCCAGGGCGGGATGAAGTACCTGCAGGACGCCGTCCGCAAGGACCCCACAATGATCAACGAGATCCACGACACCCTGCGGACCATCCTGGCCGTGTCCGGGGTGGCCAGCCGCGAGGTCATCTACGAGCCGCTGGGCTGGACCGAGGCCGAGGTGCAGATGCTGTTCTTCCAGCAGCTGCGGCGCAAGCTGAACGACGTCGGCATCGGCCTGTCGCCCGACCTCGAGGCCATGCTCGAGATGGTGCAGCCCGTCCTGGCCGGTGGGTGACCCATGACCGAGCCACAGTTCTTCAGCAAGGAGTGGGCCGACGCGGTCCGCGACGCGCTGATCGCCGGCCCGTCCGAGGAGGCCAAGGCCGGCAAGCTCCAGATGTACTGGGACTACTTCGAGATGGTCAAGGGGATGTACCCGGCGTCCTGGGCGCTCGGGTGCCGCAACCTGCCCGCCGGGCTCGGCGAGGGACCGGCCTACCTGCTCGTCGAGTGGGGCGGCGGCACCGTGACCGACTGCAAGATCATCGGGCCCGATGACCCGCTGCAGGCCACCTACGTGCTCGGCATGGAGTACGCGGACTGGAAGGCGCTGCACGACGGCTACGACGCGCAGCGGACGGTCATGTACCGCAAGATCCTGCTGGAGGACGGCCAGCTGCTGGAGTTCTTCAAGACGATCTACTTCTTCGCCGAGTGCCTCGCCGTCATCGGCGGGGTGGCCGCCGACTACCCGGAGCTCGCCCGGCGCTAGCGAGCTCTGACCCGGCTGGCTGGGCCGGCCTCGCGTGCCGCGAGGCCGGCCCAGCTCCGGTTCCGCCGCTACTCGACGGGCAGGCCGAAGGCGAGGCAGACGATCGTCGAGAGCTCGCCCAGCGCGCCCCGGCGCTCCCGCAGCTCCGCGGCGAGATCTACGACGCCGTGCACGAGCAGGAGCGCGGCGAGCCGGATCGTTTGTTCCGGAAGCGGCGATCCGAGCCGGACGGCCACCGCGACGAGGAGGTCGGCGATCTGCCGGTGCTGCTCGTCGTAGGCCGCCGCCAGCGCCGAGCCCGGCCGGGCCTCGGCCCGGATGGCGGCGATCAGGCGCGGGTCGGCCCCCTGGTAGCTGACCAGCGCCCGGACGACGGCGCGGATGGTTTCCAGCGCGCTGCGGTCCCCGGCCGCCTCGGCGGTGTCCAGCGCGAAGCGCAGGTACTCGGCCCCGAACGCCCGGAACACCTCGACGAAGCACGCTTCCTTGTCGGCGAAGTGCTCATAGAACACGCGCTTGGCCAGCCCGGCCGCTGACGTGATGCTGGCGACGCTGGTCCCGGCCACGCCGTGCTCGGCGGCCAGCACGGCCGCGGCATCGAGCAGGTCACGGCGCTGACGGCGGAACCGCTCCTCGTAGGGGACCTTGCCCCACGCGCGCCGGGACGTCGCCGGAACCGGCTCGGGGGACTCGGGCGGGGACGGGTAGCCCGGGCCAGGGCGCTGCGCCATTTCGGCGAGTATAACCACGCGCATCCCGCCGCCAGGCTCTGCTCGCGGTGACGCCGTGCGCGGCTACTCGACTGGCAGCCGCTCCTCCCACCGCTTGGATAGGTGTTATCCGTACGCTTCCGCACTGTTCCGTACGGGAGCGTGGCACACTAGCGTCATGACCACGATCAGGGCCGAGGAAGTCCGGATCCCCCGGCGCGCCAGGGAAGCGGTCGCCCGTCACGAGCAAGTAGTCGTAGTCAACCGTGAGCGACCGGCCTACGTCATCGTTCATCCTGACGACCGCGCCGCCACCACTCGCCCCGCCCGCCGCGGACGGCCCCTGCGAGAGGCACTCGGCCTGCTGGCCAACGCAGCGCCGCCCGATCCGGGGTTCGCGGAGGACATGGAGGCCGTCCTCGGCGAAGTCGGCCCTGCTCCGGAAGACCCATGGGCACCCTCCTAGACACGACAGTTTTCATCGAGCTTGAGCGCGCCCTGCGCCGACTGCCCGCTCCGACCGCCATGGGCGAGGTGAGCGGACGCCTGGAGGAGCAACTCGGGTCAGCCGAAGAGGTCGGCATCGCCGCCATCACCGCGTCAGAACTGCTCCACAGCGTTCACCGGGCATCGCCTGAGCATCGCGCCCGCCGGGAGGCGTTCGTCGAGGGGCTGCTGGTCGCGTTTCCGGCGTCCCCGTTTGACCTGCTGACGGCCCGCGCGCATGCGCGCCTGTGGGCCGGGCTGGCCTCGGCCGGAATAGACGTCGGAGCGCATGACCGACTCGTCGCGGCCACCGCCATCACCGCGGGCTGGCGGGTTGGAACCGCCAACGTGAAGCACTTCGAGCGCGTCCCGGGGCTGGACGTTCTGCCCATCACGTGGAGAACCGGGGCTTAGCTACCGTCTTGACGCTTGGATGGGGGTTCGTTACTGTTCAATTTAGGAACGGTATGGTTCCCCTTATCGCGGAGAGTGGATATGACCGAGTCGTACGGCGGCAAGATCCAGGAGACGCAGATCGAGCGGTACCACTCCACCCGCGGCATCAACTACGACTCGGTCCCGTGGAAGCTGTGGGAGAAATCCAAGAAGCTGTTCTGGGACCCCGCCGACCTCGACTTCTCGCAGGACGTCGTCGACTGGCAGGAGATGTCAGAGGCATCCCGGACGATCGTCGCGATGTCGGCCCGCGGGTTCATGGTCGGCGAGGAGGCGGTGACGCTCGACATCGTCCCGCTGCTGCGCTGCATGTCCGACCTCGGGCGCCTCGAGGACACGATGTACCTGTCGATGTTCGCGATGGAAGAGGCCAAGCACACCGACATGTTCCGCCGCTGGTTCGACGCGGTCGGCCTCGACCCGTCCTCGCTGGATGACCTGGTGCGCGCCCAGAACGAGGCGCTGCGCAGCAACGGCAACGGCCGGACGGGCATCTTCGACGGCGTGCTCACCCGGGTCATGCGGCGCCTGGACACCGACCAGTCCCCCGAGGCGATCCTGGACGCGACCCTGGTCTACAACCAGCTCGTCGAGGGCGTCGCGGCGATCAGCGGGTACCGGCGCTGGGACGAGACGTTCCGGAAGATCGAGAAGCTGCCCGGCCTGGAGGCCGGGCTGAAGCTCACCCAGCGCGACGAGCGCCGGCATATCGCCTACGGCACCTACCTCGGCCGCCAGATCCTGGCCGAGCACCCGGAGCTGTGGGAGTTCGTCGAGCGCCGCTGGGCGAAGCTCACGGGCGGCTTCGTCGGCTCGTACGGCGGCGCGGCCCAGCAGCGCGGCGACGCGGCCGACTTCGATCCCGAAGCGCTCAAGGCCCTGATCGACCGGCGCCTGGAGGCACTCCGCGTCGCGGTCACGATGCGCGTGGAGGACGTCGAGCGGGCCGACCCGGAGTCCTTCGTGCCCGAGGAACTCGCCGCCATCGTGTAGCCGTCCGGCCGGCGGCGGGCACCCGCACGCTGGCCTCCGCCCGGCCCGGGCCGCGGGACACCCCGCCGCCCGGGCTCTTGCGTCCGGGCCGGGACCAGCGCCGCGGGCGGCTTTCACGTTGCCATCCAGCCCAGAGGAGTCCCAGTCATGCGAAGATCAGCAGCGATTCTGGCGGCGGGTGCGACCGCGGTCCCGGCCGCACGCACATCAAGAAGCTGAACGCGACGGTCCCGCTCGGCCCGGGCTCGCTGGCCGTGACCCTGGATACGACCAACCCCCCTCACCGCGACGCTGAGCCTGCCGCCGGCCACCGTGTCGGCGACCGTCCTCGGCCTCCCGGTGACCGCGACCACGGCCTTCATCCAGGACGGGGCGGCGACCGGGACGGCCGGCCTCACCGCGAACAGCGTGCAGACCACGGCCAGGGAGACCCTGCAGATCACCAGCCTCCAGGTGGCCGGCGCGCCGCTGCCGGTCGGCCGGTCCTGCGAGACGATCGTCCCGGCCTCGATCAGCATCTCCTCCCAGCCGGGCTTCAACGCCGGGTTCGGCGGGACCCTGGCCGGCACCTACGCCATCCCGCTGTTCGCGC